>NZ_JBTHHU010000004.1:0-346026 GCF_059089585.1 Streptomyces sp. SX-6 | reverse complement strand
ACGCCACGTTCTGCCCGCAAGCGGGTAAGAACGGCCAGGGCCTCTCCCTCCAGTCCTACAACTACCCGGACCATTTCATCCGTCACTACTACTACGGCGCCTACATCGCCAGCGAGGGCGGACCGAACGCCTGGGACACCCCGACTCTGTGGCGGGATGACGTGAGCTGGGACCTCACCGGGCCCTGGGCCTAAAGGCTTGTCTCGTGACGCTGTGGTCGTAAAGCCGTGCTTCAGCTGACGGTGGCAGGCTGCGGTGGAGAAGTCGGTGGCAGGCTGACCGCCGGTAGGGGACGATCACGACGTGCACGGCCCTGCTCTTGTCAGACACGCCCGAACGCGTCGAGCGGTGTGGTGCTGTGCTGATGTCGGATCGATGCTCGGCTTGGCGCCTTCCACGCCGGGCCGGAGAGGACGCGTGTGTCGCTCGCTCTTGAAGATCGCTTGGCCATCATCGAACTGGTCTCGTTGCACGGTCACCTCGTTGACGACGGAAGCCTTGACCGGATGGACGAGTTGTTCACCGCCGATGTGATCTATGACCTCACCGACTTCGGCCAGGAGCCGCTGTCCGGGGTGGCAGCCATCCGAGAAGCGGCATGGGCGCTGGGAGCGGCCAACCCTGTCGCGCATCACGTCACCAACGTCGTCGTAACCGCATGGGCGGACGGCCGGGTGCAGGTCCGTTCCAAGGGGCTGGGCATCAAGGCGGACGGCTCCTGCGGTTCCGTCTCCTACGACGACACCGTCGTGCGCACCGCTGACGGCTGGCGGATCAGCCATCGCAGGGTCTCTCCACGCCGAACTCCCTTGGGCGGGCTGACAAAGCCCGGCTGACCGGGCACGTCTCGCCTGGCCCTCATCGGTGAGGACGACATTGTGCAGGCGGACGATGCCGAGCGGGGGCCGATCGCTCGTTTACTCCGGAGACACAGCACCGTGCGCGAACCTCACGCAACTGGCCGAGGGGTGCGATGTGTTGCTGTGCGAGGCCGAGAGCGCCCATGCGCCGACCGAGGGCGATCAGGTGCACCACACGCCCGAAGACACCGGCGACACCGCCGGCACGGCCCGGGGGCAGGAACAGCGGCACCCGTGCTGTGCGTGCGCGGCACAGGGCATGAAGCGGTTCCTCGACCGGGTCGAACACCTCTTGTGGCAGGCTGCAGCGTGGGAGCCGCGGTCCTGCTGCGGCTCCCACGTCGATGGATCCGGTCAGGGCAGCAGGTGGGTGGCCATGTGCTCCCACTGACGGATGGGGACGATGCCCGGCATGCCGGTCAGGAGGTGGAGGCTGACGTGGTCGGCTCCGGCGTCGAGGTGTTCGTGGACGCGCCGGACGACGTCCTCGGCATCGCCGTGGGCCACGATCGCGTCAACGAGCCGGTCGTCGAGGGCGTCCACATCCTGGTACCCCAGGTCGTGCAACAGCGCGCGCCGATTGGGCAGGGCTGCTGCTGCGGTGGCTGCTGCCAGTTCAGCGGTCCGTGAGCGGGCGGGACTCAGGACGCACAGTTGGGTCACGGCCAGGAGTGTGTCGGGCCCGAGCACTGTCCTCGCCGTTCGTGTGTACTCGACGGGCATGCCCAACACGGTGGCGCCCCAAGCGCGTTTGGCGGCAAGCGCGAGCATGCCCGGGTCCAGGGCCGCGAGCAGCCGATGCTGCGAGGCTGTCGTGGTGGGTGGACCGAACGGGGCGGCGTCCAGCGTGTCGAGGTAGGCGCGCATCGCGGTCGGCGGCGGGTCGAAGCGGCGACCGCGGACGTCCTCGACGAGGGTGGGGTGGCTCTCCCACAGTCCGAGCAGGAATCGCCCGGGGAACGCCTCCTCCAGGGTTCGGTGGGCGGCGGCGGTCGTCACCGCGTCGCGCGCGTAGATGTCGGTCATTCCGGCGGCCACGGTGATCCGCCGGGTGGCGGCCAGCAGGATCGCGGCCTGCGCCATGGCCTCCCGCCCGGCGGTCTCGGCGAACCACAGGGTGCCGTAGCCGAGGCCCTCAACTGTGGCCGCGGCCTCGCGAAGCCCTGCCGCGGGGTAGGTGTCGAGATCGCCCGCCCAGATCCCGATGCGCCCGAGGTCGGGCTTGCGCCCGTTCATGCGTGCTGCCCTGCGGTGGGCTGGGTGGCCAGGAAGGCGGCGATCTGGGCGGCGCCGGTGCGTTCCAGCCAGGTGGGGAAGTTCATCGCTCCGGGGTGGATACGGCGGGTTGCGGTGATGTCCGCGCGGTAGCCGTGTTCTTTGAGCCACTCGTTGGCGTACGCGAAGTCCTCATTGAGGGCCCGGATCGCTTCGATCGGGATCCGGGCGTACGGCAACGGACGCCCGAGCGCGTTCTCGATGGTCGCGGCGATCTGGACCGGCGTGAGTTCGTCTCCCGCGAGGGCGGTGTCGCGGCCGATCCAGTCTTCGGGCCGGGAGAAGGCCAGCGCGGCGACGAAGCCGACGTCGTCCACGGCCATGATCTGCAGCGGGACCTCGGGGGCGAGGGCGGTAGCGAAGGTCCCGTCCCGCAGCGCGTAGGCGCCGGTGAAGTTCTCCATGAAGGAGACCGGCCGCAGGATCGTCGCGGGCAGGCCGAGCGCGGCGATGTGCTGCTCGATCAGCCACTTGCTGACCAGGTTCTGCGGCAATCTCTCGCTGCCGTGACGGTCTGCGCCGGCCACCGAGGTGAAAACGAAGTGCTCGATGCCGGCAGTACGCGCAGCCTCGGCGACGTTGATCCCCCAGCGGACCTCGTCCTCGCCGCTGAAGTCCGGCGCGGTCCCGGGGGAGCCGACCGTGGGCTGGACGCTGAACATGCCGTACGCGCCGTCGGCCGCGGCGACCAACGAGGCGACGTCCTCCATCTGCGCGCGCACGATCTGCGCACCGGCGCTCGCCAGCTCCCTGGCCGGCGCCCCGTCCGGGTTGCGGCTGAGTGCGCGTACCTGCCAGCCGTTGCTGAGCAGGTGCCGTGTCACCGCCCGGCCTTGCAGGCCGGTCGCCCCCACCACCACGACGGTCTTTCCTGTCGGTTCCACGAATCTCCCCATGTCGCATGCCGACGAGGGCCCACACCCAGTAACTGGGGTGGCCCTCCGGTTATTGGCCGCTACGATATGGAGGGCCACCCCAGTTAGCAAGTCGTCAGGAGATCCCGTGCCCAAGAGCGCAGCCGACCCGGCTTCACGGCCGATGCGTGCCGACGCACGCCGCAACTACGACCGGATCGTGGCCGCCGCCGAGAGCCTTGTCGCCGAACACGGCACCGAAGCCTCACTGGAGGAGATCGCCCGGCACGCCGGAGTCGGCTCGGCCACGCTCCACCGGCACTTCCCCTCCCGGCAGTTGCTCCTGGAAGCCGTCTTCAAGGGCCGGGTGAACGCCCTGTGCGACAAAGCGCGTGACCTGCTGCCCGACTCCGATCCCGGAGCCGCACTCGTCAGCTGGCTCCGCGCCGTCTGCGCACACGCCGTAGCCAACCGGGGCCTGGGAGCTTCAGTGATGCACGGCACCCGCGACGGCGACCCGACGCTGGGAAGCACCTGCCACGCGATGATCACCAGTGCCGGCGACGAACTCCTCGACCGCGCCCGCCACGTGAACGCCGTACGCCCCGACGTCACCATCACCCAACTACTCAAACTCGTCGGCGCCATCGCTTTGGCCACCGAGGAGGACCTCGACGGCCCGGTCGAGGCCGACCGGCTGCTCGACCTGGCCATCGACGGGGTCCGCGCACGCTGAAGCTCCATCCCGCAGCCAAGGAACGCAACGCCCGTTGATGCGCGACAAGTGATCCGCCTTTCAGTTGCGGTGAGTTTGTTACGCGACAAACAAGGAGTATTCGATTCTGGGAACGTAACCTTCTCACCGCTGAATGACCGTCAGCCGCACCCTCGCACTGACACAGCCAAGGGCTGTCCCGTTTCGTCCCCGACGACGTCCGCCGCGCCTTCACCGCCCGCCTCCTGGACCCCCTGCGCGACATCCTGTACTCGCCACCCTGGAGGACCGCACTCGGTGAAGCCGAGCACCAGCCCCCGCCACGGCGGGGGCACCCCCCTGCCGTCGGAGAAACCCACTTTCGAAGAGTTCTACGCCACGCGTTTCCGCCGCTTGCTGGCACAGGCCTGCCCCAACACCCCTGACCTGGACACCGCCCTCGACGCGGTGCAGGAAGCCCTCCTCGCCGTCTTCCAGCACTGGGACGACGTCAACGACCCGCCCGCCTACGCGGGTACCGCCTTGCGGTACGTCATCTGGGCGGACCGCCGCCGCCACCGGCGCACCATGCCGGTGGCCGAGGACATCGCTTCTCCGTACGAGTCCAGCGACCACGTGGTCCAGCACATCGTCCTGGTCGATGCCTTACGGGCCCTGCCACCCATGCAGCAATCCAGCGTTGTCCTGCGCTACTTCGAGGGCTGGGCGGTCCAGGACGTCGCCGACCACCTCTCCGTCACCACGAGTACGGTCCGCTCCCATCTCGTACACGCCCGCCGCCGCCTCAAGGACCTGAGCGACCGCCCGGACACCACCCACACCCATCCGCCACCGCCCGACCACACGACCGACCTCATCGAACGCGCCCGCCAATTGAGCGCGCCACAGCAGGAATGCGTGGCACTCCGCTTTCTCCAAGGCCTCTCCGTCACCGAGGCGGCCAAGGTCATGGGCAAGAACAAGGGGGCAATCAAAACCCTCCAGCACCGCGCCCTGCGCGCATTGACACCCGCCGCCTCCCGCGTACTGCACGAAGTCGCCCGGAACGCGGAACTCACACCACCGGATCCCACGGCCCGTCAACGATTACTGGCCGAGGTCAGCGGCCACGCCTCGTGACACGATGCACCGGTGGGGACATGCCGGTACTGCAAGCTAATGTGCCCCCATGGGGGTTGTGATCAGACAAGGGCGTACTCGGGTGTGGGTCGCGGGACGCGAGGTCCGCTGGCAGGAGGGGGCGACGACGACGTTCGTGCCCGGTGCGTGGGTGCACCGGGTCACGGTCGTGGGACAGGAGCTGACTGTGCACCTTGTGCACGGTTCGGGCCTCGACGCCGCGTCGCTCACCGTCCGGCACCGCAGCGCGGAGGCGCTGACCGGCCTCGCGAGCGAGATCCGGACACTCCGTTCCCGTCCCGATGCCTCGGGCGACCGGCCGCCCGTACGCCAGGAGACAGACTCTTCCTGGCTGGGCCGGGTACACGATGCGGCAATGCGGTGGCTGACGCGGTATGTGCGGCACGGTACGCCGCTGCAGAAGTGCGCTGCGTGGTACGTGGCGTTGGCCGTGCCCCTGATCATGCTCATACCGGTCGAGCCGTGGTACAAGCGGTTGCTCGCCCTAGCGCTGTTTGCCATAGGGGTGGCCCTGCTCTGCGCGCTGGAGCATGGGCTGTCGCTCAGGACGAGGTGGATCATCCACCGCCGCGGGGTGACCGTGCAGGCCACCCCGCGCGTGAGCACCAGCAGCAGCGGTTCGGACACATACCACTACCGTTTCCGCGCGGTTGACGGGACCGTGCACGAACACGACGACGGCTTCAAGCCCCGGCGGAATGAGATCAGTTACGACCCCCAGGACCCGTCACGAGTGCTGGTCCGTTCGTGGGGCTCGCTGCTGCTCGGTGTTGTGCTCATCCCCTGGCTGGGCGCCCTGAGCATCGCCTGCTTCACGCCCCCTGCACTGTGGCTGACCGAGGTGGCGAGGGCGTTCTTCTAGGGCCTGTCCGATGAGTCTGTTGCTGGCCTGCGTCAGGTATGCCGCAGCGCCTGGGCGGTCTGGCGCGCCCCTGGAGGATTCCGGGCGCTCTCGCCCTACGGTGCGCGTGGGTTGCGCCCTGGGAATACTCCCCGTCAACTCAACCCTGTGTCGATACCGGCACACTTACGGGAGGCATGTCATGAGCAGCATTCGCCGGTTCAGCGCCGCCATCGCGGCGAGCGCCCTCCTCGCCCTGGGAAGCATCGCGCTGGCTACTCCCGCTCAGGCCGCAGACGACGCCCCCACGACCTACGACATCCTTCCCGGCCAGGGCGACCTCGCCGAAAAGGCCGGCCACGTTATCAAGGGTGCCTATGGGATCGCGGCCGAGCTCATCCCTGGGCTCAACGAGGTCCGGACTACGGCCTGAGCCAGAGGGCGGATCGCGGCGAGCGTGACCGTGCCCTGGAAGACGTAGGCGCGCTTGTCGAACCGCGTCGCTACGGACCGAAAGCCCTTGAGGGCGTTCACGGTGCGTTCTACTTCGTTCCGGCGTGCGTACTGGTCCCGGTTGAAACCCGTGGGCCTACCTCCCGCGCTTCCTCGGTTACGGCGGTGGGCCCGCTGGTCACGACGCTCGGGAATGACGTGCCGGATCTGCCTGCGCCGCAGGTAACGACGGTTACGCCGCGACGAGTACGCTTTGTCGGCGCTCAGGCAGTCGGGCCGGGTACGCGGGTGCCCGACGCCTGCGCGGGGGACGCGGATGCGGTCGAGGACAGGGATCATCTGCGGCCCGTCACCCCACTGCCCAGGGGTGAGCAGCAGGGCGAGCGGGCGTCGCCCGCCCTCACTGGCCAGGTGGATCTTCGTCGTCAGCCCGCCCCGGGAGCGCCCCAGGGCCTCGTCCGGTCGGTGCCACGCGGGGCGGGTCCGCTTGCCCGGTACCTTCGGGTCGCGCTTGCGGGCGCCGGTCGCGTGCTGGTGAGCCCGCAGGACGGTCGAGCCGACACCCACCATGGACCAGTCGATCCGTCCCTCCGCGTCGGCAACGGCCTGAAGTCCCTGCAAGACCCTCGCCCAGGTACCGTCCGCCGACCATCTGCGATGACGGTCGTACACCGTCTGCCACTTACCGAACCGGGCTGGCAAGTCCCGCCACGGCATCCCCGTGCGCAACCGGAACAGAATCCCGTTGATCACCCTGCGGTGACACTTCCACCGCCCGCCGCGCCCGGCGTTCCCGGGCAAGTGCGGTTCCAGACGAACTCACTCCGCCTCACTCAAGTCGCCCCGCCCCACGCGGCTGAGAACGACCTACAACCCGGGCGGTCACCAACCCACCAGACACGCCCTAGGGTGCGTCCGATGGGTCAGGTCCTGCTTCTGGCCCCGTGGTGGAGCTCGATCCGTGGGCCTATCCAGCACTCACTCATCGTCGTCGGGATCTTCAGCGTCTTCGTTCGTGTTCTCCAAGCCGGACAGGGCTTGCCGAGTGTCCGGGCGCGGGCGGCCTGACCCAAACGGGTGGCGACACCGCCATCACCCGCACGAGAACGCCGAAACGATCACTCATGTAGCTGAAAGACCGGCAAGCCCACGGATCGGGCAGCGGACCTACCGGACACCCCTAAGGCGCGGTCTGCAGTTGCCGGACTCCCGTCACGTACCAGTCCCCCGGGTTTTGTGACCTCTTCCTCGCCTGTTCCTGCTTCTTGGCGTCGAGCTTTTTGTACTGGTCTCCACGCCAACCACTGGTGAGGTCGGAGATCGGGATGGGCCCGAACAGCTTGTCCACGACGGACGCGTCGTAGATCTGCGTGAGGTAGAGCTCCTGGTCTTGCGGAACCTGCCCCTGGATGTTCCTGTTACAGGCCTGCTCGACGAACGCCACGTCCTGCACTTGCTGGTAGACGCAGTACGCACCGCACTGCTGGTCGATGACGCGGGACCATGCGTCCCCGACGCACTTCATCTGCTGGCGTACAGCGGCTTGCCTGAGGTCGATCCCGGTTTCCTCGAAGAATTCGATCCGCCCGCCGGTGATCACGTCGCGTTCCGTGACGGAGCCACCGGGGATGACGAGCTGCCCCGCCCCGTTCAGAACCGTGGGCTGAGTCGGCTTGCCGCCGAACCGGGACCCGTACACGTTCTTGTACGCGACCAGGGCCCGGAACTGCCTCGGGCTGGTGCTGGGGATGTCGTAGACCAGGTGGTAGGCGTACACGTCTTCACCTTCCGTTTGGCGGTGGCACGAGACGACCAGTGAGCCAAGGTAAGGCGTCAACTGCTGTGTGGGTACGGGGCCGATCCGGCCATGCGGCTGCGCGGCTCGGGGGCGGAGGCGCACCCGGGCGCCCGGTTGGGCCCATCCGCTCATGCGGATGGAAGTGTGCGGGCCTTCGGGGCTCCCTCGTTCACCGCATCCTCGGTATGACGCCCCGCATGAACCCACGTGGTTTCATGGCGATTTCATCGGCCTTTGCAAACTCATGGGACGAGGACTGCCACAGGTTCCCCACGGAAGGTCGACATGCATAGACAGCTCAAGGGCGTCAGACGCCTCATAGCAGCCCCTTTCCTCGCCCTGCTCATGCTCACCACCGGCGTCATCGCCACCGCCGCCACGGCGCAGGCGGCCGACTCGGCCGCCTGGAGTTTCACCAACCCGAACGGCACCCTCAACGCGACCGGCACCGGTGACGGAGCGCAGGTCTCCGTCACCCCCGGCGGCACCAACTACAGGAACTGGCGCCTGATATCCGCCGGTACCGGCACCTTCCGTATCGCCAACACCAATACCGGCAAGTGTCTCTACTCCACTCAGCCGCTCACTCAGCGCTCGTGCGGCGCGGGCGACAAGGACGACGGCCAGCTCTGGCACTTCCACCCCATCGACGGCAAGCCGGACACCTTCATGCTGGTGCGCGCCAATGAAGGCTATTGCCTGGACAACCGGGGCGGCCTGCACCTGTGGGGCATCCTGGCCCAGCCCAACCCCTGCAACGGCTCCTCCGCGCAGAATTGGACGGTGCCCCAGGCGAAGGCATCCGAGGCGATGAAGCTCGCGCTCGACTACTACACCGACCTGTGTTCCAAGAGGACCGCCACCTGCTCGTGGACGCAGAAGTCCGAAGGGCAGCCGGAAGTCCTGCCCCGTCAGCCCGCCTCGTCGGTCTGGTACAACGACACCGGCACCACGATGAAGCAGGTCTTCACCACGATCTACCACTCCGGCTGGGCACAGTCGTTCTCCGTGGGCCTGGAGTCCTCCATCGGTGTCTCCGGTGTCTCCACCCCGGTCCAGGCGATGATCAGCAACCAGCTCACCGCGACACAGACCTACCAGTCCGACGAAGCCACCGTGAACGGCATCTCGATCGACGTCCCGTCCAAGAACTACGGATGGGTCGACTTCGCCGCCATCGGCAAGAAGGTCACCGGCACATGGACCTTCGACGTCGACCACCAGCCGTGGACCACTGACGCGACCGTGACCGTCCCCGTAATCAACTCGGCGGCCGGCTCCACGATGTACGTGGCGCACACCAGCACCACCGCGCCCGGCAGCGGCACCGGCAGCACCGACGTCAAGCCTGCCGCTCTCGCGAAGACCGCGACGGACACCATGGACGTGCCCGCAGGCGCCAAGCTGACCGCCTACAAGGGCGGTGTCCAGGTCAGTGACGCCGACGGCAGCACGATCGCAACGGTGCAGCCCGGCACCGTCACGGACACCAACGGCACGGCCCACAAGGTCAATCTCGCGGTGGACGGTAACACCGTCACCCAGACCATCGAAGGCGTCACCGGAGACACAGTCACCGGCACGATCACGCCCCCGACCTACTCCCTGGGCAGCGCCCCCTCCGCCGCCGCGAAGACCGTCAAGATGGCGAAGTCCCTCATGGCCGCCACCGCTGCCAAGAACAGCGACGATCACGACAAGTGCATGGCCAAGAAGATCGGCACGAGCATTGTCGTCGGAGGTGTCTTGGGCACCCTGCGCGGCGGCCCCGAAGGAGCCGCCATCGGCATGCTCACCGGCGCATTCAAGGGCATTGGCAAGGGCGTTGTCGAATGCCGGAACAAGTGACCTGACCACCTGAACGACAGCGAACCGGGTACCGGTTTCCGCGCGCCTGAGGGCAGTTTTCGTGCGGAAACCGGTACCCGACTCGCCTTTCACCCGTCCACAGCGAGCTCGCACCACACCACCTTGCCGGGATCCCGTTCGCCGACACCCCATTTGTCGGCCAACGCCTCGACGAGGAGCAGGCCACGGCCGGCGTCGTCCAGCGCGTCCGTGCCGAGCCGTGGGCGAGGGTGGCCGGGGCCACTGTCGTGCACTTCCACGCGCAAGACGTGGTCCTCCAGCAGCCATAGGTGGAGCAGGAAGCCGCGGCCGGGCGGGACTCCGTGACGGAGGGCGTTGGTGGTCAGCTCGCTCACGCAGAGCTGTGCGGATTCGGCGACGCTGCCCTCTACTCCCCACTCGCCGAGTACCTCACGAACGAACTTCCGGGCCATCGCGATGGTTTGCGCGCTGCGGCGGCAGAACCGCTTGCGGAAGAAGGGGAGTTGCTTCTGGTCATTCACAGAGCAACCGTTGCAGGCGTTCACTAGCGTGGGCCAGTGCGGGCGCCCGTACAAAATCTTTGTACGGGTCCGCGCCGATCAGGTGCGCCCAGGGCTGGGGAGTTGGCCTCCATGCGGACTCGGAAGAACGACAAGACACAGTGCTCGTCGATGCAGCTCATCGGCGAGCTGCTCGCGACGCTTCGCACGAATGCGGGGCTGACCCAACGTGCCCTTGCGAAGCTCCTGTGCATCAGCGAGGAGACGATCGCGTCGATCGAGCAAGGGCGACGGTCCTTGCTGCCGGACCTGGCCGAACGGCTGGACCGCGTCCTCGAGTCGGGTGGCGTACTGACGGTGGCAGCGAGGAAGGCGCTGGTGCAGGACAACTTTCCTGTTAGGGCACAGGAGTTCATCGAGCGCGAGCAAGAGGCAATCGCTCACTCTTCGTACGAAAACGCGGTAATTCCTGGCCTGCTCCAGACAGAGGCTTACGCTCGCTCTGTCTTCAGGACTGCCATCCCCGCCCTCAGTCAAGACGAGATCGAAAGCCGCGTATCAGTCCGCCTTCAGCGCCAGGCCGTACTACATCGGGCGGAACCCATGACAACATGCTTTGTCATCTTCGAGGCCGTAGTGCTGAGCCGTATCGGTGGTCGGGACGTCATGCGCGAGCAGCTCCGCCATCTGCTCACCTGTGCAGACCTTCCAGGGGTATCCATTCAGATCCTGGAGCTCAGCTGTGAGAACCACGCGGGTCTCAGCGGACCGTTCACTCTGCTGGAGACTCCTGAGCACCAGCATCTCGCCTTTGCAATGGTCCAGCGGGCAAGCCGACTCGTCTTTGACCCGGATGAGGTCAGCATCCTTGCCCAGAAGTATGGAATGCTGCGAGCGCAGGCCCTCGATACCACAGCAACCAAGCGCCTGTTGAACCAGTTTCTAGGAGAGACATGAACCGCCCGCAGTCCATACCCTGCACCGGCACTCTCTCATGGTTCAAATCAAGTCGCAGCGGCGATGAACCCGAGACTTGCGTCGAAGTCGCCACCACCCCCGCCACCATCCACATACGCGACTCCAAGCGCCCCGCCAGCCCCCACCTCACCCTCTCCCCCACCGCCTGGTCCGCCTTCACCACCTTCGCCGCCAGCGCGTGACGTCGATCATGGCGCGAACCCCCCGCACGGGGTTGCGTACGCGCCATGGACAGCCTCAACGCACTCCTCGCCACCTTCACCCCGATCTGGATGCTCACCGCCGTCGGCTATCTGGTCGGCAGGACGGGACTGCTCGGCGAACATGCGGAGGAGGTGCTCGGCCGGTTCGTCTTCCATGTGGCCATGCCGGCCGCGCTGTTCACGATGACGGCGAAGACATCCTCCCTGGGCAGCTTCCTCAACCTGTCCATGCTGGCGTTCGTCGGCGGCACGGTGGTGGCGTCGTTGCTCGGGGTTGCCGTCGGGCGGTGGTGGTTCGGGCGGCGGCCGGCAGAGCAGGCGATCAGTGGCATGGCGGCCGGGTACGTCAACTCGGCGAACCTCGGCATCCCGGTGGCGGCGCAGGTGCTGGGCGATGCGTCGTTCGTCGCGCCGGTGATGCTGTTCCAGGTGCTGCTGGTGACGCCGGTGGTGCTGGCCTTCCTCGATGCAGGCACGGAACAGCGGAACGGCGGCCTGGGTCGGGTGCTGATGCTGCCCGTACGGAACCCGATCATCATGGCCTCGGCGCTCGGTACCGTCTTCGCCGCCGCCGGGTGGCGGCTTCCTTCCGAACTGAGCAGTTCATGCGACCTGTTGGGGCATGCCGGGGTGCCTACCGCGCTCGTGATGCTCGGCATGTCGCTGCATGGTCGGCCGGTGGCCGCCCGGCAGGGGGCGAGAGCCGAGGTGGGCGTGGCTGTGGTCATCAAGACGGTGGTGCAGCCGCTGACCGCGGGCGCCATCGGCCTCGTCCTGCACCTGCCGTCGCACCAGTTGCTCGCGGTGGTGATCTGCTCCGCGCTGCCGACGGCGCAGAACGTCTTCACCTATGCGCGTGAGTACGGGCTGAGCACGTCCTTCGCCCGTGACTCGGTGATGATGTCGACGCTGCTGTCGATGGGCACGCTGTCGGGGTTCGCGCTGGTGCTGGGATCTGTGCACTGACCGTGTGTTGCCAGCTCCTCGGGCAACAGGCAACGCCTTGAGCGCTCATGACCGATGGCACAGGCTGATCCCGGCGATCAAGGAATAACCAACCAACCGCGATATCGGAATTTCTTTAGGAGAGTCATGCGTATCCGTGCTGTTCTGCCTGTTGTGCTTCTGGCCGTCTCCGGCGGCCTTTTCGTCGGTGCCGGCAATGCCTCGGCGGCGGGCGGCGGGGGTTACCCCGGCTTCCAGTGCTTCAAGAACCAGCACCGCGACGTGTATTGCAGCGATGCCAAGGTCAAGAACCACGCGACGGGCAACGCGTGGATCAAGACCTGTTCGGCCGACGCCGTGCAGGGCAAGATCACGGCGTTCATCTCCGACAAGCGTCCGGACGGCGCTCTGCACTGCGGCTGACAGGACACCTCACAGGGCGGGGCCGATCCGGACCGGCCCCGCCCTGTGGCGTCATTGACGAGGGCG
This sequence comes from Streptomyces sp. SX-6, assembly GCF_059089585.1. Classification (NCBI taxonomy): domain Bacteria; kingdom Bacillati; phylum Actinomycetota; class Actinomycetes; order Kitasatosporales; family Streptomycetaceae; genus Streptomyces; species Streptomyces sp. SX-6. The sequence goes on along the minus strand of NZ_JBTHHU010000004.1, from coordinate 333,145 downwards.
GCGGAAGTCCAGTTGCGTCACTCCGTTGTAGCCGTAGCTCTCGGGATGCATCTCATACAGGGCCACCCCCGCGACGGGCGGCAGCAACCCGAGCGTGCGGCGGAGGAGTTCGTACGTCTCGCTGATGAAGCGGGCCTTCTCGTCGGCGCTGTTCGTACCGACCGTGATGCTGACCTCGACGTGCGCGCCCGTCACCCCGTCCGCCACCGGCGCGCCTCCCACGTAGTACCGCTCCGCGGGCACGAGGTTGAGGTGGACGGTGGTCCGCTCGAGCGGCTTGTCGAGGACGGTGACCGCCAAGTCGGTCAGCCCCTTGGCCAGGGCCTCCTGGACGGCTGGGTCCAGTTGGGGGTTGCTGATCGTCGCGCGTATGAAAGGCATGCGTGCACGGTGTCTTGATCATGCACGTCACGTCCACCGAATTGCGGGCCGGTCACAGGCGTGCGAGCACCTCGCGCGCCATGGCCCGCTCGCCGTCCGCGTTGGGGTGGAACGGCAGCGCGGGCTTGACCGGCAGGAGGCCCTCACTCCACTCGTCGGGCGCGCAGATGTCGTGTCCGGCGCTGGCCGGGTGGAGGTCGACGAACTCGGCGCCCCCGGCGTGGGTGGCTTGCTCCAGGACCTCGTTCAACCGGTCCTCGAGACCGGAGAGATAGAGCAGGTCGCCGTCGGCGAAGGTCTCCCGCGGCCGACACGTGCGCCCGTCGCCAGGCAGCTCCTTCAGATAGCCGACCAGCAGGACATCGGCGTGCGGGGCCCGTTGGTGGACTTCCCTCAGCGTGGCGGCGACCTTCGGGCCGGTGGCCTCGACCTTCTGCTCGAGTGCGCCGTGGTCCGCGTCCCGGCACGGGGTGCCGTGCGGCTGCAGGAGCCCGAAGAGGGAACAGGACGCCAGCTCCAGGCCGAAATCAGCATCGTTGGCCCCGATGGTGAGGGTGATGAGCGTGGTGTCGCGCGAGAGGGCGGCGAGCTGTGGGCCCAGGGTGGTGGTCTTCGCACCGCTGCACGTGACGTCGGTGAAGGCGGCGGGATGGATGGCGTTGGCGACCAGGTGCGGGTAGTTGTTGCCCGAGCGCGCGCACAGCAGGTCGGTCTGCGGGGGCACCCCGGCCGCTGCTGCGGCCGAGTCGCCCATCGCCACGTATCTCGCCTGTTGCTGTGCGGCCATCGCGGGCGCCGGGCCCGCGGCGAGGAGCGCTCCGGCTGCGAGCGCGACGAGGTGTCGGACACGAGGACGGGGACGGCGCAGGACTGGCATGTCACTCCCAACGCTGAAGCAGCACGGAAACCAGCTGTACTGCTCGTCATACAGCCAGTCCGTGCGCGTATGTCCGTGTTCCGTGCCCTGTCACCCGTACGGGACCGGCGTACGCCCTCAGGCGCGGCCCAAACGGCGCAGATACTCCGCACGGTTGAGCGGGTTGCCGTCCGTCCGGGGACGCCGCGGCCGGGTGCCGGACGGGCAGGGACGGTCGGCGGCCGGGGCCGACCACCAGAGGGCCTCGCCCCGGGTGAGCGCGGGCAGGCGGCGCTCCAGGGAGGCGATACGGCGGGCAGGGACGACGCCCTTGACGAGCCACATGTCGCGGCCGGCGGCCTCGGTGTCCTGGATGCTCGCCGCGGCCTCGGCCAGTGCGCCCGTCACCGCGCTCAACGCATGGGCGGGCAGCTCGAGTTCGTAGGCATGGTACGGCTCGTACACCCGCGTCCTCGCCTGTGCGAGGGCGGACATGAGGACGAGCGGGGTCAGGCAGCGGAAGTCGGCGGCCGTGCTGACGGGGCTGGCGTAACCGGAGCGGGTGAGGGTGACGACGCAGTCCGTCACCGGCCAGCCGTGGAGGCCCTGTTCGAGGGTACCGCGGACCGTGTCCTCGATGGCACGGTCGAACGCGTGCGGCAGCGCGCCGAGTTCGGTGTCACGGCGGAAGACGACGCCCGAGTTCTCCGCGCCAGGCGACACCCGGAGCCCGACCGTGGCCCAGAAGAGGCTGCCGCCATGGCGTTCGATGCCCTCGTCGGCCTCGCCCGTGCCGACGGGCCGTTCGCGGTGGACGATGCTGCTGGCCTCGAAGACGGCCTCGACGCCGAACTCCTCCTCGAGCGTGGCCGCGATGATCTCCTTCTGCACCTCGCCGTAGAGGAGGACGACCGTGCCGCCGCCGCCCGGCAGGGCGCGGGTGCCGATGAGGGGGTCCTGGTCCGCGAGGGCGGTGAGCGCGGCGTGCAGCCGGGCCGCGTCGGCGGGGCGGACGGGCCGTACGACCGTCTCGAGACCCGGCGGCGCGAAGTGCGGCTCCGGCCGCCCCGTGGGAACGGGGCCCAGGCGGTCGCCGACACGGACCCGGGGCAGGCCCCTGACCCTGGCGATCCCGCCCGCGGTGAGCCGCCGCGCCATGGCGCCGGGCGGGGCGCCGACGACCTCGAGGCCGGTGATGCGGCCGGTGTGCTCGCCGACCGTGCCGTCGGGCTCGCGCCGGTGGAGGGTGATGCGGTCGCGCTGCGCCAACTCGCCGGTGAAGAGCCGGACATACGCGGTCTTCTCGCCGGAGGCGCCGCGCTCGACGGCGAACACGCAGCCGCCGGCGGGCTCGTGCGCGGCAGGGCGCGCGGGCGGCAGCCAGCGTGCGATGCCGTCGGCGAGGGTGGCCATGCCGTCGCCGGAGAGCGCCGAGCCGAAGTAGAGCGGGTACGCCAGTCCGCGTGCGGTCTGCCCGGCGAGAGCGGCCCGTACCTCCTCCGCGTCCGGGGTCCGCCCCTCGACGAGGGCGGCGAGCAGCGCGTCGTCGTGTTCCGCGAGCACCTCGGCGGTGCGCTCGCGGAACTCCGGGTCGTCGAAGGAGTACGGGACCGTACGGGCGTCACGCGTGCCGATGCCCTCCACGGTGGCCAGGGGCACGGCCCCCGGCGTGAGCCGGGCGCGGATCGCCGCCAGGGTCTCCGTCTCGCGGGCCCCGGTGCGGTCGGTCTTGTTGACGAAGATCAGGGTCGGCAGGCGCAGCCGTCGCAGGGTCTTCATCAGCACGCGGGTCTGCGCCTGCACCCCTTCGACGGCGGACAGCACGAGCACGGCCCCATCGAGCACGCCGAGGGCCCGCTCCACTTCGGCGATGAAATCGCTGTGGCCGGGGGTGTCGATGAGGTTGACGTGCAGGCCGCCGCTCGGAGTGCACGGAGTGCTCAGGGTGAAGGGTGCGACGGCGGTGCGGATGGTGATGCCGCGGCGGCGTTCGAGCTCGCCGGCGTCGGTGCGGGTGGTGCCGTCGTCGACGCTGCCGAGCCGGGCGATGGCGCCGGCGTCGAAGAGCAGTCGCTCGGTGAGGCTGGTCTTACCTGCGTCGACGTGCGCCAGAATGCCGATGTTCAGGGTGGTGGGCATATGGGGTGAAGTCCTCGGGAACGGTCATCCGGTTGGGGAGCTGGGGGTTTCCGAGGCTCTGGCGCATGGTGGTGCGTTCTCCCTGGGTCGGTGTCGGTGTCGATGCGGATGACTGGCGCATCGTGCCAGTGATGCCGGGCGGGCGCGAGCGATTTTCGAGCGCCTGGTTGATCGCCTGGTTGATCGCCTGGTTGTTTGTGAATTGCTTCACACCGACCCCTTGGCCGAGGCTTGGTTGTCGTGTTGAGATGCGGGCAGGTTTCCAGCTCGACGGTGCGCTTGGGGAGGCGACTGTGGCGGACACCGCCATGCGTATGTCCGATGAGCAGGGTGAGCAAGGTGAGCAGGACGATCCACTAGCGCGAGCCGTGTGGCGGCTGCGGTCGCGTGCGTGCTGGGAGGACGCCGCCGTGCTGCTGGCCCCCCGCGCGGCCGTCGAGGCGGACTTGGCCCGGCAGCGGACGGCCGTGCTGGCCGAGCGGTGCATGTTCACTGCGGTGGGCTGGGAGGACGCGGAGGACGCGCTGCGTGCGGCGGAGGCGCTTGCCGCGAGTGATGAGCAACGGGGTGCGGCGGCGTGTGAACGGGGTCATCTCGCTTACGCCTCCACCCTTTTGGGGGTACGGGACCGTGCGGACGAAGCACGGTCGGCGCTGGGGAGGGCGGCGGCTCTGCTCATGCCCGGTTCGCCGCATCGGCCGCTGCTGGATTTCCGGCGCGGGCTGATCGCCCAGCATCTGTCCGACAACCCGTCGGACGCGACGGCCGCGTTCAAGCGTGCGCATACGGGGGCGACGCTGCACGGGCACGAGTTGCTTCTCTCGTCCACCTGGCGGCACTTGGCGGCCATGGCCGAGCATGACGGGAGAGTCGTGGACGCGCGGCGGGGGTACGCGGAATCCCTGCGCATCCGGGAGGAGTTGGGCTACCTCGTCGGTATCGCGCCGGCTCTCGTCTCGCTGGCGGCGGTGCTGGCGGATCCCGCGGAGGCGGGGCGGTTGTGGGAGGAGGCGGGGCGGTTGGTGCGGTTGTTGGGTGGGGTGCCGGCTTGGCTGGCGGAGCGGTTGCGGGATGCGGCGTAGGGGTGGGGGGTGCTTGTGCCCCGGTCCCGCCCTCTCGCCGTCTCCTCCGGGGCTCCGCCCCGGGCCCCGAACCGCGCTGACGCGCGGTGTCCGGGGGCAAGCCCCCGGGCCCCCGAAACCGCGCTCCGCGCGGTTGTCCTCAAGCGCCGGACGGGCTGAAATTTCGCGCCCGCGCTGAAAATCAAGCCCGGCCCGGCACTATCAAGCCCGTCCGGCGATTGAGGACAACCGCGCGGAGCCGCGACAAGCGGGGTCTGGGGCGCAGCCCCAGGAGACGGCGAGAGGGCGGGACCGGGGCACAACCCCCTACGCCGCGCCCAGGAAGTGGCCCGCCAGCAACGCCTCCACCGCCACCAGGTCCCGCTCCTCCAGCGCCCTCAGCAGCACCACATGCTCACCCGCGTCCGCGACAAGGTCGACCTCACCCGCCACACCACCCGGCCACTGCGCCCGCCGGTGCAGTTCGTCGGCTATCAGCACCAGCTGACGGTTGCCCGTGAGCGTCAGCAACGCACGGTGGAACGCGCGGTCCGCCTCCGCGTAGGCGGCGCGGTCGCCGTCGCGGGCGGCGGCGGACGCGGCCTCGGCGAGGGGCAGCAGATCGGACCAGCACGGCGCCGGCACCGCACTGGCCAGCCGCAGCACGGCGGGGACCTCGATCAGGGCCCGCACCTCGGCGAGCTCGGCGAGGTCGCGGGCCGAGCGGCTGGCGACGCGGAAGCCCCGGTTGGGGACGGCCTCGACGGCCCCCTCGAGGACGAGCTGCTGCATCGCCTCGCGCACGGGCGTCGCGGAGACCCCGAAGCGCTCGCCGAGCACGGGGCCCGAGTACACCTCGCCGGGCACGAGCTCCCCGCTGACCAGCGCTTTGCGGAGCGCGTCGAGGACCTGACCGCGCACGGAGTACCGCTGCGGCATGCGCCGTGGGCGCGGCGCCGCCGCCGTCCGGGATCTGCCCTGCTCCATCGGGGTCCTCCTATGTGTCCAACCGAACCATAGGCGGCAGATCCGACAGTTCAAACCCGGGATCTCGCGGGTAGAGCATTCCTTGGCCGCCGATGATCGCGATTGGTGGTGTCCATGCCCCCTTCCTCTGCTTCCTCCGCTTCCTCCGTGCCACCTGTCGCCGAGGCCTATGCCCGGCTCGTCGAAGTCCTCCCCGCGCTGACGGTCGTCTGCGCGCCCCCGCGCCAGGGCGACGGCTGGATCGCCACGGCGGGGCTCGTCGCGGGCGGCGGGTCCGTCGACACGTACCTGGCGTGGGACGACGAGCAGGTGCTGCGCGAGCACGGCCGGCGGGGACGGCCGGACGTCGTCGCGGGCTTCGGGTTCTACCGCTACGCCTGGGCGGCCTCGCTTCTCGTCACGCTCCCCTGGTTCCTCCACGGCCGGGTGCCCCGGCTGCCGGTGGGGGCCGTGTCCATCCGCCGGGGGCGCGGCACGGCGCTGACGGCCGCGGTCGCCGAGTTCGGCTGCCTGCCGGGCGACCCGGCGGCCGACGGGCCGGGCGCCCGGGTCGCGCCGGACGCGGAGACGCTGCGCGCCCAGGCGCGGGCGGTGCTGGCCGCCCACCTGGGGCCGGTGCTGGAGGGCTTCCGGCCGCGGACCCGGCGCGGGCCGCGCGCCCTGTGGGGCCTGCTGACGGACGCCGTCACCGAAGCGCTGTGGCACGTGGGGCGGCTGCTCGGCGAGGAGGAGCGCGCCCGGCACGAGCTCGGACTGCTGCTGCCGGGCGGCACGGTCCCGTACGTCGGCGGCGCGGCGTTCCGCGAACTGACCGGCCAGGGCGGCGCGTTGCTGCCGACCCGGGACCGGGCGAGCTGCTGCCTCGTCTATACGTTGCGCCCCATGGACACCTGTCTCACCTGTCCGCGTACCTGCGATACGGACCGCGTACACCGGCTCTCCGCAAGCTGATTGCCGTCAATCCATCCGATCGAGTGCATTGACGGGAACGCAATTCCCTTGTCGCCGACTCGCGTTCGAATCCACACGCACCTATCCGTATGTCCTTGGCGGCCATTGGCGGTGAGTTGCCCGGAAACCCCTTGGCGCACGGTCGGTTTCCGTCAGGATGGCGCGCGATAGGCCGTACTGCGATACGAGGGACGCAAGATGAGAGTGACCGACATACCGCTGAATTGGGTATTGCCCAGTGCCGTGGCGCTCGTCGGGGCCGTGGTGGCGGTGACGGTGTTCACGCGCGGCCGGCCCGGCGCACAGGGCGCACAGGACGAGGGTTCGTCCGGCGCGGATTCCTGGGAACGCAACGAGGAGCGCAGACGCCGCAAGGAGGCCGTCTACGGCAGTGCCTCCTACGTGCTCCTCTTCTGCTGCGCGGCGGTCGCCGCCGCGCTCTCCTTCCACGGCCTGGTCGGCTTCGGGCGGCAGAACCTGGGGCTGGACGACGGCTGGGAGTTCCTGGTGCCCTTCGGGCTCGACGGAGCAGCGATGTTCTGCTCGGTCCTCGCGGTGCGCGAGGCGAGCCACGGCGACGCGGCGCTCGGGTCCCGGATGCTGGTGTGGACGTTCGCCGGCGCGGCGGCCTGGTTCAACTGGGTGCACGCGCCACGGGGGATGGCCCACGCCGGGGCACCGCAGTTCTTCGCCGGCATGTCTTTGTCGGCGGCGGTCCTCTTCGACCGCGCGCTCAAGCAGACCCGCCGGGCGGCACTGCGTGAACAGGGGCTCGTGCCCCGCCCGTTGCCGCAGATCCGGATGGTGCGATGGCTCCGCGCCCCGCGCGAGACGTTCGGCGCCTGGTCGCTGATGCTGTTGGAGGGCGTACGCACGCTCGACGAAGCGGTCGACGAGGTCCGCGAGGACAAACGGGAGCGGCAGCAGCACCGGATGCGCCGGCGGGAGGCGGGCAAGCTGGAACGGGCCCGGCTCAAGGCGTACAGCCGGCAGAACCGGTTCCTGTGGGGCCGGGTGCGCGGCGGCGGGCGCCAGGTCGAGGTGACCGCGGTGTCGGCAGGCCCGCAGCCGCCGCAGATCGGCTCCCAGGCGGCAGAACCGTCCTCCATAACCGAGGCGGAGCCCCTCCCCCTGCGCTCGCGGTCGCGGCAGACCGCGGGCCGGCCCGATCCGATCGACCTCACGGCCGAGGACGACACCCAGCCCATCCGACGGCTGGACGCGATCGAGGAGGAACTCGCCCGCATGGAAAAGAAGTTCGGCTGATCGATCCGACCGCCCTGGGCCGGTCGGCGGGCGCCCCCGGGCGACGCCGGGGCTCAGGGCTCTTCCGCGTCCAGCTCGAACCACACGGCCTTCCCGACGCCGTGTGCGCGTACGCCCCAGGCGTCCGCGAGGGAGTGGATGAGCAGCAGCCCGCGCCCCGAGGTCGCGGCCCCGTCCCCGCCTGGCTCTTGAAGGGCCACGCGCAGCGCCGGGTGGCGCGCCGCGAAATCCCGCACCTCGAAGCACAGTCGCCCCTTGACCGATGCGGCAGGACCGCCGGTGAGGACGGCCCTGACCGATGCCCCGCCCTCCGTGTGCACGAGGGCGTTGGTGACGAGCTCGCTCGCCAGCAGTTCGGCGGTCTCGGACCGCCCGGGAGCTCCCCAGTGCGCCAGCAACCGGCGCAGTGCCGCTCGTACTTCCGCGACAGCTGTCAAGTCGTTGTGCCGCAGCGCTCTTTCCCAGCCGAGCGGTGAAGCCCTCTCATTCACCGCTTCTTTCCGTGTCGTGCCGCTCCCTGGGCCGACCCAGTGTGCAGTCTGCCGTTTCATTCCCGACCGCCCGCCCCCTCCCGGCGCACCGGCATCGAACACGCTCACGCCAATGCATGCCCCGCACACCCGGGTACGACTCCTGTTGAGGCATCAACATGACGACATGGTGAATGCGGGATACGGAAAAGGGCTCGCCCGAACCCGGTGCGGCTATCCCTCCCAGACCGCGCACGCCGTGCGGTCGTCGGCGTAACCCTTCACCCGCAACTGGGCGTCCGCGAGGAATTCGGCCAGTCCCGGCGGCCGCTCCCGTGACCCCCACCGCTCGGCGAGCAGCTCCCCCAACGCGGGCTCGCCGCGCAGCGGATCGGCGAAGCCCGCGCTGCACAGCAGCAGGGCGTCGCCGGGCCGGGCGACGGACGCACGGAAGCGGAAGGGCTCGCCCGGCAGGTCTGCGGGGTCTATCGCGGGAGTGGTACCGGGGGTGGGGATGCCCAGGTCAACGGTGATCCGGTCCTCGGCGACGGCACGGGTGGCCGCCGGGTCGGCGGACGGTTCGGGCTCGCGCGGCCTGGGCTCGAGGTCCTGCCAGACGCCCTCGCGCAGCCGGAAGAGACCACCGCCGCCCACCCCGAAGAACACGCGCGTCCGGCAGCGGGCGTCGGCGGGCAGCAGCAGACAGCGCAGGGCGGCGGTGTACTCGGCCGGTTGCAGCCCCAGTTCGGCGGCGCGGGCCCGCAGCCTGCCGTACGAGCGGTCGGCGAGCCGGTGCAGTCCCGTGCGCAACTCGCCGCGGCGGCCCGCCCGGATGTCCTCCGCGAGCCGGGTGTGGCTGCGCCCGACCGCGCCGCCCATCCAGGCGCAGATGTCGCGCGCCGCGCGGTGCGCGCCCTCGGCGGCGCGCGCCCCGCTGGCCACGGCGACGAGCAGCAGCGCGCCGTCCCCGGTGCCGAAGCGCGCGGTGAGCAGGGCGTCGCGTCGGGGCTCGCCGCGGTAGCGCGCCGAGTCCCCGCGCAGCGACAGGGCGCGCAGGGTCATCGCGCCGTACCGGGCGCCGTCGAGCACGGTGTCGGGCACGAGGTCCTCGAGCCCGCCCGGGTCGGCGGCGGGCCAGGCGGTGGGCTCCGCCTCGTAGGTGGGCGGCCCCTGCCCTACGTACTCCGGCGAGCGGAGGCGCTCCTCCCCGTCCTTCCGCCGGGGGCGGGGCACCTGGGGCACGACGGCCGCCTCGAGCACCGCCGCGGACTCGGACTCCTCGAGAACGGCGGGCAGCCGCGTCATCGGCGTGCGCGGGGCGAACGGTGCGACGGGGGGCACCCCGAGCTCCCACATCGGCTCGGTGGGCGGCGGTTCGGCGGCGGGCTTGGGCGCGGGCGGCCGCGGGGACGGGGACGGGGACGGGGCAAGCGGTCCCGCGAGGTCGGGGAGCGGTGGGAACTCGCTGGGCCCCACCACCCCCGGCGTGCGGGGGACGTCCCGGACGACGGGACCGACGGGCTCGGCGGGAGCGGCAGGCTCGGCGGGCTTTATGGGCTCGGCTGGCTTTGTGGGCTTTGCGGCCTTGGTGGCCTTGGCGGGATTGGCAGGTTTGGCAGGCTTCGCGGGCGGCGGTTCGGTCCCGACCACGGAGGAGACGGAGGCGAATCTGTCGTCAATGCTGTCGTCCCCGCCGGCCGAGCCCAGGTCTGCCGAGCTCCAGCCGTACAACTCCGCCCACCAGGCGTCCTCTTGTCCCTGATCCCCCAGCTGACTCATGCCCTTATTGTCCACACTGCGGGGCATACGGGAAGAGTGCACGGCGAGCACCGCGAGGGATGATGACCCGAGTCGCAGTGTGGTTGTGGGGAGTGGTGTTCACGTGCCCGGTGTCATAGATCCGGCCGTTGTCAGGGAGACGGCGCAGGCGAGAACGGGTACGGGCGGTGCCGGAGGGCTCGCCGGGCACGGGCCGTTGGAGGTGGTGACCGGGGCGGAGGCCGTCACCCGACGGTTGTCACGGCTACGGCGGGAAGCGGTCGACGAAGTGTGCGCGTTGTTGACGCCGGGGGTCTGGGACGCCGTTCTCGACACGGAGGGCGGGGTGCCGCCCGGCCGGTACGTCGTGGAACGCGCGGCGGCCGAGCGCACGGAGGGCCTGGCGGATCCGGCCCGCCTCCGGGTCGTCGACCGGGTGCCCGCCGGGCTGTGCGTCGCCGACCGTCATGTGGCGCTGCTGGCACTGGCGTCGGGTACGGAGCCTGCGGCGCTGGTCGTGGGTGCCGGTTTACTGCTGGACTCCCTGCTGGACCTCTTCGAGCAGGTCTGGCGCGCGGGCCAGCCACTTCGGGCCGACGCCCGCCCGGATCCCGCCGCCGCTGCCGCTGTTGCTGCCGCGCCGGACGCCACGGATCTGGCTCTCCTGTCGCTGCTGCTGGCCGGGCTGACGGATGCGAGTGCCGCGAAGCAGCTGGGGCTGGGCCTGCGGACCGTGCAGCGGCGGGTCAGACGGTTGATGGAGCTGGCGGGTGTGACGACGCGGTTGCAGTTGGGGTGGGCGGCGGCGGAACGGGGGTGGCGCGTGCGGCATTCCGGCCCGGCCGGGGCGTGAGGCCGCGGCCGTTGGTCCTCAAGCGCCGGACGGGCTGGAATTCAGCGACCCCTCCAGCGCCAGCAGCTTCCGCTTGCGCTCCAGCCCGCCCGCGTACCCCGTGAGCGAGCCGTCCGCCCCGATCACCCGGTGGCACGGCCGTACGACCAGCAACGGGTTGGCCCCCACCGCGCCGCCGACCGCCCGCACCGCGGCGCGGGATGCGCCGACGCGGGCGGCCAGTTCGCCGTAGCTGGTGGTCGCGCCGTACGGGACGGAGTCCAGCGCGTCCCATACCGCGCGCCGGAAATCCGTCCCCTGGACGGCGAATTCGAGCGCGAACTCCTTGGCCTCCCCCGCGAAGTAGGCGGCGAGCTGCCGCTCGGCCTCCGCGAAGGCCGTCGGCTCGCGCCGGTCGTCCGGTCCGATCGCCGGGGCGTTCTTCTGTCCCGGCACGGACAGCGAGGCGAGTGCCGTGCCACCGGGGGCGGTGGCCGAGGGCACGCCGGTGAGCAGCAGCAGTCCGAGGGGGCTGTCGATCTCGGTGTACAGCATCGTCGTCCGTCCTTACTTCTTACTTCTGTCCGTGGTTCCACAAGTGGTGCAGGGCGTACGAGCGCCATGGCCGCCAGTGCGCGGCGGCGTCGGGTCCCGCGCCGAGCGCGGCGAGCCCGTGCCGGGCCCCGGCGTCGCCGGGGAGGAAGACGTCCGGGTCGCCGAGCGCCCGCATCCGGATGTAGCCGGCGGTCCAGGGGCCGATGCCACGCAGGGCGAGCAGCGCGCGCTCGGTGTCGTCCCGGTCCGCACCGGGGCCGAGCCGGACGGCGCCGTCCGCGAGCGCGGCGGCGACCGTGCGCAGGGTATGGCGGCGGGCGTCCGGCATGCCGAGTTCGTCGAGCGCGGCGTCGGCGAGCGTGCCGGGCTCGGGGAAGACGTGGGTGAGCCCACCGTCGGGGGCCGGCAGGGGCTTGCCGTACGCGGCGACCAGCGCGCCCGCGAGGCGGGCGGCGGCGGCCACGGTCACCTGCTGGCCGAGCACGGCCCGTACGGCCAGTTCGGTGCCGTCCGCGGCGCCCGGCGACCGGAGTCCGGGCCGGGCGGCGACGAGGGGCCGCAGCCGTGGGTCGGCGCCCAGGTGTTCGTCGACGGCGTGCGGGTCGGCGTCGAGGTCGAAGAGTCTTCGGATGCGCTGGACGGCCGTGGACAGGTCGCGCAGGTCGCCGAGGTGGAGCCGGCAGTCGAGCCAGTCGCCGTGCCGGGGGCCGGTGGCGTGGCGTTCGTGGATCTCGGCCACGCCGGTGCCGTACGGAAGGAGCAGGGTGCGGCGGTACACCCGGCGGCCGGGGGTTCCGGTCATCTCCTCGATGCCCGCGATGGCCCGCCGGCCGAGGAAGTCGAAGACCTCGCGGGCGGCGTACGGGCCGCGGTGGGCGAGGCGCAGCGGGATCCCGGCGGCGGTGCCGGTGCCGGTGCCGGTGACACGACGAGGTGCGCGGTCGCGCAGGGCGCTGGGGGTGCAGGCGTAGATGTCGCGGACCGTGTCGTTGAACTGCCGTACGCTCGCGAATCCCGCCGCGAAGGCGGTCTCGGTGACCGGCAGGTCCGTGGTCTGCAGCAGGACACGCGCGGTGTGGGCCCGCTGGGCCCGGGCCAGGGCGATGGGTCCGGCGCCGAGTTCCTCGGTGAGCTGGCGGTGCACTTGGCGGGCGCTGTAGCCGAGGCGGGTGGCGAGGCCAGTGACGCCCTCGCGGTCGACGATGCCGTCGCCGATCATCCGCATGGCGCGGCCGACCAGGTCGGCCCGTACGTTCCACTCCGCGGAGCCGGGGGCCGCGTCCGGGCGGCAGCGGCGGCAGGCCCGGAACCCGGCGCCTTGCGCGGCGGCGGCGGACGGGTAGAAGTGGACGTTCGCGCGCTTGGGCGTCACGGCCGGGCAGCTCGGCCGGCAGTAGATGCCGGTGGTCGCGACGGCGAAGAAGAATTCGCCGTCGAAGCGGGAGTCGCGGCTGCGGACTGCGTGGTAGCGGCGGTCGTCTTGGGTGGTCACGTCTTCCAGTTTGCGGGGTGCGAGGGGGTGGGGCTGGCGGAAATCGGACGTGGCCGTGGGGGGAGGGTGCCCCGGTCCCGCCCTTTCACCGTTTCCTCCGGGGGCAAGCCCCCGGACCCCGCAACGCGGCGAAGCCGCGACAAGGCGGGGTCTGGGGCGCAGCCCCAGGAGACGGCGAGAGGGCGGGACCGGGGCACAAGCCCTAACGCCCGCCGCCCCGCTTGCGCGCCGCCATCTCCTGCCCGACCGCCTGCTTCCGCTTCCACTCCCTCCGCATCTCCGCCCGGAGCCTCGCATCCGTCCGGGCGGCGATGTGCTGGTTCTCGCGGATCAGCTTCCGATAGCTGTCCAGGCGCCGCTCCGGCAACGCACCGGCGGCGACCGCCGCGAGGACCGCGCAGCCCGGCTCACCCTCATGCGCGCAGTCGTGGAAGCGGCAGCCCTCGGCAAGGGCGTCGATCTCGGTGAACGTACGGGCGACGCCGCCCTCCGCGTCCCAGAGGCCCACGCCCCGCAGGCCCGGAGTGTCGATCAGGACGCCCCCGCCGGGCAGGAGCAGCAGGTTGCGCGTGGTCGTGGTGTGACGGCCCTTGCCGTCGCGGTCGCGGGCGGGGGGGGCGTCCTGGACGTCCGCGCCGACGAGCGTGTTCGCGAGCGTGGACTTGCCCGCGCCGGACTGCCCGAGCAGCACGCTCGTGCCGCCGGCGAGCACCGCGGCGAGGACGTCGACGCCCTCGCCGGTCTCCGCGCTGACCGCGAGGACCTGGACACCCGGTGCCACGACCTCCGTGTCGGCGACGAGGTGGCCGAGGACCCCGGGCCCGGACACGAGGTCGGCCTTGGTGAGGACGACCACCGGCTCGGCACCGGACTCCCAGGCGAGGGCGAGGAACCGTTCGACCCGGCCGAGGTCGAGATCGACGGCGAGGGAGACGGCGACCACGGCACGGTCGACGTTGGCCGCGAGGATCTGCCCGTCGGACCGCTTGGAGGACGTGGAGCGCACGAAGGCCGTGCGCCGCGGCAGCAGCGCCCGTACCTGGCGGGCGGCGGGATCGACGGCCGCCCAGTCGCCGGTGCACATGATGGCCAGTGGATCGCCGGTGGTGACGTACGACGTGTCGGCCTGCACGATCCGTACGGTGCCGGCCTCGGCGACGGCGACGTCGCAGCGCCCGCGGTCGACGCGGACGATCCGCCCGGGCACGAAGCCCTCGGCGGTGTGTGCGGAGAAGCTGTCAGCGAACCCCTCGTCCCAGCCGTAGCGGGAGAGCGGGTACGCAGCAGTGAGCTGCTCGGACAAGGTAATGGTCCTTCAGGAGGGAGAGCGTGAATTCCGGCTTCCGAGTGCGGGCGGCGCCCGCCGTGACGGCAGTCATCCCGTTCTCACCTCCTGTGTCGAACCTTGCTTGCGAGCGACTCTAGGCTTCTCGTCGCCGTAGCGCGAACGGTTTTCCGTCAGGCCTCGGAACAGGGCGCGAGCCAGCGGTAGTCGGTGTCCGTCTCCTCCTCGATCCAGCCGTTCACGCTGGCCCGCCCCCGGTGGTTGATCTGCGCGTCGTGAATGCCGAAGGCCCGCTCCGGTCGCACGGCGCGGACGAAGTCGATGGCCTCGCCCGTGCGCATCCAGGAGGCCTGGAGGGGCACGAGCAGGGTTTCCACCGGGCGGCCGGGAACGTGGAGCGAATCCCCGGGGTGGTAGAGGCTGTCCTCGACGAGGTAGCCGAGATTGGGGCAGTCCGGCAGGTTCCCGTAGATACGGGCGTGTTCACCGCCGTGTGCCGTGATACGGAATCCGGCGGCGGTGAACTCCTGGCCGGACTCGACCTCGGTGACCTCGCACCGTGCGATGTCCGCGCCTTTCGGCGCGTACACGGGGATGCCGAGTCCGGCGAGGCGCAACACGTCGATGTGGTCTACGTGTTCGTGGGTCACGAGCACCGCGTCGGCACCGTGCAGGGCGCGCGGCTCGCTCCAGATGCCCGGGTCGATGACGAGCGTTCCGCCGCCTTCTTGCTCCAAACGGACGCAGGAATGCGTGTACTTGGTAAGGCGCACCCGGCGGATGATACGTCCGCGGACGGTGCCCTGCCAAGGCCGGAAACCCCTGCTGCATTCGGGTTCGCGCACGTACGATCAAGGCGCGATCATCATGTGCGCGGCCCGGCGGGAAGGTATGAGAATGCCCGAATTACTGCCCTTGATCCAGCAGTTGCCGTCCGAGGGGCAGCAACTGGATTCGCCTCCGGCCCGCGCCTTGAAGGTGGCTCTGGTCAATATGCCGTGGGCCAGGGTCGATGCACCGTCCATCCAGTGCGGGTTGCTCCAGGCGATAGCGCGGGACGCCGGACACGTCTGCGATGTCCACTATCCGAACGTCTCGCTCGGCGCGCTGCTCGGGCGCGATGTCTACGACGGGCTCTCGGATGTGCAGGCGGAGCGTCTGCATCTGCTGGGCGAGTGGCTGTTCTCCTATGCCGCCTTCGGTGACATCACGTCCGAGGAGGAATACTTCGCCGAATACCCGGAAGTCGCCGGAACCTGGTCGAAGCTCACCGGCAAGGATCTGGGCGAACTGACCGTTTTTCGGCGGGAGATGCTCCCGAAATGGCTCGACGAGTATGCGGCGAGCGTCGACTGGGGGGCGTACGACGTCGTCGGCTTCTCCTCGACGTTCCTCCAGAACACCGCCTCGCTCGCGCTCGGGCGGCTCCTGAAGGAACGCCACCCCGGGCTCGTCCTCGTCTACGGCGGCGCCAACTTCGACGGTGAGATGGGCGCCGAGTATCTCCGCGGACTTCCCTGGATCGACCACACGGTCACGGGCGAGGGCGACATCGCCTTCCCCCGGCTGCTGCACGCGATAGCCGAGGGATCCGGCCGTCCCATTCCCGGCGTGCGGAGCCGCACCACCGCATCCCCCGCGGCCGCATCCCCCGCGGCGGCGGACTCGGTACGGCCGCAGGCCCTCGACCGGCTGCCCCACCCCGACTACCGCGCGTACTTCGAGGCCATCGAACGGCACGGCCGTGCAGCCGTGTTGGGGAACGAGCCGGTCAAGCTGCCCGTCGAGCTGTCCCGTGGCTGCTGGTGGGGCGCCAAGCACCACTGCACGTTCTGCGGGCTCAACGCGCTGGGCATGGCGTACCGGTCGAAGAGCCCCGACCGTGCGCTGGACGAGCTGTCCGCACTGCTGCGGGACTACCCGTCGGTGCACGTCGAGGCCGTCGACAACATCCTCGACATGAAGTATCTGTCCTCGCTCGTCGCCGAACTGGGCCGACGGCACTGGGACATCAACATCTTCTTCGAGGTCAAGGCGAACCTCGACCGCGAGCAGTTGGCCGCTCTGCGCGACGCGGGGATCCTGCGCATCCAGCCCGGCATCGAGAGCCTCAGCACGCACGTCCTCGGCCTGATGCGCAAGGGTGCGAACAGGCTGCTGAACATCCGTCTGCTCAAGTGGGCGCGCTACTACGGCATCCAGGTGGCCTGGAACCTGCTGACCGGCTTCCCGGGCGAGAGTGACGACAACTACCGCGAGCAGATCGAGCTGATGCCGCTGCTGCACCACCTCGAGCCCCCGGGCGGGGCGGGCCGTATCTGGCTGGAGCGTTTCAGCCCGTATTTCACGGACAGTTCGTTCCCCGTCTCGGACATCCGGCCCCGCAGCAGCTACCGGCACATCTACCCCGGCCACATCGACCACGCGAAGATCGCCTACTTCTTCGACTACACGGTCGCGGACATCGGATCCGACGATGCCTTCCGGCAGTTGTCCGAGGAGGCCGCCCGGTGGAAGCTGCGCTGGAAGGAGGGGAAGCCGCCGAAGCTGATCTACCAACGGCTCCCCGGGCGTCTGACGCTCATCGACAGCCGTGCGGGCGAGCCGCGGCGCGCCGTGCTGGACGGGTGGCGGGCCCCGGCCTACGAGGCGTGCGGCGACGCCCCGCGCAGCGCCGCCCGGGTGCGGGAGGCGCTGGCGCGGGACGGCCACGACGTGCCCGTCGAGGCGGTCACCGCGTTCCTCGACCGGTGCTGCCGCTCCGGCGTCATGGTCTCCGAGGACGGGAAGTACCTCTCGCTCGCCCTGCCGGAGAACCCCGGATGGTGAACTCCACGGAACACGCACGCCTGCCGCTGGCGCGGCGCGTCACCCGTCAGCTGTCCGGCAGCACCGGGGCCGGCGCGTCGTTCCTCGCCGGGAGCATCACCGCGGGGCTCGGCAACCACACCAGCGACATCGACGTGTACCTCGTGGACCCCGGCTCCGCCACCCCGCGCACGCGGCGCCAACTCGCCCTGGACCGTACGCGTTTCGACGTCCAGCACCTGTCCGCCGACGTCCTCGGGGCGGCCGTCGCACAGGTCACCGGCGCCGTGTTCCCCAGCGAGGGGGGCACGGTCGTCCCGCAGCGGGATCTCGAGCTCGTCGTCCGGCTCCGGTGCGGGGAGGTCGTCACCGACGACGGCACGCTGGCCGCCCTGGCCGGGCGCCTGGACACGGGCGCAGGGCGGCTGCGGCGCGCGATGATCACCCACTGGCTCACCGCGGCCCACTACGAGCTGGAGGACGTCGCCGGGCTCACCGGCGACGACCCCGACGCCGCGGTGGCGTCGGCCCGTACCGCGCTGCTGCTGGCGGCGAAGGCCGTGGCGGCGGCCTGCGGCGACCTCTACGCCGGGCGGAAGTGGGCCTGGCGTCAGCTGGCGCGCTCGGCCCCGCCCGGCTTCCCCCACGAGGACTTCCGGCACCTGCTGCGCCACGACCCCCTCGACCCGGCGGCCGGCGGCGGCACGGACGCGGTGGCGGCCTTCACCCAGAGCTGTCTCGCCGTCGCCGCCACTCTGGGCTGGCACGGCGTCCCTCTGGAGAACTGGCCTTCCTGGCAAGCCGGTTCCGGTCCGCTGCACCGCTCCCCCGGCTTCGGCGTCCGCGCGTACGACGACGGGGTCGTCCTGGCCCTGCCCGCCCGGCGCCGGGTCCGGCTGCGTGCCGGCGCGGCGCTGGTCTGGGCGCTGTGCGACGGGGTGACGGCCGACACCGTGACGGCCCGGGCCGCGGCGCTGCGGGACACCGACCCGGCGTACGCCACGCTCGGCCCCAAGCGGTGCCGTCACCTGATCGAACAGCTCGTGTCGTCCGGCCTGGTGGAGCTCCGATGACCCCCGTGAAGCGCGCCGCCGCCTCGGCGGTCGTCCATGAACGCAGTGACAACCTCGACGTCTTCCTCGCCCTGCAACGCGAGTTGATGGGCCGCTTCGCCTGGGAGGCCAGTGCGCTGCCGCGCCCGCCCGAGCCGGCCGTCGCGCGGTTCCGGGACGGCATCAAGGTGTGGCGCAAGGGCGGTCTCGCCACGCTCCCGAGCTGGATCGCCAAGGTACCGGACGCCGCCGCGATGGCCGGCCGGGTCGAGGGCCCCGGACTCCGCGAGGGCACCGGGTGGATCGCCGGGGCCATGGACGCCGCGGGCCCGCGGCTGCGCGAGGCGCTGGCGGAGCTCGAGCCCGTACGGACCCGTGCCGTCGCGGACCTGGAGCGGCTGCTCCAACTCGAGGAGACCGACGGCCCGCTGCGGGCCGCGCTCGGCGTCCCCGGCGACCCGCTCACGCTGCGGCTGTACCTCGTGCCCCTGGCGCCCCATCCCCCGGCGACCGGATTCCTCACCGACGGCGACCGGCTGGCGGGCGCGTACCTCGACTGCCGCAGGTTCACCGGGCCGATCCTGGCGGACGGGGTGCTGACGCTGCTCGGCTGGGCCCTGCTGAAGGAGTTCCCCGGCCCGGACCACCTGTCCTCGCTGATCGCCGCCCGGCTGCCCGGCGCCACACCGTACGCCCGCCGGCTGCGGGCCGTGCTGACGAAGATCCTGGTCGAGCTGACCGCGGGACACCTGGTGCGCACGGTGCACCCGGCGCACCGCGACGGCGCCGACGTCCTGGGCACGGCCTGGCGCTACCCCCGCCTGTACGCGGTGGCCGAGCGCCACTGGCGGCGCCACCTCACCGGCCTGACGGACCGTCAGGATGCCTTGTCCGCCATGGCGGCGGAGATCTCCCGGCACAGCCCCCGCTGGTACGTGGACCACGTGGACGCGTCCTCGCTGGCCGCCGACTTCTATCTGATGGAGTGGCTCGCCGCGGCCGGGGACGAGACGGCGTCCCGGCGGCTGGCCCAGTGGCTGCCGCAGCTCGCCCGGGAGTTCGCCGGACAGCTCGACCTGATCATCGGGGCCGAACTCGGCCACTACGAACGGGTCCGCCCCCACACCGTGCCCAAGCCGCTCGCGGCGTTCCTGCGCGATGTGACGGACGGCGACAGCCGGGTCGCCTGGCCGCGCGTGCGCTCCGCACTCGGCTCCGCGCGCGCCCTGGACCTCGCCGCCCAGGCCTTCTCCGGCCCGGGCGCCGAGTACGGCGGCGAGGCATGGGCGCCGGTGGCCGCGGTGCTGCGCCGCTACGTACGCCGCGAACTGCCCCTGTCCGTCTTCGTCGACCAGTGCTTCACGCTCCAGCACAACAACGGCTCGCTGTTCGACAAGTACTGCGACACCGACGACCTGCTCGCGGTGCTCGACGCCCAGGCGGCGGGCGACCTGGACACCCTGGCCCGCCACGCCTCCCCCGAGGTCCGCCGCCGCCGGCAGCGGCACCGGGACGCGGCCCTGCACCGGCACGACCCGGTGTGGCTCGGCACAGCCGCTGTACTGGAGGGGGGCACGATCCCCGGCGACGGCGCGGTCTGGTCCCGGCCGACCCTGCGGGAGGGACGCCCCGGCGCCGTCGGCTGCGGCAGCGCGCTCAGGGAGGAGGAGTTGGCGGCCGACGGTGCCCCGGGCGCGGAGGTGCCCGTACGGCTGCGGCGCCCGGTGTTCCGGCGGCCCTTCCCCCTGACCCTGCACCGCTACGAGCGGGCGACGGCGACCCTGGTCACGGAGCTCGGCGACATCGAGCTGCGCCTGCTGCCGGACGAGGCCCCGTACGCGGTCGACAACTTCGTCTCGCTCGCCCGCGGTACGCGCCGGTGGACCGACCCGCACACCGGCAAGGACGGCACCGGCGGCTTCTACGACGGCACCGTCTTCCACCGGCGGATCCCCGGCTTCCTGATCCAGGGCGGCGACCGCGCGGGCGACGGCCGGGGCGGGCCCGGCTACCGGATCCCGGAGGAGCTGCCGGAAGGAGCGGTCTTCGACCGGCCGTTCCTCGTGGGCATGGCCAACTCCGGCAAGGACAGCACCGGTTCGCAGTTCTTCGTCACGCTGGCCCCGGCCCGCCATCTCGACGGGCTGTACACGCGGTTCGGCGAGGTCGCCGACCCGGCGTCGCGCGCGGTGGCGACGGCCGTCGCCGGGGCGGGCACGCCGGTCGGCCTGCGCACCGTGCGCATCGACGCACGCTGACCGGCCGGCTGACCGGCTACCGGGTCTAATCGCAGTGCACCGGGCTTTAGCCCGGTGGTGAAGCGATTCTGAGTCCTGCTCTGGCCTCGGCTGTGTGCATGGTCCCGCGCTGTTGGCCGCTGCCACGACTGACGGCCAGATGGGCCGGTTCTGCTGCTCGATGTACTGGCGAACCATCGACAACGGAGCACCGCCGACGGACCCGGCGAAGTACGAGCCGGACCAGAGGCGTTGTGCCCGCCAGTAGTGCTTGACGAGCTCGGGGAACTCCTGGCACAACCTGCGGGAGCTGACGCCCTTGAGGCTGTTGACCAGCTTGGACAAACCTTGTGCCGATACTTCGTCACGAAAACCACGTGCGCGTGGAGCAGGAAAGCACAGTGTCTGCCAGTACAGATGTTCTGATACTCGGCCATAAACCAACGCGATAGTGTGCGGGATCGTGAAGCTCAGGTACCAGTTCAGGCTGTACCCGAGCGCCGGTCAACAGCAGGCTCTCGCCCAGGCGTTCGGGTGCGCGCGTGTCGTGTGGAACGACGCGCTGCGCCTGCGTCGTGACGCGTTCCGGCAGGGGCTGCCGCGCCCGAAGGCAGGCGAGCTGTCCCGGCAGGTGATCACCGAGGCGAAGCTGACGCCGCAGCGGGCGTGGCTTGGCGAGGTGTCCGCCGTGGTGCTTCAGCAGTCCCTGCGGGATCTGGAGATGGCCTACAGCAACTTCTTCGCCTCGAAGAAGGGCCTGCGTGCCGGACCGAAGACGGGGCCGCCGAAGTTCAAGAAGAAGACCAGCCGCCAGGCGGTCCGCTTCACCCGCAACGCCCGCTTCGCCATCACCGCGGGTGGGAAGCTGCGCCTGCCGAAGATCGGGGACGTGGAGGTCCGCTGGTCCCGCGGACTCCCGGCGGAACCTTCGTCCGTGACCGTGATCAAGGATGCAGCCGGCCGGTACTTCGCCAGCTTCGTTGTCGAGACCGGCTCCGAGCCGCTGGCGGAACTCGATCTCGACGACACCGAAACCGGCATCGACCTCGGCCTCGCGACCTATGCGGTGCTACGCGGCCGGAAGGTCGCCACCCCCAAGTTCCTGCGCCGCGCGGAGAAGAAACTCCGCCGCGCGCAGCGCGAGTTGTCCCGCAAAGAGAAGGGAAGCAGCAACCGGCGCAAAGCCCAGCGTGTTGTCGCCAGGATCCATGCCCGTGTCGCCGACCGGCGGCGCGACTTCATCGATCAGCACACCTCCCGTATCGCGCGCGAGAGCCAAGCCGTGTACGTGGAGGACCTGAACGTGAAGGGCATGGGCACACGGCGCGGCAGGCGGGGCAAGAGCGTCCATGATCAGTCCCTGGGCATGTTCGTCCGCACCCTGCAGGCCAAGTGCGCACGGTACGGGCGGACCTTCGTCAAGGTCGACCGGTGGTTCCCCTCCACCCAGCTGTGCTCCCGCTGCGGAGCCCTGGAAGGACCCAAGGGACAAGCCGGCCTGCGGATACGCACTTGGACCTGCTCCTGTGGCGCGGTCCACGACCGGGACGAGAACGCCGAGATGAACATACGCGCCGCTGGACGGAAACTCGCCGCTGGGATGCGGCGGGAGGCGGAGCGTCAAAACGCCTGCGGAGGCCGCGTCAGACTCCCCACGCGGGAGCAGCAGCCGATGAAACAGGAACCCATCCCAGAGCCCCACCGCGACAACGGCGGGGCTGGAAGGAATCACCGGGCTTCAGCCCGGTGAGGACGTCAATCGAAGTCGTCGTGGCCGTGGCGGTGCGCCCGGCGGACCTGGATCGCGATCACGGCCGCCGCGGCCACCGCCCAGGCCAGGCCGACCGCCGCCTCGGCGGCCGCGTGGGCGGCCCACGGCCGGTCCTCCAACGCGGCCCGCACGGCGAGGAGTCCGTGGTGCAGCGGCAGGACGCTGCCGACCGCGTCCACCCACTCCAGCCGCCCGTTGGGCAGGAACGCCCCGCTGCACAGGGTGATCCCGTAGGACAGCAGGTTGTTGGAGAGCACCTCCGCCCGCCGGCCGATGGCGAGGCTGCCGGCCACCAGGCCGCAGGCGGTCAGGGTGCACGACATCAGTGCGTACAGGCCCAGCAGCGGCAGCAGTTCGAGGCCGAGCCGGGTCTGTCCGGTGAGCGGGGCCACCACCGCGAGGTTGACGGCCAGCACCGCCAGCCCGGCCACCGGATAGGGCGCGGCCCGGGCCAGGAAGACGGCCCCCGGGTGCAGGCTGCCCGTCCGCAGCCGCCAGAACGTCGCCGACGTCTTGTCCGTCACCGGCACGTTGGCGATGCCGACGACGTTCATGGTCGCCATGCCGAGGGCCAGCGCCCCGACGAAGACGTACCGCCGGTGGCCCGGCCCGGCGACCACGCCGCCCAGCAGGGTGAAGAAGAGGGTCTGCAGCACCACCCGGGGCACGGTGGCGCTGAGCGTGATCAGCGGCGGGTTGACCGCGCGGTACTCGTACCAGCCCAGCCGCGCGCTCTCCGCCATCCGCCACAGCAGCGGTGCGTCCTGTGCACGGCGCGCGGTTGTCCCAGCGGCCGTCTCAGCAGTCGTCTCAGACGAGGTCAAGGGTCCCCTTCCGGCGGGCCCGGCCGACCGCGCGGCGCAGCGAGAACACCGCGACGGCCGCGTAGGCGGCGGTGAGGGCGAGCGCGACGCCGAGCCGTCCCGTGTCGACGTCGCCGAGTGCTGCTCCCGTGAGGAACTCGTGGATCCAGCGCAGGCTCACCCCCGCCGACACCCAGCGCAGCCACACCGGCAGGACGTCGTGCGGGATGAGCAGTCCGCCGGCGATGAACACCGGGTACATGAGCGCGCTGGACCAGGCCAGCCCGTGTTCGGTGACGAGGAACAGACAGGCCACCAGCATGCCCAGGGCGGTGCCCGAGGCGATGGCGGTGAGCAGGGCGGCCAGCACCCAGCCGGGGCGGTCGAGCCGTATCCCGACGCCCAGCACGGCGGCGGAGGCGCCGGTGCTGACGACGATGACGGCCGTGCTGTACAGGGTGGCGCCGAGGCTCTTGCCCAGCAGGACGAGTCCTGGCCCCGGGACGCCGAGGACACAGCGCGCCAGGGTGCCGGAGGTGCGCTCCCTGCGCAGGACGCCGCCGGCCATCCACACCGTGGAGCTCCACATGGCGGTGAGCATCACCGCGGAGACCAGCCGGGTGGCGCCGCCGGGTCCGGGGGCGCGGGTGCCCAGGGTGACCAGCAGGAAGACGGCGGGCTGCACGGCGGAGCCGATGACGACGAGGGGGCTGCCCCGCATGGCGCGTTGTTCCGTGCGCAGGGCGGCCCAGACCGCCCATGACGCGGTCGCGAGACGCTCATTCACCCGCGGTCGCCTCCGCCTTGATCCGCTCCCCGGCGCGGAGCCGCTCCGCGACGTGGGCGTAGACGTCCTCGAGCCGCAGGGGCGCGACGTCCACGTCCAGGATGTCCGAGCCGGCCATCGCCCGTCCGAGCAAGCCGAAGGAGTCGTGGCCCCAGTCGCGGACCCGCAGCCGTACGGTCCACAGTCCGGCGTCGGCCGTTACGGCGTCGACCTCGACGGTGTCCGAGGCGAACCGCTCCGCCGCGGGGACCGCCCCCTTGCCGCGTACCGTCACCGTGGCCGTGAAGCCGGCCAGTCCGGCGAACTCGGCGACGGCGAGGTCGGCCGCCACCGTGCCGTCCGCGAGGACCAGCACCCGGTCGGCCAGCCGCTCGATGTCCAGGAGGTAGTGGCTGGTCAGCAGTACGGAGACGCCGTTGTCCCGCAGGCGTGCGACCGAGCCGCGCAACCGCTCCGCCTCGACCGGGTCGAGGCCCACGGTCGGCTCGTCCAGCAGCAGCAGACGGGGTTCGGCGATCATCCCGATGGCGATGTGCAGGCGCTGGCGCATGCCCTTGGAGTAGGTGTTCACCGAGCGGCCGGCCGCGTCGGCGAGGCCGACCTCCTCGAGAGCGGCCTCCACCCGCCCGCGCAGGCCGCGGCGTCCCACTCCGGCGAGCATCGCGAAGAAGCGCATGTTGTCGCGGCCGGTGAGCTTCGCGTACAGGCCTCGGTCCCCGCCGAAGACGACGCCGGTCATGCGGCGCACCTCGCGTTCGTGGCGGGTGACGTCGAGGCCGAAGACCCTGGCCGTGCCCGAGGTGGGCAGGAGCAGCGTGGAGAGGATCTTGGTCAGGGTGGTCTTGCCGGCGCCGTTGCTGCCGAGCAGCCCCAGGATCCGGCCCTCGTCGAGACGGAAGCTGACGTCGCGCAGGGCGACGATGTGCTTGCCGTCGGCGGTGAAGGTCCGTGACAGCCGGTCCACTTCGACCGCGGGCTCAGTCATGGTTCATCCGATCGTCCAATGCTGCGTCGTCTGCTGCGTCGTCCAGTGCCGCGCGGGCCCGGGCGAGGCGCGTCATGGGCAACTGCGGTGCGACGCACGAGAGGTAGTCGATGCCGGCCCGGGCCAGGGAGCGGACGGCCGCCTCGTCGGTGGCGTGCTCGCCGCACACCCCGATCGGCAGGCCGGGCTTGACGGCCCGGGCGTCGGAGACCATGCGGCGGACCAGTTCGCCGACACCTCGGTCGTCCCACCGCTCCAGCGGGGAGGCGTCCACGATGCCCAGCGACCGGTAGCGGGGCAGGAGTTCACGGTCCGCGTCGTCCCTGGACAGCCCCCACACCAGGGCGGTGAGGTCGTTCGTGCCGATCGAGAAGAAGTCGGCGCGGGCGGCCAGTTCGGCCGCCACGAGCGCGGCGCGCGGTGTCTCGATCATGACGCCGAGGGGCATACGGGGCGCGGTGGGCATGAGCACCTCGTCCATGACCGCGCGGACCACGTCCAGTTCGCGTGCGGTGGCGACCATGGGGACCAGCACTTCCGGCCGGGGGTCGGCCCCTTCGCGCCGCAGTGCCTCGGCGGCCTCGTCCAGGGCGCGCAGCTGTACGGCGGTGAGCTCGGGCAGCAGGATGCCGAGGCGCACTCCGCGCACGCCGAGCATCGGGTTCTTCTCGCTCAATTCCCGGACGGCGGCGAGTCGTTCCGCTTCGGCTTCCGCCTCCGGGCGGCCGAGGGCGCGGGCGACCGCCGCGTCCGCGGTCAGGTCCGCGAGGTCGGGCAGGAATTCGTGCCGGGGCGGGTCGAGCAGACGGACGGCGACGGGCAGGCCGTCCATGGCCGCCAGCAGCCGCGTGAACTCCTCGCGCAGCAGCTCCCCGGCGGTCCTGAGCGCTTCGTCCGACTCCGCTCCGGGCGCGGCCAGCAGGACGCGCTCGAGCAGGGGCTGGCGCTCGCCGAGGAACATGTGCTCCACGCGGCACAGCCCGACGCCCGTGGCGCCCGCCGCCCGGCCGCGCAGGGCGTCGTCGGCCGAGTCGGCGTTGACGCGCAGGGCCGGGCCCGGGACCCGGTCCGCCTGTGCCAGCAGCCAGTCGGCGTCCGCGGTGAGCCCGGCGTCCGGGACGGCCGGGGCGTGGGTGCCCCGGTACACGGCCCCGGTACCGCCGTCGACCGTGAGGGGGGCGCCCGCCGTGATCACGTCGCCGTCCGCGCCGCGCAGTTGCCGGGCGCCGGCGTCGACGACCGCGTGGGCGAGCGCGGTGACGCACGGGCGGCCCAGGCCGCGGGTGACCACGGCGGCGTGGGAGGTGCGTCCGCCGCGTTCGGTGACGACGGCCACCGAGGCGAGCAGTCCGGGCAGGTCCTCCGGGCGCGACTCGCGCAGCACGAGCACCGGTTCGCGGCCCGCCTCGCGTGCGGCCACCGCCTCGGCGCTGCTGAAGACCGCGATCCCCGCGGCCACTCCGGGCGAGACGCCGAGCCCCTCGGCCACGGACGGGGTGCCGTCGGGCCGTACGGCGGGGGCGAGGGCGGCGGCGAGCTCCTGCGGGCCGACGCGCTCCAGCGCCTGCCGTCCGCCGATGCGGCCCGCGCGGCCGTCGGCGGCGACGGCGCGGAGCAGCGCCGCCCGGGCGGGTTCGGCGGGGCGGACGGCGAGGACGGACAGGCTGTCGCGTTCGACGGCGAACTCCACCCGCACCGGCCGTCGCAGCGTCTTCTCGGCGTCTCGCACGAGCCGGGCGAGGGACGCGCCCCAAGGCCGGCCGGCCGCGGCGGTCGCGAGGTCGTCGCCGCCGGCGGCCAGCAGTTGCTCGCCGGTGCCGCCCGGGCGGTACGTACCGGTGAGGCCCGGCGTGCCGGTGGCCGGGTCGCGGGAGTACGCCAGGCCGCTGCCGCTGCCCTCGCCGGTGACCTGCGGCATGACGGCGAGGGTCACGGGCGAGCCGGGCGCGAGCCGGGCGAGCAGGCGGACCGCGGCGAGGACCTGGTCCTCCGCCGCCTGCGGCAGCTCGCCGAGCAGCGCGGTGAGTTCACGATGCCGGACATCGGCGGACCCATCGTCGGCGGACCCGTGGTCGGCGGGCTCGCGGTCGGCGGGCAGTCCCAGCCAGAGCACGCGCGGCCCGGGACGGCCGACGGGGGCAGCGGACAGGAAGAGGGGGTCGGCCGAGCCGAGCCTGTGCTCCGGGTCGAGGCCGGCCAGGGCCGTCCGCACGGCGTCCGCGTCCGCGCCGGCGGGCAGGACCGTGCGGCGCGGCACCGGCATGCCCAGCAGCGCCGGGTCGATGACGGCGGCGGTCCGGACGTGCGAGGGTCCCGGGGCTGCGGACAGCCCGGGACCCTCGGTTGCGCTGTGCGTCAACTCGAGTACTTACAGGGCTCGCACACCGTCGGCGTGCACGCCGAGCAGGTAGACGCGGTCCTCGAGCGCCTCGGCCTCCTCCGGCGCGAGCGGGGAGAAGTCGAGCTCGGTGAGGTCATCGGTTTCGGTCATGTACCCACGTGTGTCGGTCATGAGTCAAAGGCTAGGCGACACAACATGCGCCTCAGCAGCCCAAAAACCGGCCACGATCATGCACTTGAGCACACAAACAATCAACAGCTCGATCAACCAGCATCAACTCCGGCCGCCTGGCGGCACATCGGAAACACAGAAAGGCGCCCACCGGCACATTCCGGGGGCGCCCTGCTGGCCGATATCAGCCCCTCGGCTGGTCTCGGCGGTGCTTGGCGTGCTTGGGTTCGGGCTTCGTCTGCGCCAGGCGCGAGCGCACGTCCTCCGGCGGCAGGAACTGTGCCCACCGCTCGGGGAACTCCGAGGGCGGCTCGCGGTCCCGGCCCGTGGCACCGTCGTCCTCGGGGGACTCGGCCGGGTCGTCCTCCAGCTCGTGCACCAGCGCCAGCGCGGCCCGTTCGGCCGCCGCCTTCGCCGCGGCGGCCTCCTTCTGCCGGTCGACCTCGGCACGCGCGGCGGCGGTGGCGACGGACGGCCACACACGGTCTATCGCGGCGTTGACCGCCGCGCCCACGAGCACCGCGAAGGCCGAGACACCGATCCACAGCAGCACCGCGATGGGCGCGGCCAGCGAGCCGTAGATGGTGGGGCCCTCGATCGTGTGCATCAGATAGACGCGCAGCAGGAAGCTGCCCAGCACCCACATCGCCAGGGCGACGAGCGCGCCCGGGATGTCCTCCTGCCAGGGCGAGCGGACCGGCACGGACACGTGGTACAGCGTCGTGAGGAACGCGATGGAGAGCACGATGACCACGGGCCAGTACAACAGCCACACCACATCCCCGCTCCAGGGCACGACACTGACGACGACCCCCGGCCCGGCGACCAGCAGGGGCAGCACCACCGTCCCGAGGACCAGGGCGACCAGATAGAGGAGGAAGGCGAGCAGCCGCGTGCGCACGATGCCGCGCTTGCCCTCCAGCCCGTACATGATCGTGATGGTGTCGACGAAGACGTTGACGGCCCGGGAGCCGGACCACAGGGCGATGAGGAAACCGACCGAGACGACGTCCAGACGCCGGCTCCCCTTCTGCACGTCATGCAGAAGGGGTGTGGTGATCTCGTCGACGCCCTTGCTCGACAGGACGGCCTGGGACGCCTTGACGATGTTGCGCTGGAGGGCGCCGATGGTGTCGGTGCCCGTCCAGTCGTCGAGGTAGCCCAGCAGGCCGACCAGGGCGAGCAGCAGCGGAGGCAGCGACAACAGCGTGAAGAAGGCGGCCTCGCCGGCGAGGCCGGTGACCCGGTATTCCATGCACGAGTTGACGGTGTCCTTCAAGAGGAGCCACGCCATCCGGCGTTTCGACACATTCCGGTAGAGGACCCGGGCCCGGTGGAGTCTTCCGGAACGCGGACCCGGTGGTTCGTTCGCTGCCTGCACGGCCTAACCGTATCCGTCGCCGACCGGTGCGTTCATCCCGGCGAGCCGGGCGATAGCGCTGGCCACAGGGCTATGGCCGTCCCGGCCGGGTCATGGTCGGATGGGGTTCATGAACGACAAGACGACACCGGTGACCACGTGGTCGCTCCACATGACCTCGCCGGCCGACCTCGCGCCGTCTCCCGAGCCCGCCCCTCAGGCCGGCATCCGGATCGTCCGGGCCGAGACGCCTTCGCCGGAATTCAGCCGGTTCCTGTACACCGCCGTGGGCGGTGACATCTCCTGGACCGACCGGCTGCCGTGGACATACGAGCAGTGGCGGGCGTTCCTCGGGAAGCCTGGGGTGGAGACCTGGGTCGCGTACGAACACGGCACTCCGGCCGGTTACATCGAGCTGGAGGCACAGCCGGAACGCACGGTCGAAATCTGCTACTTCGGGCTGATCCCCTCCTTCCAGGGCCGCCGTATCGGCGGGTACCTGCTGTCGTTCGGCACCGCCCGGGCCTGGGACATGGCCGAGCGCTGGCCCGGCATGGAGCCGACCGAGCGGGTGTGGCTGCACACCTGCACCAAGGACGGGCCGCACGCGATCCCGAACTACGAGAAGCGCGGATTCCACGTCTTCGGGACGAAGACCGAGGACGAGCCGGCCCGCCCCGTGCCCGGCCCCTGGCCCGGGGCGCACGCCACCGCCGCCTGACGAGTACCCGATGCGCCGTCCCGCAATGCGGGACGGCGTATCTCGCATTGCGGAAGGTGGTGGACTGGCCCGAGACCGCCGTGCCACGCTTCCGTCATGTCCCGAGCTGGAATTGCCTTGGTGAGTCGACGTCACGTCGATCTCGTCCGCGTGTCCAGCGCCATCTGTCCGGCGGGCTGACCGCCGCGCACCACCGCACTTCCCTCCCCGTCCCCGCTGTCGCGGACGGGTGAGTGCACCACGTCTCCGAATCCGGCATCTGTGCAGGTCATCAGGGTGCCAGGCTGCCTCGTCCGGCTGCCTCGGCGACTTCGTGGGCCATTTTTCGGCTGCAGCAGGACATCCGATAGGACTTCACCGCCATGGCTGCCACCCCTCAATCCCCCACGGCCGCGACCGGGCGCAGGACCGGACGCCATCGCGGCGAAGGCCAGTGGGCCGCAGGCCACTTCACTCCGCTCAACGCCAACGAGCAGTTCAAGAAGGACGACGACGGTCTCAATGTGCGGACACGCATTGAGACGATCTATTCCAAAACCGGCTTCCACTCGATCGACCCCAGCGATCTGCGCGGGCGTATGCGCTGGTGGGGCCTGTACACCCAGCGCAGGCCCGGCATCGACGGTGGCAAGACCGCCGTCCTGCCACCGGAGGAGCTGGACGACGAGTACTTCATGCTCCGCGTGCGCGTCGACGGCGGCCGGCTGACGACCGCGCAGCTGCGGGTGATCGGCGAGGTCTCCCAGGAGTTCGCCCGCGGCACGGCCGACATCACCGACCGGCAGAACATCCAGTTCCACTGGATCCGGATCGAGGACGTGCCCGAGATCTGGCGGCGGCTCGAGGCCGTGGGCCTGTCCACGACGGAGGCGTGCGGGGACACCCCGCGGGTCATCCTCGGCTCGCCCGTCGCGGGCATCGCCGAGGACGAGATCATCGACGGCACCCCGGCGATCGAGGAGATCCACCGCCGCTTCATCGGCTCCCCGGAATTCTCCAATCTGCCGCGCAAGTTCAAGTCGGCCGTCTCGGGCTCACCGCTGCTGGACGTCGTCCACGAGATCAACGACGTGGCCTTCGTCGGCGTGCACCACCCCGAACACGGCCCGGGCTTCGACCTGTGGGTCGGCGGCGGCCTGTCCACCAACCCGAGAATCGGCGTCCGCCTGGGCGCCTGGGTACCGCTCGAGGACGTGCCCGACGTCTACGGCGGGGTCATCGGCATCTTCCGCGACTACGGATACCGGCGGCTGCGCAACCGCGCCCGGCTGAAGTTCCTCGTCGCCGACTGGGGCGCGGAGAGGTTCCGCCGGGTGCTGGAGGAGGAGTACCTGGGCCGTACGCTCACCGACGGCCCGGCGCCCGAACAGCCCGTGGAGCGGTGGCGCGACCACGTCGGCGTGCACCGTCAGCGCGACGGCCGCTTCTACGTCGGCTTCGCGCCGCGCGTGGGCCGGGTCGACGGCGCCACCCTCACCAAGATCGCCGAACTGGCCGAGGAACACGGCTCGGGACGGCTGCGCACCACGGCCGAGCAGAAGATGATCGTCCTCGACGTGCCGGCCGACCGCGTCGCCTCGCTGGTCTCCGGGCTCGAGGCACTGGACCTGCGCGTGGCCCCGTCCCCCTTCCGGCGCGGCACGATGGCCTGCACCGGCATCGAGTTCTGCAAGCTGGCGATCGTCGAGACCAAGGCGCGCGGCGCGTCGCTCATCGACGAACTGGAGCGCCGCCTGCCGGAGTTCGACGAGCCGCTCACCGTCAACCTCAACGGCTGCCCGAACGCGTGCGCCCGTATCCAGGTCGCGGACATCGGCCTCAAGGGCCAGCTGGTCCTGGACGACCACGGCGACCAGGTCGAGGGGTTCCAGGTGCACCTGGGCGGGGCACTCGGCCTCCAGGCCGGGTTCGGCCGCAAGGTGAGGGGCCTGAAGGTGACCTCGGAGCAACTGCCGGACTACATCGAGCGCGTACTGCGCCGCTACCTCGAACAGCGCACCGAAGGCGAGCGGTTCGCGGCGTGGGTGGGCCGGGCCGCCGAGGAGGACCTCTCGTGAGCGAGCGCGCCGCACCGTTCTTCTGCCCCTACTGCGGCGACGAGGACCTGCGCCCGAACGAGCAGGGCCACGGCGCCTGGGAGTGCGCGGCCTGCAACCGGGCCTTCCAGCTGAAGTTCCTGGGCCTCCTCGCCCGGGGCCTGGCCAAGGGGGACGGCCATGACCGGACTTGAGCAGCTCGCCGAGCGGGCGGGCCGCGAGCTCGAGGACGCCCCCGCGGCGGAGATCCTGCGCTGGGCCGTCGGCACCTTCGGCGAACGCTTCTGTGTCACCTCCTCCATGGAGGACGCCGTCGTCGCGCACCTCGCCTCGCAGGCCCTGCCCGGCGTCGACGTCGTCTTCCTGGACACCGGCTACCACTTCCCGGAGACCATCGGCACCCGCGACGCCGTCGCGGCCGTGATGGACGTCCGGGTCGTCACCCTCACCCCGCCCCGGACCGTCGCCGAGCAGGACGCCGCCCACGGGCCGCGGCTGCACGACCGCGACCCCGACCTGTGCTGCGCCCTGCGCAAGGTCAAGCCCCTTGAGGAGGGCCTGCGTTCCTACGACGCCTGGGCGACGGGCCTGCGGCGCGACGAGTCCCCGACCCGGGCGCACACCCCCGTCGTCGACTGGGACGCCAAGCGGCGCAAGGTGAAGGTCTCGCCGATCGCCCGCTGGACACAGGACGACGTCGACGCCTACGTCGCGGAGCACGGGGTGCTCACCAACCCCCTTCTGATGGACGGATATGCGTCCATCGGCTGCGCCCCCTGCACCCGCCGGGTGCTCGAGGGCGAGGACGCGCGCGCCGGCCGCTGGGCCGGCCGGGCCAAGACCGAATGCGGACTGCACTGATGACGGGGGAAGGACACATGCACACAGGCGCGACGGTATGGCTCACCGGCCTGCCGAGCGCGGGCAAGACGACGATCGCCCACGCCCTGGCGGACAGACTGCGCGACGAGGGCCACCGGGTGGAGGTGCTCGACGGAGACGAGATCCGTACCTTCCTCTCCGCCGGGCTCGGCTTCTCCCGCGAGGACCGCGACACCAATGTGCGGCGCATCGGGTTCGTCGCCCAACTCCTCGCCGCACACGGCGTGAAGGTGCTCGTACCGGTCATCGCCCCCTACGCGGAGGCACGCGACGCGGTCCGCAAGCGCCACGAGCAGCGCGGCACCGCCTATGTGGAGGTCCATGTGGCGACGCCGGTCACGGTGTGCGCCGAGCGCGACGTGAAGGGCCTGTACGCCCGGCAGGCCGCCGGGGAGCTCACGGGCCTGACAGGCGTGGACGACCCGTACGAGATACCCGATGATCCCGACCTGCGCATCCCGGCCCACGAGCAGTCCCCGGCCGAGTCGGCCGGCGCCGTGTACGCGCTGCTGAACGAGAGAGGAGTGCTGTGAGCGTGGACGACACCCCTTACGCCCTGTCGCACCTGGACGCGCTGGAGTCCGAGTCGGTGCACATCTTCCGTGAGGTGGCAGGGGAGTTCGAGCGGCCGGTGCTGCTCTTCTCGGGCGGCAAGGACTCCATACTCATGCTGCATCTGGCGCTGAAGGCGTTCGCACCGGCACCGCTCCCCTTCGGGCTGCTGCACGTGGACACCGGGCACAACTTCCCCGAGGTCATCGCCTACCGCGACCGCACGGTCGCGGAGCACGGGCTGCGGCTGCACATCGCGTCCGTACAGGAGTTCATCGACGACGGCCGGCTGCGCGAGCGCCCCGACGGCACCCGCAACCCGCTGCAGACCCTGCCACTGCTGGACGCCATCGAACAGGGCCGCTTCGACGCCGTGTTCGGCGGCGGCCGCCGGGACGAGGAGAAGGCCCGGGCGAAGGAGCGCGTCTTCTCGCTGCGCGACGAGTTCGGCGCCTGGGACCCCCGGCGCCAGCGCCCCGAGCTGTGGCAGCTCTACAACGGCCGTCACTCCCCCGGCGAGCACGTGCGCGTCTTCCCCCTGTCCAACTGGACCGAGCTGGACGTGTGGCAGTACATCGCCCGCGAGAAGATCGCGCTGCCGGAGATCTACTACGCCCACGAGCGCGAGGTCTTCGCCCGCGACGGCATGTGGCTGGCCCCCGGCGCCTGGGGCGGCCCCCGCGACGGCGAGCCCGTCGAGAAACGGACGGTGCGCTACCGCACCGTCGGTGACATGTCCTGCACCGGCGCCGTCGACTCCGACGCCGTGAGCGTCGAGCAGGTCATCGCCGAGATCGCCGCCTCCCGGCTCACCGAGCGCGGCGCGACGAGGGCCGACGACCGGCTCTCGGAGGCCGCCATGGAAGACCGCAAACGCGAAGGGTACTTCTGACCATGAGCACCGACACCCTTGCCGCGGGCGCGACCTCGCTGCTGCGCTTCGCCACCGCGGGATCGGTCGACGACGGCAAGTCCACGCTCGTCGGGCGGCTGTTGCACGACTCCCGGTCGGTGCTGGCCGACCAGCTCGAGGCCGTCGAGCACGCCTCGCGCGGCCGCGGCCTCGAGGGACCCGACCTCGCGCTGCTCACCGACGGGCTGCGCGCGGAGCGCGAGCAGGGCATCACCATCGACGTGGCGTACCGCTACTTCGCCACCGGCGGCAGGCGGTTCGTCCTCGCGGACACCCCCGGGCATGTGCAGTACACCCGCAACATGGTCACCGGCGCCTCCACCGCCGAGCTGGCCGTCGTGCTGGTGGACGCCCGCAACGGGGTGGTCGAGCAGACCCGCCGCCACGCGGCCGTCGCCGCCCTGCTGCGCGTCCCGCACGTGGTCCTGGCCGTCAACAAGATGGACCTCGTCGGCTACGCGGAGTCCATCTTCGCCCCGGTCGCCGAGGAGTTCACCGCGTACGCCTCCTCCCTCGGCATCCCCGAGGTCACCGCGATCCCGGTGTCCGCGCTCGCCGGGGACAACGTGGTCACGCCCTCCGCGCACATGGACTGGTACGGCGGCCCGACCGTCCTCGAGCACCTGGAGTCCGTCCCCGTGGTCGCCGACCCCACCGGCGACGTGGTGCGCTTCCCCGTCCAGTACGTCATCCGCCCGCAGTCCGCGACGCTGCCCGACTACCGCGGCTACGCGGGCCAGATCGCCTCCGGCGTGCTGCGGGTCGGCGACGCGGTGACCGTGCTGCCGTCCGGCCGCACCAGCACGATCACGGCCATCGACGCGCTCGGCGAACCGGCAGAGGTGGCCTGGGCGCCGCAGTCCGTGACCGTACGGCTCGCCGACGACCTCGACGTCTCGCGCGGCGACCTCATCGCCCCCACCGACGGCGCGCCCGTGCCGGTGCGGGACGTCGAGGCGACCGTCTGCCACGTCGCCGACCGGCCGCTGCGCGTCGGCGACCGGGTGCTGCTCAAGCACACGACGCGCACGGTCAAGGCGATCGTCAAGGACCTGCCGTCCCGGCTGAACCTGGCCGACCTGTCCCAGCAGCCCTCGCCCGGCGAGCTGGCCGCCAACGACATCGGACGGGTCGTCCTGCGCACCGCCGAGCCGCTCGCCCTCGACCCGTACGCGGTCTCCCGGCGCACCGGATCCTTCCTGCTGATCGATCCGGCCGACGGGACGACCCTGACCGCCGGCATGGCGGGTTGGGACTTCTGACCATGCACGTCGCCCGCCGCTCCCTCGCCGTCCTGCTGCTGGCCGCCTCGCTCGGCGCCTGCGGCTACGGATCCCAGAAGGTCTCGGACAAGACCTCCGTCAAAGCCGGAGGCAAACGGCTGTCCGCCGACACGGTCCGCATCGGCTACTTCCCCAACATCACGCACGCCACCCCGCTGGTGGGCGAACAACAGGGTTTCCTGCAGAAGGAGTTGGGCGGCACCGCACTGAAGTCGACCACCTTCAACGCGGGCCCGTCCGAGATCGAGGCGCTCAACGCGGGCTCCATCGACATCGGCTGGGTCGGCCCGTCCCCCGCCGTCAACGGCTATACGAAGTCCGGGGGCCGGAACCTGCGGATCATCTCCGGGTCCGCGTCCGGCGGGGTCAGGCTCGTGGTCGACCCCAAGAAGATCCGCTCGCTCGACGAGGTCAGGGGCAGGCGGATCGCCACACCGCAGAAGGGCAACACGCAGGACGTGGCCTTCCTCAACTGGGTCGCGGGGAAGGGCTGGAAGGTCGACCCGCAGAGCGGCAAGGGCGACGTCTCCGTCGTCCGGTCGGACAACAAGGTCATCCCGGACGCCTTCAAGTCCGGCTCGATCGACGGCGCCTGGGTACCCGAGCCGACGGCGTCCAAGCTGGTCTCGGAAGGCGGCAAGGTGCTCCTCGACGAGTCCTCGCTGTGGCCGGACGGGAAGTTCGTGATCACCAATGTGATCGTGTCCCAGAAGTTCCTGGGCCAACACCCCGATGTGGTCGAGGCCGTGCTGCGCGGCTCGGTGAGGACCAACGCCTGGATCACGGCCCACCCGGGCCAGGCGAAGTCGGCCGCCGACGCGGCCCTGAAGAAGCTCTCCGGCAAGGGACTTCCGGCCGACGTCCTCGACCCGGCGTGGCAGAGCATCCGCGTCACCGACGACCCGCTGGCCGCCACCCTGGACGCCGAGTCCGCCCACGCGGTCTCCGCCGGTCTGCTGGACAAGCCGGATCTGTCCGGCATCTACGACCTCACTCTGCTCAACAAAGTCCTCAAGTCCGAGGGCAGGCCGCCGGTTTCGGCGGCAGGTCTCGGCAGGCAGTGACGCCGCCCTCGCACCCCCCGCACCCAGGAGGTCCCGGATGGCCCCGGCAACGACCACAGACGAGCCCGACACGGCCGCCGTCCGCATCGATGGCGTGCACAAGAGCTTCGGCCGCACGGACGGCAGGCCCGTACTGGAGGACATCTCGCTCGACGTACGGCCCGGCGAATTCGTCTGTCTGCTGGGCGCGTCCGGCTGCGGCAAGTCCACTCTGCTCAACCTGGTCGCCGGCCTCGACCGGCCCACCGCGGGCAGCATCGAGGTGGGCGGCGGACGTCCGGCGCTGATGTTCCAGGAACACGCCCTGTTCCCCTGGCTGACGGCGGGCCGCAACATCGAACTCGCCCTGCGGCTGCGGGGCGTGCCGAAGGCCGGGCGCAGGGCCGAGGCGGAACGGCTGCTGGAGCTCGTCCGCCTGGGCGGTGCGCACGGCAAGCGGGTCCACGAGCTGTCGGGCGGCATGCGCCAGCGCGTCGCGCTCGCCCGCGCCCTCGCGCAGGACAGCCGGGTGCTGCTGATGGACGAGCCGTTCGCCGCGCTCGACGCCATCACCCGCGACGTGCTCCACGACGAACTCACCCGCGTCTGGGCCCAGGCCTCGCTGTCCGTCCTGTTCGTCACCCACAACGTGCGCGAGGCCGTACGGCTCGGCCAGCGCGTGGTGCTGCTCTCGTCCCGGCCGGGGCGGGTGGTGCGGGAGTGGAAGGTCGGCCTGCCGCAGCCGCGCCGCATCGAGGACACCGCCGTCGCGGACCTGTCCGTCGAGATCACCGAGGAACTACGGGGGGAGATCCGTCGCCATGGCAAGCACTGAGGCCGAGGCCACCGAGCGGTCCGACATCGCGGGCCTGGAGGCCGGGCTCGACGCCCTGGACACCGTGCAGGAACGACGCACCCCCGTGCGCCAGGTCCTGCTGCACAAGGTACTGCCGCCGGTGACGGCGGTCGTGCTCGTGCTCGCCGTGTGGAAGCTCCTCGTGGTCGCCGGGGTCACCGACGACTACAAGCTCCCCGACCCGTCGGCCGTCTGGCACAGCCTGCGCCAACTCTGGCTGCAGGGCACGCTGTTCGACATCATCTGGACGAGTGTCTCGCGCGGCCTGCTCGGCTTCCTCGCCGCACTCGCCGTCGGCACCCCGCTCGGACTCCTCGTGGCCCGCGTACCGTTCGTACGGGCCGCGCTCGGCCCGATCCTCTCCGGCCTGCAGTCCCTACCCTCCGTGGCCTGGGTCCCGGCCGCCGTGATCTGGCTGGGCATCACCGACTCGGCGATGTACGCCGTCATCCTGCTCGGCGCCGTGCCCTCCATCGCCAACGGCCTGGTCTCCGGCATCGACCAGGTCCCCCCGCTGTACCTGCGCGCCGGACGCACGCTGGGCGCCACGGGGCTGCGCGGCGCCCGGCACATCCTGCTGCCGGCCGCCCTGCCCGGCTACATCTCCGGCCTCAAGCAGGGCTGGGCCTTCTCCTGGCGCTCGCTGATGGCCGCCGAACTCATCGCCTCCTCGCCCGACTTGGGGCTGGGCCTGGGCCAGTACCTGGAGAACGCCCGCACCGACTCCGACATGCCGTCCGTCCTGCTCGGCATCCTCCTCATCCTTCTCGTCGGCATCGCCATCGACCTGATCGTCTTCAGCCCACTGGAGCGCCGCGTGCTGCGCACCCGAGGCCTGGGCTGAGGGGACGGACCATGGCCATGGCCCTGCTCCTCGTCGCCCACGGCAGCCGCGACCCGCGCCACGCGGCGACCGTCGCCGCGCTGCGCGCGCACGTCGCGGCGCTGCGGCCCGGGCTGCGCGTCGAGACGGGCTTCCTGGACCACTGCGCCCCGAGCGTGCCGGCGGCGCTGGAACACCTGGCCGCGGACGGAGTACGGGAGACCGTCGTCCTCCCCCTCCTCCTGACCCGCGCCTTCCACGCCAAGTACGACCTGCCGACCGTCCTGCGCGCGATCACGCCCCGGCTGCCACGCCTGACCGTGCACCAGGCGGCGGTCCTGGGCCCCTCGCCCCTGCTGACCGCCGCCCTCGAACGGCGGCTGCACGACGCCGGGTTGCGGCCCGGCGACCGGCGCTCGACCGGGGTCGTCCTGGCCTCGGCGGGCTCCTCCGACCCGGAGGCGAACGCGGTGATCGCAGCAATCGCGCGGGAGTGGCGGCACACCGGTTGGTGCGCCGTGCGGCCCGCGTTCGCCTCCGCTTCCACGCCGCGCACCGAGGACGCGGTCCGCGCCCTGCGCGCCGAGGGCGTCCGCCGCGTCGCGGTCGCCCCGTACGTCCTCGCCCCGGGCCGCCTGCCGGACCGCATCGCGGCGGGCGCCCGGGCCGCCGGGGCCGACGTCCTGGCGGACGTGCTGGGGGCGGGGCCGGAGGTGGCGGAGCTGGTGGTGCGGCGGTACGAGGAGGCGGTCGCCGCACGGGGGTTGGAGGCCGCCTAGGGGTCCAGGGAGCCAGGACTCGAGGGGTCTAGGGCTCCAGAGGCCCGGCCTCCCGCAGCCGGTCGGCCTGCTCGCGGCCGACGGCCGAGGTCCGGGCGAGGTAGTCGCCGATGACGGCCAGCTCCTCTTCCGTATAGCTCTCCAGCACCGCGCGGAACGCCTTCCCCGGACCGCCCCACGCCGCCCCCACCCTCGCCACGGAACTGTCCGTCAGGACGACCAGGGCGCGCCTGCGGTCGTCGGGATCGGCCCGGCGTTCGGCGAGCCCGGCCTTCTCCAGCCGGTCGACGAGCCGGGTGGCGGAGCCGGGGGTCAGCCCGGTGAGCTTCGCGATCTCGCCCGCGCTCAGGGGCCCGTCCTCCATCTCGAGCAGGCTCAGGCACTGGAGATCGGTGGGATGCAGGCCCAGGCGGCAGGCCATCGCCTGATTGAAGAGCGTGTACACGGCATAGTGCCGGCGACTCTCGCCCGCGATCCGCCTCAACAACTCCGCCCGCTTCGCCACCGGTTCACCTTCCGCGTTCGATTACTACTTGAACAACTCGATCTTTGCGCGACACAATCTTTTCGCGACGCACACTTCTCTCTCGCTCGCACATCCTACGAAAGGCATGTCCACCACCATGACGACCCTTGTCACCGGCAGCCGCGGCCGCGTCGGCCGCACGCTCATCGACCTTCTGCACACCCAGGGCCTGCCGGTCCGGGCCGCCTCGAACACCCCCGGCGAACTCCGCCTCCCGGACGGCGTTCCCTCGGTCCGCTGCTCCTTCGACGCCCCGGACACCTTCCGCACCGCGCTCGAGGGCGTCACCTCGGTGTTCCTCTACGCGCAGCCGTCCCACATCGACACCTTCCTGACAGAGGCCGCCGCAGCGGGAGTCGAGCACATCGTGCTGCTCTCCTCGTCCGCCGTCCTCATGCCGGATCCCGCGAGCCACCCCATCGCGGGCTTCCACTGGGAGACGGAGCAGGCCCTGGCCGCCTCGCCGATCACCTCGACCTTCCTGCGCCCCGGCCACTTCGCCACCAACGCCCTCGGGTGGGCCCCGTCCATCCGCTCCACCGGCGTCGTACGCCACCCCGCCCCCGACGCGCACACCGACCCCATCCACGAACTCGACCTCGCCGAGGCCGCCTTCGCCGCCCTCACCGACCCCAGCAAGCGCGGCGGCATCCACACCCTCACCGGCCCGGAGTCCCTCACCTTCCGCGAACAGATCGACCGCATCGGCCAGGCGATCGGCCGGACCGTCGAGCTCGACGTCATTTCCGGCGAGCAGTGGAAGGACGAGACGTCGGACTGGGTCCCGGCACACCTCGCCGATGCCCTCCTCGCCGGATGGCGCGCCACCGAGGGCACCGCTGCCGACGTCACCGCCGAGGTCGAGACCCTGACCGGCCACCCGGCCCGCTCCTTCACCACCTGGGCCGAGGACCACGCGGCGGACTTCATGCACTGACAGCTTGCGCCCGGCGGTCGTCAGCACGAGGAGAAGGCGATCCGCCAAAGCGGAGCAAGCCCACACTGCCGAGCGGTATGGTGGTGTGGCTGCCGGACATCGTCAGCGCTCGACAAGAAAGCCCCCGGAAACGGAAGGCCAGATCCGTTCCGAGGGCTCCCCAGGAGCTATCGGTCCTCTGCCCCATATTGTTGGTGGGACAGCGGACCGTCCTGGCGGTCAAGGGCCTGTTCGAGGCCCCACCCCGCGAGTTTGGCCATCGCGCCGGCAAGGGCGGCCCAGGCCAAGTACTTCACGCGGCGCCAGACGGCAGTCCGGTTGATCCGCTTCGGTTGCTCCTTTGTATGACGCCCCATAGGCGTCTCCTCCCCATAGGGGTAGTGCACCTTGGCCGGTGGGTGCGCCGGGGACACCCGTACCGGGTGCCCTCGGCGAGCATCCGGACGCGAGTTGTCCCCTGGGGAGGAGACGCACGAGAGTGCGTCGTCGGCGACCATAGCAACTCGACGCTGTCGCACGGCGTGTAGACCGTAGAAGGTCCAACGCTGCACGCTTCAGACCGACTTCACACCATCAGTGCGTGGACACTGACCGGAAATGACGATCCGAGGGACGCCAGTCGCGTCAGGCGCCGGGAACGGCGGCCTCGGCGTCCGGCTCGGCAGCATCGACGGGGATGTCGGTCAGGCCGAGTTGCAGGTGTTCCACGTGGTACAGGGCCTGGTCCAGGAGTTCGGCAACGTGGTTGTCGTAGAGCGAGTAGACCACCGAACGGCCCCGGCGTTCGCCGACCACCAGGTCGAGGTTGCGCAGCAGGCGGAGCTGGTGGGAGCAGGCGGACTGTTCCATGCCGACCTCTGCGGCCAGCTCGGTCGCCGGGAGGGGGCCCTCGCGCAGGCGGGCGAGGATCAGCAGCCGGGACGGGGTCGCCAGGGCCTGCAAGGTGGTGGCGACCTTGGCGGCACTGCTCGCATCCAGGCGCGTGCGCGGGACGGCGTTCTTCGCGGAAGCGGCTCCATGACCCATGGGTTCATGTTACCGGGCAGAGATGTACACATGAATCAATGTTCATGTGTTCCTGTATGGTGAAGGAGTTGCACCCTTCCCCTTGCCGCTCGCGAAGGATCACCGCTGCGATGACTTCCACCCTGACCCCCATGTCTCCGGCGACCGATGCCGTCCGGGACGTGGTGGCGCCTCGGCGCCGCACCCGGATCTTCGCCCTGCCCGAAGCGCGGTGGGCAGCCGCCGCCCTGGTGCTGTTCCTGATCGCCCTGCCGCTGCATCTGCTCGGTGCACCGGCATGGGCGTGGGGCCCGCTGTACGCGGCGACCTACATCACCGGCGGGTGGGAGCCCGGCTGGGCGGGCCTGCAAGCGCTGCGCGAGAAG
This sequence comes from Streptomyces sp. SX-6, assembly GCF_059089585.1. Classification (NCBI taxonomy): domain Bacteria; kingdom Bacillati; phylum Actinomycetota; class Actinomycetes; order Kitasatosporales; family Streptomycetaceae; genus Streptomyces; species Streptomyces sp. SX-6. Next base: position 292,055 of record NZ_JBTHHU010000004.1, on the reverse strand, counting down.
ACGCTCGACGTGGATCTGCTGATGGTGGTCGCCGCGCTCGGCGCCGCCGCCATCGGGCAGGTTCTCGACGGCGCGCTGCTGATCGTCATCTTCGCCACTTCGGGTGCGCTGGAGGCGATCGCCACCGCCCGCACCGCCGACTCCGTACGGGGACTGCTCGACCTCGCCCCAGCCGTCACGACCCGCATCACGGACGGCGGCGGCGAGGAGACCGTGCCGAGCGCCGACCTGAAGATCGGCGACACGATTCTGGTCCGGCCCGGTGAGCGCATCGGCGCGGACGGCCGCGTGCTGGACGGGGCGAGCGAGGTGGACCAGGCCACCATCACCGGCGAACCCCTGCCGGTGGCCAAGGAGACCGGGGACGAGGTCTTCGCCGGCACCCTCAACGGCACCGGCGCGCTGCGGGTGAAGGTCGAGCGCGACCCGTCCGATTCGGTGATCGCCCGGATCGTGGCCATGGTGGAGGAAGCCTCCGAGACCAAGGCTCCCACCCAGCTGTTCATCGAGAAGGTCGAACAGCGGTACGCCATCGGCATGGTGGCCGCCACGATCGCGCTGTTCGCCCTGCCCCTGCTCTTCGGCGCCTCCCTGCAGCCGACGCTGCTGCGAGCGATGACCTTTATGATCGTCGCCTCCCCGTGCGCGGTCGTGCTCGCGACCATGCCGCCGCTGCTGTCGGCCATCGCCAACGCCGGACGCCATGGCGTCCTGGTCAAGTCCGCCGTCGTCATGGAACGGCTCGGGCAGGTCGATCAGGTGGCGCTGGACAAGACCGGCACCCTGACCGAGGGCACGCCCCGCGTCACCGACGTCCGCCCTCTGCCCGGCACCGGCATGGACAAGGACGAGCTGCTGACGCTCGCGGCGGCGGCCGAGCACCCCAGTGAGCACCCGCTGGCCCGCGCGATCGTGAACGCCGCCCGCACCCGGGACCTGTCCATCCCGCTGGTGGCCGACTTCACCTCCGCCCCCGGCACCGGCGTCACCGCCACCGTCGACGGCCGGGCCGTCGCGGTCGGCAGCCCCGCCCGTCTGCGGGGCGGCCGCGACGACCACCCGGCTGCCGGACTGGCCGCGCGGCTGGAGAACGAAGGCCGGACCGCGGTGCTCGTCGAGATCGACGGCGCCCCTGTGGGCGTGCTCGGTATCGCCGACCGCCTGCGCGACGAAGCCGCCGCCACCGTCACCGCGCTCTCCGCGCTGACCGACCGCGCACCGGTCCTGGTCACCGGCGACAACCCGCGCGCCGCCGCACGTGTCGCCGAAGAGGCCGGGATCACCGATGTCCGGGCCGGACTCCTGCCCCAGGACAAGGTCGCGGCGGTACAGGACATGACGAAGGCGGGCCGCAAAGTGCTGGTGGTCGGCGACGGCGTCAACGACGCACCGGCGCTGGCCGCCGCCCACACCGGCATCGCCATGGGCCGGGCGGGATCCGACCTCGCCCTGGAGACCGCCGACGCGGTCGTCGTCCGCGACGAACTGGCCACCATCCCCACGGTCATCAGCCTCTCGCGCCGGGCCCGGAAGCTCGTGGTGCAGAACCTGGTCATCGCCGGGACCTTCATCACCGGCCTGGTCGTCTGGGACCTCGTCGGCACCCTGCCCCTGCCGCTCGGTGTCGCCGGCCACGAGGGCTCCACCGTGATCGTCGGCCTCAACGGCCTGCGTATGCTGGCCGATACCGCCTGGCGCCGGGCCCGATGGGGGGACCGTCCACACCGTTCAGGCCATGAGGGAGGAAACGGCCAGTGAGCCGCCGCAACCGGAAGGCTGCCCCCGCTCCGGCGGGGGCAGCCCGCTGCACGGTCACCGTCTGCCGGGGCTGCTGCTGCGGCACACCCAAGATCCCCGGCCTCGACCACGCGGCCCAACTCGCGCAGCTTCGGGGCTCCCTCGCCGGTGAGGCACAGGTACGGGCCACCAACTGCCTGGATGCCTGCGAGCACGCCAACGTCATCGTCGTCCAGCCCTCCCCGGAAGGCCGCAAGGCCGGTGGGCGCCCCGTCTGGCTCGGCCTCGTCAACGACCCCGACGCCACGGAGGACATAGCCGCCTGGATACGCGACGGCGGCCCGGGCCTCGCCGATCCGCCCGCCATCCTCGACCTTTACGCGTTCACGCCTTCGCGCCGCGTCCGCCAGGCCCTGGAGGCCTGACGCGGCGAAATCCGGGTGCCGTGGGGTCCGGCTGGTCCCTAGTCTGACGCAATGGACGCGGTGCAGCAGGTCAGGCCCATGCGGGATGAGGATCTTCCGTCGGCGGAACGGGCCTCTGCGGCAACGTTCTTCCAGGCGGACCGGGAGTCCCGGCGGGTCAACGAGCCCGAAATCGAGCCGCGTTCGGCGGATGGGGCGCGGCAGTGGATCGACCGGGTGCGCTATTTCCTGAGCGTCGACCCGGGCGGTTGCCGGGTCGCGGTGGACGGCGACCGGATCGTCGGGTTCGCCATCTCGCAGAACCGCGGCGGGCTGTGGTACCTCGCGACCTATGGCGTCCTGCCCGACTGCCAGGGGCAGGGCATCGGCAGACGCCTGATGGACGCCGCTCTCGCCCACGCCGACGGACGCCCGGGCATCTTCTCCTCCAGCGTCCACCCCGGCGCCACTCGCCGGTACCGTCTCGCCGGTTTTTCGCTGCACCCGCAGATGCGCATGGTCGGCACCGTCGACCGGTCCCGGCTCCCCGCGGTGGACGGCCTCCGGGAAGGCGGAACCGACGACTTCGTGTGGATGGACCGGCTCGATGCCGACCTCCGCGGCGCGGGCCACGGCCCCGACCATGCCCGCATGCTCGAAACCCACCGGTTGGCCGTGTCCCGCGACCGGGCCAGGCCGGGATACGCCTACATCGACGCTCGGGGGCGGGCGACGCTGCTGGCTGCCGCCCGTCCGGAGACCGCACAGAGGCTGTTGTGGGAGGCGCTGGCCTCGGCCGAGGGCGACACACTCGTCAACTGCATTACCACGCCCAATGAATGGGCGATCGATGTCGGCCTTGCCGCCGGCCTCGCCATTGACCAAGAGGGCTACATCGCGGTCCGCGGGATGTCCGTTCCGGCGCCCTACCTGGCCAGTGGCCATTTCCTCTGACCCCCTTCCGGCTCCGGCAGCTCGCCGAGCCGCTCGACGAGGCGTTCACGCAGGAGGAGATACTCCGCCCACCGGCGGGGCAGCGGCCCCGGCGGACGTTCGACGACCCGTGCGGCGGTGACCGTCTGGCCGAGGCGGAACTGCTCGCGCGTCAGGTCGAGTTCGACGCCGTTGGGCAGCTTGTTCCACCAGTGGTAGCCGTGCTGCTCTCCGTCCAGGTACACCTCGCCGACCATCAGGTCGCCGCCGAAGAGGTCGTTCACGATGAGGGCGGTGATATCGCAATGCCCCCAGGCGGGGTTGCCGGGCTGCCAGTCGGCCTGATTGTCGGGCGAGCAGGTGTCCGCGGCCCAACACGCTCGCAGGGCTTCGTCGAGGACGAGCAGGTTCCAGGGAGTCATGCGGGCAGCATCGCAGCCACCACTGACAACGCCCCGGCCCCTGACATCGCCTCAGGGTCAGGATCGGGGACAGCATCCGGGCCGCTCCCCGATGGCAGCAGGCACGCGATGCGGCACGCTCGGAGCATGACTTCCGCACCGCCGACGACCGGTCGCAGACGACTCTCCCTGGCAGCCGTGACCTGCGCGGCTCTCACCGCGATGGCCATGGGCACGGCCGCTCCGGCCATCGCCGCCACCGCCACCGCCACCGCCACCGCCACCGCCACCAAGCCTGTGGCATCGGCCCATTGCCACGGCACGGACACCCCGCTCCCGCCGCTGGCCCCGAAGGCCTTGGAGGCCGCGATCTCCAGCGTGCCGCACGAACAGGTCACGGCGATGCTGGCCCGGGTCGGCGGACCTGCCGGGCACTGGGCGGACTCGTCCGGCACGGCCGACGAGATCACCAAGGCAAAGGCTCCGGTGAACGGGCGATTCCGGCTCGGCAGCGTGAGCAAGGTCTTCATCGCCACCGTGATCTTCCAACTCAGCGCAGAGCACCGGGTCGATCTCGACCGGCCCGTCCAGGACTACCTCCCGGACGCGCTGCCCGGCCAGCCGCCGATCACCGTGCGCCAGCTGCTCAACTACACCAGCGGCCTGCCCGAGTTGATGCCGGACGACATCCCCATGGACCCGAAGGGGAGCGTCGAGCACCGCTTCGACGACCACCCGCTTTCCGACCTGGTCGCCAAGGCTCTCAAGCACCCCCGATCGCCCTACGCCCCCGGAGCGGAACAGCACTACGGTTCCACCGGCTACTACGTCGCCGGGATGCTCGTCGAGAAGCTGACCGGCCACAGCTACCAGAAGGAGGCCACGCAGCGCATCCTGCGCCCTCTGCACCTGCGCGACACCACCGCCCCGGAGACCGACACCACCATCCCCGGCCCGCATGCCCACGGCTACATGGGTGTTCCCGACGACAAAACCGGCAAGACCGTTCTCCATGACGTCACCGAACAGAACCCCGGTGCCGGCGGTCTGATATCCACCACCGCCGACCTGGACCGCTTCATGACCGCGCTCTTCCGCGGCCGCCTCCTGCCGCCCGCCCAGCTCGACGAGATGTTCGCCGTCCCCGACAACGCCGTGGGCACCAAGGGCAAAGTCGCCTACAGCGCGGGCCTCATGCGCGTCGCCCTCCCCAACAACGTCGTCGTATGGGGCAAGACGGGCAGCACCTTCGGCTACACCGACGGCATGTTCGCCACCAAGGACCTGAAGCGCCGCCTCGTCTACTCCTTCAACCCCACCAGGGGTGGCGGCAACGACAAGGACCTCGTCAACCGGATGGTCTCGGCGGCCTTCGACCCGCCCAAGCAGGAAGGACGTTGACCACTCAACGCCGCCCGGTGACGGGAGGGTTGAGGCGGGCGAAGCCCTCCTGCCGCTCGTACGGGAAGTACGGGTACGGCGCCGCCTTCGCGCTCGCCGCGTCGAGTTTCGCCATCTGGTCCGGGGTGAGCGTCCAGCCGACGGCGCCGAGGTTCTGGCGGAGCTGTTCCTCGTTGCGGGCGCCGATGATGACGGAGGAGACGGTGGGCCGTTGCAGCAGCCAGTTGATGGCGATCTGCGGGACGGCCTTGCCGGTCTCCTCGGCGATCTCGTCGAGGGCGTCGACCACGCGGTAGAGGCGGTCGTCCTCGACGGGCGGGCCGAAGGAGGCGGTGTCGTGCAGGCGGCTGCCGGCCGGCAGCGGCGCGCCGCGGCGTATCTTGCCGGTGAGCCGCCCCCAGCCGAGCGGGCTCCAGACGATCGCGCCGACGCCCTGGTCGAGCCCGAGGGGCATCAGCTCCCACTCGTAGTCGCGGCCGACGAGGGAGTAGTAGACCTGGTGCGCGACATGGCGCGGGCGGCCGTTCTTCTCCGCCTCGGCGAGGGACTTCATCACCTGCCAGCCGGAGAAGTTGGAGACGCCGGTGTAGCGGACCTTGCCCGCCTGGACGAGGGTGTCCAAGGCGGCCAGCACCTCCTCGACCGGCGTGCCCGCGTCGAAGGCGTGGAGCTGGAAGAGGTCGAGGTAGTCGGTGCCGAGCCGGCGCAGCGCGTTCTCGCACGCGGTGATCAGGCGGGAGCGGGAGGTTCCCGCGTCGCCCGGTCCGTCGCCCGTCGGCAGGCCGGTCTTGGTGGACACGATCACCCGGTCCCGGCGGCCCTTGATCGCCTCGCCGAGCACCTGCTCCGACGCGCCGTCGGAGTAGACGTCGGCGGTGTCGAACATGGTGATCCCCGCGTCCAGGCAGATGTCCACGAGGCGCCGCGCCTCGCGTGCGTCGGTGCTGCCCCATGCGCCGAACAGCGGGCCCTGGCCGCCGAACGTGCCGGTGCCGAAGCTCAGTACGGGGACCTGGAGCCCGGATGCGCCCAGTCGCCTGTATTCCATGTCAGCCCTCCCACTCACCATTAACGGATCTGCTGTTCCGTTAAGCTTGGATGTGACGATAGCAGGACGCGACCACTAATGGAACAGGAGACCCGTTATGGGATCGGGGGATGGCGAGCAGCCCGGAAGCCTCCGCCCCGGAGGGCGCACGGCACGGGTGCGGGCGGCAGTGCTGCAGGCAACCGGCGACGCCCTCGCGGAGCAGGGCTTCGCTCACCTGGACCTCGCCGACATCGCGCGGCGCGCCGAGGTGGGCAAGACGACCGTGTACCGGCGCTGGGGCTCGGTGACCGCTCTGGTGGCCGACCTGCTGGCGGACATGGCCGAGCAGTCGCTGCCCCGCACCGAGACCGGCTCCCTGGCCGACGACCTCAGGGCCAACGCCCGGCTCGTACAGCGCACTCTGGCCGATCCCCGGCAAGGCCCCCTGTTCAAGGCGGTGATAGCGGCCGCCACATGCGACCCGAGGACGGCGGAAGCCCTGCACCGCTTCTACGAGATCCGCGTCGAGGAGTGGGCACCGTGCGTCCATCAGGCCGTCGGCCGCGGTGAGTTGCCGACGGGCACCGATGCCCACGAGGTGATCCGCGCCGTCTCCGCCCCCCTCTACTACCGCCTGCTCACCAGCGGCATTCCCCTCGACGAGGCCGCAGCGGACCGCGCCGCCGACGCGGCCGCGACCGCGGCGCGGGCAGGGGTGTACGTACGGGCCGCGGAGTAGCGGCGCGTCAGACCCGGCCCCATGCCCTTACGCCCCCATGCTCCGCGTGATCCCGCGGAGGTAGTGGCGTTGCAGGAGAAGGAAGAGGGCCAGGACGGGCAGGGTGCCGAGGACGAGCGCGGCCATGAGCAGCGGGGTGGTGCGCTGCGGGTCGAGATGACCCTGGAGGAGTTGCATGCCGACGGGCAGTGTCATCAGGTGAGGGTCGGCCGTGGCGATCAGCAGGGGCCAGATGTATTCGTTCCAGGTCGCGGTGAAGGTGAGAAGGGCGAGGGTGACGAGGGCCGGTGTCGTCTGGGGCAGGACGATGCGCCACCACAGGGTGAACTCCCCCGCGCCGTCGAGGCGGGCCGCTTCGAGGATCTCGTCGGGAATGACGGTGATGAACTGGCGCATCAGGAAGATCCCGAAGGCCGAGACCGTGAAGGGCAGGACGAGGGCGACGATGCCGGTGGTGAGGCCGGTACCGCCGTGTCCGTAGAGGTCGTTGCCGCCCGCGAGGGGCCAGTGCGCCAGGAGCAGGAAGTGGGGGATCAGGAACAGGAACGGCGGCAGCATCATCGTGGCGAGGACGAGACGGAAGAGCAACGCACGGCCGGGGAACCGCAGTTTGGCCAGGGCGTAGCCGGCCAGGGAGGACGTGCACAGCACGGAGGCGGTGACGGTGAGAGCCGTGAGGACACTGGTGCGGGCCAGTGCGGCGAGGTCGAGCCGGTCCACGGCGTCGCGGTAGTTGGTGAGGCCGAAGGCCGAGGGCAGGAAGCGGTAGGGCAAGTGCCCGTAGTCGCCCGGGCCCTTGAACGAGGTGAGCAGCATGTCGGCGAACGGCAGCGCCATGACGAGTGCGCCGACGGCGGTGACCGCCCAGGGCAGCAGGGGGGTGCGGCGTCCACGGCTCATGTGCCGTCTCCTCCGTTCTCGAAGAGCCGCAGCTGGGCCAGGGTGATCGTCAGGGTGACGAGGAGGAGTACGAAGGCCGCGGCGGCGGCCGTGCCCCAGTCCCCGTAGGTGAAGGCCCGGAGGTACATCTCCAGCGCGGCGACGTCGGTGGCGTCCCCGGGCCCGCCGTTCCCGGTCATGACCGTGATCAGGGCGAAGGACTGGAGGCCGGTGAGCAGTTGGGTGATACAGACGAACAGCAGGGCCGGCCGGAGCAGGGGGATCGTGATGTGCGTCAGTACGGTCAGCGGTCCCGCCCCGTCGAGCTCGGCGGCCTCCAGGCAGTCCCGTGGGACGGCGGCGAGCCCGGCGGACAGGATGAGGACCGCGCTGCCCAGTGAGGCCCATGACTGGACGAGCATCACGGAGGGCAGTGCGGTGGTGGGGTTCTGGAGGAATGCCACGGAGTCCAGGCCGAAGGTGTTGAGGACGGAGTTGAGGGGCCCGTCCTGCTCGTAGAGGTGCTTCCAGGCGTTGCCGGTGGCGACGACGGTGGTGACCACGGGCAGGAAGTAGAGCGCGCGCCACAGTCCTTGGCCGGGCAGGCGGTCGAGACACAGGGCTGCCACCAGGCCGCCGCCGGTGGTGAGGACGACGGTGCCGGCCGCGAACAGCAGGGTGTTGGTGAGGACGGGGTGCAGGAAGGCCGAGCCCTGCGAGAACAGGGTGGTGAAGTTGTCCGGGCCGGCGAACGTCATGCCGGAGAGGCCGGGCCGGGCCCCGGTGGACAAGGCCAGCGCACCGGTGAACAGGACCGGCAGGACGACGAAGACGGCGTAGAACAGCAGTGCCGGGAGGAGGAAGAGGAGGGCGACGGCGGCCTGGCGCCGGTGCGGGTGCGGCTGCCCGGGCTTGTGCGGGAGGGGTCTTCGCGGCCTCATGGCTCAGCCCGGACGGGAGAGTTCTCTGTCGACTTGCCGACAGGTGGCGTCAAGGGCTTCCGCAGCCGACAGGCGGCCGCTCCACATCTCCTCGATGTTCTTGCGCAGCACTGCCTTGGCCTGTTGTGCGCGCGGCCCGTTGGGCTCGGGGGTGACGTGGGCGAGTGCGTCGAGGAAGGGGCGGGCGTTGGGGTCGCCGTGCTCACCGAGCAGGGCCCGCATGTCGGCGGCGCGGGCGGTCATCGAGCCGGCCGCCCACTGCAGGGCGCTCATGCGGGTGACGCGGACCCCGGCGGTGCGGGTGCGGTCCGCGTTCAGCCAGCGGACGAACTCCCATGCCGGCTCCGGGTGTCGGCACTGGGTGTTCACCCCCATCAGGTAGGCCGTGGCCAAGGTGCCCCGGCCGCCGGGCAGCACGGCGGTGAGGACGTCCCGGTACCGCTCCCCCATCGAGGAGGCGAGACTGCCGCGCCACCAGCCGCCGTTGACCGCCATGGCCGCCCGGCCCGCGGGGAAGGCCGCGTACATGTCGATCGCCGGATCGCCGGCGCCGCCACGCACCAGCCGCTGCAAGAAGCCGAACACCGTTTCGCCGGGCGGGGAACCGAGGGTGCAGCGCCGGCCGTCCGGGGTGAGGAAGGCACCGCCCCGGGAGGCGAGGAGGGCCAGCACCTGGTTGGCGGTCGCGGAATCATCCGCGCGGGACAGGGCCAGCCCCTGGACGGCGGTGTTGCCGTGGCCGTCCCTGCGCGCTGCGGCCCGGGCGACGGATTCCCATTCCCCCCAGGTGCGCGGAGGCCCGGCCGCGCCCGCCGAGGCGAGAAGGCGGCGGTTGCAGTAGAGGCCGTACGTCTGGACCTCGGTCGGGTAGCCGAACACGGTGCCGTCGACGCTGACCGCCCGGGTGACCGCGGCGGGAAACCCGTCCCGTACGGACCCGGCATCGCCCGCCGGCACCGGACGCAGCACTCCGGCACGCACCAACTGCCCCGCCCAGAGGGCGTAGAGGTGGAGGATGTCCGCTCCCTGCCCCGCTGCCTGACGCACCACGACTGTGGTGAGCAGGTCCTCGAACCGGACGGCCACGGTCTCCACCCGGCTGCGCGACTGCCCGGCATTCCAGTCGTCGACGGCGCGCTGCAGGCCGTCCTTGAGCGCACCTTCCCCGTAGTGCGACAGCAGCTTCAGTACCACCGGGTCACGGCCGCCGCCCCCGCCCGACCCCGGCCCCCGCCCCGGCCCGCACCCGAGCTCCGGTGCGGCACCGAACCCTCCGGCCGCGATACCTGCAAGTCCGGCCAGCACCCGGCGCCGCCTCACCGCGAAGGCAGCGGACTCGTTCGGCATCGGCGATCACCCCATCTCGGACGCGCCCTCGACGCGCGGCTCTTGGAGAGATTTGAGTGTGCCACCCGGATCCGGAATCCTGCCGCAAGTGCTGACAAATGCGCAGATGGAACAGTTTGGCCATGACGGTTACCTGCTCGTCGAGAACGTTCTCACCCCGGAGGAGGTCAGCCGCTATCGCGCCGTGATCCTCGACCTGGTGCCCCGCGACCTGGCGCTCCCGCCGCATTGGCGCGTCGCCGACGGCCGTATCAAGCCCTACGGGTCCCACGGGGAGCAGACGGTCGACATCCCCGGACTCATTCCCCTGATGGGCAACGAAACGCTGTATCGGGTGATGGCGCAGTTGCACGCCACGCATCGTCTGCACGCCTTCGACGGCTCCGTCGGCATCACGCTGCGCAACGATGCTCACCCCGGCGAGGTGCACAGTCAGGAGCTGCATCTGGACGCGTCTGTGCCGCCCGGCACGGAATTCCTGTTCAGTGCGCAGGAGCTTCAGCTGGGCGGCTGTTACTACCTGACCGATGTCGAGCCGGGCGGTGGCGGCATTCATGTGGTGCCGCAGGGGCACCGGCTGGTCGAGGAGGAGGTCCGTGCCGCACGGGCCGCGGGCGCGAGCGGACGGGCCCTGCACGGCGACTGGCGGCACATCACGCACCTGCGGAGCATCGAGGTGACCGGGCCGGCGGGCTCGTTCGTGCTGCTGCATCATCTGATGCCGCATGCCGCCTCCCACAACCGGCGGCCCGCGGCCCGGATCGCCCACTTCATGCGGTACGTACCGGTGCCGCACGCCCACGGCGCCCACGCGCCTCTCCCGCACGACCGCTACGACAGCGCCCAGCTGGCCGCGATGACCCCGCTCACCCGCAGGCTCCTCGGACTCGACCCCTGGGACTGAGGGGACCGGCCGCCGCGCCCCGTGGGGGTGAGGCACGGCGGCCGAGGGGACCGTACCAGGGGGTGCGCGCCCCCGGTGCCGAGGCAGGAGCGCCGGGAGGGGAAACTAGCGGTGATCGGCTCGAGGCGGAGGTACGGCGCGTGATCGGCGAAACGGCATTCACGGAGCAGCGGGCTCGTGAGCTCCTCGCGGTGGCAGGGGTGACCCAGCCGACGGCGGACGGCGCGACGCTGCTCGCGCTCGGCGAGAACGCGGTCTTCGCCGCTGGGGGGCTGGTGGCGAAGGTGGGGCGCCACGCTTCGCTGCTGGAGCGTGCGGAGCGTGAACTGCTCGTCGCGAGCTGGCTCGAGGAGGCCGGTGTCCCGGCGGTGCGGGCGGTCGAGGGCGAGGTGCTCGTCGCGGACGGGCACCCGGTGACGCTCTGGCACCGGATGCCCGAGCCGGTGCGGACGGCGGCCGCCGCGGATCTCGCCGAGCTGCTGCGGCAGGTGCACGCGCTGCCCGCACCGGACTTTCCGCTGCCGAAGCGGGAGTTGCTGGGCGGTGTCGAGCGGTGGCTGCGGCTGGCCGGGGAGGCGATCGATCCGGCCGACGCGGACTATCTGCGCGAGCGGCGGGACGGATTCGCGGCGGCCGCCGCCGCGCTCACGCCCCACCTGGCGCCGGGGGCGATCCACGGCGACGCGCTCACGCGCAATGTGCACGTCGGGCCGGACGGGCCGGTGCTGGTGGACCTGGAGACGTTCGCGCTCGATTTGCGCGAGCACGATCTGGTGGTGATGGCGCTCAGCCGGGACCGGTACGGACTGGACCCGCGGGAGTACGACGCGTTCGTGCGGACGTACGGGTGGGACGTACGGGAGTGGGCCGGGTGCGCGGTGTTGCGCGGGGCGCGGGAGACGGCGAGTTGTGCGTGGGTGGCGCAGCATGCGCCGGGTAACCCGGCGGCGCTGGCGGAGTTCCGACGCCGCGTCGCCTCGCTGCGGGATGGCGATGCCGGGGTGCGGTGGCGGCCGTTCTGACCGCCGGTGGGTGGGCACGCCCCTTCGGGGCGTAGGCCACCCTCCCGCGCACCACCCGTTACTCGGAAGTCATAGGCTGAGCTCTCCCGTGGGTGGTTCCTCGCCGTTGGCGGCTCACCGCAGCGGCCATCCCGGGTCGGCCGGCGGATGGGAGGAGGCCCAATCCGCGTACCACCGGGCCTGGTCGCGGTGCAGCTCCCACGGGTCCGCCTCCGCGATCCGCGCGTGCCGTGCGGCTATCGCGCGGCCGACGCGGACCGCGGCCAGCGCATCCGCCCCCGCCTCGTGCGGGGTCTCGAGGACGACCCCGTACTCGCGGCACACCGCGGCCAGGTTGCGCCGCCCCGGCCGCTCCGGCTCCACGGCCCGGTCGATGGTGAGCGGGTCGATGACCGGCCCGGTCTCGCCGCCGCCCAGCCGCTCGCCGAGCGACGGCAGGCCGTACCGGCGCAGTTCGGCCGCGAGCAAGCTGAGGTCGAAGCGGGCGTTGTACGCGACGACGGGCACCCCCAGCGCCCAGTGGCCGGCCAGGGTGTCGGCTATGGCGTCCGCCACCTCGCGGGCGGGTCTGCCCCGGGCGGCGGCGCGCTCGCTCGTGATGCCGTGTATGGCCGTGGTCTCGGGCGGTACGGGTACGCCCGGATCGGCGAGCCATTGATGCTCTCTCACCGGCTCGCCGCCCTTGGTCTCGACGACGGCCGCCGTGACGATGCGTGCCCGTGCCGGATCCGTGCCCGTGGTCTCCAGGTCGAAGCCGATCAGCAGTTCCCCGTGCCAGCTCATGGCGTCCCGTCCCCCTTCGTGGTGCTCTCCCCTGTTGTCGTCCAGGCTCGCACGCACCACTGACAACGGGCCGGGCAACGGCCGCGGTCAGGACACCGGGCGGGAGTCCTCCCACACGCTCTCGAACTCCTCGCGGTAGGTCTCGAACAGCCCGTGCTCCTGCTCCTGCCCCTCCCGCAGCACATCGCGCCCCCGCCCCCGCAGCACCAGCACCGGGGACTCCATGCCGCGCGCCTTGCGCAGGTACGTCTGGACGACGGCCACGCCGTCCGCGCCGTCGCCGTTGACGAGGTAGGCGGTGAAGCGGGGCGTCTCGTCGAAGACGCGGATCTCGAAGGCGGAGATGTCCCGCAGGCTGTCCCGCACGCGCCGCATGTGACGGATGTTCATCTCGACGGAGCGGCTCATCTCCCCCTTCTTGATGCCCAGCTCGCGCTCGCGCCGACGGACCGCGCTGCTGGCCGGGTTGAGGAAGAGGAGCCGGGCGCGGCAGCCGGATTCGGCGAGGCGGACGAGGCGGCGCCCGGAGTAGTTCTGCACGAGCAGGTTCAGGCCTATGCCCACCGCGTCGAGGCGCCGTGCGCTGCCGAAGAGGTCCTCGACGGGCAACTGCCGCTGCAGGCGCACCCGGTCGGGATGGACGCCCACGACGTCGGCGTAGCGGTCGCCGACGAGGTCCTCGACGGCGTCGACGGGCAGCCGGTCGGCGGAGGGGCCGCCGGTGCCGGCGCCGGTGCCGAGGATGTCGAGCAGCCGCGCGGAGGCCCGTTCGGCCTGGGCGAGGACGGTCTGGGACAGCGCGCGGTTGCGCGAGACGACGTTCCGTGTGACCTCGAGCTCGTCGAGGGCGAGTTCCAGCTCCCGCCGGTCGTCCAGGTACGGCTCGAAGCAGGGCCAGTGCTGGACGAGGAGTTCGCGCAGCTGCGGCAGGGTGAGGAAGCTGAGGACGTTGTCGTCGGCGGGGTCGAGCAGATAGCCCTTGCGGCGGCTGACCTCCCGTACGGCGACGGCCCGCTGGACCCACTCCTGGCCGGCGGGTCCGGCTGCGGCGACGACCCACTCGTCCTCGCCGTGCACCGGTTCGTAGACCGGCCGCAGCACGGCGGCGACGACGGCGCGCAGCCGCTGTTCCACCAGGTTCAGCCAGATGTACGCCCGGCCGGCGCGGCGGGCGCGGGTGCGCACCTCGTCCCACGCTGCCGCGCCCCAGTCCAGTTCCGCCCCTATCTCGCCGGGGCGGGCGAGGGACACCGCGCCGGGCGCGCCTGCCGGGAACCCTCCCCCCGGCTCCCCGGGATCACCGTCCGCAGGAGGCAGCTCCAGCCCGCCCGAGCTCACCAGTGCACCGCCTTCCGCCCCCGCTTCAACGATCAAGGCAGGGTACTGCGCACGCGGGAAGCGGCGCACACGGACCCGGCAGGGCGCTGTCGAACTCGTCCGCGATCCGGGGACGTTGTATGCGCCTCCGGTGTCGGAAGTGAGCTGATTCATAGTGTCTTCACCACAGGACAACGGCAGGACAGCAGCAGGACTGCGGCGGGACAGGTGTCCGTCACCCGCGCGGACCAGTCGGCGAGGAGGTGCCCGCGGGTCCTTTTGGGGAAGATCTGAACCGCTACGGCCCAAAGCGAGCGAAAGGGTCACCATGCAGGTCTGGCCCGGACACGCATATCCCCTCGGCGCCACGTACGACGGCGCCGGCACCAACTTCGCGGTGTTCTCCGAGGCCGCCGAGCGGATCGAACTGTGCCTGTTGCACGAGGACGGGTCCGAGACGGCGGTCGAGCTTCGTGAGAGCGACGCATTTGTGCGCCACGCCTATCTGCCGGGGGTGATGCCGGGTCAGCGCTACGGCTTCAGGGTGCACGGACCGTACGAACCGGAGCGGGGTCATCGCTGCAACTCCGCCAAGTTACTGCTGGACCCCTACGCACGAGCGGTGAGCGGAGCAGTCGGCTGGGGTGAGGCCGTCTACGGCTATCACTTCGGTCACCCCGAGAGGCGCAATGACATGGACTCCGCGCCGCACATGATGACTTCCGTCGTCGTCAATCCGTACTTCGACTGGGGTGACGACCGGCCGCCGCGCACCGACTACCACCGCACGGTGATCTACGAGGCCCATGTCAAGGGACTGACGATGCTTCACCCCGGGCTGCCGGAGGAGGTCCGGGGCACGTACGCGGCGCTCGCGCACCCCGCGGTCATCGGGCATCTGACGGAGCTCGGCGTCACCGCGATCGAGCTGATGCCGGTGCATCAGTTCGTGCAGGACCACCGCCTGGTGGACGCCGGCATGGCCAACTACTGGGGCTACAACACCATCGGCTTCTTCGCCCCGCACAACGCCTACGCCTCATGGGGCGACCGGGGCCAGCAGGTGTTGGAGTTCAAGTCGGCCGTACGGGCCCTGCACGAGGCGGGCATCGAGGTCATCCTCGACGTCGTCTACAACCACACGGCCGAGGGCAGCCACCTGGGCCCGACGCTCTCCTTCCGGGGCCTGGACAACGCCTCGTACTACCGTCTCGCGGACGACCAGCGCTACTACATGGACACCACCGGCACCGGCAACTCCCTGCTGATGCGCAGCCCGCACGTGCTCCAGCTCATCATGGACTCGCTGCGCTACTGGGTGACCGAGATGCGGGTGGACGGATTCCGGTTCGATCTCGCGGCGACGCTGGCCCGGCAGTTCCACGAGGTGGACCGGCTGTCCTCCTTCTTCGACCTGGTGCAGCAGGACCCGGTCGTCAGCCGGGTCAAGCTGATCGCCGAGCCGTGGGACGTCGGGGAGGGCGGCTACCAGGTCGGCAACTTCCCTCCCCTGTGGACGGAATGGAACGGCAAGTTCCGCGATACCGTGCGCGACCTGTGGCGCGGTGAGCCCGCCACGCTGGCCGAGTTCGCCTCCCGCCTCACGGGCTCGTCCGACCTCTACCAGGGCGACGGCCGACGGCCCCTGGCCTCCGTCAACTTCGTCACCTGTCATGACGGTTTCACGCTGCGCGACCTGGTCTCGTACAACCACAAGCACAACGACGCGAACGGCGAGCAGAACCGGGACGGCGAGCACCACAACCGCTCGTGGAACTGCGGCGCCGAGGGAGACACCGACGACCCCGGCGTACTCGCGCTGCGCGAACGGCAGATGCGCAACTTCATCGCCACGCTGCTGCTGTCGCAGGGCGTACCGATGCTCAGCCACGGCGACGAGTTCACCCGCACGCAGCAGGGCAACAACAACGCCTACTGCCAGGACAGCGAACTCACCTGGGTGCACTGGCCGCACGCCTACAACGAGTCGTCCGCCCCGGCCCGCCGCATGCTGGCCTTCACCCGCTCGATGGTCTGGCTGCGCCGCGACCACCCCGTCTTCCGGCGCCGCCGCTTCTTCCACGGCCGCCCCGTACAGGGCACATACGACGAACTATCCGACATCGCCTGGTTCACCCGCGAAGGCGAGGCGATGCGGGACGGCAACTGGCAGGCCGCCCACGCCAAATCACTGACCGTCTTCCTCAACGGCGGCGCGATCTCCGAGCCCGGCCCACGCGGCGAACCGGTCGTCGGCGACTCGTTCCTGCTGATGTTCAACGCCCATGACCAGCCGCTGGACTTCGTCGTCCCCCAGGACCACGGCAGGCAGTGGCAGGTCGTCGTCGACACAGCGCGCGCGGAGGGCGCGGTGGACGACGGCCCGAAGGTCGGTGCGGGCGACCGGCTCACACTCACCGATCGCAGCCTGGTGGTGCTCCAACGCCCCCTGTAGTACACGCCCGGCAAGGGTACGAATGTTCCCATGAAGCGCGATAGCTCGGCACCGCCGACCGCCACCTACCGACTCCAGCTCCAGCCCTCCTTCCCCTTCTCCGCGGCCGAGCGGGCAGTGCCCCACCTCGCTTCCCTCGGTGTCTCCCACCTCCATCTCTCCCCCGTCCTCGAGGCCGTCCCCGGCTCCACCCACGGCTACGACGTGACGGGCCACACGGCCGTACGCGCCGAACTCGGCGGCGAGGCAGGCCTGCGCGCCCTCGCCCGCACCGGCCGGAAGCACGGCATGGGGCTCATCCTCGACATCGTGCCGAACCACATGGCCATCCCCGCCCCCGAACACCTCAACACCCCGCTGTGGGAGGTCCTGCGCGACGGCCCCGCCTCCCCCTACGCCCGCTGGTTCGACATCGACTGGGCCGAACACGGCGGCAAGATACTGCTCCCGGTACTCGCCGGACGAATGGGCGAGGAGCTGGACCACTTCACCGTGGCTGACGACGTCCTCCACTACCGCGACCACGTACTTCCCCTGCGCCCCGGCACCGAACAACTGCCGCTGCCCGAGCTGTTGGACGCCCAGTGGTACCGGCCCGCCTGGTGGCGACTGGCCCGTACGGAGCTCAACCACCGGCGCTTCTTCACCGTATCCGAGCTGATCGCCGTACGCGCCGAGGACCCGGAGGTGTTCGCCGCCACCCACGCCAAGGTCATCCAACTCCTGCACGAGGGCGTACTCGACGGGCTGCGCGTCGACCACCCCGACGGCCTCGCCGACCCGGCCGGCTACCTCCGCCGCCTGCACGAGGCCACCGGCGGACGATGGACCGTGGCCGAGAAGATCCTCGCCCGCGACGAACGCCTCCCCGCCGACTGGCCCGTCGCCGGCACCACCGGCTACGACGCCCTCCGCCACATCGACGGCCTCTTCGCCGACCCCGAGGGCGCCGCCGAACTCACCGCCGCCTACCGCGCCTTCGCCTCCCCTCCCGACGACCGCGGCGGCGACTGGGCCGCGACCGCACGCCGCGCGGCGTACCGCATCGCCACCCAAGAACTCGCCGCGGAGAGCGAACGTCTGGTCCGCTGCGCCATCCGCCTCTGCGAGACCTCGCACCAGCTGCGCGACCACGCCCCCTGGGCACTGCGCACCGCGCTGCACGAGATCCTCGTCCGCCTGCCCGTCTACCGCCCGTACGCCATACCCGGCGAACCCGCCGCCGCGGCCGACGCCGCGATGCTCGACGAGGCCGCGCAGGACGCGCGTTCGGCCTTCGCCGTGCCGGAGGAGGCGCACGCCGTCGAGGTCGTTCGGGACGCGGCCCTCGGGCGGCTCGGGGACGGTCCCGAACACCGCGACTTCTGCGCACGGTTCGCGCAGACGGCGGCCGCGGTGCGGGCCAAGGCCGTGGAGGACACGGCCTTCTACCGCTACGTACCGCTCCTCTCCGCCACCGAGGTCGGCGGCAGCCCGGACCGGCCCGCCGTCCCGCCCGAGGAGTTCCACGCCCACTGCACCCGTCAGCAACGCGACTGGCCCCTCACCGGGACGGTGCTGTCCACGCACGACACCAAGCGCAGCGCGGACGTCCGGGCGCGGATCGCGGCGCTGACAGAACGCCCGGTCGAGTGGGCCGAGTTGGTCGGACGACTGCATGCGGAGTTCCCCGCCCCCGATGCCCACGTGGCGTGGTTCGCCTGGCAGACCGTCTTCGGCCTGGACTCACCGGACGCCCTGCGGCTCGCCCCTGCCATCGTCAAGAGCATGCGCGAGGCCGCCCTGCGCACGACATGGACCGAGCCGGACACGGCGTACGAGGCGGCGGTCGAGTCGTTCGTCGTCACGGGCCCCTGCGGTCCCGCCCATCGCGAACTGACTGCCTTCTCAGGCGAGTCGGAGCCGTCCGTACGGGCTAACACGCTTGGCGCGGCGCTGCTCCAGCTGACCATGCCGGGGGTGCCGGAGCTCTACATGGGCACCGAGCGCGTGTACGCGGCCCTGGTCGACCCCGACAACCGCCGCCCGCCGCGCTTCCCCGACGACGAACCGAATGGGCTGTCCGCCGACAAGCTGCACCTGACCCGCACGGCACTACGGCTGCGCCGTACGCATCCCGAGTGGTTCGGCGCCGGTGCCACGTACGAGCCGCTGACCACGGACGGTCCGGCAGCAGGCCATGCCGTGGCCTTCGCCCGCTCGGGGCAGGCAGTCTCCGTCGTGACGCGGCTGCCGCACCGGCTGGCCACCGAAGGCGGCTGGCGCGAGACGGCGTTGGCGTTGCCGGGGGAGTGTGCGTGGCGGGAGTTGCTGACCGGGCGGGTGTGCCCGGAGCGGGTGCTGCTGTCTCGGCTGCTGCATCGGTTTCCGGTGGCGTTGCTGGTGCGGGAGTAGACAAAGACGACTACAGGCATATCCAGGCGCTCAGTGCCCGCGAGCGTTCCTCACGGAGGCGATGGGAGTGGATGGTGCGCGTGGCCCAGGCGATGTGACCGTCCGGGCGGATGAGCACCTCGGCGATGCCATCGAGGGCCGCGTCCTTGTTGTCTGTCTCGGCGACTACCGAACGCACGGCGACCGGAAGTCGACCAGGATCGGCCGCCTCGGCGTGACGGCCCAGGCGAAGCAGAAGGAATCCCCCGTCGTGAAGGAGTTCGAAGACCCGGGTCCGGTGGCCGTGTTGCAGCGTGAGGGGGATATCCGGCATGCGCCGGCCCACGAGCGGGTGTGCCGCGGGATCGGCAGGCGGGTAGAAAGTGTCCACTGCGGAGAGTTGTCCGGCCAGGTGGCGGTTGGTTTCTTCCAGGCCGAGCAGGGAGTTCAGCAGTTCGCACAGCAGGGTCGCGGGGCGGCCGTAGCGTTCTGTGAGCGGCAGTTCGAGCAGGAGGGTCTGGGCCTCGGTGCGCTCGGTGACGGCTCTGCCGACCAGGTGCCGCTCCTCGTGATAGGTATCCAGCAAGCCCGACGCAGCCCACCCCCGCAGCGTGGCAGCCAGCTTCCAACCGAGGTTCATCGCGTCCTGGAGGCCGGTGTTGAGGCCCTGGGCGCCGACGGGGAAGTGGACGTGCGCGGCGTCTCCGGCGACCAGAACGCGACCGGCCCGGTAGTGCTCCGCGAGGCGGGTGGTGTTGCCGAACCGCGAGAGCCAGCTCGGTCGGCCGACTCCGCAGTCGGTGCCGCATACGCGCAGCAGTGAGGTGCGGAACTCCCCCAGGGTGACGGGCTCCGCCGACGGAACCCTCATCCGCCGGGGGTCCATCACAACGAACCGGGTCAGGCCGGGTTCCAGTCGCGCGACAAGTACCCCGCGCTGTCGTGCCTGTTCGAGGTCCGAGTGGTCGGCGGTGGCGAAGTCGCCCACCATCGCGGTGAACGACTCCTCCGTACCCGGGAATCCGATGCCGGCGGCCTGGCGCACGACGCTGCGGCTGCCGTCGCATCCGACCACGTAGCGGGCACGGGTCGAGGTCGCGCCGTCGGGTCCGCGCAGTTCCACCTCAACACCCGTCACGTCCTGCACGAGTCCCCTCACCTCATGACCGCGGCGGATCCGGACCCCGAGGTATCGGGCCCAGTCCTCCAGAAGTGCCTCGGTGCGTGCCTGGGCCAACAGGAGTGCGTAGGGGTGCCGGGTGGGAAGGGCGGAGAAGTCCAGCGGAGTCTTCAGGGTGCCGGTGAACTGCCAGCCGGGTACGGTCCGGCCTGCGGCCAGAAACCGGCCGGCCAGACCGCGCAGGTCCAGGAGTTCCAGGCTGCGCGGGTGCAGATTCAGGGCGCGCGAGTCGCGCTGCCGCGCCATGCGCCGTTCGACGATGCGGGTGCGTACTCCGGCCAGCGCCAGTTCGGCGGCGAGCAGCAGCCCGGTGGGGCCCGAACCGACCACGAGCACGTCGACGTCCGTGTCCACGCAGGGACTCCTTTCATGAGAGGCACTGTCCCGGCGCCGCCGTCGGAGGCGCGCCGTGGCGGCGGATCTCCTCCAGAGCGCCGAGCATGGTGCCCAACTTCGCCTGTGTCTCGGCGAGTTCCGCGTCCGGACGGGATGCGGCGACGATGCCGGCACCCGCGTACAGGCGGAGTCCGCAGGCATCTGCTTCTCCGCAGCGCAGCGCGATCACCCAGTGCCCGTCTCCTGACCGGTCCATCCAGCCGACGAGGCCGGAGAAGTAGCGTCGCGGCACTGGTTCGAGTGAGCGGACCAGTGCGGCGGCCCGGGAGGTGGGCGTCCCGCACACGGCCGGGGTGGGGTGCAGGGCGGTGGCCAGGGCGAGCGCGGACGGTGCCGGGCGGCGCAGCTGCGCACGGACAGGGGTGTACAGGTGCCACAGGCGGCCAGTGGCGTGCAGCCGGGGTTCGTCCGGTATGTCGACGGCATGGCACAAGGGGCGCAGCGTATGCCGCAAGGCCTCGATGACGTGCCGGTGTTCCGCGCGGTCCTTCTGCGAACGCAGCAGTTCCTCGGCCCGGACACGATCGGCCGCGGGGTCGGGGTGCCGGACAGCGGTTCCGGCGAGCGGGCTGAGGACGAGGAGGTCACCGGTGCGCCGGAGCAGTGTCTCCGGGGTCGCGCCGACCAGGACCGGCGCCGCCGAACCCGGGTGCGGTCGCGGCAGTGTGACGGAGAACAGGTGGCCGGCCGGCTCTCTGCGGGCCAGGGCGACGAGGAGCGCCGCGGCCAGGTGACGGGCGTCCGGGCCGCCGTCGAAGGGGACGCGGAGGGTGCGGGCCAGCACGACCTTGTCGACGGTACCGGCTTCGATCTCGGCCACAGCACTGCGGACGGCGTCCAGGTAGTCCTGTGGCGAGGGCTCCGGCAAGGGCGATGGCGAGGCCGGGCCCGCACTGATGACCGATGGCGAAATGACGTCCGGCGCAAGGATGTTGCTGAGGACAGCCGCTCGCTCGGCAGTCCGGTGGGCACGGCGTTCGAGGCGGGTGGCGAGCAGATGCGCGGGGACGGCCTCGTCGAAAGGGAGGGCACCTACGACGACCGTACCCGTGGGGCTCGTGCGCAGTACTGTTTCCGCGGTGGCGGCGAGCGTGCCGAACTGCCCGCTGCCGGTCCGCACGGTCAGCAGATCGCCACCCCGGGCGGCGAAGGTGCTGCGGGGGGAGGACAGCAGCCAGTGATCGGCGTCGGCGGCCCGGGAGCGTGGTGACATTGCCTCGTACTCCTCCTGACTGGTGGCCGCGTCCTCACCCGTGCAGGGCGGCTCCGCCGTCCACGTAGAGGCTGTGCAGGGCGATGTGGCGAGCCTGGTCGGATGCGAGGAAGACGACGGCCGCCGCGATGTCCGCGGGGTCCGCGAGGCGGCCGAGCGGGATGCCGATGCGAAAGGCCGCGGGGTCGCCCTGTACGACGGTGTCGATGGCCTCGGGGGTGGACGCCATGCGGCGGAGCATGGCGGTGTCGGTGGAACCGGGGCAGACGACGTTGCAGCGGATGCCGAGCCGGGCGACCTCCAGGCCGAGACCGAGGGTGAGCGCGACGGCTGCCGCCTTGGTCGCGGCGTAGGCGGCCATCCCGGCGCGAGGGGTACCGGCGCTGTTGGAGGCGACCGTGATGACACAGCCTCGGCGGTGGGGTGTCATGCGCCGCACAATGGCTCGGGACCAGATGAGGACCCCGGTCGTGTTCACCGCGAGCAGTTCCTGCCATTCCTGGTCGGTCAGGGAGACCACGTGGCCGGTGTGCAGCACACCGGCCACGTTCACCAGGAGCCCGATGGGTCCGTCGTCGGCCTCCACCAGGTCCAGGATCCGCTCCGCCGCGTCGGCGTCCGCCACGTCCGCCCGGTGGAGAGTCACGCGTCCGCCGGGTACGCGGAACGGGGCGTCCCTCTCCGGCACCGCGTGCACGCTGTCCACCGCCGCCACGATCGCGCCTTCTGCGGCCAGTTGCTCCACAATCCGGCTGCCTATCCCGCCCGCGGCCCCGGTGACGACCGCGGTGACGCCGTCGAGCCCGGTCAGCCGCACAGCGGATTCCTTTGCACCGTCCGTGCCTCCTGGGTGGCCGTGCTCCGGCGCGGGAAGGATGGCGTGCAGCCGCCGCACACGAAAGGCCGGACGCCCTCCGCTTGGGAAGTGATCGATGTCTCTGCCTCGTATCGCACCCTACGAACTGCCCGATGCACGATGTCTCTCCCTCAATCGTGTGAACTGGATCCCGGATGCCGCCAGAACGGTTCTCCTTGTGCACGACATGCAGAACTACTTCCTCCGGGCCTTCGCACCCGACGGCCCCGTCAAACCGGTCGTCTCCCGCATCGCCCGCCTCGTCGCCGACTGCCGCGACCGCGGGATCCCCGTGCTCTACACCGCCCAGCCGCCGTGTCAGACACCCGCCGCGCGTGGTCTGCTGACGGACTTCTGGGGGCCGGGTCTTGGCCAGGGGTCCGACGACGACCGCATCCCCGACCCCATCGCCCCCACGCCGTGCGACACCGTGCTCGCCAAGCACCGCTACAGCGCGTTCCATGCCACCCCGCTGCGCGAGCTGCTCGCGGTGCGGGGACGCGACCAGATGCTGATCACCGGGGTGTACGCGCACCTGGGCTGTCTGCTGACCGCCACGGACGCCTTCGCCCACGGAGTGCAGCCCTTCCTCGTGGCCGACGCGATGGCCGACTTCGACCGGGAGCGGCACTGGCAGGCACTGCGGTACGCGGCCGGCTGCTGCGGCATGGTGACCGTCACGGACGCGGCGCTCGCCTCGCCGGATCGGGCGGTCCGCGAAGGGAGGGACGATGCGCGTCCTGGTTCTGGGTGAGTTCCGCGCGGACAGACTGGTACCGGAACTCGCCCTGGGGGGCGCGGAGATCACCGTACTGGGGTCACGGGATCTCACCGGCTTCCTCGACCCCCGGGTGGCCTGCGGCATCCTGCCCGCGAACCCGACCGCAGAGTCCGTTCGAACCCTGATCGCCGAGTACGGGGCGGATGTTGCCGTCCCCAACATGTCCTCCCCCGGCCAGGAGCAGCTGCTCACGGTGTACGCACGCGTGGGCGCCGAGCTGCGTGACGGCGGCCCGCGCATGCTCGTGCACCCACCCGATTTCGCCACCCTGGCCTGCGACAAGGTGGCCCTGCATCGGTACGCGGTGCGGCGCGGCTGGCCGGTGCCCGACGGGACGGTCTGCGACAATTCCGCCGAACTGGCGGGCGCAGCACGACGGTTGGGATTCCCGGTACTGATCAAAGAGGCCCGCAGCGAGTCCTTCGCGGGCCGCCACTTCGTGTCAACGGCCGCGGAACTCACCGCCCTCGCCGACCGTCCACGGTACCCGGTGCTGGTGCAGCGGGCGGTGCAGGGTGAGGAGTTCGCCGTCGAACTCCTCACCCTCCCCTCCGGCACCGCCGTCTGGCCGGTTGCCTGGCTCGGCACCCTCGACCGCGACTGCGCGCCCGGCCGGCGGGCCCGGGTGCAGCCCGCCGCGCTGCCCGGGGGCGCGCACACTGCGCTGGCCGCCGTCGTACGTGACATCGTGACCACCTTCCGGCCGGCTGGGCCTTGGCAGATCGACTTCGCGGTCACCCGGGAAGGACGGCTGAACCTCATCGAGATCAACGGGCGCTTCGGTGGCACGTCCAACATGAGCTGGACCAGCACGGGTATCGACCCGCACAGCGCACACGCCCAGGCCGTTCTGCACGGCCGCCTGCCCCGGCCACCTCGTGCCCTGCGGGCGGCACTTGAGGTCCCCGTACGGAACGGCACCCGGCTGCCGACCACGCCGAAGGGCACGACGCTGACGGACTTCACCCCCGACCCCGGCTACCCGGGCCCGTACACCTCCGGTGTCCACCGGGCGGTGCTCACCGTCACCCCGGACCGGGCAGCCGCCGCGCGAGCCTGGCTGCGCGGCCTGCCGCCCGGAATGCTGCTAGTGGTCACCGACTCCGCCGTGAGCAGGATCGACCGCGGCCTTGCCGCCCTCAGGGCCAACGGCCGGACCGGCACAGAGGTTGGTGATGAGCTTGCGCACCCGTCCGGCGACGACGGGGGTGACTCCGTGAATCAGCTGGGCCCCGTACACCAAGGTGGTACCGGGCGGAGGCTTGCACAGCCACCGAGTGGCGGCGATGGTGCTGAGGTCGACCGGGCCTGAACGCGCCGTGATCTCATGCGCGAACCGCGTTCCGGGCGCGAACATCCCGTCCCGGCCGGCCTCACGGTCGCTCCACAGCTCCTCACAGGAACTGGTGTCGAGGTAGAACTCGCCTCCCTCCTCGGCGTCCTGGAGGTTGAACACCACCCGGGCCAGGAGCACGGGCCACTCGTCCGGATCGCCCATGCCGTGCACGTGTGCACGGATCCTGTCCCCGGGCCTGAGGTCGTGATAGAGCCACGGGCTGACCGACGAAGCCGACGGGAACGCACGGCGCAGGACGGACATGGCCCGCTCGATCGCGCCGTCGAGGATCCCCTGCACGCTCTCGGGCGGCGCCAGACCCTCGGCAGGCCGCGCCGGGACCCAGCCGGTCACGGCGAGGTGCTCGTCCATCATCTTGGTGACCTGGATGGTCTCCTCGGGTGTGAGAAAGTGCTCGATCGTCTGCACAGCCAGGGTCTCGGACGTGTTGATCACCACGACTCCTCTCCCGGTGCCTTCACCCTCCATTCCAGGGCGGTCGGGCCATACCGACAAGGCCACTTGTCCGCCAGACCTGGGCGCCCGGAGTGCGTTCCGCTGTCACGGCTGCGCCACCGGTTTCCGGTGGCACTGCTGGTGCGGGAGAACGACGCATGAACATGCCGTGGCCGGGAGGTCGGCCGTACCGGTCGGCGGGCGGATGGAACCGGCCATTTTTCTTCGGTCCCACAGACAGTGAATTCATTCATGTTTGGCCGGGCCCTGTGCAGTTCCCCCTGATCCGGCGCGAGCCGCACCCGAGAAAAACGAATCTCTGCACATTTCGCATGGCGCACGCCCTCGGGGCGCAAGTCTTCGCGTACCGACGAGACGCGCCGAGCGCGCGCCCCGGCCATGCCCCCGCCCCCCTCCGCATATTCATTGCAGTGTTGCGATAGTCCTACTTACCTTGAGTGCTGCGCGGGCCAACCGCTCGAGGTCTCCGCGAGGAGCTCTCAAGGAGCTCTCAAGGCCCGTCGCACAGGCGCCTGTTGAACCTCTCATCGCCACGAAGCAAAAGGAGAAGGTCATGACGTACGAGCGTCCCACCCTGGCCAAGGCCGGCAGCTTCCGCAAGGTGACCGGCATCAAGAACACCGGCCCGAAGGACCTGCTCGCCAACCACAACCTCGCCTGAGCTGAGGCGGGCCGCCCGCACCCATCGAACGACTGCGGGCAGTGCACTGCGGGCCGTTGCCGAGACGGTCCGTTGACCGGGTGGCGGCGTCCTGCCGCCACCCGGTCCCCTGTCCACGCACCGTCGACCGAAGGCCGAGGCTCATGGAGCAGTCCCTGTCCCTCCGGACCGTCCCCGCCTGGTTCGTCGTCCTCCCCGACACCGACGCAGCCGCTCCCCTGGCCCGCGCGGCGCACCCCCACACGCACCGGATCCTGCGGCACGCCTCCGGAAGGCCCTGGATCGTCGGCCGCTGGGCACCCGAAGCCATGGTGACCGGCGAACACCAGGGCACGCACATCGCGGTGACCGGCGAACACGCCGTCACACCGGCACAGGCCGGACGGGCCGCCGCGGCCATCACCCGCGCCCGCTCCCTCAACGCGCTCGACCGCGCCGCCGACTGGCCCGGCAGCTTCCACCTCATGGCCAGCGGCTTCGGTGACGTCCGTGTCCGGGGCTGTGCGGTGGGCCTGCGCCGTGTCTTCCACACCACCGCCGGCCCGGTGAGCGTGGCCGCCGACCGGGCGGACATCCTCGCCGAGTTGACCGCCGCCGAACTCGACGAGGGCCGCATCGCCCTCGCGCTGCTCACCACCGGCACGCCGTACCCCTGGGCGGGAGCCCCCCTCTGGGAGAACCTCCACGCCGTCCCGGGCGGCCACCATCTGACCCTGCACGCCAACGACCCTGCCCGCACGGCGCGTTGGTGGTCACCGCCCGACCCGGTCCTCCCCCTCGCCACCGGCGCCATCCGCCTGCGCAACGCGCTCGTCGAGGCGGTCGGGATCCGCACCCGGGAGCACAACCTGGTCAGCACGGACCTGGGCGGCCTGGATTCAACGGCCATATGCAGCGCGGCAGCGCTCAGGGACACCGAGATCGTCGCCTACACCGTCGCCATCCACGACGTCGTCGGTGACGACGTGCACTGGGCCGAACGCACCGTCCGTGCGCTGGAGAACATCGAGCACCACGTCGTACCGGCCCATGACGTGGCCCTGACCTTCGACGGAATCGACACCCTCACCGACATCCTGGACACACCCAGCATCATCGCCGTCGACCGCAACCGCCGCATGGGCATCGTGGAACAGGCCGCGGCCCGCGGCTCCCGGTTGCACTTCACCGGCCTCGGTGGTGACGAGCTCCTGGCCGGCACACCCGCCCGGCTGCACGCGCTGCTGCTCACCCACCCCCGCACGGCCGTCCGCTCCATCCGGGGCTACGCCGCCAAGTACCGGTGGTCGCGCCGGGCAACGCTGCGCCAGCTGCTCGACCGGCGCCCGTACCGGGCCTGGGTCGAGCGGGTCGCCCGCGACCTCACGGCACCGGCCATCGCCCCCGGCGTACCCCTGCTCGACTGGTCGGTGCCCCCGCGCATGCCGCCTTGGGCCACGGACGACGCCGTCGCCGAGGCGCGCGATCTCCTGCGCGCCGACGGGCCCGTCCAGCCGCGCGGCAGGAATCACGGCGAGCACCGCGAACTGGTCGCCATGGACGGCCTCTCCCAATGTGCCCGTCAGATCGGGCAGATGGCGGCCCCGCTCGGTATCACCGTCTCCTCCCCCTACTACGACACCCGCGTCATCGAGGCAGCCCTCGCCGTCCGCCCCTCGGAACGCATCACGCCCTGGCGGTACAAGCCGCTCATCGTCGAGGCCATGCGAGGCATCGTCCCCGAGGTCAGCCGCACCCGGGCCACCAAAGCGAACGCCACCTTCGAGGAGGAAGCGGGAATGCGCGACCACCGCCGGGCCCTGCTGACTCTGTGCGAGGACTCCCGGCTCGCCCGGCTCGGCCTCGTCGACGAGCACGTACTGCGCGACTGGTGCCGACGCTCCCTCGCCGCGGAGACCGGGAGCTGCCTGCTCCACGCGACGGTCGCCTGCGAAGTGTGGCTGCGCGCACGGGAGATGACGCCCCGCCCCGCCCCCGCGAACGGAACGAAGTGACCGACATGCTCACTCTCAAGCCCGGCGTCCTGCTCACCGAGACCGAGTACGGCATCGCCCTGCTCGACCAGAAGAGCGCCGAGTACTGGACGCTCAACCCGACCGCCGCACTCGTCCTGCGCACCCTGCTCGACGGACACGGAGCCGAGCGGGCCGCCGAGATCCTGACAGCGCAGTACGAGGACGTGGACCAGGACACGGCCGCCGAGGACGTCCGCAGCATTGTCGACGACCTCCGCTCCGCCGGGCTCGTCGCCCCGTAACCCCCCGGAGGCCCGCATGACGTCTCACGAAGCGCTCCCCTACGACCCCCGCTCCGTTCCCCCCGGACGCCGCTTCGTCGCGCGGTTCGCCGTGGGCTGCGCCCATCTGCTCGCCATGCTGCCACCCCACCGCATCCGCACCGTCCTCGCCCGGCTGCGCGGCGGCACCCGGCCCGCCACGCTCGCCGAGGCAAGTGCCGCACGGGAGACGGTGGTTGCCGTGAGCCTGGCCGCCGGCGGGCTGCAGGGCTGTCTGCCCCGGTCCCTGGCCACGGTGCTGCTGTGCCGCTGGTACGGCCGGTGGCCCACCTGGTGCGTTGGCGTGCGCACCCGGCCGCCGTTCGCCGCGCACGCCTGGGTGGAGGCCGAGGGCGTCCTCGTCGGCGAGGGCGCACCGGCCGACTACTTCCAGCGCTTCTTCACCGTGGAGTGAACCGATGACCGTGGCACCGCCGGGACACCGCGCCCTGCTGAGACACCTGCGCCCGCAGCGCGGACGCCTGGCAACGGGCCTCGCCATCGGCCTCGTCGGCAGCATCCTCGGCCTGGCCCAGCCCCTCGCCGCCAAGCGCGTGGTGGACGACATGGGCCAGGGGCACCCCGCCGCCGGGGCCGTCGCGATCCTCAGCCTGCTGGTGATCGCCGGGGCCGTGCTCGTGGGGCTCGGGTACTACGTACTCCAGTGCTCGGCGGAGTCCGTCGTCCGCGCCGCCCGCCGACGACTCGCCCACCGCCTGCTGCGGCTGCGGGTTCCCGTAATCGAGAACACCGAACCGGGCGATCTGATAGCCCGGTTGACCTCCGACACGACGCTGCTGCGCCAGACCGCCCCGCTGGCGGTGTCCGCCGCGGTCAACGGCACGCTGATGACCGCGACGACCGTCGTCATGATGGGGCTGCTCGACCCCGTTCTGCTGTGCGCCACCCTGACGGTCGTCGCCTTCGTCGGCATCGTCGCCGTCGTCGTCTCCCCCCGGATCGGCCGAGCCACCCGCACGACCCAGGAGGCGGTGGGCCGCCTCGGCGCCTCACTGGAACGCGCGTTGGGCGCCTTCCGCACAGTGAAGGCATCCGGAGCCGAGCGCCAGGAGACCGAGGCACTGCACCGCGTCGCCGAGGAAGCCCGCCGCACAGGGGTGCGGGTCGCCGGGTGGGAGGCGGTCTCGGCGACCGTGACGATAGTGGTGATGCAGATCTGCTTCCTCGTGGTCCTGGGAATGGGCGGCGCCCGGGTCGCCTCCGGCGCCATCGATGTCTCCGCGCTCGTCGCCTTCCTCCTCTACCTCTTCGCCCTCGCCTCGCGGATCAGTCAAGTGGTCGAGGGAGTAGGTCAGTTCCAGGTGGCCTCGGCGGCGGCGGGGCGTATCGCGGACGCGGAGCGGCTGGAGGTGGAACGGGCGGAAGGCAGTGGGGATCCTGGGCCGCCCGTCACCGTGACCTTCGACCGGGTCTGCTTCACCTACCCCCGCCCCGGGGCTCGCCCCGTCCACCACAAGGTCTCCTTCGACATCCCCGCACGCGGACTGACCGCCTTCGTCGGCCCCTCCGGCGCGGGCAAGACCACGCTCCTGTCCCTGATCGAGCGCTTCTACGAGCCCGGTTCGGGACACGTCCTGCTGGACGGCGAGGACGTACAGCGCTGGCCCCTGGCCCGGTTGCGGGCCCGCATCGGCTACGTCGAGCAGGACACCCCCGTCCTGTCGGGCACCCTGCGCGACAACTTGGCCTTCGGCAGGGAAGGTTGCTCCACTGCGGAGATCGCACGGGTGCTGTACCTGACCCGCCTGGACGGCCTCGTCGACCGCCTGCCCGACGGACTGGACACGGCCGTCGGCCACCGCGGCAGCCGCCTCTCCGGCGGCGAACGCCAACGCCTGGCCATCGCCCGCGCCCTCCTCCGCCGACCCGGCCTCCTCCTGCTGGACGAGGCAACATCCCAACTGGACGCGGCCAACGAGGCCGCACTCCGCGACACGATCACCGCCGCCGCCCGTGACACGACAGTCCTGGTGGTGGCCCACCGGCTGTCCACGGTGACCACGGCGGACCGGATCGTAGTGATGGAGGCGGGGCGGGTACGGGCGGTGGGCACGCACACGGAACTCATCGCACGCGACGGGCTCTATGCATCGCTGGCGCGGACGCAGTTGATCCGGTGACTTACGCGTTGCGGAGTTCGGCGACGAAGGCGTGCCACGCGGGGGCGGGGATGGCCAGATGGGGTGCGGGGTTCTTGGAGTCGCGTATGCCGACCCTTTCGGGCAGCGCCGCGATCTCCACGCATGCATCCCCGTTCTCGTGACTGTACGAGGACTTGAACCAGAGGGTTGTGCTCATGACCCTGCCTGCTCTCTTGCTAGCCGTTCCAAAAACTTTGGCGTCTCGCCCGGCCCCAAGGCACCCGCGGCCATGGCATCGAACCTGCGGGTGTGCATCCAGACTTCGGTTTCCTTGTCCACCATGTTCACCGACCTGATGTCGTCCGTGTGCACCGCTGTGGGGAGCGGGGGATCGAACTCCATCAACGTGAAGTTCCTGCTGGCACGGTAAGTGGGAGTGGCCCAAGGCATGATTTGCACTGTCACGTTGTCGAGCTTGGCCAACTCCGCAATCAATGCGTACTGCTCACGCATGATCTCCGGTCCGCCGAAGACCTGGCGAAGCCCGCCCTCACCCAGAATGACCCACAACTCCGCAGGTTTTTCCGACCTGGTGATGATCTCTTTGCGCTCCATACGGAGCCGGAGGTTGCGCTCTACGAAATCGGTCGTTGTCTCTTCGATCGGCTTCGCCGTCTCGAACATCGCTCGTGCGTACCGCTCCGACTGCAGCAGCCCATAGACCACGCTCGGCTGCCAGCCCCGCAACCGCCGTGCGTCCCTCTCCATACCGACGAACGTGGCCATGCCCGAGGGCATCACGTTCCGGTACGGGATCCACCAATCACGACTCAGCGAATCCCGCTGGATCTGCACCAGGAACTCGATGTCCTCCTCGTCCTCCAGCCCGTACCGCTCGCACAGATTACGAAGGTCCTGGACCTTGTCGAGGCTCGTCAGCCCCCGCTCGACGCGCCACAACTTCGTCTCACTGAACCCCAGCCCCTCAACCGCCTGGGCCGGCGTCAACTCAGCACGGTCCCGGAGCCTCCGGAGCTCCTTTCCGAGCTGTACCCGCCGAAGCGTTGGCCCTGTCTTCACTGCCATCCGCGAACCCTCCCGTGTCGGGCTCGGCAGAGCTCGTGCCTTGCCCGGCGGCGCGGGTACCCAACTCGCTCGTACCCGTGCCTGCTGGCCGATACCCCATGCCCACCGCGCAAAAACTCGTGCCCTGCACGTCGAATATGCCACTTTCGGCGCTAGTGTCGCCGCGACTTGCATGCCAACTCTCGCACGCGCCACGCTGGTTGGGCGGCCGAATCTCGACGTTCGGTAGTGAGCCCAAACCCCGCGCAACCCGAAAGGCGCCCCCATGCCCTCACCCCGCATCCGCGCGCTGGCCCTCATCTTCAACGGCGACGGCAAGGTGCTGCTCGTATCGCCGTACAGCAAAGGCGCCCCGGACACCGCCCGGAACTTCCAACTGCCAGGCGGCACCGCATGGGAGGACGAACCGGCGTGGGTGGCCATGACCCGCGAGGGCAAGCGGGCGACAGGGTTGGCCCTGACGCCCGTCCGGCTCGTGCTCACCGATTTCACGCCACGCGACCCACGTACATACGCACCGCCCACGATCGACTTCGTCTACCAGACGCTGACGATCCCGGACAACACCGCAGTCCGCCTCCCCGAGGCCCCCGAACTCGCCGCGTACAAGTGGCTCACCCAGCACGACCTGCACACCCACTGCATCACGTACCAGGCGCACCGAATCACTGCTGCCCTCTACGCAGCCCGCACCGGCACCTGCGCCGAACTGCACGGCGGACGCCCCGCTTACACGGCCGCCGCTTAGTCGCTGACGGCCGGGTGGTAATCCCCACGGGACAGCGAGGCAAGGACTGTGGCCCGCAGGCCCTCAAGGAACTCCCCCAAGTCGAAAGCTACCGGGTGACTTACGCACACGCCGTCAACACCCGGGTACCACCGGAGGTACGCGAATGCGTCCTTATCCCGTTATACACATCCACGACCCCCTGTAGGGGGATAACCGGAAGCCACTCTCCGACAGGACACTCCGAGCAACTGCGGAGCCTCCCACAGCTTCCGAATCCCCTGGCACCGCAGTCAGGAAGGGACCATGCCATGCGCATCGCACGCTCTCGCCTCGCCGGTCTCGCCGCCCTGGGCATCGCCATCGTGACGGCAGGACTGACCATCGCCCCGGCCGCCACCGCTGACGCCAAGGCCGCGGACCCCCCGGTCGTTGCCGTGCAGCTCGACGTCACCAACAACGCCCCTACCGACATCCAGGGCTTTCTCTTCAACACCACAAACGGAGCCACCGATAACCTGACAGGGGTTGTGGTCGACGACCTCAGGGACTTCGCCTCAGGGGACACGTCAGTAACAGGCAACGGCGGCATCGTGTCCTTCACCATCCCCATCAGGGCCAATGCCGGCACCATCGCGAACGGCGACAAAGTGAGTGTCACGGCGGCCAACAACGAGAACGGCATTCTGAGCTCCAGCACCGCCACTCTCACCTGCCGCCTGATCAACGGAAGCGGCCCCTGCCGCTGAGGCAGCAGACCTGAGGAAACACCAAAGTCCCGTCCGATCAGTTAGATCGGACGGGACTTGTCAACTCTCCGACGCGGCATGGCCGTCTGAACGACGAAATCCTAGTCAGCGGCCCCCGCCGGGCGGTGTGCCGCAGCTCGGGCCGCCGGGGCCGTCGAACTGCACCGAGTTGAAGAAGTCCCGGAAGTCGGGAAAGAAGTTGCCCTTGCCGGTCGGACCGGCGGACGTGACGGCCGTACAGCCGGTGTAGTTCGCGCCGGACCACAAGTAGATGGTGGAAGAGGTCCGGTTCCAGTCCGACTCGGCCCGGCTGTTCATACCGAGCGCCGCGAGATCCGGCGTGCTGCCCGTCAGCGTGATCATGTCGCCGGTGCCGTCGAGACCCGAGAACATGCAGTAGTAGCCGTCAGGACATCGGTCGTATCCATCGGCCGCATGGGCCGTGGAGACAGGCAGGACGGTGGCGGCTGCGACGGCCACCGGCACGAGCAGGGTACGCAGCATGTTCCGCATCTACGCACGGCCCTTCTTAGGCGCCAGCAACAGCCTCACGCTACCGCGCGTCCCGGCGGACGGGCAAAGGCTCAACAACCCCAAACCGTGATCCCGTTACGGGCTGTTAGTCGTTTATCACTCGTTTGCGTCCCCGGCATAGAATCGGGTCTGCTGCGACCGTGGCCACGGAGACATCCCAGGAACTGGGGGTGACATGCCGGAGAAGCGCAAGATCAGGCCCGGGGCCGAATGGCTCCACCGCACTCTGCCCGCCATGGCGGCGGATCCCACGACCGTGCCGGAACTGGCCGCCGCGTTGTCGCACTTCGTGGGCCAACTCGTCCCCCACGACCGGTACACGCTGGCGGGCCTGGACCCCAGCCGCTTCTGCCCCGGAAGAAACACCGGACCCCGCCCCGTCGCACACCTGATGCACGGTCCCCGGCGCGGCAGCGAAGTCCGCATCGCGCTGATGCTCGGCGGGGAGGTCTGGGGCGGCCTGACGCTCCTGCGGGACCAGGGGAACCGGCCGTTCTCGGAAACGGACGCGGCGCACGCCGAACGCCTCTCGGTCCCCCTTGCCGCCGCCCTGAAACGGTTCGTGGCCGCCCGGCCACTGCGGCCGAGCCGTCGCAGTCTGCCGCCGGGCGTTGTAGTCATCGGCGATGACGACAAGATCCAGGCCGTCACCCCGTCCGCACGCAGTTGGCTGGGCCAGTTCGTTCCCGAGGCCTCGCTGGCGAACAACGCGGAACTCGCCCACCGGCTCTGGGACATCACCTACTCGGCACGCCGCTCCAACCGGCCGGCGCTCAGGTGCGTTCCGACACCCGACGGCTGGATCGCGGTGCACGCGCAGTTCCTCGATGCCGACGAAGACAACCGGGACACCGTACGGCGCGCCGTGGCCATCACGTTCCAATCCGCCCCGGCCGCCCTTCTCCTGTCCACCATCTCGGCCTGGTACGGGCTCACGCCGCGAGAGCAAACGGTCGTCGGGCACCTTCTGCAGGGCTCGCCCATCAAGCACATCGCCCGCGCCCTCGACAGGTCCCCGCACACCGTGATCGACCATCTCCGGTCCATCTACCGCAAGACCGGCACCGCGGGCCGGGAAGAACTCGTCGCCGGCCTCACTCACTGAGGGCTGTCAACCCCGAGAAACATGGGAACCGGAAGACCTGATCGAGGTCTGGACGCTGCTGGAGGAGGATCAGGAGCGATTGCGGCGACGGACCGCTTCGCGCCGGCGATCCGGCACGTCAGGGGATCTGGGCCTCGATGTGGGCGAGTTGGGCGGCGAGGATCTCTTCGAACGCGGCGCGCCGGTCTGCGCCGAGGGGGCGGACGTCGCGGGCGAAGTGGGACAGCGCTGGGAAGCGTTCGGGGTCGGCGCCGAGCACAGCGACGCGGAACTGCTCCATGCCTTGTTCGTACTCCTCGGGGGTGACGGTGCTGATGCCGGCCTCGGAGGAGATCAGCGCGGCGAGGAGGATCACGATGCGGTGGTAGCGCGCCGGGATCTCCTGGTCGGGGAGGCCGGACGTGCGCAGGGCCTGCAGCACCTCCTCCATGACCAACCGGGATCCGGTGCCACCGGACCCATAGCGTCCCCAGATCGCGGCGAGTTGGGGTTGCTCGCCGAAGGCCTCGCGCAGGCGCAGGGCCAGGGCGGTGATGCGCTGCTTCCAGTCGCCCTCGGGGCAGTAGCTGTCCATGGCGGCCAGCAGGACCCGGTCGGCGACCGCGCGCAGCAGTTCGGTCTTGTTGCGGAAGTGCCGGTAGAGGCTGGAGGAGTCGGTCCCGAGCGCTGCGGCGAGTTTGCGCACGCTGAACGACTCGGCGTCGCTCGTGCGCAGCAGTGTTACCGCCGTGTCCAGGATCTCCTCGGTCGACCATCGTCTGCGGCCAGTCATCTCGCCCCTCTCGTCCGGGCTCAGCCTAACTTATGCACTTGGCGTTGCACGCACCGCGTGCATAATGAGGGCAACGCACTGTCCGGCCACAACGACACACCCGGCATCCGGCCGGGAGGGGAGAAGGACACATGAGCGAGACCACTACCGCTACCGCCACACGGCCGCCGGAGCCGGACTTCTCGGCGATCACGACCGAGGAACTGCGCGCCTACCGCGAAGCGGAGAACCGCTTTCGCGCCTCCAGCACGGCGCGGACGATCCTCGGAGAGCCGGACCCCGGCGCCGCGATCCACTGGCAGAAGATCGCGCTGTCCCGCCGCGACCTACCGGTCCGGGTGTACCGGCCGGCCCGGACCGAAGATGACGAAGCCGCCTCCCAGACCGACCTGCCACTCGTGGTCCATGTGCACGGAGGCGGCTTCGTGGGCACGGCGGTGCAGTGCGACTGGACCAACAGCCACCTCGCCGCCCACCTGCCCGCGCTCGTCGTCTCGGTCGAGCACCGCCTTGTCGCCCCGGACAGCTCGCTCTCGAACGCCGCTGACGACGGCTGGGAGGTACTCGAGCACGTGGTGCGGCACGCCGCGCAGTGGGGCGTCGACCCGGCGCGCGTGGCCGTCTTCGGTGAGAGCTGCGGTGCGCTGATCAGCGCGCTGACGGCCATCCGGGCCAGGGAGGCCGGCCTGGAACTCAAGGCGCAGGTGCTGGTCAACCCCGCAGTCGACGTGACCGAGACGATGTTCGACTACCCCTCGATCGCCGAGTACGCATACAGCCCGACCCGGGCCCTGCCGCAACTGCGGCTCATCCAGCGGCTCGCCGTCCCGCCGGGAGGCGACGCCGGCGCAGTCTCGCCGTTGTACGCGGACGACCTGAGCGGACTGTCCCCGGCGCTCGTGGTGGTACCCACCCAGGACGCGCTCGCCGATCACGGCCGCCGCTACGCCGAGCGGCTGCGCGCGGCCAGGACGCCCGTGCGGCTTTCCGAATACCCGGGCGCGAGGCACGCGTTCCTCACCTTGCCCGGCGTGGAACCACAGGCCGATGCCGCCCAGGCGGAGATCCTCCAGTTCCTCCGCGCGGCCCTGGCGAAGTGACGGAGGAACGATGCACCCCACCCTTGGACCCGACGGCCCAGCGATCTCCCGACTCGGCCTCGGCTGCATGAGCATGACCGGCACCTACGGCCTCACCGACCCGCACGAGGCCGCGGCCACTCTGCTGGAGGCCCTCGATTCGGGCGTCACCATGTTCGACACCGGCGACTTCTACGGCGACGGAGCAAACGAGGAACTCCTCGGCCGGATCCTCGCACCGCACCGCGGCCGCGCCGTGCTGGCCACCAAGACCGGAGTACGCCGCACCGCCGAAGGCCTGCTCCCCGCCGGCTCACCCAACGATCTACGACGCGCCTGCGAAGCCTCATTGCGCCGGCTGCGGACCGATCACATCGACCTGTACTACCTCGCCCGCATCGACCCAGCCGTCCCCGTTGAGGAGTCCGTCGGCGCCCTGGCCGACCTGGTCGCCCAGGGCAAGGTGGGCCACATCGGCCTGTCCGAAGTCTCGGCCGCCACCCTCCGCCGCGCCCACGCCATCCACCCGATCAGCGCCGTCCAAACCGAGTACTCGCTATGGGAACGCCATGTCGAAAACGACATCCTTCCCACGATCCGCAGCCTCGGCGCCACCCTGATCGCCTACAGCCCTCTCGGCCGCGGCCTGCTCACCGGGGCCGTCCGCACCACAACGCGCTACGAACCCGGCGACTTCCGCGCCACCGCTCCCCGCTACAACGGCGACGACCTCAAGGCCAACCTGGCCATCGTCGATGCCATCACCCACCTCGCCGCCGCCAAGAGCGCCACCCCCGCCCGGATCGCCCTCGCCTGGCTCCTCACCCGCGGCAGCGACGTCATCCCCATCCCCGGCAGCTCCCGCCGCCCCCACCTGCGCGACAACCTGGCCGCCCTCGACCTGCACCTGACCGCCACCGACCTCGGCGACATCGACGCCGCCGTCCCCGACGCCGGGGCCCAAGGGGCCCGATACGGCGACCACGGCATCGCCCTGATCGACCAATGAAGAGAGAAGCGCCCTGATGGCGAACCCACGACGGCACGCTGAATCACCTACCGGCCGAACCCTCAGGCCAACCTGCCCTCAACTCAATTGCTCCCGAAGCCGTAAGAAATGATCACGGCTTCGGACGGTTCCTGATCGACCCCGCGGGGTGAGCGACCGCTTGCCGAAGTCAGCCCGGCGAGGGCTCGTCGGGCACAAAGGTCACGACGGTCCCCCTCGCAGGGACGATCATGTCGCCAACCAGCTTGCCGCGCGCGGCTGTCGGGCCTGCCAGGCGCAGGTTGCCTTGGAAGAGCAGGCCCGCCGTAATGGCTTGTATTTCGTGCAGGGCAAAAGAGGCGGCAATGCACTTTCGGGCACCGCCCCCGAAGGGCAGCCAGGAGTAGTGGTCCGGCCTGCTGTCCAGCCACCGTTCGGGGCGGAAGAGGGCGGGGTCCGGGTGGGACTCCGCCCGGTGCTGCGCGCCGAAGCCGTTGGCCGCTACGTATGTGCCGACGGGCAGCGTGAAGCCGGCGACGGAGAATCCGGGTTCGAGGACGCGGCGGGGCACGATCGGGTTGATCGGGCGGAGACGCATCGCCTCGACGACTGCGGCCTCCAGGCAGCGGAGCCGAGGCAGATGCTCCACGCTCAACGGGGCTCCGCCGGTGACCTGTTGCAGCTCGCGCCGGATGTGTTCGGTCACGTCCTCGTGGGCCAGGATGGTCTCCGCTGCCCAGGCCGTGCTGTAGGCGACGGTCTCCGCACCGCTGCCGAGAACGACCACGATGATGTCGCGCAGGGTGGCGTCGTCGAGTGGCGGGCTTCCCGGCGTGTCCTGGAGCAGGAATGCGAGGAGGTCCTCGTCCGTGCGCGGGGGATGTGCCTTGCGCACGGCGATGAGGTCCCGCAGGTGTGCGTCCAGGCGGTCGCGGGTGCGCCGGTAGTGCCGCCATGGCCCCAAGGGCAACGCGGTCCAGGCCGACGGGGAGTTGAAGACCAGCGGATGATGTGCTGCGTCGACGAACTCGTGCAGGAGCTTTTTGATGCGCGCTGCCTCTTCACGGCCGACCCGGAGGAACTTGCGGATCAGTACGTCGGTGGCGACCGTCATCAGACGGGGGACGAGCGGGAAGGGCCGGTCCGTCGGCCAGGTCGTCATGGCCTTGCTCGTGGTTTCCAGGGCGAGACGCTGTCCGTGCTCGATGTGAGTGCGGTGGAACCACGGCAGGAGGAGGCGCCGCTGCCGCGCGTGTTCGGGGCCGTCGCGGGTGAGGAGGGAATGGGTGCCGTAGATCAGGTCGAGTACCCAACGGGCCCGCCCGGCGGCCAGGATGTCCGGGGGTGCGGTGAAGACCTTCCGGATCTCTTCGGGATGGCTTGCCAGGACGACGGGGCCCCAGCCGGTGATGCGGAGGGTGAAGACGTCACCGAATGCGGCATGCTGCTTCGCCAGCACCGCGTAGGGATCGCGCAGAAACCGTAACGACTGCACGAGCGCAGGTGCCCTGGGCCCCGGAGGCAGTCGGCAGTCCTGCTGCCTCGTCATCGGTCAGCTGCTCCTCTTCCGGGACCGGCGCCCGGCTTTCCACGCCCGGACCTGGGCGGCGTGCATGCCCTTGCCCATGGCACCGCGCGGGACGGGTCCGCCCCTGAGAGCCAGATACCAGATGTACGGGTTGGCCCAGTGGATCCACTTGTTGGGATTGATGACAAAGGCGATGACCGCAGCGATGCGGTCCCAGGTTCCGGTCTCACCCAAGTTCCGCACCGGCGCCTCCGCTTCAGCTGCGATCCGGTCGGCCGGGGGGCAGATTCCAGGTGAGCATGAGACGGCCGGTGCCCGGAAGAAGCGTGCGGAGGTGCGGGGCGGGACGGCCGTGCATCCGTGCGCCACTTGGCCCCGCTCGTCCCGGATGCGACCGTACGAGCACATGGACATCGTCGACAGGTGTGCCTCCTTCACCCGTTCCCGGCTGGCCAAGGAGCTGGGTCTCTACCCGTTCTACCAGCCGTTCACCGGGGCCGGTCCCGGCGCGGCCCGCGCCGTGGGCGACCGCGAGGTCATCGTCTGCGGATCCGGTGACTACCTCGGGCTGAGTGCCGACCCCCGCGTGGTGGAGGCCGCCGCGGACGCCGCCCGGCGGTACGGGGCCGGCCCCTCGGGCTCCCGCCTGCTCAACGGCAACCTGGCGCTGCACGAGCAACTCGAGCAGGAGCTCGCGGAGTTCTTCGGCAAGCCGGCCGCGCTCGTCTTCGCCACCGGTTACCAGGCGAGCCTCGGCGCCGTCGCCGGTCTGTGCCGGACCGGTGACCATGTGTTCGTCGACGAGGAGGCGCACGCCTCGCTGGTCGACGCGGCACGGCTCAGCCGCGCCAAGGTCCACTGGTTCCCCCACAACGACACCGACCGGCTCGCCACGCAGTTGGCCACCCTTCCCGGCAGGGCGGCACGTATGGTCGTCGTCGACGGGGTCTACAGCATGCGCGGCGATCTGTGCCCGTTGCCGGATCTCGTCCGTGTCTGCCGCGAACACCGTGCCACCCTGGTCGTCGACGACGCCCACGGCGCCGGGGTGCTCGCGGACGGCCGCGGCACCTGTGCGCACCACGGGCTGACCGGCCAAGTCCCGTTGATCACCGTGACGTTCTCCAAGGCGCTCGCCTCCATCGGCGGCGCCGTCCTCGGGGAGGAGTCCGTCATCGAGTTCCTTCGGCACCACGCGCGTCCCCTGGTCTTCTCGGCCGGTGCCAGCCCCGCAAACACCGCTGCGGCCCTTGCTGCCCTGCGCATCCTGCGTGCCGAACCCCGGCGCTGCCGTGCCGCCCTGGACAACGCCGGCCGCATGCGCCGCGAACTGACCGCCCTCGGCTACCGGGTGCCACCCGGCAGCACCCCCCTCGTCCCGGTCGATGTGGGGGACGAGCTGCACACCGCCGTCGCCTGGCGGCTGCTGCTGGACCGTGGTGTGTACGTCAGCGCGGTCATGCCGCCCGCCGCATCGGCCTGCCTGCGCGCCAGCTTCGGCGCCACCCACACCGACGGCCAACTCACCGCCGTCGCCTCGGCATTCGAGGCCATTCGCGAGCCGCTGGCCGGGATCCCCGCCACCCCGCTCACCCCCTCGCACCTCAGCCACAGTCTGCCGCACCGCACCGAGGATGCCGCCGAGGCCCGGCTCGACGGCATCCGCCACCTGCTGCCCTGACCCGTCCCCGGCCATCTGGAGGCACCGTGCCCACCGCGCTCGTCACCGGAGCGACAGCCGGTCTGGGGAAGGCCTTCGCCCAGGCCCTGGCCCGGGACGGGGCCGCCCTCGTGCTCGTCGCCCGGACCGAATCCGCGCTGGAGGAGACGGCCCGGCAGATGACCGCCGCGGGTGCCGCGAGCGTGGAGGTCCTCCCCGCCGACCTCAGTTCGGCCCAGGGATGCGCCGCGACCGTGTCACGGCTCACCGAGGGGGATCCGCCTGTCGATCTCCTGGTCAACAACGCCGGCATGGGCTACGCCTCGCCCTTCACCGCGAATGCCGTC
The DNA here is from genome assembly GCF_059089585.1 of Streptomyces sp. SX-6. Taxonomy (NCBI): domain Bacteria; kingdom Bacillati; phylum Actinomycetota; class Actinomycetes; order Kitasatosporales; family Streptomycetaceae; genus Streptomyces; species Streptomyces sp. SX-6. The sequence continues at coordinate 251,537 of NZ_JBTHHU010000004.1, read as the reverse complement.
GCCGACGAGGAGTACCTCCTCGACCTCAATGTGCGCGCTCCCATGCGGCTCACCCACGCCGCGCTCGGCACGATGATCCCGCGCCGGAGCGGAGCCATCGTCAACGTGGCGAGTGTGGCGGGCCTGGGGCCCGCCTGGCTCGACTCGACCTATCCCGCCAGCAAGGCGTGGCTGGTCAACTTCACCGAGTCCCTCGCCCGTTCGCGCCGGGTCAGGGATTCCGGGGTGCGGATGATGGCGCTGCTCCCCGGGTACACCCGCACCGAATTCCACCAGCGCGCCGGGATCAGTACAGCCTGGCCGGCGTCGTGGCTCTGGCTGGACGCCGACTATGTGGCCCGCTCAGCCCTGCGCGGCCTGCGGCGCGGCGCCGTCCTCAGCGTCCCGGGCATCCGCTACAAGACCGCCGCCTGGGGACTGCGTCACCTGCCCCGCGCACTCACCGGACGATTCGCCTGGGAGCCTGCTGCTCACCACTGATCCGGTGGCTGATCCGGCCAGGACCCGCTCACGCCCGCGCGAACACCAGGCACGCGTTCTGGCCGCCGAAACCGGCGGCGGTCGTGACCGCCGCCTCGAGGCGGCACGCCCGTGCGGCTCCGGTCACCACATCGAGATCGATCTCCGGATCCAGCCGGTCGAGGTTGACGGTCGGGGGGATCATCTGCCGCTCCAGTGCCAGGACGCAGCACACCGCCCCGATCGCGCCGGCCCCGCCGATGGCATGCCCCAGTGCGCTCTTGGTCGCGGTCACCGCCGGCGGTGTGCCGAACACCCGGCGCAGCGCCCGGGCTTCCGCCAGGTCGTTCAGGCGCGTGGCGGAGGCATGCGCGTTGACGTGCCCGATGTCTCCCGGCGCCAGGCGCGCGTCGGCGAGCGCGGCGCGCACTGCGCGCTCGGTGCCTTCTCCGTCGGGGTGCGGCATCGTCGGGTGGTGTGCGTCGGCCGAGGCGCCGTAACCGGTGAGCAGCGCGTAGGGCCGCGCTCCGCGCGCCCGCGCGTGCTCCAGCCGCTCCAGGATCAGCATCCCGGCGCCCTCGCCCAGCACGAACCCGTCGCGGTCGGCGTCGAAGGGCCGCGAGGCCGCGGCGGGGTCGTCGTTGCGGACGGAGAGGGCGCCCATGCGCCAGAACACCGCCGCCGCGAGCAGGGAGGCGGAAGCCGAATCGCTGCCGCCGGCGACGACGATGTCGCAAGCCCCCGCCTCCACCAGGGACTTGGCCACCCCCAGGGCTGTCGCTCCGGAGGCGCATGCGGTGCTCACCGCCAGGTTGGGCCCGAACGCGCGTATGTCGATGCCGACTTCGCCTGCCGCCATGTTCGGTGAAGAGCGCTGAATCGCCGTGGGCGAGATGGCCCGGAAGCGGTGCTGCGCGAGGTGGGAGTAGGACTGCGGGGCGGTGTCGTGGCTGCCGCTGCCGACGCCGATGACGACACCGACCCGGTTGCCGTCCCACGCCTTCGGGTCGAGACCGGCGTCCTGAACGGCCTCCCTCGCCGTCACGAGGGCCAGCTGGATGAACCGGTCCGTACGCCAGCCGAGCCTGCGTCCGACCGCTGTCTCCAGGGCACCGTCGGGGATCCGGCAGGAGAACGTCACGGGCAGCGCGGCGAGCCGGGGGTCGAAGGCCGCCGTCGACATGCCCGCGCACAGTGCTTGCCATGTGGCTTCCAGGCCCAGCCCGGCGGGTGTGGTCAGCCCCAGGCCGGTGACGGCGACCTCGGTCCGGCTCACGCCCCGCTCCGTGGCACGGGGTCGGTCTCGGGGAGGAGCGCGGCCTTCTCCAGGATTTCCACGGCCTCGGCGAGGGTGCTCGACAGCCTCAGCCCGATATCGGTGTCGGGCAGCCGCACACCGAGCGTGTCCTCGACGACGACCGCGAGTTCCACCAGGGCGACAGAGTCCATCTCCAGTTCCTCGAACGTGGCCTCGGGGCGCACACTCGCCTCGTCGAGACCGAAATGCTCCACCAGCAGACGGGTCAGGGCGGGGAAGGACAGCATGGGCACGATCCTCTCCGGGCGTCGGAGGGCCCTTTCCGTCCACCATCCCCGGGTGGTCCTTCGGCCGGAAAGGCCGCGATCGAGTTCCCTGGAAATAAACGCGCCTTTCGGGAGTGAAGGCATCACCCGGCGGCACACGGGCCGCACATCGCGCCCCGGGGACCAAAGCCCGCACAAGACAAGGCCGTTGCGGGTCTTCCGAAAAGCCCCTGCGGGTTTCCCGCAAATATGGCGACAGACGACGACTTTGCCAGTTCTTGGTGTATTCGGCCGGACATTCGGACCAGTGTCTTCCGCATCGCACAGTGACCGCCCCGGTTACCCCCCACCACGTTTCGAAGAGGAGTACGCCCATGACGGAACGCAGAAGACGGCGGTACGGCCGCCGCGCCCTGGTGCTCTCGGCCGCCGCGATGGGCATGGTGGCCGCCGCGGCCCTCCCCGCCTCCGCCGCCGACCTCAGCGCCAAGCAGATCATGGCCGACTGCGCCTCCGGCGCGGGCAAGTGCACCTTCAACGACCCGCAGTTCGGCACGGCCTACCTGGGCGACTACCGGCGCGTCTCCGACGAGCTCCACAACTGCACCAGCTCGGACGCCACCCAGACGATGTCCTGGTCCGACACGGTCGGCGCCAGCGACACGGCCGGCGTGACGATATCCGTCGGCGGCAAGATCGAGGGCATCGTCGACGTCAGCGTGCAGGCGAACTACAGCCACACCTGGTCCAGTTCACACTCCGAGACCAGTTCCTTGGGCATGACCGTCAAGCCGGGCGAGGTCGGCTGGATCTCCCGGGCCCAAGCGATGCGGGACGTGTCCGGCACCTGGCAGACCCACTACGACGACCCCAAGGCGGGTCACTACTACTGGTACGTCAACGACACCATCACCGGCCCCGCCCCCAACGGGACCGACGGCGTCCACAACGCGGTCGTCGTCAAGACCCGCCCCATGACGAGCGCCGAGAAGTCGTCCTGCTCCTCGCGCAACACGAAGGTCTTCAAGACCGCGAGCTGACCCACGGCGCACCGCCGTCGGCCCCGGAACCGGCCGCGTCGACCCACCCCCCTGTTGCGCGGCCGTACCGGCCCGGCCCGCCGCCCTGATCCCCCCTCGGAGCGGGCCGGGCCACCCCTGCCCACGATCTGCACCCCATGAACCACTTCACTCCCCACCGATTCACCATCAGCTTCGACCTCGACTTCACCCTCGTCGACACCCGCCCCGCCGTCCGCGCCGCCTACGGAGCCCTGGCGGCGGCCACCGGCACGTACATCGACGTCGACGTGGCCACGAGCCGCGTCGACCTGCCGCTGGAGCAGGAGTTGCGCAACTGGTTCCCGGAGGACCGGGTCACCAGGGCGCGCGACATCTGCGTGGCGGGCTATCCACGGCACGGCGTCACGCTCTCGCCCGCGATGCCGGGCGCCCGCGAGGCCGTCCACGCCGCCCGGACCCTGGGCGGCCGGGTGCTGGTCACCACCGCGCGGCACTCCCGCAACACCCGCCTCCATCTCGATCACCTCGGGATCGAAGCCGACGTCGTCGAGGGCTCGTTGTGGACCGATGGCAGGGCCGTCGCCCTGCGTCGCTACGGCGCCGCGATCCATGTGGGCGATCACATCGGCGACATGTACGGCGCACGAGCTGCCGGAGCGCTGTCCGTGGGCATCGCCAACGGAGTCTCCGGCGCGGAAGCGCTGCGTTCGGCGGGGGCGCAGGTGATCCTGCCCGGCCTCGGGCATTTCCCCGCCTGGCTGCGACGCCGCCTCATGGGTTCGCCCGGTGCATGACGCGCCGGACCCCCGAGGGGGCCCGGCCCTTCCGCCGTGTTCCGTCTACGGCGAACTCCCGTGTCAGCAGCTGAAGTCGACGAGGCTGAACGTCGCGTAGTGGTCCGAGGTGTAGTAGTCCTCCCGGGTCTGCTCACCGGTGACGATGCGGCGTGCACCTCGCGTCGGCGAGCCCGGCGTGACGACCGTGTACTCGTGGTAGTAGCCGTAGTCCTGATCCGGCAGCTCACCCTCGCGGTTGCCGAAGACGGTGCCGTCCTGCTCGTACGGGTACGGGCCGCCCTGGGCGATCAGGTCGAGGGTGTCGTGCGCCTGGGAGGGCAGCGCGGAGTAACAGATGCTGCCGACCGACTTGATGGTGACGGTGTGCGCGGCAGCCGGGGCGGCGGCGCTCGCGCCGACGGCGGCCGGGCCGGTGAGGAGGGCGCCGGCTATGACAACGGCGCCGGTGAGGGCCTTGAGGCGTGGGGGGATTCTCATAGGCATCATTAATGCGCGCGGAGTTTGACGTGGCAATGCCAACTCACTTGATTTCTCCGCCTGTTAACCTGCGAGCCACTCGTCGTAACGGGGGCGCCGCATCACGCGGACGGCCCCCGCCGATGGGCAGGGGCCGAAGCGCTGAACCGGTCGTCGACGGTGATCAGTTCCCGTTCACGCCATTAGGCAGGGGCTTGCCGTCGAGTCCGTCGCGGATCTTCTTGGTGAGCACGCCGGACGGGTCGCCGTCGAGTGAGTAGACCATGACCCCGCCCAGATTCTTCTTCCGCGCGTAGAGAGCCTTTTGGTGCACGACTTGCGGGTCGTCGATGGTCCAGAAGACGCGATCCTTGGTGCTGTACAGCCAGGCGAAGCTATCGTTCTTCGCACGGTACAGCTTGTAGCTCTCGTCCTCCTTGACGAGCTTGACGAGCTCGCGGTATTCGTTGACGCCGTCCTCCCACCGGCCCTTCGCCGGCGCGGTCGCCGAGTTGTACAGCCCGTCGGCATGCTCCGTTCCGACCCCGCTCCAGCCACGCCCGTAGTACGGGATCCCGAAGGTCAGCTTCGCACGGGCACTTTCTCCCGCCGCCTCGATCCAGCGGTTGACCGCACTCTCCACCGAGAGTCCTGTGCCCGACGGATAGAGCGCGGACTGCTGGTCGGTCTTCTCGATCGGTGGCCACGCGCCATGGAAGTCGTACCCCTGGATGTTGCCGAAGTCGAGGCACTCCATGACCTTCTTCACGTCCCACCCGGCATCCATGATCGCCGGGTCGGCGGGGAGGAAGGCGGTCAGCAGGTACTTCCCTCCGCGTGGCGAGTTGGCCTTGACCAGCGCCGGGTCATCCAGCTGCTTGCGGAACTCCTTCAAGAGCTCCACGAAGTTCGCCTTGTCGTGCTCGGGATCGTACGTGTTCCCGTGAAGCCCCTTGTCGCAACCGGGCCACTCCCAGTCGATGTCGATGCCGTCGAAGACACCGGCCGCGAGGCCCTTTCCGCTGATCTCCAGAACCTTCCTGCACTGCCGCGGAATTTGCTCGGTGTCGGTCCAGATCACCTCGGGCAGGTTTCCCTTGATGAACAGGTCGATGCACGAGGAGACGAACTCCTTCCGGCGCTCCGGCGTCTTCGCGGCCTCGGACCAGTTCCTGCTGTAGGTCCAACCGCCCAACGAGACCAGCACCTTGAGGTGGGGATACTTCTTCTTGAGCTTTTTGAGCTGATTGAAATTTCCCTTGAGCGCCTTTCCGTCGCCCCACCAACCCGGGTCGGCCTGGCCGTCGACGGACGGATACTGCTCCGCGGGCTTGCCTCCCACGTCGGCCTTGAACGGCACGACCCAGTCGGCGTCGGCGTCCCCGACGTCATTGGCATCGTCCGCTGTGGGTGGATTCGACGGGCGCAACGTCTTTGTGGCCTCAAAGGCCCTGTAGCCCGAGTGCACCTTCTTGAGGCAGTCGGGATCGTCCGGCTGGTCGACTTTCCTCGAGATGTTCTCGAACGCGTAGTTGAGGATCGTCAGCCGCTCTGCCACGCCGTCGTCCACCAGGTTCCGGAGCGTGTAGTTCCTTCCGCCAGGGGCAGGGTAGATACCCCACTGAGGGAAGTAGCCGATGAACTCCATACAGGCCTCCTCGGATACGTGCGGCGAAGTTCCGTTCAGGAATTGACCAAGACCCCTTCCTGCTCTCCGACGGGAGACCCACATCCCGTCCCATTCGACGCCCACCAGCGTGGCGCGCAGCATCGTTTCCCCAGAAGGGCGGATTTACGCCAGGAATGTGGGAGCGGCCTTTCTCGGCCACCCAGTCGGCGACCAACTCCCCGCCCGGCCACCGCGCATTCCCCTTCCATACGGGACTGCAACACCCCTCTCTTCCCTGGCCTCTCGCAGTTCACATGCGGCACTCCCCAATGATGGACCGCTTGCCGTGAGGGCACCTCGCATTGGCGGACACAGGCCGCTTGTCCTCCCCTCAGCACATCCGACAGCATGGCTCCACGGCGCGATCCGCCGCCTTCTCCGCTGTCACTCGACGGCACAGCGAAGAGCCCCCGGAAGGAGTGGGATTTCGATGAAGGTCGCACGTTCCATCGCTGTTACGGCGACCGTCGGCCCCGATCCGGCTACGGGAGCCGAGACAACTGCCACCGCCTCACGAGAGGGATAGCCAGTGCCTCGACAGCAGGGCTACGAACTGCACATCACTGCCGGCGCCAAGCAGGACACTTCGGTCGGCAGTGATTTCGCACTGGTCCAGATGCGCGTCACCCACGACGGCCACCCCGTGCCCAACAACACCCTCACCTGGAAATTCGACCGGAACCGTCTGGTGGCGCGCGAGGACGAAGGAAGCAGCCCGCTCACGACCATCACCGACGCCGACGGCCGGTCCCAATTCCGCTTCCGCGCGTGGAATTTGGGATTCAACGACCCGCTCACGTGGGGCGTGGGCCTCGTTCCCGTCGAAGTCAGCGCCGAAGGCGTATCCAACCCGGTCACTTTCGACCTGGCGATCACCCCGTACGCAGAACGCCTCGAAGCGGTAGCGGGCGACGGTCAGCACGTCAAGCAGTATCAGGCTTTCGCGCCGATGACCGTCCAGGCCAAGAATTCCCGCACAGGTGATCCGGCAGGCCTCGGAGTCGAGTTCTGGGTAACCCGCGACGAGGACGGTCAACTCACGGGTCGTACCTGGCTCACCACCGACAAGGAGGGAAAGGCGACGACAAAGCCGCTTGTCCCGGGCGGCGGGGACCGGCCCGGTACCTACTCGGTGCACGTCCACAGCGGCGGCGCGGACGGACCCTCCACCACCGAGACCGTCCTCCACCTGACGGTGGACCCGGCGTAGTACGCGCCCCCACGCGCAGGCGGCGCAGGCAGGCCCCTACGCCGCCGTGGCGGATCAGCGCAGTCCGGCGAAGAGGTCGTTCTCGGGCACGGCCGCACCGGTGGTGTCCTGGACACGCACGAAGGTCTCCATGCCCATCAACTCGGTGAACCTTTCCTGGCCCATCTTGAGGAAGAAGATGTTCTCGCCCTGGCTGGCGTGCGCAGCCAGCGCGTCGAACTTCTGGCCGCCGAACGCAGCGGTGTCCACCCAGGTGGTGATCTCCTCATCGGGGAGTCCGATCTCGGCCATCGCGGCGGTCTCGGCGGGATCCGGCTCCTGCCCTTCCCCAGCGAACTCGCGCATGGTCTCCCCGAACCGCTGCATCGTCGAGCGGGGCACCGTCGTCCAGTACACCTTCGGTGTCAGCCCGGTCATCGCCAGCGCCGCCATCGTGATGCGGTTGGCCTGGATGTGGTCGGGGTGGCCGTAGAAGCCGTTCTCGTCGTAGGTCACGACCACATCGGGCTGGTAGCGCCGCATGAGTTCCGCGAGTCGGGCAGCGCCCTCCTCCACGGGGGTCTGCCAGAAGGATCCGGGGGCGACGTTGGCCGGCCAGCCCATCATCCCGGAGTCGGCATAGTCCAGCATCTCCAGATTGCTGATCTTCAAGACGTCGCAGCTTGCCTCGAGTTCTTGACGCCGCATCGAGGCGACGGCCGCCGGATCGTGCCCGGGATCACCTGGTTTGGCACCATCCGGCCCGTCGCCGCAACCGCCGTCCGTACACGTCACGAGGACCGTGCGGATGCCCTCCGCCGCATACCGCGCGAGGACACCCCCCGTTCCAGTGGCCTCATCGTCGGGGTGGGCGTGCACCGCCATGAGCGTCAAGGGCCGGTCATTCATAAAACAGTCCTCCTGCGTGAAAATGCCTCGGCCTGTGCAACAGTGCCGGCCGGCCTGGCTGTTCCCGCCACGTACAGGAACACCCGCAGGCCCTACGCCCCGGCAGCGTAGGCCTCTGTGCACGCACGCACGAACTCGGTCGCGACACCCGTGAGTTCCACACGCGAGAACGCCGTCTGCTCGCGCCGCCATTCCGGGGAGACCCGGACCACCGCGGCCCCCTCGACCGTGGCGGCGAGGTGGAGCGGTGCCGCCACTATGCCCACGCCCGCCGCTGCCATACGGACCGCCGTGGAAGTGTGCTCGGTCTCCAGGATGGTCAGGGGACGGAAGCCGTGCTGTGCGCAGGCCCAGTCCAGCCACCTCTGCCCATGGACCCTCGGTTCGAGCTGACAGCGCACCCACGCGTGGTCCGCCAGGTCGGCCAGGCCTACGGGATCAGCCCGCCCGGTGAGGGGATCCGCGGCGTTGGTGACGACGACGATCTCCTCGTCGCCGAGCGATACCACGGGCCCGGGCCACGCCTCGGGCCGCGGGCCGACCGCGACGTCGGCGACGCCGCGTTCCATGCCGTCCCGCAACTCCTCGGTGGTGGCGTACTCGTGGAGGTGCAGCAGGACGTCCGGGAACTCCCTCCGCCACCGGGCGAACACCGGCGGCAGCATGCCGACAGCCAACGCGTGCAGCGTGGCGATGTGCAGCTCGCCACCCTCCGCCCCCGCCGCCGCCCGGGCGGCCCGCCGCGCCTGACCGGCGCTGCGGACGGCACGCTCGGCGTGCGGCAGGAAGGCCCGCCCCATGGGCGTGAGCCCGACGCCTCGGGGCAGCCGTTCCAGGAGCCGCCCGCCGACCTCTCGTTCCAGCGCCTTGATCTGGTGCGACAGCGCGGACTGCGTGACGTTGAGGGTCTCCGCGGCGCGGGTGAAGGATCGCTCCTCCATCACAGCAACCAGGTATTCCATCTGCCGCAGGCTCATGAACATCCCTCATCAGCACGATCGAAGAATTGCGTTGGACTCATCGTCCCTGGTGGGCGGAGGGTCGAGGCATGAAAGAGACGGATGTCATCGTCATCGGCGGCGGGACAGGCGGTTACAGCACCGCGCTGCGCGCGGCAGGGCTCGGGCTCGAGGTCGTCCTCGCGGAACGCGATCTCGTGGGCGGTACGTGCCTGCACCGCGGCTGCATTCCGAGCAAGGCGATGCTGCACGCGGCGGAACTGGTGGACGGAATCACGGAAGCGCGCGAGCGGTGGGGAGTACGGGCGACGCTCGACTCCGTCGACTGGTCCGCGCTCACCGCGACGCGTGATGACATCGTCTCCCGCAACCACCGAGGCGTGGAGAACCACTTGACGCACGCGGGCGTACGCATCGTGCGCGGCTCGGTCTCGCTCACCGGCCCCCGGACGGTCCGGGTGGACTCCGGCGAGGAGGCCGGGGACGGCTGGCGGGCCCGGCGCGGGATCGTGCTCGCCACGGGTTCGCGCCCGCGCACCCTGCCGGGGCTCGAGCCCGACGGCTCGCGCGTCGTCACCAGCGACGACGCGCTGTTCGCACCCGGCCTGCCGGAGTCGGTCCTGGTGCTGGGCGGGGGCGCGATCGGCGTCGAGTACGCCTCGCTGCACCGCTCGATGGGAGCCCGGGTGATTCTCGTGGAGGCGGCCGAGCGGCTGCTGCCGCTCGAGGACGACCACGTCAGCCGCCTCCTGCGGCGCGGGCTGACGCAGCGGGGCATCGAGGTGCACACGGGCGCACGGCTGGAGGACGCACGCCCGTACGACGACGGCGTACGCGCCACGATCCGCACCGCGCGCGGCGAGACACTCGAACTCGACGTGGCACGGCTGCTGGTGGCCGTGGGCCGGGCCCCCGTCACCGACGGCCTCGGCCTCACGGAGGCGGGGCTCGCCACGGACGGACGCGGCTTCGTCGCCCCGGCCGACTGGGCTCGGCTGGAGACGTCCGTACCCGGCATCCATGTGGTGGGCGATCTGCTGCCCCCGCCGTCCCTGGGTCTGGCGCACGCGTCGTTCGCCGAGGGGCTGGTGGTCGCCGAGACCCTCGCGGGCCGTACGCCGCAGCCCGTCGACTACGCGGCCGTACCGCGCGTCACCTACTCCAGCCCGCAGACCGCGTCGGTCGGCCTCACGGAGGCGGAGGCCAAGGCGCGGGGTCATGAAGTGGTGTGCAACACCATGCCGTTGGCGGCAGTGGCCAAGGGCATGGTGCACGGGCAGACCGGCGGGGTGAAGGCCGTCGCCGACCGGGACGGCCGGGTCCTGGGCGTCCACCTCGTGGGCCCGCACGTCTCGGAGATGATCGCCGAGAGCCAGCTGATCGTCGGCTGGGACGCCGAGGCCGCCGATGTGGCCCAGCACATCCATCCGCACCCGACGCTGTCGGAGGCGGTGGGCGAGGTCATGCTGTCACTGGCCGGTCGGGGACTGCACCAGCAGCGGTGAGGGAAGGCTCGCCTCGTGCTGTACGAGGTGTGGGCGCCGTACGCGTCACGATTGACCCTGCACGCGGAGGGCCGGACATACGCCATGAAGCGCGATCCGGCCCGCGCGGGTTGGTGGTGCGGTTCCGGCCCCGCCGGCCGCTACGGGTTCGCCCTGGACGACGGACCTGTGCGGCCCGACCCCCGGTCGCGGCGCCAGCCGGACGGGCCGGACGGGCTGAGCGCTCCTCTATCCCCTGACTTCGCCTGGCGGCGAGCCTGGGCGGGCCGCCCACTGCCGGGGGCGGTGCTGTACGAGCTGCACGTCGGCACGTTCACGCGCGAGGGCACCTTCGACTCTTCCGCTGAACGACTCGGTTACTTGGCCGGCTTGGGCATCACGCACGTGGAGCTGATGCCGGTGTGCCCCTTCCCCGGCCGCCACGGGTGGGGGTACGACGGGGTGGCCCCGTGGGCCGTCCACGAGCCCTACGGCGGGCCGGACGGGCTGCGGCGGTTCGTGGACGCGGCGCACGGGCACGGGCTGGGCGTCGTCCTGGACGTCGTGCACAACCACCTCGGCCCGTCGGGCAACCATCTGCCCGCGTACGGGCCGTACTTCACCGAGGCCCACGGCACCCCCTGGGGTGCCGCCATCGACCTGGACTCCGACGAGGTAGGGGCGTACCTGACCGGCAGCGCCCTGGCCTGGCTGCGCGACTACCGGCTGGACGGGCTGCGGCTGGACGCGGTGCACGCCCTGCTCCGCCCCCACCGCTTCCTCACAGAACTCTCCACAGCCGTCGACGCCCTGGCCGATGACCTCGGCCGCCCCCTCTTCCTCATCGCCGAGTCCGACCTCAACGACCCGGCCATCACCACCCCGCGCGCGGAAGGCGGATGCGGGATCCACGCCCAGTGGAACGACGACTTCCACCACGCCCTGCACACCGCGCTGACCGACGAATCCCACGGCTACTACGCCGACTTCGCCGCCGACCCGGCGCACGCCCTCGCCAAGACACTGCGCGGCGGCTTCTTCCACGACGGCACGTACTCCTCCTTCCGGGGCCGCCCCCACGGCCACCCCCTCGACCCGCACACCACCCCCGCGCACCGCCTGCTCGGCTACGCCCAGACCCACGACCAGATCGGCAACCGGGCGCTCGGCGACCGCCTCTCCGCCCGCCTCTCCCCCGGCCTGCTGGCCTGCGCGGCGACGCTGGTGCTGTGCGCACCGTTCACCCCGATGCTGTTCATGGGCGAGGAGTGGGGCGCCCGTACGCCCTGGCAGTACTTCACCGACCATACGGATCCGGCCCTGACGGAGGCTGTCCGCCAGGGCAGGCGCCGGGAGTTCGCCGCCCACGGCTGGCCCGAGGCGGACATCCCGGACCCCCAGGACCCTGCGACCCACGACCGCTCCTGCCTCGACTGGACCGAGCCGGACCGCACCCCTCACGCGGAACTGCTCGCCTGGTACCGCACATTGATCGCGCTCCGCCGCACCGCTCCGGAACTGACCGACCCTCGCTGGGAGTACGAAGCCCTCACGGTGACCGCCCGTACGGTCCACTTCCGGCGCGGCCCGTACCACGTCGCGGTCAACCTCGGCGACCGGCCGGCCGAGCTGTGGGCGGCGGGAGCGCGGCAGGTCGTAGCCGCCTGGCAACCGGTCGAACCGCCCGGCGCCGACGGCACGCTGCGACTGCCGCCAGAGAGTGCGGCAATACTGCGGTGAGCAAACGCTCCTCCCGGAGCGCCCCAACCGACTAGCGGGAACCGGCGAGTTGCTCCCGCAGCGTGTCCCGGCGGCTGATCGCCAGATAGCCGATGAGGACCAGGATCGGTACCAGCAGGGCGAGGGTGACGGGGCCGGTGCCCCAGCCCAGGCCGGCGCGGCCGGCCGGAACACCCATCCAGTCGGCGAAGGAGGCGCCCAGCGGGCGGGTGAGGATATACGCGGACCAGAAAGCGACCACCGAGTTGAGCAGGCCCAGGCGGCCGGCCAGTGCCGGTACGGCGATGGCGGCGGCGAAGAGCAGGCCGGAGGGCAAGTAGCCCAGGTGCAGGGTGCCGGCCGTGAGGTCGCCGATGGCGGTGCCCAGGGCGAAGGTGGCCAGCACCGTCGCCCAGTAGAAGGTCTCCCGGCGGCGGGTGCGGATGCTGTGGATGGACAGCGTGCGCTCGCCGGCGTTCCAGGCGAACAGGACGGCGGCCAGGGTGGCCGCGAAGGCGACGGTGGAGACGGCGTAGGGAATGCCGGCCACCACATGGACCACATCGGCGGCCATGGTGCCGAACACGCTGACCATGACGATCGCCGACCAGTAGATCCAGGGACGGTAGCGGGTGGCGCGGAACTGCAGCGTCAACAGGGCGGCGAAACCCGCGAATCCTATGGCCCCGGCGGGTATCGGGCCAAGGGTGCGGCCCAGGTAGTCCGAGGCCGTCTCGCCCATACCGGTGGTAAGGATCTTCACCACCCAGAACAGAGCGGTGACCTCCGGCACCTTGCTCCAGCCGGGCTGGGGCCCCCGCCGGTGGGAATTCCGGTGAGCCGGGGCCCCCTGTCCCAACTGCTCGGTGACCGCCCGACCACCCGACATCGCCATGCTCGCTCCGCTCTCCCGGCGCCGTGCGCCGCTCGCCACTGTCTACAGCACTGTAGACAGTGGCCTGTAGGTGAGAGATCAAGGGGCTTGCGGAGGACGGCTACCGGGCCGTTTCCGTCCAGGTGACCGGCAGCTCGTGGACGCCGTAGATATTCATGTCGGTCTTGAGTTTCACCTCGCCTGCGGGGATGGCGAGTTCGAGGTCCGGGAAGCGTCGCAGCAGTCCGGCGAAACCGGCGCGCATCTCGACGCGGGCCAGTTGCTGGCCGAGGCATTGGTGCACGCCATGGCCGAAGGACAGATGACCGCGGGCCTTGCGGTGGACGTCCAGGGTGTCGGGGTTGTCGAAGCGCCGGGGATCGCGGTTGGCGGCCAGGAACGCGACGACGACGGTCGATCCCTTGCCGATCATTTCACCGTCGACCTCGATGTCCTCCGTGGCGTAGCGATAGAGGACATCGACGACGGACAGATAGCGCATGAGTTCCTCGACGGCATCGGGCAGCAGATCCGGGTCGGCGCGCAGTTCGGCCAGCTGCTCGGGGTGCTCCAGGAGCGCGAAGGTGCCCAGCGCCAGCATGTTGGCGGTGGTCTCGTGGCCCGCGAACAGCAGCAGGAAGGCGATGCCGGTCAGTTCCTCGATGGTGAGGTCGTCATGGCGGGCCAGGTCGGACAGCAGGTCGTCGCCGGGCTCGGCGCGTTTGCGCGTGACAAGTTCGGCGAGGTACGTGGTCAGTGCGCCGTACGCGGCCGTCTTCTCCTCGAGCGTCACGTCCTTGACCAGGAACTTGGCGGAGTTGACCTGGAAGGTCTCCCGGTCCTCGTAGGGGACACCGAGCAGTTCGCAGATCACCAGCGAGGGCACCGGCAGCGCGAACTCCTTGACCAGGTCGACCGGCGGGGCGAGGCGTGCCATCTCGTCCAGTTGCCGCTCGACGATGTCGCTGATGTGCTCCTCGAGCTGCTTCATGCGCTTGACGGTGAAGGCGCCGGTGAGCCTGCGCCGCAGCCGAGTGTGGTCCGGCGGATCCATGGCGATGAACAATCCCGGTATCTGCGGGGACGGTTCGGTAGGGGCGGGCATGCCGGGGGTCTCGTACGGCACGTGGAGAACGCCGATGTCCTGACGAGAGCTGAACCGGGTGTCGGCCATGACCTGACGGACCGCTTCGTAGCCGGTGACGAGCCAGCCTTCGTGACCGTCGGGGAACACCATGGGACTGACAGGGCGGGCCTCGCGCAGCCGGGTGATTCCACGGGGCGGGTCGAAGGGGCCCGCATCGCGGTCCATGGGGAGGCCGTGCGGGACGGGAACCGTTTGAGTCATCGGACTTGACTTCCTTGCGTGGCGGCTATGGGCGGCTGTTGCGGCCACACTTGCCGTCGGGCCTGACATACGCCTGTCACGGCCCTGACACCGGCCGGGACCGGGCCGGCCCGTCTCCGCTGCCGCCCACGGACAGCCAGCCCGCCTGGACCGCCAGCACCCCGGCCTCGAACCGGCTGCGAGCGCCCAGGCGTTCCATCAGCCCGGTGGCGATCCGCCGCGCGGTGCGCTGAGAGACACCCAGCCGCTTGGCGATGGTCTCGTCGGTACGGCCCTCGGCCAGCATCGCGACGGTGGCCTCCTCCTGAGGCGTCAGCCCCAGGGAGTTGCGGTAGGACGAACAGCCCAGCGGCTGGCCGATGTCCCAGGTCCGCTCGAAGAGAGCCACCAGGGCGGCGAGCACCACCTGGCCGGTGAGCACCACCGAACGCGCCTCGGGCTCCTCGCTGTTGACCGGCAGCATCGCCGTGTTCCCGTCGGTGATGACCATGCGGGTCGGAAGCGAGGGAACGGTACGCACTTGGCCGCCCAGGTCGGTGAGCCACTGCGCGTACGCCACGCAGTGGGCGTGGTTGCTCACGCTGTCCAGGAAGACGGCGCGCATGCGCACCCCGCGTTCCAGCAGCTCCTGGTGGAAGGGGCGGAGCGCGTCGAACTGCTCCTCGGGATGGGTGTCACCGGGGCAGAAGGTCAGCACTTCGGTACGGGCGGCGCGTCTGAGCTTCACCAGCCTGTCCGTGACCGCGTCCGTCCCCGTCACCTGCTCAACGGTGAGGCCGGTGGCCGAAGAACGCTGTTCCGAGAACTCCGCGATGAGCCGGGCTGCCGCGGCGCGCGACTCCGCCAGATGCTGCCGTTGGGCCTCGAGCTGCGCCTGTTGTCGGTGGATCAGGTCGTTCAGCCCGATGTCCGGCGAGACCACGCTCGGGCAGCCCTGCTGTTCGGTCGACGGCCGCACCAGGGCAAGCTCGCTCAGAATGTCCAGCCCGCGGCGTACATCGGACTCCGGAATCCCCAGGTACTCGACCAGGGTGGCCACGCCCGCGCCAGGCATCGCCAGCATGCCCCGGTACACGCGCTCCGAGGTGGCATCAAGTCCCAGGGTTTCCAACACGGTTTGCCCCCAAGTTGAGTCGGTTCTTACCGGGAATTCAGGTGATCATTGCATGCCCATGGGAGGGAAGGGGGTGTGCCATCGTTTGTCACCACGAATATGGTCACGGAATGAACCACTCCGCGCTGTCGGCTGGCGGGACCTTTCTCCGGCTGGGAGGGTTGACGCCATGTATCTCGTGCACGTCGGCCTGTGCGGCCCCCCGGCCATGAACCTCCCGGAGAATACCGGGGCATTGGTCCTGGCCCACGCCCGCCCCGAGGACGGCGTCGAGCACGTGGTGGTCCACCGCCACGCCGAGCCGCACCCCGTACTCGGAATCTATCTCCGCGCGGACCGGCTGCTGACCGCCGAGTTGCGGGCGGCGCGGGTATGCCGGTGCGCCATCGAACGTTCCCCGGCTCTGGCCGACTGGGAACTGCTCAGCTCCCAGGTGCCGTTGCTGGACCACTGCTGGCTGGACTGATCCGTCCAAGGCCGCTTCGGTCCACCCGGATTCCCTTTTCGCCGGCCCCGTCGGGAGCGCAAGCTGTTCTGCGTCGGCGCGGCTCCACGGGATCCGCGGACATTGGCACGTCGCTCTTGGAGGTACGACCGGAGATGTTCCGCACCCCGTCCTAGCGGACGTGCCGCCTTCCCCATGTTCCCGGCTCGCGAACACCCCTGTGCGTAACGCGGTCACTGACCGCTGATCCGACCACCGCATTCCTTCTGGCACTGGCGGCCAATTCGCCATGCCAGCACGCAATTTTACGGGAGATCCCTGTGCCCAGTAACACCTATCTGCGTAAGTCCGCCATCGGTATAGCCCTCGCCTGCGCCGTGGCGGGCGGCACACTCGCGACTTCGGCGATGGCGGCCACGCCGATGCCCACGCACAAGGCATCGGCCACGCCGACGCCCCAGAAGCACGCCAACCCCGGCCAGGGCCCGAGGACGCACGTCCCCGGCAGACATGTCTCCAAGGGCCTGACCCGCGGGGCCAACAGCCTGGCCCCGACCATCACCCGCAGCGAGGTGCTCAGACGCGCCCAGACCTGGGTGGACGCAGATGTGTCGTACAACCAGGGCGCCTATTACCAGGGCTACCGGACGGACTGTTCCGGTTTTGTCTCCATGGCCTGGAACCTTGCAGATTCGCTGACCACACCCGACTTCGACGGCTCCGTCGCCAAGCGGATCAGCAAGGACGAACTCCGGGCAGGCGACGCCCTGTTGAACCCCAAGCCGGGCAACGAAGGACACATCGTCATCTTCGACAAGTGGGCCGACGACGCACACACCTCATATGTCGGCTATGAGCTCTCGGGCAGCGGTATATGGCACCACACGCTCCCCTACGCCTACTATCCGAACCGCGACGCCGACAGTTACTACCCGATCCGCAACACCTCCATTGTCGACGATGCTCCTGACGACCCGGGCATGACGAGCCTGACGGCGGGTGACTTCAACGGTGACGGCAAGAAGGACCTCGTCGCGGTCGAGGTCAACACCGGGAAGCTCTTCATGTACCCGGGCCAGGGCAACGGCCGCCTCGGTGACCGGGTGGAGATCGGTCACGGCGGCTGGAACGGCATGAAGGACCTCGTCGCCACCGACCTCGACGGCGACGGCAAGGACGACCTGATCGCCGTCGAGAAGGGCACCGGAAAGCTCTTCATGTACCCGGGTACGGGCAACGGTCTCGGCGACCGGATCGAGATCGGCCGTGGCGGCTGGAACGGCCTGAAGAACCTGTTCGCCGGCGACTTCAACGGCGACGGCAAGAAGGACATCGGCGCCACGGACATCGCCACGGGGAAACTGGTTCTCTACCCGGGCAACGGAAACCGTGATGGCCTCCGTGCCCTCGGCGATCCGCAGGTGATCGGTAGCGGTGGCTGGAACGGCATGAACAAGGTTGTCAGCCCGGGCGACATGAACGGTGACGGCAAGGACGACCTCATCGCCACCGAAACCAGCACCGGCAAACTCTTCCTCTACCCCGGCAACGGCCACGGCCTCGGCGACCGCGTGGAAATCGGCAACGGCGGCTGGAACGGCATCTCCGGTTACGCGGGCGGTGACTTCAACGGCGACGGCATAGGCGACCTCGCCGCCGTCGAATCCGACCCCGGCAAGACCGGAAAGCTCTACTTCTACCCCGGCACCGGCAAGGGCGGCCTCGGCGACCGCACCGAAATCGGCAACGGCGGCTGGTAATCCGCACCACTGCCCGGGGCGGGTCCGCCACGCAGGCGGCCCGCCCCGGGCGGCATTCCTGCCCCAAGCCGTCGCCGTCCCGAGAGAGAGCCATGCCTTCCCAGCGCATATACCGACTGGCAACATTCGCCGCCGCAGCGGCAGTTGTGGCCACCCCGCTGCAACTCGCCCCTGCGGCTTCCGCGACCACCGCCACCACCGCCGTCTCCTACCAGGGCCTGAATCTCCGGATTCCCAGTGGCTGGAAGGTCGTTGACCTGGCCAAGCAGCCGGAGACCTGCGTCCGCTTCGACCAGCACACCGTCTACCTGGGCCACCCCGGAGCCGACCAGAAGTGCCCGGCGCACATCACCGGTGACAGGACCGACTCCCTGATCGTGGAACCCATTTCGGGTGCCGCCGAGAGCGTGAGCTCCCCTACCGTCACCGTACCGGCCGGAAAGCCGGTTCCCCGTAGCCTGCCCGCCGACCGGGGCAACGAAATACGAGTGGCCTTCGAAGGCGCGGGGCTGTACGCGAGAGCCAACTACGGGGACTCCACGGCGACCGTGGAGAAGATACTCCGCTCGGCCTCCATCGACCGGTCCGCGAGGCCGATGGCCGTACCGCCCAAGCCGACCAAGAAATTCCGCCGTTCACTGGCGGCGGACGCCTCGGTGACCCCTTCCACCGGATTCACCGGCAAGGCATTCGATACCTGTGCCGCTCCGTCCTCCTCCTCAATGCGGGACTGGTCCGCCTCTCCGTACCGGGGACTGGGTATCTATATGGGCGGCACCCGGGTGTGCGACCAGCCCAACCTCTCGGCCTCCTACGTCGCCGAACAGAGCAGTGCGGGCTGGCACCTGCTTCCCATCTACGGCGCGCCCAGGGCTGCCGACATACGCTCCGGCAGCGGCGCCGCAGACCAGGGCCGGGCCGACGCCGAGGACGCGGTGAACAAGGCGAAGGACCTCGGATTCGTCCCTGGCACCGTCCTCTACTCCGACATGGAGCACTACAACGACCGGGGCCTGCGGACGAATGTGCTGACTTATCTGTCCGCCTGGACCCAGCGGGTACAGGCCCTGGGCTTCCGCTCGGGTGTGTACGCCTCCGCCGCCAGCGGGGCCGGCGACCTCGCCTCGGTCTACAACTCCGACTCCTATCAGCGCCCGGACGTGATGTGGACGGCCCACTGGAACCACCAGGCCGACACGGACGAGGACGCCTTTCCGGCCGACTACTGGGCCAACCACCAGCGCGTGCACCAGTACTGGGGGGACAGCTACGAAACGTACGGCGGCACCACCATCCAGACCGACCGTAACTATGTCGATGTCGCGCCGGCCGCCCCGACGGACCCCGGGATGACGAGCCTGACGGCGGGTGACTTCAACGGTGACGGGAAGAAGGACCTCGTCGCGGTCGAGGTCGACACGGGCAAGCTCTTCATGTACCCGGGCCAGGGCAACGGTCACCTCGGTGACCGGGTGGAGATCGGTCACGGCGGCTGGAACGGCATGAAGGACCTCGTCGCCACCGACCTCGACGGCGACGGCAAGGACGACCTGATCGCCACGGAGAAGAGCACCGGGAAGCTGTTCCTCTACCCCGGCACCGGCAACGGCCTTGGCGACCGGATCGAGATCGGCCGTGGCGGCTGGAACGGCCTGAAGAACCTGTTCGCCGGCGACTTCAACGGCGACGGCAAGAAGGACATCGGCGCCACGGACATCGCCACCGGCAAGCTCGTCCTCTATCCCGGCAACGGAAACCGCAACGGCCTGCGGGCGTTGGGCGACCCCGTCGTGATCGGTAGCGGTGGCTGGAACGGCATGAACAAGCTCGTCAGCCCGGGCGACATGAACGGCGATGGCAAGGACGACCTCATCGCCACCGAAACCAGCACCGGCAAACTCTTCCTCTACCCCGGCAACGGCCACGGCCTCGGCGACCGCGTCGAAATCGGCAACGGCGGCTGGAACGGCATCTCCAGTTACGCGGGCGGTGACTTCAACGGCGACGGCATAGGCGACCTCGCCGCCGTCGAATCCGACCCCGGCAAGACCGGAAAGCTCTACTTCTACCCCGGCACCGGCAAGGGCGGCCTCGGCGACCGCACCGAAATCGGCAACGGCGGCTGGTAATCCGCACCACCCACCCCTCAACGAGTAGGTAAGCATGTCTCTTTCAGCACGCCTGCGCACCGGGCTGCTCGCCGCCGCACTCGCTCCGGTCGCTGCCCTCGCCCTCTTCAACTCCGGTACAGCTCAGGCCGCTTCGGTCGCCACCTGGGACAAGGTCGCCCAGTGCGAGAGTTCCGGCGACTGGCACATCATCAACTACAGAGACCACCTCTACGGCGGTCTGCAGTTCCAGCAGAGCACGTGGGAAGAGTTCGGGGGCACGCAATATGCGCCCCGTGCCGACCTGGCCACCAAGGAACAGCAGATCCGGATCGCCGAGAAGGTGCTGGCTGTCCAGGGGCCGAACGCCTGGGGCTGCGCTCCCGAGGCGGGCCTCGCCTATGACCACGCCGATCCGTTCCCGCCCGAGCCCACCGATCCTGGAATGACCAGCCTGACCGCGGGTGACTTCAACGGCGACGGGAAGAAGGACCTGATCGCGGTCGAGGTCAACACCGGGAAGCTCTTCATGTACCCGGGCCAGGGCAACGGCCGCCTCGGCGACCGTGTGGAGATCGGCCACGGCGGCTGGAACGGCATGAAGGGCCTCGTCGCCACCGACCTCGACGGCGACGGCAAGGACGACCTGATCGCCACCGAAGTCGAGACCGGGAAGCTGTTCATGTATCCCGGCACGGGCAATGGCATCGGTGACCGGATCGAGATCGGTCGCGGTGGCTGGAACGGCCTGAAGAACCTGTTCGCCGGCGACTTCAACGGCGACGGCAAGAAGGACATCGGCGGGACCGACATCACCACCGGCAAGCTGTACCTCTACCCGGGTCAGGGAAACCGCGATGGTCTGCGCGCCCTCGGCGACCGCATTGAAATCGGTAGCGGCGGCTGGAACGGCATGAACAAGCTCGTCAGCCCGGGCGACATGAACGGCGACGGCAAGGACGACCTCATCGCCACCGAAACCAGCACCGGCAAGCTGTTCCTCTACCCCGGCAACGGCCACGGCCTCGGCGACCGCGTGGAAATCGGCAACGGCGGCTGGAACGGCATCTCGGGCTACGCAGGAGCCGACTTCAACGGCGATGGCACAGGTGACCTCGCCGCCGTCGAATCCGACCCCGGCAAGACCGGAAAGCTCTACTTCTACCCCGGCACCGGCAAGGGCGGCCTCGGCGACCGCACCGAAATCGGCAACGGCGGCTGGTAGCCAGGAATTTGCGCACTGCGGGGAGACGACATCCATCAAGTCGTCTCCCCGCTTTCACAGAGATACAGGAGCTTGATGCGCACCTTGAGGATATGGACGGCGGCTGTTCTCGCCTGGGCGGGCCTTGTCCTGCCGGTGGCCACCGCGGCGGCCACCGGGAGTACGGCCGCGGAGAGCACCTACACCGTCTGGCAGTGGAACGTGGCGGGCGACTCGATGAACCACAACTCGGCCACCAATGGAATGGTCAGCGAAGCCGCCAAGTCGATCCGCGACCGCAACGCCGACTTTGTCGCGCTCAACGAACTGTGTGCCGGCCAGTTCCGGGCACTGGAGGACAACCTCCGTTCCTCCGGATGGCCCGAGAACGGCACCAACTTCGCACGGTTCGAGGGCGCTTATCCCGCAGGACACTCAGCATGCGGCGGCGAGGAGGAGGGCATAGCGATATTCAGCAAGCATCCCCTGAATCACGCGGACCGGTTCACTCTCCCCGACGACGGCAAGCGGGAGAAACGCAAGCTGCTGTGCGCGTCCCTGGAGGACAGCCCGCACATGAGGTTCTGCGCCACGCATCTGACCTACGTGGACGCATACCGTAAGCCGCAGGCCGACTATGTGCTCGACCGCCTGGAGAACTACCACGCCCAGGGCGACACCGTCATCATCGCCGGCGATTTCAATATGCAGCCCAACTGGGGGCGACTGGACGAGTTCTACTCGTCCAGCGTGAACACCCCCAACAACGACCGCAACACCGGGCACTACCACGAGCTCGACGACAACAACCCGGCCCACTGCCCCGGTTACGGGGAGTCGACGGTCAGCACAGTCGACCCCAATGACGCCGGTCCTTGCGGAACCGGCGCCAAAATCGACTTCATCTTCGTCCGCGAGGACAAGGTCGTCGGCAATTACTCGGCCGGCTCCCTCGCCCCGGACACTCAGTGCGGTGGCGCGCTCTGCTCCGACCACCGCGTGCTGACCGGCTCCGTCAAGGTTTCTGTCAACGACGGGCCCTGAGGGTAATTGCCGTTACCCGCACATCGCTTGCTGGTACACCTTCGGCATCGCGTCGTCGATGGGGTGGTGCTGCGGCTTCCCCGAGGAGTCCAGCTCGTTCCACCTCATGAGGTTGATCGCGACGGACATCTGCCGCTTGCCGTCGTCCCGGGTCAGGGACACCGTCCCGGCACCCCAGACCGTGCCGTCGTGACCCCAGAAGGTGCCGCAGCCCGGGACGCCGACCTTGTGCAGGCCGAGGCCGTACTCGATCATCTTTCCGTCCAGGGCGCGGACCGGGACCGTACGCTGCATCTGCGCGAGCGACGACCGGCTGACGATCTTGCCGGCGAGCAACTCGCCGTAGAAACGGTTGAGATCCTCCATGGTGGATATCAGGGCGGCCCCCGTCCCCGTCCAGGACATGTTGTAGACGCTGTAGTCGCGCGGTGGGTCGATCCGGCCGTACAAGGCCTCGTACAACCGCGAGTGCGGTCCCCTGATGACCGGCCCGGCCGGGAACCCGGTGTGCCGGAGCCCGGCACGCTCGATGACGTTCCGGGTGATGTACCTCTCGGCCGTGGTACCGGTCACCCGCTCCAGGAGCTGGCCGAGGAGCAGGTAGTTGGTGTTGGAGTACGCCCCTGTCGGGCCTCCGGGCTCGCCGGCGGGAGGCGCCGCGAGTCCCATCTCGATCAGCTCGGCCGGGCTGAACTGCCTGAACCGGTTGTCGTCCAGGCTCTTGGACGAGATGCCCGAGAGATCCGAGGGGAAGCCCTTGAGGGACGGGAACGCGTAGGGGATGTAATCGGGGATGCCGCTGGTGTGGTTGAGCAGCATCCGAACCGTGATTTTCCTGCCGCGCTCGCCCGGCACCAGCCTCGGCAGATAGCCGCCGATCGGTGCGTCGAGCCGGACCCGGCCCTGCTCGACCTGCTGCATGACCGCGGCGGCGGTGAAGGTCTTGGTGATGCTGCCGACGCGCTGCAGCATGTCGGGGCTGACGGGACGGCCGGTTCTGACGTCGGCGACCCCGGAGGCACCGCGCCATATCCGGCCGCCGTCACGCACCTCGGCGTACACCCCCGGCACGCCTGCGCGGTGCAGACCGTCCATGGCGGATTTCATTCCGGCAGGATCGAAGCGGGCCGACACGGCCGCCCGTGTCCCGTCGGGGACAGGAGCTGCTGCCGCCGCAGTGCCCGCACCAACACTGAGCGCGACCACGCCTCCGCACAACGCCCGCCGGATTCTCTTGCGTTCGGGATTCATGACGACCATGCTCGTGGCCGTCACCGCCCGGGTCAGCCGCCATCCGTCGCGCTTGCCACCCCGATCGCGCGCCGATCGGCGCCCCTGACTTCTGTCAGGGTCATCACCCATTTCCTTGACCGGACGTTGCAAGTGCCCTGATCCTGCCCGCACACTGAATTCATGTCAGGCGATCTCTCCACACCCTCCAACGCAGTTGACACTCCGTCCCGCCGCCCGGTGTCCGAGCAGCGGGTATCCCACCGGGACCGGGATCAGGCCGTGGAGATCCTCCGGGTCGCGGCCGGCGACGGCCGGCTGACAGGCGCGGAGCTGGAGGAGCGCATCGAGGCGGCGATGGCGGCACGGACCGCCTCCGACCTCGAGGTGCTGACCGCCGATCTGCCGCTCGAAGGGATGCCGCCGCAGGCCCGCGAGGTGATCCGGATCGACCAGCGCTTCGGGGACGGCAAGCGCACCGGTCGCTGGCTGGTTCCACGCCGGATGGAGATACGGCTGAAGTTCAGTGAGCTGAAGCTCGACTTCACCGAGGCCGTGATCACCCACGACACCCTGCACATCAATGTCGACCTGCGCTTCGGCGGGCATCTGACGCTGATAACCGCACCGGGGATCGTGGTCGATGCCGATGACGTGACCTACAGCCGCGGCGATATCAAGGTCCGCCCGGCCGCCGACCCGGAGGTCCCGGTGCGCCTGCGCGTGGTGCTGTCCGGCAGGTCGACCGGTGGCGACATCGTGTCCCGGCCGCCACGGCGCGCACCTCAGCTGTGGCCTCGGCAGAAGTCCGAAGCCAGCAGCGACTGAACCGAACTGGTTCCTAACTGGTTCCTACTTGACGGTCTCGCCGTCGAACAGGACGTCGTCCTCCCACTGGCCGGCCGGCTGCCGGGCGAGCCGCAAGTAGTGCTCGGCGATACGGTCCGGATCGAGAGGTGAGCCCGGGGAGACCGGCCCGGCGACCGTGATGGTGGCGATGTGCACGCCCTGCGGCCCGAACTCCTCGGCGAGCACCGAACGGGCCGCGCGCAGCCCGGCCTTGCTGATGGACAGGCTGGTCGCCGCCACACGGGCGACCGGCATGCCGGAGGTGAGCAGGACGGTGCCGCCACCGGCCGCGGACATGCGGGGGGCCAGGTGCGTCACGGCGCTCATCGCGCCGACCACGTTCACCCGCAGAGCCGCGGACAGTTCCGCGGCGGACAGCTCGCCGGGCCGGTCGTAGCGGACCCAGGCGGCGTTGTAGACCAGGACGTCCGGGACGCCGAGCCGGTCGACGGCCGTGTCGAGCGCGGAGCGCAGGGACGCCTCGTCGGCGGCGTCGGCCTCCAGGCCGAGGGCCTTGCCCCCGGCCTGCCCGACCGCCTCGACGGCCCCGTCGACGGTGGCCCGGGAACGGGCCAGCACCGCGACGTCGAAGCCCTCCCGGGCGAACCGGCGGGCCACGGCCTGCCCGATGCCGGGCCCGGCGCCGATCACGAACATTCCGGCCATGGTGTTCCTCGTCCTTTCGGTGGCGTCCGGTCGGCAGGGAGCCCAAGGTCCGCCACCGCCGGTTCGGTCGCAAGGGGAACCCGGCTGACCCGCTCACTATTCCACGGGGCCCAACAGGCCCCGAGGAGAGGGCCATTCGGCCCCATCCAGGGCGGGGCCGTGCGCGGCATGCTGAACGTGACCGGGCAGGAAGCCGATCACTGCCGCGGGAAGGGCCGTCCGGCCATCCCTCAACCGCCGTGCCGGGCGGGCCTTCCCGCAGACCGCATCGGGTGTCCGCCGGTCACCCCGCGTCCGGCCGCCGGTGCCCGTCCCCCGTCTTTCCGGCGGCCGGTCCGCCGCGAACTGCTTTGACGGGACGCGGGCTTGCACCCCCGGTGCGGGAAGGCTCTCAGGCGACGGTGTACTGGGTGTCACCGAAATCAGCGACCACGCGGAGTCTGCCGCCCAACGCCTCGACATAAGAACGGAGAGTCGCCACCTCAGTGTGATCGGCATCTCCGTGCTCGATCGCCGAGACGCGGGGAGGCGTAACCCCCATGGATTCGGCGACGTCCCGCTGCGTAAGCGACTGTTCCCGCCGGATCTCGGCGAGCTGATACGCGCGCATTTCAGCCGTGAGGCGGTCCATGTCCGCCTGCTTCTCTTCAGGCAACCGCACCGGCAGTCCCATCGCTTCCCTGCGCTCGCGAAGCTTGCGCTTGGTCTCCTCCCAGCTGACGCTGCTCATTCGTACTCCCTCGTCTGCAATTCGGTGAGGTGCGCCTCATAACGCTTCTCGGCGATCGGGATGTTGGCTTCGTACCATCCCTTCCAATTCCCCGATTTGTCACCAGCCACCAGCAGTACCGCCTGCCGGACCGGATCGAAGGCGAACAGGATCCTGATCTCGCTCGAACCGGATGAGCCGGGTCTCAGCTCCTGCAGTGTTAACGCAAGCGTTAACTGGACGCGCCTGATCGGGCCCTTGTCATCCGAACGTGTGCTGCTGGGCGCGGCCGGATTACCTTTCCCCCGGCTCCAGCCGCAGCGAGATCGAGTTGATGCAGTACCGCTGGTCCGTCGGTGTCGGGTAACCCTCGCCCTCGAAGACATGGCCCAGGTGCGAGCCGCAGCGGGCGCAGCGGACCTCCGTGCGGAGCATGCCGTGGGAGCGGTCCTCGATGAGTTCGACGGCCGAGGAGTCCTTGGGATCGTAGAAGCTCGGCCAGCCGCAATGGCTCTCGAACTTCTCCGTGGAGCGGAAGAGTTCGGCACCGCACGCCCGGCAGGAGTAGATGCCGGGCGTCTTGGTGTCGGTGTACTCACCGCGGAAGGCGGGCTCCGTGCCGGCCCGGCGGAGCACCTGGTACTCCGCCGGGGTCAGTTCGGCGCGCCACTGCTCGTCCGGCTTCTCGACCTCGTACGACATCCGCGGTGTCCCTTCTCGGTTCTCAGCTCTCCAGGCGGGCCAGGATCTTCGGGCCGAGGTCCGTGACGTCGCCCGCGCCCATGGTGAGAACGAGATCGCCGGGGCGGGCCATTCCCGCGATGACGGCGGGGACGGCGGACATGTCGTGCTCGGGGCGCACGTCGGCGCCCGCGGTGTGTGCGGCGTCGATGATCAGGGCGCTGGTGATGCCGGGGATCGGGTCCTCGCGGGCGGGGTAGATGTCGAGGACGACGGAGGAGTGGGCGAGGGCGAGGGCCTGGCCCATCTCCTTGCCCAGTTCCTGGGTGCGGCTGAAGAGGTGGGGCTGGAAGACGACCAGGACGCGGGAGCCGACGGCGGCGCCGCGGATGGCCTCGAGGTCGGCGGTCATCTCGGTGGGGTGGTGGGCGTAGGAGTCGATGACCTGGACGCCGTTCGCCTCGCCCTTGAGCTGGAGGCGGCGGCCCACGCCGGTGAACTTGCCGAGCGCGGCGGCCAGTTCGGCGGCCGGGACGCCGAGCGCCGAGCCCGCCGCGAGGGCGGCGACCGCGTTGAGCGCGTAGTGGCGGCCGGGGACGGAGACGGCGAAGGTGAGGACGCGGCCCCGGAGGTCGACGGTGACCTCGCTGGTCAGGCCGTGCGGGGTGATGGCGAGGACGCGTACGTCCGCGTCGTCGGCCTCGCCGTAGGTGAGGACCTCGATGTCCTGGCGGTCGATGCGCCGGGTCAGCTCGCGGGCGCCGTCCTGGTCGGCGGAGACGACCAGCGTGCCGCCGGGACGAATGCGGCCGACGAAGGTCACGAAGGACTCGTAGATCTCGTCCATCGACGCGTAGTTGGCGTGGTGGTCCAGCTCCGCGTTGAGGATGATGGCGACCTCGGGGGCGTACTTGTGGAAGCTGCGGTCGCTCTCGTCCGCCTCGGCGACGAAGATGTCGCCGCTGCCGTGGGCGGCGTTGGTGCCGGGGCCGGCGAGGTCGCCGCCGATGGCGTAGGAGGGGGCGAGGCCGAGGGCGCCGAGGGCGACGGCGAGCATCGAGGTCGTCGTCGTCTTGCCGTGCGTGCCGGCGACGGCGATCGGGCGCAGGCCGTCCATCAGGCGGGCCAGGGCGTCCGAGCGGTGGACGACGGGGATGCCGCGCTCGGCGGCGGCGGTCAGCTCGGGGTTGTCGGGGCGGATGGCGCTGGAGACGACCACGCAGGTGGCGTCCTCGGCGAGGTGCCCGGCGGCGTGGCCGATGTGCACGGTGGCGCCGAGCGCCCGCAGGGCCTCGGCGGTCGCCGACTCCTTGGCGTCACTGCCCGCGACGGCCGCACCGCGCTGCGCGAGGATCTTGGCGATGCCCGACATGCCGGCGCCGCCGATGCCGATGAAGTGCGGGCGGTCCATCGTCGTGGGGACGGCCGGTGCCATGTGCGGTGCTCCCTGGGGTCGGGGGTGTGACTACCGGGATTCTCTCAGACCGGGCGGATCAGTCCGGCTGCCAGGCCCGCGGCGATCGCGGCGGTGCGGCTGTCGACGCCGAGCTTGCCGTAGATGTGTACGAGGTGGGTCTTGACCGTGGCCTCGCTGATGAAGAGGCGACGGGAGATCTGCCGGTTGGCCAGGCCCTCGGCGAGCAGCCCGAGGATCTCTGTCTCGCGCGGCGACAGCGCGGGCCGTCCCGACCGCACCCGGCCCAGGAGGCGGGCCGCGACGGGCGGGGCGAGGACCGTCTCACCGCGGGCGGCGGCGTGGACGGCGGCGGCGACCTCCTCGGGCGGCGCGTCCTTGAGCAGATAGCCGGTGGCCCCGGCCTCCACGGCGGCGAGGATGTCGGCGTCGGTGCTGTAGGTGGTGAGGATCAGCACGGCGGGCGGCCGCGGCAGGGCGGTGATGCGGCGGGTGGCCTCGACGCCGTGCATGCCGGCGCCCATCTGAAGATCCATCAGGACGACGTCCGGCCGCAGCCCGGAGTCGAGCAGCCGCAGCGCCTCCGCGCCGTCGGCGGCCTCGCCGACGGCCTCGAGGTCGGGCAGCCCGTCGACCATGGCCCGCAGGCCGCAGCGGACGACGGGGTGGTCGTCGACCAGCAGGATCCGGATCATGTGGCGGCCGCCAGGGACAGGGGCACCACCGCGGCCACCGCCGTGCCCTCGCCCGGGGACGACTCGACGGTGAGGGTGCCGCCCAGCTCCGCGATGCGCTCGCGCATGCCGTGCAGGCCGAAGGTGCGGCGCCCGTCGGACGGGCCCGTGCCGGGGGCGAAGCCGACGCCGTCGTCGTAGACGTCGAGGGCCACCTGGTCGTCCAGGTAGGCGAGGGTCACCGCGGCGTGGTCGGCGGCGGCGTGCCGGGCGACGTTGGCGAGCGCCTCCTGGGTCAGGCGCAGCAGGGCGACCTCGGTCTCGACGGGCAGCGGGCAGGGCTCGCCGTCGAGGCGGAAGGAGGCGCCGGGCACGGTCCGTTCGGTGACCCGGCGCAGCGCCTCGGGCAGGGGCGTGTCCTCGAGGGCGGGCGGGGTGAGGTCGCGTACGAAGCGGCGGGCCTCGGCGAGGTTGTCGGCGGCGGTGCGCCCTATCTCGCGGACGCGGTCGCGGGCCACGGTGTCCTCGGCGCCTTCGGCGGCGCGGGCGAGCAGGACGATGCTGGACAGGCCCTGGGCGAGGGTGTCGTGGATCTCGCGGGCGAGGCGCTGGCGCTCGGCGAGCCGGCCGGCCTCGCGCTGGGCGGCGGCGAGCTCGTCCCGGGTGCGGACGAGGTCGTCGATGAGCTCCTGGCGCCGTCCGCTCTCGCGGTAGAGGGCGGCGTAGCCGTACGCGGTCAGGATCGCGGCCGCGGCGCCGGCCAGCGGGCCGATGACCTTGGCGGCGGTGAGCCCGCCGGGGCCCATGGCCTGGGCGGCGATCACGGCCGCGGTGGCGGCGGCGACCGCGGGGTGGGCCCAGCGCACGGGCAGCAGGTGCAGGAAGAGGAAGAAGAGCGGGAAGGCGAGGTAGCTGAAGCCGCGGTCGAGGAACAGGAGGACGAGCCACAGCGCGGTGACCGTGGCGAGCCAGGCGAGGGCCCGTCCGCCGGCGGGGCGCCGCTCGGGCAGCGCGCCGAGCCCGTAGACCACGCCGAGCAGGATCCCCGGCGGCAGGACGGCCGCGGTCGCGGACCCGAGGACCGCGGGGGCGAGTGCGATCGCGAGCAGCGCGTAGAACGCGCCGTGCAGCGCGTAGCGCACGAGCCGCAGCGGAGAAGAGGGTCCTTCGGTGTTCACTCCATCGAGCGTACGGTCCCGGGTCCGTGACCCCTTCCCGGGCGACCGTCAACCGTTCGATTGATTTTCGGACCGTTCCTTGCCCCGATGGCAGCGGGGCTTTCGCGCGCGAGGGTGGAAGGGTCGTCGTCCGTCCGGGCCCCGGGGAGGGTTCTTCCGTTGTTCGTCGCGCTCCGTGACATCCGTTTCGCCCGAGGGCGCTTCGCCCTGATGGGCACGGTCGTCACGCTCATCACCGTGCTCGTGGTCTTCCTGTACGGGCTGACCGGCGGGCTGGCCCGGGAGGCGTCGTCGGCCGTCGCGGGGCTGCCGGCGGACCGGATCGTCTTCGGCGCCCCGGCCGGGGCCTCGCCCGAGGTGTCGTTCTCCAACAGCACGCTGGACGACCGGCAGGTCGCCGCGTGGCGTGGCGCGCCCGGCGTCCGCGCGGCGGAGCCGCTGGGCGTCGCGATGACCCGGCTGACGGCGCACGGTACGGCGTCCTCGGTGAGCGTGTTCGGTACGTCCGAGCGGCTGCGGCCGGCACTGGTCTCCGGTACCGCCCCGGGGGACGGCGGGGTGGCGGTGAGCGAACGGATCGCGCACGACAGCGGCCTGCGGGTGGGCGACAAAGTCACCCTCGGGGGCCGGGAGTTGGCCGTCTCGGGGCTGACCGCGGACCGTAGTCACGGACACGCGCCCAGCGTGTGGACGACGCTCGCCGCGTGGCGGCAGGTCGCCCATCAGCAGCAGCCGACCGCGCTCGCGGTCACCGGCGGCGGCCGGCCGACCGGCGCGGCGGCCGAGAGCACGAAGGCGGTCGGGGTCGAGGACGCGCTCGAAGGAATCGACGGCTACGCGGCCGAGCACGGCACGCTCCAGATGATCCAGGGCTTCCTGTTCGTGGTGAGCGCGCTGGTCGTGGGGGCCTTCTTCACGGTGTGGACCGTGCAGCGGCGCCCGGACGTCGCCGTGCTCAAGGCCGTCGGCGCGAGCAGCGGCTATCTGGTGCGCGACGCCCTCGCCCAGGCGCTGGCCGTCCTCCTCACCGGGACGCTCCTGGGCGGTGCGGCCGGTGCCGCCGGCGGGTGGCTGGCGTCGGCGGCCGTGCCCTTCGAGCTGGGCCCGGCGACGGTGGCCGTGCCGGTCGCGGCCATGGTGCTGCTGGGCCTGGCCGGTTCGGCGCTCGCCGTACGCCGCATCACGTCCGTCGATCCGCTGACCGCCCTGGGAGCCCACCGATGACCGCTCTGTCCCTCGCCTCCGTCACCCTCACCTACCCCGACGGCGACCGCCGGCTGACCGCGCTGGACGAGGTGTCGCTGAACGTGGCGCCCGGCGAGCTCGTCGCCGTCGTGGGGCCGTCGGGCTCGGGCAAGTCGAGCCTGCTGGCCGTGGCGGCGACCCTGCTGCGCCCGGACTCCGGGCAGGTGGTCGTGGCCGGGCAGGACACGGCGGCGCTGGGCGAGAAGGAACGGACACGGCTGCGGCGCGAGCGGGTCGGCATCGTGTTCCAACAGGCCAATCTGCTCGCGTCGTTGACGGCCGTCGAGCAGTTGCTGGCCGTGACGCACCTGCGTGGCGGGAACGTACGCAGCGCCCGGGCGCGTGCGGAGGAGTTGCTCGAGTCGGTGGGTCTGGACGCCGCGAAACGGCGCCGCCGCCCGCACCAGCTGTCGGGGGGCGAACGGCAGCGCGTGAACATCGCGCGTGCGCTGGGCGGCGACCCGTCCGTGCTGCTGGTGGACGAGCCGACGTCGGCGCTGGACCACGAGCGCGGGGCGCGCGTGATGGACCTGCTCGCCGAGGTGACACGACGGCACCGGACAGCGACGGTGATGGTCACGCACGACCGCGAACTGTCGGGCCGGGCGGACCGGTTGCTGACGATGACGGACGGACGGCTGCGCTAGCGCCTGTCCCTCACTCCTCTTCTGACTCCTCTTGCTCCTCGTCGCCGTGGGCGTAGAGCTTGAGCACCGGGACGCCGACCTTGTGCCGGGCCCGCGAGGCCCAGTCGCGGTGGAAGAACTCCTCGACCAGGTGCGGGGCGGTCAGCACGATCACCTCGTCGGCATGGGTCTGCTCGACGACGGACCGCAGCAGGTCGAGCGGGTGGTCGTCGACGATCTGGCCGACGGCCTCGCTGCCGGCCTCCCGGAGCCGGCGCAGCGAGTGCTCCAGGGCGAGGGCGGCGGGCCGCAGCGCCGCCTCGCCCTCGGGTTCGTCCGCCTCGTGGACGGCATGTTCCAGTTCGCCCAGGGCGACGTCGTCGATGGCCCGCAGCAGCCGGTCCTCGGCGCCTCTGGGCTGCATGAGGACGACAAAGGACATGGCGTCGTCGTGGAGGCTGGTGACGAAGTCGACGTCAGTCGCGGAGAGCGGCTGCTCGATCATCAATACGCTCGTGAACACGGTGGGAGCCCTTCTCCTCCGTGGGCCACCGGCCCACACAGAAACCATCCTGCGCGTGCTCCCCGTGAGCCGTGTTTGCGTCCCGCGCCCTCGGGGGAGCGTCAGAGTCAATTCTGCCCGGCACTCAGGAACCGGAACAGATAATTCCGCCGATTGTCAGATTCCTTCAGGTCCTTCGGGTCCCTCTCCGACTCCGACCCTTCGGTACCGGGTGAAGAGGAAGCCTTCCTCCTCCAGCACGGAGGCGAGCGCGAAGCGCTCCGGGACCTCGAGCGGCGGCCCGCCCGCGATCCGCGGCGCGTCGCCCGCGGCGAGCACCGGGGCCAGCGACAGGCACAGCTCGTCCAGCACCCCGGCCGCGGCGAACTGCCCCAGCAGCTTCGGCCCGCCCTCGGTGAGCAACCGGGGCAGACCGCGCCCGGCCAGCAGGCCGGGTATCCGCGCCACGTCGACGCCCCGGCCCTCCCCCGCGACGATCACCTCGGCACCCGCCGCACGGGCCGCCGCGACGCGGTCCGCCGGGGCGGCGGAGCCGGTGAGCACCAGGGTGGGCACGAGGGGCGAGGCGAACAGCGGCAGGGAGAAGTCCAGGTCGAGCCCGGCGCTCACCACCGCGATCACCGGCGCGGAGCTCTGGCCGAGCGCCGCCCGGCGCGCCGCGAACGCCTCACGGGCGCGCGCGGGCCGGTAGCCCTCCTGCCGTACGGTCTCCGCGCCGACCACGATCGCGTCGGCGAGGGCCCGCAGGGTTCCGAAGATCCGCATGTCGGCGGCGCAGGAGAGCGGCTGCGAGCGGCCCTCGTGGTGGGCCGCGCCGTCGAGCGAGGAGACCATGTTGGCGCGCAGCGCGGGCTTCTCGGGGTACGCGTACAGGTCCGCCAGTTCGTCCCACCCCCAGTCGCGGTCCTCGAGGTCGGCCGGGGTGAGCGGGGAGGGGAACAGGCGTCGCATAGGCGGCAGTGTGACATGCCTCGCGCTGCTCCGGGCGGCGTGGGCGCTCTCAGGGACTACCCTGGACAGTTGTGTCGTTCTCCACCGCATCGTCCTCCGGCTCCTCCTCCGGCGTTCCCGGCGAGCCCATCGCGCTCACCTCGCGCGCCCCGCACGTACCGGCCGACCGACTGGTCGCCGAGATGGTGCCGCCGCCGCGCTTCGACGCGGTCCGGTTCGACACCTATATCCCCGACCCGAACCAGCCCAGCCAGACCGAGGCCGTGACCGTGCTCGGCTCCTTCGCCGCCGGGCTCGGCGGCGCGAGCGCGAGCGGCGCGGGCCGCAGGCGCTGGTTCCGGCGCGAGCCGAAGGCGGCTGCCGCGGGGGCGGGTCCGCGCGGTGTGTACCTCGACGGCGGCTACGGCGTGGGCAAGACCCACCTGCTGGCGTCCCTGTGGCACGCGACCCCGGCACTGCCGGAGCAGAAAGCATTCGGCACGTTCGTGGAGCTGACGAATCTGGTCGGCGCGCTGGGTTTCCAGGAGACGGTGCGGACGCTGAGCGGTCACCGGCTGCTGTGCATCGACGAGTTCGAGCTCGACGACCCGGGCGACACGGTGCTCGTCTCGACCCTGCTGGGCAAGCTGGTCGATGCCGGTGTCGCGCTCGCCGCGACCTCCAACACGCTGCCGGGCAAGCTCGGTGAGGGGCGGTTCGCCGCCGCGGACTTCCTGCGGGAGATCCAGGGGCTGTCGGCGCGCTTCCGCCCGCTGCGGATCGACGGCGAGGACTACCGGCACCGGGGCCTGCCGCAGGCCCCGGACCCGTACGACGACGAGGTCGTCAAGCGCGTCGCGCACACGGCGGAGGGTGCCTCCCTCGACGACTTCCCCTCGCTGCTCGACCACCTGTCGAAGGTCCACCCGAGCCGCTACGGCGCCATGTGCGACGGCGTCCGTGCCGTGTGCGTGACCGGCGTCGAGCCGGTGCCGGACCAGTCGACCGCGCTGCGGCTGGTCGTGCTCGCGGACCGGCTGTACGACCGGGAGGTGCCGGTCGTGGCTTCCGGGCGGCCGTTCGATGCCCTGTTCAGCGAGGAGATGCTGGCGGGTGGGTACCGGAAGAAGTACTTCCGGGCCATATCGCGGCTGACGGCGCTGGCACGGGATTCGCGGCGGCTGGTGTCGGAGTAGGGGGGGCTGCCCCGGTCCCGCCCTTTCGCCGTCTCCTGGGGCTGCGCCCCAGACCCCGCTTGTCGCGGCTTCGCCGCTCGTCCTCAAGCGCCGGACAGGCTGGATAGTGCCGGGCCGGGCAAATCCAGCCCGTCCGGCGATTGAGGACAACCGCGCGAAGCGCGGTTTCGGGGGTCCGGGGGCTTGCCCCCGAAACGGGGCCCGGGGCGGAGCCCCGGAGGAGACGGGGAGAGGGCGGGGCCGGGGCAGCATCCCCCTCAGCGCCGTGCGCTGAGGGCGCACGCTCCCGCCGTGGCCCCGGCGGCAAGCACCGCCGCGAGGGCGAGCGGCACCAGCGGCACCGGCACCGTGCCGCTGCGGGAGCCGGTGACCAGGCCCGTCACGGCGGCGTTCGCGGGCGAGACCCCCGCGAAGACCACGAGGAACGCCGCGAACACCGTGGCCGGCACGGCCCGCCCCGCACTGCGCAGCAGCGGCCGGTTGCACAGCACGCCCACGGCCGTACCCAGCAGCACGCATGCCAGCGCGGCCATCAGCCCGGCCCCGGCCGCCGGCCACACCGGCACATGGTGCTGACGGTCGGCACTGCGCGGGTCGCTGATGCCGGCGACGACCGCGGTGCCGACGACGGCGAGACCGGCCCCGACGGACAGCGCGGCGAGCACCGCGGAGAGGTGCACCCGCCCCGGCCCGGCCGCGGCGGCGGCGCAGTCGCGCGCGGCATCGGGCTCGTTGGTCACGCAGACCCGTACGAACCAGGCGGTGACGGGCACCAGCGCGGCAGCGGCCCAGCCGAGCGAGTCGAGGATGGGCTCCCCGCCCTGCATGCCGATGGCCATGACGGCGCCGTACAGCAGCAGGGGCGGCAGCCAGCGGTGCGAGCGCAGCAGCAGGGCGGTCTGGTAGCGGATCAGGGCAGTCATCGGCCCGGTTCACCTCGGCGTACGGCGGCGGTGGCAGTGGCAGTGGCGGCGGTCGTGACCGCGTGGATGTGCCAGGACGGACGCGCGGCGAGGAGCGTACGCAGCAGTGCGTCGGAGTGGGTGGCGGCAACCGTCAGGCGCACTCGCGCCGGCGGTGCCGGCTCGATGACCGGATCGCCGGGCAGGCCGGCAGGCAGCGCGGCACCGCCCTCGGCCTCGATGCGGACGACGGGAGCGACGGGGGCAGCGGCCGCCCCGACGAGGTTCCCGCCCGTCACCCGGTGGACCGCGTCGCACGCTCCCGCCAGCCGCCGCGGGTCGTGGTCGACGAAGACGACGGCGGTCCCCGCGGCGACGCGCTCCGCGACGGCCCCGTCGAGGACGTCGCGCGACGAGCGGTCCAGGCCGGTCCAGGCCTCGTCGAGGACGAGGAGTCCGGGCTCGGCGAGGAGCCCCTGGGAGACGGCCACCTTCTGGCTGGTGCCCTTGGACAGTTCGGACATCCGCGTCTGCGCGTGCCGCCCGGCGTCGAGCCGCTCCAGCCACTCCCCCGCCGCCTGCGCGGCCCGCGCCCGGCCCAGCCCGTGGATCCGGCCGAGCCGGGTGAGGTAGCCGAGGGCGGTGAAGGGCAGTGCGGCCGGGAAGCGTTCGGGCACGTACGCGGTGCGCGGCCGGCCGGTGACGCTGCCCGTGGTGGGCGCGTCGATGCCGGCGAGCAGGCGCAGCAGCGTGGACTTCCCGCTGCCGTTGCCGCCTTCGATTCTCGTCAGGGTGCCGGGCGGCACCGTGAGAGCGATGTCCCTCAGGACCCATGGACCGCGCAGGCCGTAACGGCGGCCGACCCCCCTCAGCTCCATGCGATCACCCTACTGTCGTAGGCCCCTGGCAGACTGGGTGCCGTGACCAGCGACACTGCCGAGACCGCTCAGTTCCCGCCGCCCGGCGATCCCCGGGACGCCGCACCGCAGTTCGTGCTGCCGCTCGTCGTGCGGCTGGAGAAGTCCGCGCCGCCGGCGCGTACGGACGCGCTGGAGACGGCGGCGCGGGCGGTGCTGACGCTGCTGTCGGATCCGCGCGCGACCGACGAGGACGGCGAGTGGGCACAGGCCGTGCGGGACTGGCAGGACGCCCGCATACGCAAGGTGGTGCGCCGGGCGCGGGGTGCCGAGTGGCGCAGGGCGTCGGAGCTGCCCGGGATCACGGTGACGGGCACCGCCGCCGAGGTGCGGGTCTTCCCGCCCGTGCCCCTGGACGGCTGGCCCAAGGAGCTGGTGAAGCTCCAGGTGTCGGGCACGGACCTGGCGGACCCGGAGCCGCCGGCCGCCCCGGATCCCGCGCGTCCGGTGCTGTGGCTGAACCCGGAGCTGGAGATGTCGGCGGGCAAGGCCATGGCCCAGGCGGGGCACGGCGCGCAGCTGGCCTGGTGGCGGCTGTCCGGCACACAGCGCAAGGCATGGCAGGAGGACGGCTTCGCGCTGTCCGTACGGACCGCCGGCCCCGCGCGCTGGGCGGAGCTGGCGGCGAGCGGCCTGCCAATGGTCCGGGATGCCGGTTTTACGGAAATTGCCCCAGGTTCTGCCACGGTGGTGGCGGATCATCCCGCTTTGCGGGGCCGTGCGTGAGGAGCCCGTACACTCGGGTGGCGAAGAATCCGGCCGGACAGCAGAGGAAGCACTGAGCACATGGGAACGGGCACAGCCGGCACCTTGAGCGCCTTGGTGCGCCCCCGTCGCCGACGGGCGAACGGAGCGCTGGAGTGCGAGGTCCTCGCGGCGCTGCAACGGGCCGACGCCCCGCTGTCCCCGCGGGAGGTCCAGGAGGAGCTCACCGGCGAGCTGACGTACAGCACGGTCGTGACGATCCTCTGCCGTCTGCACAGCAAGCGCGTGCTCAAGCGCACACGGCGCGGGCTCGCGTTCGTCTACACCGCCGCGTAGGCCCCTACTTCCGCCGCAACATCAGACCCGCCGCTGCCGCGCTCACCGCGAGGACACCGGCCGTGGCCGCCGCCGGCCAGCTGCTGCCCGGCACCTCGTCCGCCCTGTGGCGCGGTACGGGCACGTGCCGTACGGGCACGTACTGCGTGCCGGACGCACCCTGCTGCACCACCGGCGGCTGTGCTGGTTCCACAGGGGGCACCGGCTCCGCCCGTCCGGCCGGCCTCGGCGCCCCGTCCGGGCCGAGCAGCAGCGGCTTGGCGGCCGGGTGCCGGAAGTCGAAGAGGTTCAGCAGGGAGCCCGCCCGGCTGTCGAAGGAGCCGCCGCCGATACGGCCGGTGTGCCAGTTGTCCTCGATGAACTTCAGGACCGACGTCTGCTCGGTCGGGGTGTGGTCGACGGCGTTGACCTTGCTGTAGGGGGAGATCACCAGCAGCGGCAGCCGGGGCCCGGGTCCGCAGCGGCCCTGCCGGCCGGCCGCCGGGGCCGGAGCCGCCTGGCAGGCGGGACTGTCGACCGCCCGGCCGCCCGTTCCCTTCGCCGTGATCCACGAGCCGTTCAGCGGCCGGGCGTACGCGTGGTCGTACCAGCCGTCGGAGTCGTCATAGGCGATGACGACCGCGGTGTCCTTCCACTGCGGTGCGCTCTGGATCCGGTTGAGCCAGGTGACGAGGAAGTGCTGCTCGTCGAGGGGGCCGGAGTAGCCCGCGTGCCCGTCCTGGTAGGCCGGGGCCTTGAGGAAGCTCACCGACGGCAGCCGGCCCGCCCGCAGGACGGCGTCGAAGTCGGCCAGGTCGTAGGCGTGGTTGGCCCGTCCGGAGTGGCCGATCTCGGCGAGGGAGGCCGGGGGCAGGTGATGCGGGTTGGCGGTGGAGCGGTAGTACTGGAACGGCGCGTGGTGCGGGCTGTAGTCGATCACCTCGGCGCCGGCGGAGTTGGCGTGCGTGGTGCCGGAGCACGCGGCGTGGTGCCCGGGGCGGCCGTCCCACGGCGAGCTCGGCCGGAAGCCGCCCTGGAACCAGCCCCAGGTCACCTTGCGCGCGTTCAGCAGGTCGCCGATGTTGCGGCCACGGAGGACGGCGAGCGGGCTCCTGCTCGTACGGTCCGCGTCCGAGCAGTCGTCGTAGGCCGGCTCGGGGTCGGCGGTCAGGGTGCCGACGCCCTTGGCGTCGGACGCGGTGACGGCGTGCGGGTCCGGGGTGCGGGTCTGCCTGCCGGAGGCGGGGTCGACGGAGACCACGCCGTGGGTCTGGCCGGAGACGAGGTTGACGGCCCCCGGGGTGGAGGGCCCGTAAGTGGTGCCGAACGAGCGGTCGTTCAGGGCGAAGTGCTGGGCGTAGTTCCACAGCGCGGTGACGGTGTTGCCGTCGTAATAGTCCATGACCAGGCCCGGCTCGCCGTACAGCGGGCCGGAGCAGACGCCGGAGTCCGTGTACTGGACGAACCGGTCGGCCCTGCCGCCGTCGGCGGCGTACTGCTCGGGGCTGTAGGAGTGGTTCTGGTCGCAGGTCATGGACCGCTCCGGCGGGAGCCGCTGCGGCGGGTACTGGTTGGGGTTGCGCGCCAGCAGGCCCGCGGTGCGCAGGTTGTCGACGTCCCCGGGGGTGTTCCGCGCCGGGGTGAAGCGGGTGCCGCCGGTGTTGGCGGCCTGCGGATAGGTGGCGAAGTAGTGGTCGAAGGAGACGTTCTCGTCGAAGACGACGACCAGGTGACGGATGGGAGTTGCCGTGGCGGGGGCGGCGGGCGCCGGGGCCAGGGCGGCGACGGCCGCCAGCGCTACTGCTCGTGCGATCATGCCCGGTCTCGCTCTCTCAGGGGTTCATCAGGGCTCGGCCGTACCAGTCCGCGTGGTCCCGCACCCCGGGGAGTACGAAGAACCAGCCGCCGCCGAACGGGGTCACGTAGTCGGTCAGCGGCTCGCCCGCCAGCCGTCGCTGCACGGCGGTGAACTGCCGCAGCGGGTCCTGCTGGTAGCAGCAGAAGAGCAGCCCCGCGTCGAGGTTGCCGTTGGTGTCGACGCCGCGGTCGTAGCTGTACGAACGGCGCAGCAGCCGCTGGTCGCGGGTGTGCGGGGTACGGGGGTCGGCGAGCCGGATGTGGCAGTTCAGCGGGATCACCGCGCCCTCGGGGTCCCGGGGGTAGCGGGGTGGGTCGGTCTCCCGTACGCCGTCCAGGGGCGCGCCGGTGTCGCGGGCGCGGCCGAACATCCGCTCCTGCTCGGGGAGCGGGACTCGGTCCCAGAACTCGAGGAGCATGCGGATGAGCCGTACGACCTGGTAGCTGCCGCCCGTCGCCCAGGCGGGTTCGCCGGTGGCCGGGCCGGTCCACACCAGACGGTCCATCAGGCGGGCGTCGCGGACATCGGGGTTGGCCGTGCCGTCCCTGAAGCCGAAGAGGTTGCGGGGGGTGCCGGTGGGGCGGGGCGGGCCGGTGAAACCGTCGAGGCGCCAGCGGATCTGCGCACCGCCGCGGGTGTGCCGTGTGAGGTCGCGCAGGGCGTGCAGCACGGTGTCGGGGCTGTCGGCGCACAGCTGGAGGCTCAAGTCGCCGTGACACCAGGCGGGTTGGAGGTCGTCGTCGGGGAAGACGGGCATCGTCCGCAGCCGCCGCGGCACCCGGTGGGCGAGGCCGAAGCGGCCGTCGAAGAGCGAGGCGCCGGCGCCCAGGATGACGCGGACCGCGCCGGTGGCGGGGACGCGGGGGCCGAGGAGCCCGGAGTCGGGGGGCGGGCCCGTGATGCCGGTGGGGGCGGGGATGCCGCCGGTGGCCAGGAAGCGGGCGCGTTCGGTGATCGTACGCAGCAGGTCGGCGAGTTCGGCGCGGTTCGCGGCGGTGACGTCGAGGGCGGTGAACGCGGTGGCGCGGGCGGGCGGGGCGAGGAGGTTGTGTTGGCGGGCGCCGTGGAAAACGGGTGCTTCCGCCGGAGCCGATGCCGGTGCCGTCGTCGTGGCGACGGCACCGAGGGCGCCGCGCAGCAGGCCGCGGCGGTTCACCCCGCTCTCCGTACGGAGCACAGAGCGGACACGGACGCGAGGCGCTCGGCGAGGTCGCCGAACTCCGCGTCCAGCAGCTCGCGTTCGGCGCGGGTGAGCCGGGCGAGCGGGGTCCCGCGGTGGCGGTCCAGGGTGTGGCGGGTGCGGTCCAGGCGCCGGTCGAGGGCGGCGAGCGAGGGGTAGCGGGTGCGCAGCAGGGGGCGCAGCCGGTCGAGGATCTCGCGGGTGGCGTCGAGCTGGGCGCGGGCGGTGGCGAGCGTGGTGCCGCTGCCGTGGTCGGTGCGTCCGGTGAGCTCGGAGTGGATGGTGTCCTCGAGGATCTCGTGGGCGCGCCGCACCAGGTCGGCCGGGTCCAGGCGGGTGTGCCGCCAGGCGGTGCGCAGCGCCCGGACGTCGGCGGCGAGGCGGCGGGCCGGGCGGCGGAGCGCGGCCGTGTCCTCGCCGTGCCACAGGCCGTACTCGATGCGGTGGAAGCCGGTGAAGCCCGGGTCGCGGACTCCCCGGGGCAGGCCCGCGCCCGTCCGGTCGATCGCCTTCGTGGCGGGCCCGAAGGCGCCGTACGCGCCGCCCAGCCGTGCCCAGTGGAGGTGGGCGGGGCGCCAGGCGCGCCGGGCGCGGGTGCGGTCGCCGTCCTCGACCGCCGCGCGCAGGGCCTCCGTTGCCGTCACGAGGCCGTCGAGCCCGCGGCCGGTCCGGCGCTGGTGGCCGAGGGCCGCCGGGATCAGGTCGGCCCGGGTGACGGGCACGGCGGCGGGGCCGCCCGCAGAGCCTCCGGCGATGCGCACGGCGGGCCCGGTGACGGGGTCCGCGTCCTCCTGCGGGCAGACGAAGGCGTACGTCCCGCTCCCGAGCCGGACCCGCAGCAGGCGGACGGCGCCGGGGCCGATGCCCTCGGCCTCGCCGTGAACCGCGCCGGTGCGGGGATTCTCGAGGCGGACGTCGGCGGGCACGGCGGTGGTGTTGTGCAGGGCGAACTCCTGGATGCCGGGCCGGGGCCGGGACCAGCCGCGCCCGCAGCCGCCGGGCGAGACCTCGACGGGGACGGGCCCGCCGGGCGGTGCGGGCGGGGGGCCGGTGGCGGGTGCGGCGCAGGCCGTCGCGGCGAGGGCGAGCACGCACACGGGCGAAGACCACCGGATCCGGCGTCCCGCAACCCGCACTCCGCGCCTCCTCATGGCCGGTCAGGCCGTCATCGTAGGCAGCGCACGGTGTCATGGCGGTGGCGGCCACTCCGGGGATCACTCGTCTGACGGCGGGTCATCCCCCGAGCCAGACGCGGCGGTTGCGTGCCACGGTGTGGATCCGGTCGACCCGGTCCGGGTGCAGCACCCCGCCGAGCGCGCCCAGGGCCGAAACCTCGGCCTCGTGCAGCACCCGGACGTCCTCCAGGGTGGCCGCGACATCCACGCCCGCCGCCCCGACGACCACGACGACCGGCTGCACCGGCACCAGGAAGCCGCAGCCGCGCGAGAGCACGAGCGAGGAGCGTGCCGCGCTCTGCCGGGCCCGGCGGACGCCGGGGCGCGGGTGGCGTTCCCCGGCGACGCGGATCATGGTGTCGTCGGCCAGGACCCGCGCCCTGCGGGTCCGTTCGACGGCGACGCAGAAGACGCCGCCGGGGCCGATCAGCAGGTGCGGGATGACGGTGTCGCCGGGCAGGACGATCGAGTGCACCACGTCCCAGCCGCCGGCCGTGAGTTCCTCCAGCGCCGCGCCGACGAGCTGTTCGGCGGCCAGCGCCCTGCGCCAGGCGTCCTCCACGGGCCTGCGGCCGAGGACGCGGGCGAGCGCGAGAGCGGCCCGGCCGCGGCGGGAGGCGTCGAGGCGGGTGCGCAGGGTCTCGCCCGGGCGGTTGGGGGCGAGGTCGTCGTCGGGAGGGAGGAACAACCGGTCGGGGTCGTAGCTCCTGCCCTGCGCGCCGCGCTTCCCCTCCGGACGTTCGTCCACGCCCATCACCCCCACCCGCCATCTTGCCGCAGAAGGGCGGGAACCAACCCGGCGCGCGGTCCGTTGATCCCGGTGAGGCCCCGCGACATCCCCCCGATCGCGGGGCCTCACCAGTGGGGCCGGAATCTCCGGATCCCCGCGCATCCCCGTGAATCCCCTGAATCCCCGTGGGGATCACGGCCGGGCGTCTAGGGTCTGTCGGCGAGCCCCTTGGAGACCCCATGCGATCCCTCTCCGGCACCGGGCTGGTCGTCGCCGCGCTTGCCGCGACGATCGCCGCGCTGCTGTTCCCCGTCTGGTCGTACCAGGACCGCACCGGCACCGGGACGTCCCCGGACACCGTCGACCTCGCCGCCGGGGCGGTGCCCACCCGGTTCGGCCCGCTGTCGCCGGCCGACCGCGCGTTCGTCGACGGGGTGCGGCGGGACGGGCTGTGGGGGCCGCCCGCCGGTCAGCAGGCCCGGGAGCGGGGCGGCTCGGAGGCCGTACGCCGGGCCGGCGAGCGCCTCGCCGACGGCGACGCCGCGCTGGACCAGCACGTGCGCGAGGTGGCGCACCGGCTCGGCCTCGACCTGCCGAGCCGGCCCACCGCGGAGCAGGACGGCTGGCTGGCCCGGCTCGGCGCCGCGCGCGGCGCGGCGTACGACCGGGAGTTTGCCGGCCTCGTGCGGCCGGCCCTCGGCAGGGCCTTCGCCCTGACCGGCCAGGTACGGGCCACCACACGCAACTCCGCCGTGCGCGAGCTGGCCGACGACGCGAACCGGACGCTCCTCGCCGAGATGCGCGCCCTCGAGGACACCGGCCTCGTCGACTTCGACTCCCTCGCCTCG
This sequence comes from Streptomyces sp. SX-6, assembly GCF_059089585.1. NCBI lineage: Bacteria > Bacillati > Actinomycetota > Actinomycetes > Kitasatosporales > Streptomycetaceae > Streptomyces > Streptomyces sp. SX-6. Next base: position 208,902 of record NZ_JBTHHU010000004.1, on the reverse strand, counting down.
CACGCCCCACGGCAACTCCCGCTCCCCACCGGCACCTTGGACACCCCGTCGCCCGAACCGGCGACCACCTATCCGCTTCCGCCCGCGGTGATGCGCCCCTCCCCCACCGTCGGGTAGAACACCCGTATGTGGGTCGTCCTGCTGCTCGTCGCCTGGGCCGTGGCGCTGACCGCCTGCGGCCGGCTGTGCCGGGCGGCGGTCGCCGCCGCGCAGCCCCGGCCCGTCCCGGCCGAGGGCCGGATCACCGCGCTGACGCTGTACGAGGCGGCGTTCCTGTCCGGGGGCCCGCAGCGGGTCACCGACCTCGCGCTGGTCACGATGGGCCGACAGCGCCGGCTGCTGCTGGCGCACACGGGGTGGGCGACCGTGGTCGACCCGGTCGGCCGGGACGAGCTGGAGCGCTCGGTGATCACCGCGATCGGGCCCGGCGGCCAGTCCCCGGTGCCGGCGATCCGTGCCGCGCACCGCACCACCGACGCCGTACGGGACCTCGACGGCCGGCTGGCGGCGGCCGGGCTCGCGGTGCCCGGCCCGGAGCGCCGGGAGATGTCCGCGGCGACCCGCCAGGTGCGCGGGGCGTGCCTCGCGGTCGCCGCCCTCGCGGCCACGGGGGTGCTCGCCCTGTCGCCGGAGGCGGCGCGGGGGCAGGCGGCGGGCTGGTTCGCGCTGCCGCTGATCCTGACCGCGGGCTGTCTGGCGATGGCGCTGTGCGAGGTGCACCCGCACACGGCGTGGGCGTCGCACGCCGGGCAGGAGCTGCTGGGCCGACTGCGCGCCGGGGCGGACGACCAGGGGCCGCTGACCTCGCTGGCCGTGCGCGGGCGCAAGGCACTTGCCGACCCGGAGCTGCGGGCCGCCCTGTCCACCCAGCTGCGGGGTCTACGAAACTGACGTCAACCGCCGTGCGAACCGAGGAGTCCCTTCGGGCCCAATGCGGCCGACATCGCTGTGCGGTGCTTTACTTCACCAACCGCCCAATCAAATATCCCTTTTGTCGCATTGGATATGAAGGGACGGGCCAGTGAGAGCAGCAGCCCTGTACGGAACCGTCGGATCCCTGATCCTCACCGGGCTCACCGCCCTCACCGCCCCCGCGGTGCACGGCACCGGGGCCGACCTGTCCCCGGACGACCGCGCCGAGGCACACGGCGTCGAACTGGCCGCCGAACGGGCCGCCGATCAGGGCATCGACTTCGGCGCCTGCCCCGAGTCCGAGGGGCTGCCCTCCCCCGTGGAGTGCGGCACCGTCTCCGTCCCCATGGACTACGCCCGCCCGAGCGGCAGGCAGATCACCCTCACCGTCAGCCGGGGCCGCGCCCTCGGCGGGGAATCGGCACGGCAGGGCGCCCTCTTCTTCAACCCCGGGGGCCCGGGCGGCTCCGGCATGATCTTCCCGCTGATCGCCGGCATCCCGGCGTGGCACAAGATCGCCGAGTCCTACGACTTCATCGGCTACGCCCCGCGCGGCGTCGCCCGCTCCCACCCGATCTCCTGCACCGACCCCGAGACCTTCGGCAAGGCCCCCAGCCTGTCCCCCGAACACCCCTCCGCCGCCTACAAGAAGCACGAGGTCGCGAAGGCACGGGCGTACGCACAGGGCTGCGCCCGGCGCACGGGCGGCGACCTGAGGTTCTTCAACAGCCGCAACAACGCCCGCGACCTGGACGTCCTGCGCGCCGCGCTCGGCGAACGGCAGCTGAACTTCGTCGGCGCCTCGTACGGCACCTACTTCGGCGCCGTCTACGCCACGCTCTTCCCCGGGCACGTGCGCCGCATGGTCTTCGACAGCGTGGTCAACCCCGACCCGCACAAGATCTGGTACCAGAACAACCTCGACCAGTCCGCCGCCTTCGAACGCCGCTGGGCCGACTGGCGCCGCTGGGCCGCCAGGCACGACAACGTCTACCACCTCGGCCGCTCGGAACGGCAGGTACTGGCCTCGTACGAGAAGGCCAGCAGGCGGCTCGCCGAGCATCCCGTCGGCCGCGTCGGCCAGGCGCAGTTGCAGGCCGTCCTGCTCAAGGCGGGCTACAGCGACAGCGGTTGGGCCCCGGCGGCCAAGGTGCTCTCCGTCTATCTGCACGGGGACGACCAGGTGCTGCGCGCGATCGGCGGGTCCGACCCGGCGGGCGCGTGGGCAGCGGAGAACAGCAACGCCGTCTACACCGCCGTCGAGTGCAACGACGCGCCGTGGCCGCACTCCTGGTCGCAGTGGGACCGGGACAACAGCCGCCTCGCGGAGCGGGCGCCGTTCGAGACGTGGAGCAACGCCTGGATGAACCTGCCGTGCGCCACCTGGCCGGCGCCCCGGCAGCGGCCCTTCGAGGTCGGTGCGGACCGGCGCGCCCTGCCGCCCACGCTGCTGCTGGCCGCCGAGCGCGACGCGGCCACGCCCTACCAGGGAGCGCTGGAACTCCAGCGCAGGCTGCCGGGTTCGGCACTGGTCACGGAGCGCGGTGCCGGTACGCACGGCATCGGCGGCGGGCCGAACGCCTGCGTCAACCACTACTTCGAGACGTACCTGCTGACCGGCGCGGTCCCGGGCCGGCGCGCCTACTGCGCACCACGCCCGGAACCGAAGGCGACCTGAGGCCTCAGGCCCCTCAGGCCAGAGTCGCGATCAGCTCGGCCACCGACTTGCGGCGACCGGTGAAGAACGGCACCTCTTCCCGTACGTGCATCCGCGCCTCGGAGGCCCGCAGGTGACGCATGAGGTCGACGATGCGGTAGAGCTCGTCGGCCTCGAAGGCCAGGATCCACTCGTAGTCGCCCAGCGAGAACGAGGCGACCGTGTTGGCCCGCACGTCCGGGTAGCCGCGCGCCATCTTGCCGTGGTCGGCGAGCATGCGACGGCGGTCCTCGTCGGGCAGCAGGTACCAATCGTAGGAGCGCACGAAGGGGTACACGCTGACGTAGTCGCGCGGGGTCTCGTCGGCGAGGAACGCCGGGATGTGCGACTTGTTGAACTCGGCGGGGCGGTGCAGCGCCATGTTCGACCACACCGGCTCCAGGATCCGCCCGAACTTCGTGCGGCGGAAGCGGTTGTACGCGTCCTGGAGCGCGTCCGAGGTCTCCGAGTGCCACCAGATCATCACGTCGGCGTCGGCCCGCAGCCCGGAGAGGTCGTAGGTGCCGCGCACCGTGACGTCCTCCTTGGCGAGGTGCGCGAAGAGCTCCTCGACCTCCTCGGCCCAGCCGGTGCGGTCCTCCGGCAGCACGTCGCGCAGCTTGAACACCGACCAGAGGGTGTAACGGATGACCTCGTTGAGGTCCTTGGCCTTCTTGCCGGCGTTCGGGATCTTCTGGGCGTCAGTCATGGTCCCTATTGTCCCCCGTGCCCCGCGGCCGTCTCGGCCAGGGTGGCCAGCAGTTCGCCGGCGGCCCGGTGCGCGCCGGCGATGCACGCCGGGATGCCCACGCCGTCGTACAGCGCACCGCAGACCCGCAGGCCGGGCAGGCCCGCGACGAGCTCGCGGATGCGGGCGACACGGGCGACGTGGCCGACGGGGTACTGCGGCAGTCCCCCGTCCCAGCGGGTGACGCGGCTTTCCAGCGGCTCGGCCGCAAGGCCCACCGCCTCGCCGAGGTCCTTCAGCGACATCCGCACCAGGTCGGCGTCCTCGCGGCGCAGGTCCTCCTCGTCCCCGTATCGGCCGACGGAGGTGCGCAGCACGAAGACGTCCGGGTCGGCGGCGCCGACCCAGCCCCACTTGTTGGCGGAGAAGGTGGACGCCTTGATCTTCCGCCCGTCGACGGGCGGCACGAGGAAGCCGCTGCCGTGGAGCAGGCCCTCCACGTCGGAGCGCCGGAAGGCCATGGTGACCAGGGCCATGGAGGCGTACTCGACCGTGGCGAGCTCGGCGGAGACGGCACGCGCCTCCCGGCCGAGCAGCCGGGCCGCGTCGCCGGCGGGCGTGGCGAGGACGACGCCGTCGGCGTCCAGGGACGACGTCCCCAGGTCGAGCCGCCAGCCGCCGGGCATGCGCGCGAGTTCGACGACGGGCGCGTGGGTGCGGATCTCGCCGCCCGCCGCGCGCACCGCGTCGGCGACGGCGAGCGGCAGCCGGCCGATGCCGCCGTCGATGCCCATGAAGACGGGCCCGCTGTTCTGCGGGGCCGACGCCTGCAACTCCCGTACGGCGTCGGTCAGCGAGCGGTGCCTGCGGGCGGCCTCGAAGAGCTGCGGCACCGCGGCCCGCATCGAGATGCGGTACGCGTCGCCCGCGTAGACCCCGCCGAGCAGCGGCTCGACGAGCCGGTCCACGACCTCGCGGCCCAGCCGCTCGGCCACGTACGCGCCGATCGCGACGTCGTCGCCGATCTCGGTGCGCGGCAGTTCGGCGTCGCGGGCGATGCGGGCCAGGCCCTCGTCGGAGACGACGCCGGAGGCGGCCAGCGGGGCGAGGTCGCCGGGGACGCCCATCATGTGCCCTCGGGGCATCGGGCGCAGCCCGCCGCGGGTCCACACCGAGGCGCTCGCGGTGGCGGGCGCCTGCAGCCGTCCGTCGAGGCCGACCGCGCGGGCCAGTTCCACCGCCTCCGGCCGCCGGGCCAGCATCGACTCGGCGCCCAGGTCCACGGGCACGCCCGCGATCTCGCCCGCGAGCAGCTTGCCGCCGAGGCGGCCGTCGCCCTCCAGAACCGTGACGCGCGCACCGCCCTCCGCCAGCCGGAGAGCCGCGGCGAGACCCGAGATCCCACCGCCGATGACAGCCACATGGCGCCGCCCGACGCGCACTTCGCTCATGCCCCCACTGTCTCAAACAGCCGGGTACGGCCGTACGGCACCCCATTGACAGCTGTCGGCACCCCGCCAAGACTCGCGCGCACGCCCACCGACCGTTACGGAGACCTCATGAACGACCGCATCCGGGATGTGTACATCGTCGACGCCGTCCGCACTCCGGTCGGCAAGTACGGCGGCGCGCTCGCGGGCGTCCGCCCCGACGACCTCGCCGCGCATGTCGTCCGCTCGCTGGTCGGCCGGTCGCCCGCGCTGGACCCGGCGCGCGTCGACGACCTCGTGTTCGGCAACGCCAACGGCGCCGGCGAGGAGAACCGCAACGTGGCCCGCATGGCCGTGCTGCTCGCCGGGCTGCCCGTGTCCGTACCCGGCGCGACCGTCAACCGGCTGTGCGCCTCCGGGCTGGAGGCCGTCGTGCAGGCGTACCGCGCGATCGCCGTGGGCGACGCGTCGGTGATCGTCGCGGGCGGTGTGGAGTCGATGAGCCGCGCGCCCTGGGTACTGCCCAAGCCGGAACGGGGCTTCCCCGCGGGTCACCAGCAGCTGTACTCGACCACGCTGGGCTGGCGGATGACCAACCCGGCGATGCCGTCGAGCTGGACGGTGTCCCTGGGCGAGGGTGCCGAGCTGATCGCCGACGAGTACGGCATCAGTCGCGAGCAGCAGGACGCGTTCGCGCTCGCCAGCCACGAGAAGGCGGCACGCGCCTGGAAGGACGGGGCGTACGAGGCGGAGGTGGTCCCCGTGCCCGGCGTGGACCTGGCGCGCGACGAGACGATCCGCGACAACACCTCCCTCGAGGCGCTGACCCGCCTGAAGCCCGCCTTCCGCCCCCGGGGCGGCACGGTGACGGCGGGCAACTCCTCACCGCTCAACGACGGCGCCGCCGCCCTGCTGCTCTGCGACGAGGAGGGGCTGCGGACCATCGGCCGCGAGCCGCTGGCCCGGGTACGCGCCTCGGCGGCCACCGGCATCGAGCCGGACCTGTACGGCCTCGGCCCCGTGGAGGCGGTCCGTCGGGCACTCGCCAAGGCGAACCGTTCCCTCGCCGACCTGACACATGTCGAGCTCAACGAGGCGTTCGCCGCCCAGGCGTTGGGGTGCCTGGCGCAGTGGCCGGACCTCGACCCCGACGCCGTCAACCGGCGCGGCGGAGCCATCGCCATCGGCCACCCGCTGGGCTGCTCCGGCGCCCGGCTCGCGGGCGCCGTGGCACACCAGCTCGCCGCCGCGGGCTCGGGCACGGGGCTCGCGGCGCTCTGCATCGGCGTGGGCCAGGGGCAGGCGCTGGTGCTGGAGCGGTAGGCCTGGCCGGCCGGTTGCGGTGACCGCGTATTCCGCCGGACCGGCCGCGCCCAAGGGCGAAGCTCCGCCCCTAGCGGGCCGTCCGCTCGTGCACGAACTCCACGAGGCGGGTCAGGGCGTCCGGGTCCGTGGTCGGCAGGACGCCGTGGCCGAGGTTGAAGACGTGGCCCTCGAGGCCGCGGGCCGCGGCCAGCACCTCGCCGGCCTTGGCCTCGACGGCCTCGCGCCCGGCGAAGAGCACCGCCGGGTCGAGGTTGCCCTGGAGCGCCTTGCCGGGGCCGACACGGCGGGCCGCCTCGTCCAGCGGGACGCGCCAGTCGACGCCGACGACGTCCGCGCCGGCCTCGCCCATGAGGCCGAGGAGTTCACCGGTGCCCGCGCCGAAGTGGATGCGCGGCACGCCGTACCCGGCGACCGCGTCGAAGACCTTCGCGGAGGCGGGCATCACATGGCGGCGGTAGTCGGCGGGGGCGAGCGCACCGACCCAGGAGTCGAAGAGCTGCACGGCCGAGACGCCCGCCTCGATCTGCACCTCGAGGAAGGCGGCGGCGATGCCCGCGAGCCGGTCGAGCAGGTCGGCCCACAGCTCCGGGTCGCCGTACATCAGCGCCTTGGTGTGCTCGTGGTTGCGCGACGGCCCGCCCTCGACGAGGTAGCTGGCGAGCGTGAACGGCGCACCGGCGAAGCCGATGAGCGGGGTGGCCCCGAGCTCGGCGGTCAGCATCCGCACCGCCTCCGTCACATACGCGACGTCGCCCTCCTCGAGCGGGCGCAGCCGCTCGAGGTCGGCGCGGGTGCGGATCGGCTGGGCGACGACCGGGCCGACGCCGGGCTTGATGTCGAGGTCGATGCCGATGGCCTTGAGCGGCACCACGATGTCGCTGAAGAGGATGGCGGCGTCGACACCGTGACGGCGCACCGGCTGGAGCGTGATCTCGGTGACGAGCTCGGGCCGCATGCACGACTCGAGCATCGGGATGCCCTCGCGCACCCGGCGGTACTCGGGCAGCGAGCGCCCGGCCTGGCGCATGAACCACACCGGAGTGTGCGGCACGGGCTCGCGCCGGCACGCCTTCAGAAATGCCGAATCGTGTGCCGCGGTACGGCGCGTCTGCTGCTGGCTGCGCTCACTCATGCCCCAAATCTTCGCACGGGCCGAACGAGTGACCCGCCGTGTGGTGTCCCTACCGAAAACCGAGGGTCGTTCCGCCTAGTCTTCCGGGCATGGCTGCGGCGCACGGACACCACTCGGACGGTCCGGACGACGTGGGTGGGGAGGAGTCCCCGTCCGTCTTCCGGCAGGCGGTCGCCGGGCTGCAGGGTGTGCACCTGCGGCCCGAGATCGAGCTCGACGCCACCCCGCCACCCCAGCGGCTCGCCCCGTACTCCTACGCGCTGGAGGCCGCGGTCGTCGTGGACGACGAGGAGCTGGCGGACGGCCGGCTGATCCTGCTGCACGACCCGGCGGGCCACGAGGCCTGGGGCGGAACCTTCCGCCTGGTGACGCTGGTCCACGCCGACCTCGAGGAGGAGATGGCGGCGGACCCGCTGTTGCCGGAGGTGTGCTGGTCGTGGCTGACGGGCGCGCTGGAGGCCCGCCGGGTTCCGTACGGGGCCCCGAGCGGCACCGTGACCCGGGCGAGCTCGCACTACTTCGGCGGGCTGCGGGAGCGGGAGCCGTCGACGCAGATCGAGATCAGGGCGTCGTGGTCGCCCGCGGAACCCCCCGCCTCCGGCTCCGCCGCGCGCCCCGCGCCGGACACGGCGGCGCACCTGGCGGCGTGGTGCGATCTGCTCTGCCAGATCGCGGGGCTGCCCCCGGGCGGGGCGCCGGAGGCCGGTGTCGTGACGCTGCCCCAGCGGCGGGGACCGCAGAGCCGCTGACCGGAGAGCGGTCCTAATTGCCCGAATTGTTACTCATCAATTCGTGATCATTCCCTAAAGCCGGGCGGTTTGGCTGCCGAAGGAGCTTGTGACCCTTCCCATACGGATCGCCCCGGCTTACCCACAAGTCGGCACCCGTCCCCGCCACTCCCCCTGGAGGCCTGGTGTCCGTTCTCCTCGAGCAACCGGCGAGCCTCGCCTACCGCCCGACCAAACCGACCGCCATGGTCGTCGTCGCCGACCCCCGCGTCCGCTCCACCGTCACCCGCCACCTGTGGGCCCTGGGGGTCCGCGATGTGATCGAGGCATCATCCATCGCGGAGGCCCGGCCCCGCATCGGCAGCCCGCGCGACATCTGCGTGGCCGACGTCCATCTCCCCGACGGCTCCGGCCTGACGCTCCTGTCCGAGACCCGCGCCGCGGGCTGGCCCAACGGGCTCGCCCTCTCCGCCGCCGACGACATCGGCGCCGTGCGCAACGCCCTCGCGGGCGGCGTCAAGGGCTACGTCGTCACCGGCACCCGCACCAACCTCGGCATCCCCGGCCGCCCCGGCCTCGCACCCATCGGCTCCGCCGCGGCCCGGATGCAGCGGCGCCCGCCCGGGGCCCCCGGGCATCCCGGCGGCTACCGCGAACTGTCCGGGCGGGAGGTCGAAGTCCTGCGGCTGGTGGCGGAGGGCCAGTCCAACAAGGCGATCGGCGTCTCCATGGGCCTGTCCGCGCTCACCGTGAAAAGCCACCTCGCCCGCATCGCCCGCAAGCTCGGCACCGGCGACCGCGCCGGAATGGTCGCCGTCGCACTGCGCACCGGCATCATCCACTGATCCCGCGGACGCCCGACGCCCGCCGACGGAACGTTCCGTCGGCGGGCGTCCGTCATACCCGGATACCCTTGGCTGGTGACCGACGCCCAAGACACCGCAGCAGACACACCACTGCGAACCCCCGGGGGCGGCCCCCCGGACGACGTCGATTCGGCGCCGATCCCCTTGCTCGAGCCACGCGAAGGCATTCCGCCGGTCGTCGCGGACGACCGTGCCCTCGCCGACGTCGTGGCCGCCTTCGCCGCGGGCACCGGCCCCGTCGCCGTCGACGCCGAGCGCGCCTCCGGCTACCGCTACGGCCAGCGCGCCTACCTCGTCCAACTGCGCCGCGAGGGCGCGGGCTCCGCGCTGATCGACCCGGTCGGCTGTCCCGACCTCTCCGCCCTCGGCGAGGTGCTGGCCGACGCCGAGTGGGTGCTGCACGCCGCCACCCAGGACCTGCCGTGCCTGCGCGAGATAGGGATGACGCCGTCCCGGCTCTTCGACACCGAACTCGCCGGGCGGCTCGCGGGCTTCGCCCGCGTGGGGCTCGGCGCCATGGTCGAGAACGTCCTCGGCTACGCCCTGGAGAAGGGCCACTCCGCCGTCGACTGGTCCACCCGCCCGCTGCCGGAGCCCTGGCTGCGCTACGCCGCGCTGGACGTCGAGCTCCTCGTCGACCTGCGCGACGCCCTCGAGACGGAGCTCGAGCGGCAGGGCAAGCTGGACTGGGCCCACCAGGAGTTCGCGGCCATCGCCGCGGCGCCGCCCGCCCCGCCCCGCAAGGACCCCTGGCGCCGTACGTCCGGCATGCACAAGGTCCGGCGGCGCCGGCAGATGGCGGTGGTCCGCGAGCTGTGGACCGCGCGCGACCTCGTGGCGCAGCGGCGCGACGTCTCGCCGGGCAAGGTGCTCGGCGACAGCGCCATCATCGAGGCCGCGCTGAACCTGCCGCCGAACGCCCACGCGCTCGCCGCGCTGCCGGGCTACGGGCACCGCATGGGCCGCCGCCAGCTCGAGCAGTGGCAGGCGGCGATCGACCGGGCCAGGGCGGTGCCGGAGGCGGAACTCCCGCAGCCCGGCCAGCCGTTGACGGGCCCGCCCCCGCCGCGGGCCTGGGCCGACAAGGACCCGGTCGCCGCGGCACGGCTGTCGGCGGCGCGTGCCGCGGTGTCGGCGCTCGCCGAGCGGCTGACGATGCCTCAGGAGAATCTGATCACCCCGGACACGGTGCGCCGACTGTGCTGGGAGCCGCCCCGGACCCCCACCCCGGAGGCGGTCGCCGAGGTCCTCACGGCCCACGGCGCCCGCCCCTGGCAGGTGGAACAGGTGACTCCGGTGCTCGTCGAGGCCCTCACGACCACGGCGGCCTGAGCGGGCGCCTGTCCGGCGGGTCCTCGCCCATGGGTGCGGCCGGTTCGGCACCGCCGGGCCCCGCCGTCCCGCCCCGCGCACCCGGGGGCCCGTCGGGCGGCTGGGAGCTGCGCCGCGCGGCGCAGCTCCGCCGGACGAGCCCCGGGCCTGGCCAGCAGATCTCCGCAGGCCTTCCCGGTTCCCGGGGGCGTGCCCGGGGACTCCGAGGCCCGGGGCACACCCTCGGGCGGGGGCCCTGGGGTCCGGGGCGAAGCCCCGGAAAAAGACCCGCCGCAACGGCGCGAAGCCACGACGGCGAAGCCCGGCGGTGCCGGACCGGCCGTACCCACGGGCGGAGCGCCGCAGGACAAGCGCTAGCCGCGGACCTCCGCCAAGGTCACCGGCCGCCCCGTGCGGCGGGAGAGGTAGCAGGCCTCGGCGACGTACAGCGCTTCCAGCGCCTCCGCGGGTGAGCAGGGGTTCTCCCGGCGGCCGGCGGCGACTTGGGTGAAGGCCGTGAGTTCGGCGATGTACGCGTCGTGGAAGCGCTCCATGAACGTGGCGTACGGCGTGGCCCGGTGCCAGGACAGGTGCTGTTCCGCCGTCGGCATGGGCGCGCGGTCGTCGAGGCCGACGAAGCGGGCGCCCTCGGAGCCGCAGATCTCCAGACGGACGTCGTGGCCCGCGCCGTTGTAGCGGGTGGCGGTGACGGTGGCGAGCATGTCGTCGTCGAAGCGCAGCAGGGCGGCGCAGGTGTCGACGTCGCCGCCTTCGGCGAAGAAGGGTGCGCCGCGGTTGGCGCCCAGGGCGCAGACGGAGACGACCTCCCGGCCGGTGAGCCAGCGCATGATGTCGAAGTCGTGGATGGAGCAGTCCCGGAACAGGCCGCCGGAGGTGGGGATGAAGGCCGGGGGCGGGGGCGTGACATCGCTCGTACAGGCGCGCAGGGTGTGGATCCAGCCCAGCTCGCCCGAGCGCAGGGCGTCCCTGGCTGCGGTGTAGCCCGCGTCGAAGCGGCGCTGGAAGCCGATCTGTACGGGGACCGGGCTCTTCGCGGCGCGTTCGACGACGCCCAGCGTGCCGGGGACGTCCAGGGCGACGGGTTTCTCGCAGAAGACCGGGACCCCGTGGTCGAGGGCCTGGTGGATGAGGGCGGCGTGGGCGCTGGTGGCGGCGGTGATGACGACGCCGTCGAGCCCGGCGGCGTACATCGCGTCGATGCCGGCCGCCGCGTCGAGGCCGAGTCGGCCGGCGAGCACCCGGGCGCGGCCGGCGTCGAGGTCGGCGACGACGACGGTGTCCACTCCGTCGACGGCGGAGAGGGTTTCGGCGTGGAAGGCGCCGATGCGGCCGGTGCCGATCAGGCCGATCTTCATGGGTGGCTCGCTTTCGAAGACTTCGGGGACTTCGGGGACTCGGAAAGAGCGGCCTTGCGCAGTTCGTCCTCGAGGTCCTCGAGGGCCATGCCCTTGGTCTCCGGGGCGTAGCGCTTGCAGAAGACGAACGACACCACGCACGCCACGGCGAAGAGCCAGAAGGTCACGCCGGCGCCCGCCGCGTCGAGCAGGACGGGGAAGAGGAGGGCGATGGCGAAGTTCACCATCCACATGACGAACACGGCGGATCCCATGGCCAGTCCGCGGACCTTCAGCGGGAACATCTCGGCGAGCAGCAGCCAGACGCCGGTGTTGAGGGTGGCCTGCATGAAGGCCATGTACAGGACCATCAGTCCCAGGACGAGGACGCTGACGGCGGTGGAGTGCGGCAGCTGGAAGGCGGCGCCGAGGGCGGTGAGGGAGACGGCCATGCCGGTCAGGCCGCCCATGAGCATGGGCCGTCTGCCGAGCCGGTCGATGAGGGACATGCCGATCGCGGTGGCGATGACGGAGATCGCGCCGATGGCGATGGTGGCGGTGATGGCGGCGTTGGTGCCCAGCCCGGTGGATTCCAGGATCTTGGGCGCGAAGTAGATGACCGCGTTGACGCCGGTGATCTGCTGGACGATCGCCAGCCCGATGCCGACGAGGAGGAGCCGGCGGATCCAGGGGGTGCGCAGTTCCTGCCAGGCGCCCCGGCGGGCGTCGGCCTCCAGGGTGCGGGCGTGCTCGATGCGGGCGAGTTCGGCCGGGATGTCGTCGGCGGGCAGGGTGCGGTGCAGGACGCGGGTGGCGTCGTCGGTACGGCCCTTGCTGATGTACCAGCGGGGGGTGTCGGGCAGGAAGAACATGCCCACGAACAGGGCGACGGCGGGCAGGGCCGCGAGTCCCAGCATCCAGCGCCAGGCCTCCCACCGGGCGAGGACGGCGTTGACGAGGTAGGCGAGCAGTTGTCCGCTGACGATCATCAGGGAGTTGAAGGAGACGAGCCGCCCGCGGATGTGCGGCGGGGCTATCTCCGACAGGTACAGCGGGGTGATCACGGAGGCGCTGCCGACGGCCAGGCCGAGGACGAAGCGTGCCGCGACCATGGCGGGGACGGTGGGTGCGACGGCCACGGCGACGGCGCCGCCGATGAAGACGGCCCCGGCCCACAGCAGGGCCTTCTTGCGGCCCAGGCTGTCGGCCATGCGGCCGCCCGCCAGGGAGCCGAAGGCCGCTCCGATCAGGAGTGCGCTGGTGATGACGCCCTCGCCGAGGGAGCTGAGGCCGAAGTGCCGCTCCATGAAGGGCAGGGCGCCGGAGACGACTCCGGTGTCGTAGCCGAAGAGGGCGCCGCCGATCGCGGCGATGGCGGCGATGCCGAGGATGAAGCGCTTGGCTCCGCGACCGGAAGTAGCTGGGTGGTCCGTGGCGGACCGGTCGACGGCGACGTTCATCGGTACAGCCCTGGCATTTCGGCCAGTTCGACGGTGGTGCGTTCGCCGGTCGTCCGGGCCCGTACGCCCGCTTCGCACACGGCGGCGGCCGCGTAGCCGTCCCAGCAGCCGGGTCCCTCGGCCTCGCCGTGCCGGGCGGCGTCCACCCAGCGCTGGACCTGCCGGTCGTAGGCGTCCTCGAAGCGTTCGACGAAACCGGGGGTGATGATGTCGTCGCCGGTGCGGGCGGTGCCGTTCTCACAGGCCGCCTCGCAGGCGACCTGGTAGCCGAAGCCGCAGTTCTGGAAGAGCTCGGTGTCCACGATCCGTCCGCCCGAGGTCTCGAAGAGGACCAGCTGCGGATCGCTCAGGCCCTCGGGGGCGGCGGAGGAGGGCGTCGGGCACAGCACGTGCACCGCGGTGATCTCCTCGCCGAGCAGCCAGCGGGTGATGTCGATCTCGTGGACGACCGAGTCGTGGATGAGCATCGCGTCGGTGAAGCCGGGCGGGGTGGCGGCGTTGCGGTGCTTGTGGTGCAGCATCAGGGCGCGGCCGTGGACGCCGGTGTCGAGCGTCTTCTTCAGCTGCAGATAGCCGGTGTCGTAGCGGCGCATGAAGCCGACCTGGACGAGGCGGCGGCCGAGCCGGACCTCGGCGGCCATGACGCGCCGGGCGGAGGCCGCGTCGGGGGTGAGCGGTTTCTCGCACAGGACGGGCAGGCCGCGCTCGAGGGCCGTCATGAGGGCGGCCTCGTGGGCGGGGCCGGGCGAGGCGATCAGTACGGCGCCGACGGCGGGGTCGGCCATGGCGGCGGCCGGGTCGGTGTAGGGCGTACAGCCGTCGATGCCGCGGGCGGCGCGCTCGGCGCGGCCGGCGTCGAGGTCGGCGACGGCGGCGACACGGGCGCCGTCGGTGACGGTGTCCAGGCGGCGGATGTGGTCGGCGCCCATGCGCCCGGTGCCGATGACGGCCACGCCGAGGGGGGTGTTGGTGCTCATGCCGAAGTGGTCCTCTTGCTCGGTCTGTCAGGCGCCGCAGGAGCGCAGGAACCGGCGGGTGCGCCGGGCGATGGGCAGGGGCTGGTCGGGCGGGCAGGGGTACATGTCCTGCTCGACGATGGCGAAGAGGTCGACGTCCAGGCCCTGGGCGGCCTGGAGGACGGGCTCCAACGCCGGCAGTCCGCGCGGCGGTTCGCACATCACGCCCTGGCGGACGGCGGGGCCGAAGGCGGTGCCCTTGGCGACCACGTCGGCCAGGACGGCGGGGTCGATCTGCTTGAGGTGGAGGTAGCCGATGCGCTCGCCGTAGGTCCGGATGAGCTTGACGCTGTCGCCGCCGCAGTAGGCGTAATGGCCGGTGTCGAGGCAGAGGTTGACGAGGCCGGAGTCGGTGGCGTCGAGGAAGCGCTCGACGTGCGCCTCGGTGTCGATGTGGGTGTCGGCGTGCGGGTGGACGACGATGTCCAGCCCGAACTCCTCGCGGACCCGGCGGGCCAGCTGTTCCATGCCGGTGGTCAGGTTCTTCCACTGCTCGCCGGTCAGCTCGCGGGGCTCGAGGATCTCGGCGGTCTTGTCGTCCCGCCAGAAGGAGGGGATGACGACGAGGTGCCGGGCGCCCATCGCCCGGGTGAGCGTGGCGACTTCGGTGACATGGGCCCAGGTCTTCTCCCAGACGGCGGGGCCGTGGTGCAGGGAGGTGAAGATCGTGCCGGCCGAGACCTTGAGGCCGCGGCGGCCGGCCTCGTCACGGAGCACGGCCGGGTCGGTGGGCAGATAGCCGTACGGGCCGAGTTCGATCCACTCGTATCCGGCCTCGGACACTTCGTCGAGGAAGCGCTGCCAGGGGACTTGCTGCGGGTCGTCGGGGAACCAGACCCCCCAGGAGTCGGGGGCCGACCCGACACGGATGCGGTCCAGGGCGGACGGTACGGCGCTGGGTGCGGACATACTGCGGCTCTCCTCTCGCCGGTCGCCGGTGACCGGGAGGCGCTGACGGGATTGCGGCACAGCCTCCATGGGGCCCGGGAGCCTGTCAAGACTTTGTCCCGACATAAGGACTTAATGACTTCGTAACTCGCCAGTAGCCGCCCGGAGGCCAGCTCAATCACCTGACCAGGCGCGACAGCTTCAAGTCAATATGTAAGGACAAAGTATTGACAGGGCCGGGCCCGCCCGATTAGACCTGTCGGCAGAGCCACAGCGAAAGGGCGCACATGACCGACCCGTACGACCTGATCACCATGGGCCGCATCGGAGTTGACCTCTATCCGCTGCAGACCGGCGTGCCGCTGGCGCGGGTGGAGACCTTCGGGAAGTTCCTGGGCGGCTCGGCCACCAATGTCGCGGTCGCCGCCGCCCGGCTCGGCCGCCGCAGCGCCGTCATCAGCCGTACCGGCCACGACCCCTTCGGCGACTACATCCACCAGGCGCTGCGCGACTTCGGCGTGGACGACCGCTGGGTGACCTCTGTCGAGCAGTATCCGACGCCCGTCACGTTCTGCGAGATCTTCCCGCCGGACGACTTCCCGCTCTACTTCTACCGCCGCCCCAAGGCGCCCGATCTGGTCATCCACCCCGAGGAGTTGGACCTCGACGCGATCCGCACCGCCCGGATCTTCTGGATGACCGGAACCGGTCTGTGCGAGGAGCCCAGCCGTGCCGCGACGCTGGCCGCCCTCGAGGCCCGGGGCAAGGCCGGCCCGACCGTCTTCGACCTCGACTGGCGGCCCATGTTCTGGGGCGGCGAGGGCGGGGCCTCCGGCGACGGAGGTGCCACCGGCCCCCGGGCGATGGCCGAGGCCCGGCCGTACTACGAGGCCGCGCTGGCCCACGCCACGGTCGCCGTCGGCAATGTCGACGAGGCCGAGGTCGCCACCGGACTGCGCGACCCCATGGCCTGCGCCCGGGCGCTGCTGGACATGGGCGTCGAACTGGCCGTCGTCAAGCAGGGTCCCAAGGGCGTCCTCGCGGTGCACCGCGACGGCCGCGCCGCCGAGGTGCCGCCCACGCCCGTCGGGGTCGTCAACGGCCTCGGCGCCGGCGACGCCTTCGGCGGGGCGCTGTGCGACGGACTGCTCTCCGGCTGGGAGCTCGAGCGGATCATGCACCGCGCGAACGCCGCCGGCGCCATCGTCGCCTCCCGCCTGGCCTGCTCCTCCGCCATGCCCACCACGGCCGAGGTCGAGGAGTTCCTCGCCTCCCACGCTCCGAGAAGGTGAACCACGCCTTGATCCCCCGGATCTCCGAACTCCCGGCACTGCGGGCCCGCCACCCCGAAGCCGTCGCGGAGGCCGCCGCCCGCCGCGTCCGGCGCCCGCTGATCGGTGACAGCGGCCGGCTGATGATCGTCGCCGCCGACCACCCGGCCCGTGGCGCGCTCGCCGCCGGCGACCGCAAGCTGGCCATGGCCAACCGCGCCGACCTGCTGGAACGGCTGTGCCTGGCACTGTCCCGCCCGGGTGTGGACGGTGTGCTCGGCACCGCCGACATCCTCGAGGACCTGCTGCTGCTCGGCGCCCTGGACGGCAAGGTCGTCATGGGCTCGATGAACCGCGGTGGCCTCGCGGGCGCCTCCTTCGAGATGGACGACCGCTTCACCGGACACCGCCCCCAGGACATCGCCCGGCTCCGCTTCGACGCCGGAAAGCTGCTGCTGCGCATCGACTACGACGACCCCGGCTCGGTGAACACCCTGGAATCCGCCGCCCGCGCCGTCGATGACATGGCCGCCCTCGAACTGCCCGTCTTCGTCGAGCCCTTCCTCTCCCGCCGGGTCGAGGGCAGGGTCCGCAACGACCTGGGCACCGAGGCCGTCATCCACTCCGTGGCCATCGCCTCCGGCCTCGGCGGCACCTCCGCCTACACCTGGCTCAAGCTCCCGGTCACCGAGGACCCGGACGACATGGCGCGCGTCTGCGAGACCTCCACCCTGCCCACGGTGCTGCTCGGCGGCGAGGTCTCCCGCGACCAGGAGGAGACGTACGACAAGTGGCGCAAGGCCCTGCACCTGCCGACCGTGCAGGGACTGGTCGCCGGCCGCTCGCTGCTCTACCCCGCCGACGGGGATGTGGCGAAAGCTGTGGACACCACCGTCGGACTGCTCTGAAACAGGGGAGACAGGAGACCATGAACTTCCGCGGATTCCACCTCGGGGCCGGGCAGGCCGCCGCCGGGCCCTACGCCCTGGACATCACCCCGGAGAAGGCCGGCTGGGCCCACTCCTCCCTCCGCGTCCTCGAACTGCCGCCCGGCGCGGGGCACTCCTTCGCCACCGGCGACAGCGAATGGATCGTGCTGCCGCTCTCCGGCGGCTGCACGGTCACCACCGGCTCCGGCGAGAGCTTCGAACTGGCCGGCCGTACGAGCGTGTTCGACGCGGTCACCGACTTCGCCTATGTGCCGCGCGACGAGGAGGTCCGCGTCTCCAGCGCCGCCGGCGGCCGCTTCGCCCTCACCGGCGCCCGGTGCGGGCGCCGTCTGCCCGCCCGGTACGGGCCCGCCTCCGGCGTCCCGGTCGAGCTGCGCGGCGCGGGCCCCTGCTCCCGCCAGGTCAACAACTTCGCGGCGGCGGGCTCGTTCGCGTGCGACAAGCTCATCGCCGTCGAGGTGCTCACCCCCGGCGGCAACTGGTCCTCGTACCCGCCGCACAAGCACGACGAGTGCCGGCCCGGCGAGGAGAGCGAGCTGGAGGAGATCTACTACTTCGAGATCGCCGGCGGCGACACCGGCCTCGGCTACCAGCGGGTGACGCCGTCGCGCGAGGGCGGTACGGACGTCCTCGCCGAAGTCCGTACCGGCGACGCCGTGCTGATCCCCGACGGCTGGCACGGCCCGTCCATCGCCGCCCCCGGCCACGACATGTACTACCTCAATGTCATGGCGGGCCCCGGCGAGGCCCGCGAGTGGCTGATCTGCGACCACCCCGACCACGGCTGGATCCGCTCCACCTGGCCGGACCAGCGCGTCGATCCCCGCCTCCCCCTCTACAACGCCCCCGCAGGAGAAGCCCGATGACCCGCCGCCTCACTGTCGCACAGGCCCTCGTCGAGTTCCTCGCCCACCAGTACACCGAGCGCGACGGGCGCCGGCACCGCCTGATCAACGCCTGCTGGGGCATCTTCGGGCACGGCAACGTCGCCGGGATCGGGCAGGCCCTGCTGGAGACGGGGCAGGAGGCCATGCCCTTCCTCCAGGGCCGCAACGAACAGGCCATGGTGCACGCCGCCGTCGGCTACGCACGGCAGAACGACCGGCTCGCCGCCCAGGCAGTGACGACCTCCATCGGCCCGGGCGCCACCAACCTCGTCACCGGCGCCGCCCTCGCCACGATCAACCGGCTGCCCGTACTCCTCCTGCCCGGCGACGTCTTCGCCGGCCGCCCCGCCGACCCGGTCCTGCAACAGCTCGAAGTCCCGTACGCCGGGGACGTGTCCGTCAACGACTGCCTCCGCCCGGTCTCCCGCTACTTCGACCGGATCACCCGCCCCGAGGCGCTGATCCCCGCCGCCCTCCAGGCCATGCGCGTCCTCGCCGACCCCGTCGAGACCGGCGCCGTCACTCTCGCCCTGCCCCAGGACGTCCAGGCCGAGGCCCACGACTGGCCCGAGGAGTTCTTCGCCGACCGCGTCTGGCACGTACGCCGCCCCGCCCCCGCCCCCGACGCCCTCGCCGAGGCCGTACGGGCCGTACGGGCCGCAGAACGCCCGCTGATCATCGCGGGCGGCGGCGTCCACCACAGCGAGGCCGAGGAAGCCCTGCGCGCCCTCGCCGACGCCACCGGCATCCCCGTCGCCTCCGCCCAGGCGGGCAAGGGCTCCCTGCGCCACGACCACCCCGCGGACATCGGCGGCATCGGCCACACCGGCACCGCCGTCGCCGACGAACTCGCCCGCACCGCCGACCTCGTCATCGGCGTCGGCACCCGCTACAGCGACTTCACCACCGCCTCGTCAACACTCTTCGCCCGGCCGGGAGTCCGCTTCCTCAACCTCAACATCACCTCCTTCGACGGCCACAAGCTCGCCGCCCTGCCCCTCGTCGCCGACGCCCGCGCCGGCCTGGAGGCACTGACCACAGCCCTCGCGGGCCACCGGGTGGACGAGGCGTACGAGGCCGAGTACCGCGCGGGCAAGAGTGGTTGGGAGGAGCTCGTGGACGCGGCGTACGCCGCCGGGGACGACTCCGTACAGCCGACCCAGACCCAGGTGCTCGGCGCGCTCGACGCAGTCGTCGGCGACGAGGACGTCGTCATCAACGCGGCCGGCTCGCTCCCCGGCGACCTGCACAAGCTCTGGCGCGCCCGCTCGCGGCGCCAGTACCACCTGGAGTACGGCTACTCCTGCATGGGTTACGAGATCCCCGCCGCCATCGGCGTACGGCTCGCCGCGCCGGACCGCCCGGTGTGGGCGCTCGTCGGCGACGGCACGTATCTGATGATGCCCACCGAACTGGTCACCGCCGTCCAGGAGGGCATCAACATCAACGTGGTGCTGGTGCAGAACCACGGCTACGCCTCCATCGGCGGGCTGTCCGCAGAGACCGGCGGCGAACGCTACGGCACCGCCTACCGGTTCCGGGCCGAGGACGGCACGTACACCGGTGACCCACTGCCGGTCGACCTCGCCGCGAACGCCGCCTCGCTGGGGATGGACGTCCTCCGGGCCCGTACGGTCGGCGAACTGCGCACCGCCCTGGCCGAGGCCCGCACCTCCCCCCGGCCCACCTGCGTGTACGTCGAAACCGATCCGGCGGGCACCGCGCCCGGCGCCCAGGCCTGGTGGGACGTCCCGGTCGCCGAGACCGCCACCCGCCCGGCGGCGGTGGAGGCCCGCGAAGCCTACGAGCGCCACGTCGCGGCCCGCCGCCACCACCTCTGATCCCCTCACCGAGAAAGACATCCCATGAAGACGATCAACCACTGGATAGGCGGCAAGCCCGTCGAAGGCGTCTCCGGCAACCACGGCCCGGTGGTCAACCCGGCAACCGGCGCCCAGGAGAAGCGGGTTGCCCTCGCGTCCGCCGAAGAGGTGGACGCGGCGGTGGCCGCCGCCAAGGACGCCCTCGCGGACTGGGGCACCGCCTCGCTGGCCAAGCGCACCACCGTGCTGTTCCGCTACCGGGAGCTGGTGCACGCGCACCGCGAGGAGATCGCCCGCCTGATCACCGCCGAGCACGGCAAGGTGCACGCCGACGCCCTCGGCGAGGTCGCCCGCGGGCTGGAGATCGTCGAACTCGCCTGCGGCATACCGGAGAAGCTCAAGGGCGAGCTGTCCACCCAGGTCTCGACGCGCGTCGATGTCGCCTCGATCCGCCAGCCGCTGGGCGTGGTGGCGGGCATCACGCCCTTCAACTTCCCGGCCATGGTGCCGATGTGGATGTTCCCGCTCGCCATCGCCTGCGGCAACACATTCGTGCTCAAGCCGAGCGAGAAGGTGCCCTCCACTGCGCTGCGCCTCGCCGAGCTCGCGGCCGAGGCGGGGCTGCCGGACGGCGTCCTCAACGTGGTGCACGGCGACAAGGCGGCCGTGGACCGGCTGTTGGAGCACCCGGACGTCGCCGCCGTGTCCTTCGTCGGCTCCACGCCCATCGCCCGGTACATCCACACCACCGCGTCCGCGAACGGCAAGCGCGTCCAGGCGCTCGGCGGCGCGAAGAACCACATGCTCGTGCTGCCCGACGCCGACCTCGACCTGGCCGCCGACGCCGCCGTCAACGCGGCGTACGGCTCGGCCGGGGAGCGCTGCATGGCCGTCTCCGTACTGGTGGCCGTCGGCGGCACGGCGGACCCGCTCATCGAGAAGATCAAGGAGCGTACGGCCGCCCTGCGCATCGGCCCCGGCGACGACCCGGCGTCCGAGATGGGCCCGCTGATCACGCGGGAGCATCGCGACAAGGTCGCCTCCTATGTGCACGGCGCCGCCGCCCAGGGTGCGGACGTCGTCCTCGACGGCACCGGCTTCACGGTCGAGGGGTACGAGGACGGCCATTGGATGGGGCTCTCGCTGCTCGACAAGGTCACCCCGGGGATGGACGCGTACCGGGACGAGATCTTCGGGCCGGTGCTGTGCGTGGTCCGCGCGGAGACGTACGAGGAGGGCGTGGCCCTGATCAACGCCTCGCCCTGGGGCAACGGCACCGCCGTCTTCACCCGCGACGGGGGCGCGGCCCGGCGCTTCCAACTCGAGGTGCAGGCGGGCATGGTGGGCGTCAACGTCCCGATCCCGGTGCCCGTCGGCTACCACTCCTTCGGCGGCTGGAAGGACTCCCTCTTCGGCGACCACCACATCTACGGCAACGACGGCGTCCACTTCTACACCCGCGGCAAGGTCGTCACCACCCGCTGGCCCGACCCCGCCGACGGCGGGGTGGACCTGGGCTTCCCCAGCAACAGCTGAGGTTCCGGACTTTGAACCCTCCCCAGCCGAAGCAGGGGATTCCTGGCTCAGGAAGCCCCGCAGGTCGGCGACCTGAAAGATCTTACTCCCTCAACACCAGCCGGGACGGAACCTGCCCGGTTCGCTGAGCAAAGCTCGGGTGTGCCGTCTTGGTTCTCGACCGGCACAGTGTGCGCGCTTGGTTCTCGCAACGCACGGCCCGCAGCCTATCCGATCAGGCAGGGGAGGAACCGGAGAACGTGACCTTCACCTCGGGGCGGGGGGACTGTGCAGCGTGGTTACCCGCAAGTAGCATGACGGTGTCACCCGCACCGCGGCGGAGCCGTACCGGCATGCCCGCGCGCAGCGATCCACCTGGAGGAGAGCCAACGTGCCTCGTACCGCTAGGGACGTCGTTTTCGTCGACGGCGTCCGCACCCCGTTCGGCAAGGCGGGCCCGAAGGGCATCTACCACGAGACCCGCGCCGACGACCTGGTCGTCAAGTGCATCCGGGAGCTGCTGCGCCGCAACCCGGACCTGGACCCGGCCCGGATCGACGAGGTCGCCATCGCCGCGACGACGCAGATCGGCGACCAGGGCCTGACCCTGGGCCGTACCGCGGGCATCCTCGCGGGCCTGCCGCAGTCCGTTCCCGGCTACTCCATCGACCGCATGTGCGCCGGTGCGATGACCGCCGTGACATCCGTGTCCGGCGGTGTCGCGCTCGGTGCGTACGACATCGCGCTCGCGGGCGGTGTCGAGCACATGGGCCGCCACCCGATGGGCGAGGGCGTGGACCCCAACCCGCGCTTCGTCTCGGAGAAGCTGGTCGACGAGTCGGCCCTGTTCATGGGCATGACCGCGGAGAACCTGCACGACCGCCTCCCCCACCTCACCAAGCAGCGCGCCGACGAGTACGCGGTCCGCAGCCAGGAGAAGGCCGCCAAGGCGTACGCCGACGGCAAGATCCAGGCCGACCTGGTGCCGATCTCCGTGCGCCGCACCTCGCCCGAGGGCGGGGAGACGGGCTGGGGCCTGGCCACCGCCGACGAGCCGATGCGCCCGGGCACCACGCTCGAGGGCCTCCAGTCGCTCAAGACCCCGTTCCGTCCGCACGGCCGGGTCACCGCGGGCAACGCCGCCGGTCTCAACGACGGCGCCACCGCCTCGCTGATCGCCGCCGAGGACGTGGCGCGCGAGCTGGGCCTGCCGGTCAAGTTGCGCCTGGTCTCCTACGCGTTCGCGGGCGTCGAGCCCGAGGTCATGGGCTACGGCCCGGTCCCGGCGACGGAGAAGGCCCTGGCCAAGGCCGGCCTGACCATCGCCGACATCGGCCTGTTCGAGATCAACGAGGCCTTCGCGGTCCAGGTGCTCTCGCTCCTGGACCACTACGGCATCGCCGACGACGACCCGCGCGTCAACCAGTACGGCGGCGCGATCGCCTTCGGCCACCCGCTCGCCTCCTCCGGTGTCCGCCTGATGACGCAGCTGGCCCGGCAGTTCGAGGAGCAGCCGCACGTCCGCTACGGCATCACGTCGATGTGCGTGGGCTTCGGCATGGGCGGCACGGTCATCTGGGAGAACCCCCACTTCGACGGAGGCAACAAGTGAGCACCACCGCCGAGCTGTTGAAGGGCGCCGCGGAGCTCTTCCCCGACGAGGTCGTCACCCAGGCACACGTGCGCCACCTCGAACTCCCGCAGGGCGCGGGCAAGTTCGCTCTCATCACGCTGGACAACGGCCTGGACCACACCAAGCCGACCACCTTCGGCCCCCAGTCGCTCGCGAACCTCAACACCGCGATCGACCAGGTCGAGGCGGAGGCCAAGGCCGGCGGCATCGTCGGCATCGGCATCACCGGCAAGCCGTTCATCTTCGCCGTCGGCGCCGACCTCAAGGGCGTCGAGCTCCTCAAGCGCCACGAGGACGCGCTGGCCATCGGCAAGGGCGGCCACGACGTCTTCAAGCGCCTGGCGACCCTCGCGGTGCCGACGTTCGCGTACTACAACGGTGCCGCGATGGGCGGCGGCGTCGAGGTCGGCCTGCACTGCGCCTACCGCACGGTGTCCAAGGCCATCCCCGCCTT
Source organism: Streptomyces sp. SX-6 (assembly GCF_059089585.1). Classification (NCBI taxonomy): domain Bacteria; kingdom Bacillati; phylum Actinomycetota; class Actinomycetes; order Kitasatosporales; family Streptomycetaceae; genus Streptomyces; species Streptomyces sp. SX-6. The sequence goes on along the minus strand of NZ_JBTHHU010000004.1, from coordinate 185,561 downwards.
CTCGCTGCCCGAGGTCTTCCTCGGCCTCGTCCCCGGCTGGGGCGGCTGCACCCTGCTGCCGAACATCATCGGCGCGGACCGCGCGGTCTCGGTGATCATCGAGAACTCGCTCAACCAGAACAAGCAGCTCAAGGGCCGGCAGGTCTTCGACCTCGGCATCGCCGACGCGATCTTCGAGGGCGCGGATTTCCTGGAGCAGTCCCTCCTGTGGACCGCCTCCGTGCTCAAGGGCGACACCGAGGTCGTACGGCCCGCGGTGGACCGCGGCGAGGCGTGGGACCGGGCCGTCGAGCGCGGCCGGTTCATCGCCGACTCCAAGGTGCACGGCGCCGCCCCGGCCGCGTACCGCGCGCTGGACATCATCGCCGCCGCCAAGAACGGCGACCTGCGCCAGGGCTTCGACGCCGAGGACCAGGCCCTCGCCGACCTCATCATGGGCGGCGAACTGCGCAGCGGCATCTACGCGTTCAACCTCGTGCAGAAGCGCGGCAAGCGGCCGGCCGGCGCGCCGGACAAGTCGCTGGCCCGCCCGGTCAACAAGGTGGGCGTCGTCGGCGCCGGCCTGATGGCCTCCCAGCTCGCGCTGCTCTTCGCTCGCCGCCTCGAGGTGCCGGTCGTGCTGACCGACATCGACCAGGAGCGCGTCGACAAGGGCGTGGGCTACGTCCACGGCGAGATCGACAAGCTGCTCGGCAAGGGCCGCATCAACCAGGACAAGGCCAACCGCCTCAAGGCCGCGGTCACCGGCTCCCTGGACAAGGCCGCCGCCTTCGGCGACGCGGACTTCGTCATCGAGGCCGTCTTCGAGGACATGGCCGTCAAGCAGCAGGTGTTCGCCGAGGTCGAGGCGGTCGTGCCGGAGCACGCCGTCCTCGCGACCAACACCTCCTCGCTGTCGGTCTCCGAGATGGCGTCGAAGCTGAAGCACCCCGAGCGCGTGGTCGGCTTCCACTTCTTCAACCCGGTCGCGATCCTGCCGCTGCTCGAGATCGTGCGCGGCGAGCGGACCGACGACGCCTCGCTGGCCACCGCCTTCGGTGTCGCGAAGAAGCTGAAGAAGACGGCCGTCCTGGTCAAGGACGCCCCGGCGTTCGTCGTCAACCGCATCCTGACCCGCTTCATGGGCGAGATCCAGAACGTCATCGACGAGGGCACCCCGGTGCTCACCGCCGAGAAGGCCGTCGAGCCGCTCGGCCTGCCGATGTCCCCGCTCGTGCTGCTCGAGCTGGTCGGCCCGGCCATCGGCCTGCACGTCTCCGAGACACTGGCCGGCGCGTTCCCCGACCGCTTCAAGGTCTCGCCGAACCTGGCGGCCGTGGTCAAGGCGGGCAAGCGCGGCTTCTATGTGTACTCCGCAGAAAATCCTGCCAAGCCGGAGCTGGACCCCGAGGTCGCCGCGCTGCTGGTGCAGGGCGACACCGTCCTCACCGAGGAGCAGGTGCGCGACCGCGTCCTGGACGCCGTGGCGCAGGAGATCGGCCTGATGCTGGCCGAGGGCATCGTCGCCGAGGCGCAGGACATCGACCTGTGCCTGATCACCGGCGCGGGCTGGCCCTTCCACCTGGGCGGCATCACGCCGTACCTGGACCGCGAGGGCGTCTCCGAGCGCGTGAACGGCAAGCGGTTCCTGCCGGTCGGCGTCGCGAGCGTGCCGTCCGCGACGTAGCGGCCGGGTAGGACGCCGGAAGGGCTGGATCCCCCTGGGGGATCCAGCCCTTCCGGCGTTTTTGCAGAACCGGCTGGCCGTTTTGTTTCGCCTACGACAGGCGCGATACCGCCAAACCCCCCACTCCAAGCCCCGGCTGGCATTGCATTGACAAACCGGCCGTCCTGTTTTCTACTGAGCTGTGCCACAACCAGGGGAGGCGGCATGGACATCAAGGTGCTCGGCACGTTGGACGTCAGGGAGAACGGGATGTCGGTGACCCCGACGGCACCCAAGCCCCGGCAGATCCTGGCCGTGCTGGCCCTGCACGCCGACCAGGTCGTGCCCGTGGCCACGCTGACCGAGGAGCTCTGGGGCGAGCGGCCTCCGCGCAGTGCGCGCACCACACTTCAGACGTACGTCCTCCAACTGCGTGAGCTGATCCGGGACTCCGGCACCGGCCGTGCGGTCAAGGACGTGCTGGCCACCTCGCCGGGCGGCTACCTGCTCACCACCTCGGACGGGGCCTGCGACATCCGCGAGTTCGAGCGGCTGGCCGACCTGGGCTACCGGGCCAAGGACGCCGGGGACTTCGCGGGGGCGGCCCGGCATCTGCACGACGCCCTCGCGCTGTGGACCGGGGACGCCCTCGCCGGTGTACGGACCGGCCCGGTACTCCAGATGCAGGCCCTGCGCCTGGAGGAGGCCCGGCTGTGCGCGCTCGACCAGCGCATCGAGGCCGACCTGCACCTCGGCCGGCACCGTGAACTGCTGGGCGAACTGGCCGTTCTGGCCGGCAGGTACCGCACCCACGAGAACCTGCACGGCCAGTTCATGCTGGCGCTGCACCGCTCCGGCCGGCGCGGCGAGGCCCTCGAGGTCTACCACCGGCTGCGCACCCTCCTCGTCCGGGAACTCGGGATCGAACCGTCCGTGGCACTGCGCCGGATCCAGCGCTCCGTTCTGATGGCCGGTCCCGTGCCCTCCCGGCCCCGTCGGCTGACGAGCGTCGGTTAAGTCGGTTAAGGAGCATTGATCGTGAACGAGCGCGTCACCCTCGTCACGGGTGGGACGAGCGGCATCGGACTGGCGGTGGTCCGGGAGCTGGGCCGGGCCGGACACCGTGTTTTCCTCTGCGCGCGAACGGCGTTGCAGGTGAAGCAGACGGTCGAGGAACTGCGCGAGGAGGGCCTGGAGGTGGAGGGCCAGGCGGCCGACATCCGTTCGCCGGAATCCGTCGCCGCACTCGTGCAGGCCGCCGTCGAGACCTTCGGTCCTGTCAACATCCTGGTCAACAACGCCGGACGCGGCGGCGGTGGCGTGACCGCCGACATCACCGACGACCTCTGGTACGACGTCATCGACACCAACCTCAACGGCGTCTTCCTGGTGACGCGCGAGGTGCTGAGGAACGGCGGCCTGGCGGACGCCTCGTACGGACGGATCATCAACATCGCGTCCACGGCCGGCAAGCACGGCGTCCTCCTCGGCGCCCCCTACAGCGCCTCCAAACACGGCGTCGTCGGCTTCACCAAGGCACTCGGCCGGGAACTGGCGCCCTCCGGCATCACCGTGAACGCGGTCTGTCCCGGCTACGTCGAGACCCCGATGGCCGCCAGGGTGCGCAAGGGCTATGCCGCCGCCTGGGACACCACCGAGGAGTTCGTGCAGGAGCAGTTCGAGGCGAAGATCCCGCTCGGCCGCTATTCGACGCCGGAGGAAGTCGCCGCGCTGGTCGGCTATCTGGCCTCCGGGCCCGCCGCCTCGATCACTGCGCAGGCGATCAACGTCTGCGGTGGACTCGGTGCTTTCTGATCACAACGCCGGCCTGGAGGCGCTGCTCGGCGACCCGTACGACCCCGCCAACCCGCATGGCCTGCGCGCCCTGCTCGCCGCCGACGAGCGTCGCACCCCGCCCGCCGGGACCGAGGCCCTGCTCGCCGGGGCCGGCCTCGGCGCGGAGTTGGTTCCCGTCGCGTACGGCGGCCGGCTCACCCGAGCCGATCTGCTGGCGCGCGTCCTGCGCCCCGTCTTCCGGCGGGATCTCGCCCTCGGCTTCGGCCACGGCATCACGTCCCTGTTCGCGGCGGGCCCCGTCTGGGCGGCCGGCACCGAAGCGCAACGGCACACCATCGCCGAGCTGTTGCTCGGTGGCGGCCGGGCCGCACTCCTCGACCGGGAGCCCGCCCACGCCAACGCGTTCCTCAGAGGCGAGATCACCGCATGCCCCACTCCTCGGGGCGGCTACCGGCTCCACGGCCGCAAGGAGCTGGTGGCCAACGCCTCGCGTGCCGGGACCCTGGTCGTCCATGCCCGTACGGGCCCGGCACATTCCGTGCTGCTCGTCGAACCCGGCCAGGCGGAGCTCCTGCCGCGCGTCACGACGAGCGGCATGCGCGGAGTGCCGTTCTCCGGGGTGGAGTTCGCCGGGCACGTCGTGTCCGGCGACGCGCTCATAGGCCGGGCCGGAGACAGCACCGCCCTCGCACTGCGCACCGGCCAGGTCGGCCACGCCCTGATCAGCAGCGCCGTCACGGCAGCCGCCGGTACAGTCCTGGACTGTGCCGTACGGGCCGCCGGTCACCGGCACAAGCCGCTCACCGGCATCTTCGCCGACCTCCTGGCCTGCGACAGCATGGCCACCGTTGCGCTACGGGCCCTCGGGCTCCTGCCCGGGCAAGCCCAACTCCTCGCCGCAGCAGCCAGGTACGTCGTGCCCGGCCTGGTCCGCGAGAACCTGGAGGTACTGGCCGCGGCGCTGGGAGCCCACGGCCACCGGGAGAACGGCGCCCTCGGCAAGCTCGTACGCGACCTGCCCATCGCCGTGCTCGGCCACACCGGCACCGCCGCCTGCCAGGCAGTGATCGCCACGCATCTGCGACACTCCTGGTTCGCCGGTGCCGAGCCGCCACCCGAACTCTTCCGGGAGGGCGCCGAACTGCCCCCGCTCGACTATGAGTTACTCGGGGTCGCGGGCGGCGGCGACTTCATGGCCGCCTCTCTCGTCGGCACCGCCGCCCGGCTCGCGGGCCGCCGGGGCCACGGCGGCCGAACCGCCGCCCTCGCCGAGCTGGCACGGGCGTTCGTCACCGAACTGGAGACCCTGCACGAGTCCGCGGCTGTCGCCGCCCGCACCGACCGCTACAGCCTGATCGTCGGCGCGGCCGCGGTCCTCGGCACCTGGGAGGGCCAGGACGGCAGCGACCCCTTTCTCGCCGACCCGGCCTGGGCGCTCCTCGCCCTGTCCCGGATCGCCGAACGGCTCGCCATGCCGGTGCCCGAACTGCCCGGCGGCTGCCGGGAGCTGGTGCTCGACGAGCTCCTGCGCCGCCACCGCTCTCACCTCGGAGGACTCCTTTGACGGACACCGCGCCAGTCCGTATCCACGGGCCCGACGGGCCCTGGCGCCAGGTGCGCGAGGCCATGCTCCGGCATGGCACCGCTGTCGTGCACACAACCTGGAGCGGATGGCCCGTCGCCGACTGTGCGCTGCTGGGGCGCGACCGGCAGCGCTGCTCGCGCATCGAGGATCCCGATGCCCGGCACCGCTTCGCCGCCTCCCGGCTGGCGGTGAAGTTCACGGCCTCGGCCGTGCTGGACGCCGACCCCGCCGATCTCGACCTCGCCTACGCGATCGGTGGGCGCCCCTACCTGCGGGGCCTGGACCAGGTCGACATCAGCCTCACCCACACCGGAGAGCTGATCGCCGTCGGCATCAGCCGCAACGGCCGGATCGGCGTGGACGCTGAACACCTCGACCGGCGGCTGCCGTTCGGACTCCTGCACCGCCACGTCTGCACACCCGCCGAGCTGGCGGCCCTCGAAGGCCTGCCGGAACCGGAGCGGGACGCGCGGATGCTGCGACTGTGGACCCTGAAGGAGGCGTACACCAAGGCACTCGGCCAGGGGCTGCGGTTCGGCTTCACCCAGTTCGGCTTCGCGGACGGGCGCCTGATCGCACCCGACGGTACGCCCGCGGGCCATGGCGAATGGACCTTCGCGACCTACCGGTTGCCGGGCCGTCACCTCATCAGCGTCGCCTGCCACGACGCCGGTCTGGGCACCTCCCCCGACATGTCCGTCCGCACCATGCTCGACGAGGCGCTGACGGACGCCGTGGCCAGGGCTCTGGAGGATCGCTCGGGGAACGCTCGAGAACGTCGTCGCGTCACCGGGTACGGGGCCTAGCTTGGTCCCGTAGACGGACGCTTATGGACCTGAGTGCCACGGCTATGTCCGGCCTCAGCACAGGGGAGTTGACTGATCTCCATGACGAACACGCAGAACGCGCATCCGACCGACACCAAGACGACCCTCGTCATCGGGGGAACGGGCAAGACGGGCCGCCGCGTCGTGCAGCGGCTGTCCGCGAAGGGGCTGACGGTGCGCACCGGGTCGCGCTCGGGCGAGCCGCCCTTCGTGTGGGAAGACCCCGGCACCTGGGACGCCGCCCTGGACGGCGTGGGTGCCGTCTACGTCACCTACTACCCCGACCTCGCCTTCCCCGGTGCGGCCGAGGCCGTCGGCGCCTTCGCCCACCGTGCCGTGGCGAAGGGGGCGCGCCGGCTGGTGCTGCTCTCCGGCCGGGGCGAGGAAGGCGCGGTGGCCAGTGAGGACAGGCTCAAGGAGTCCGGCGCCGACTGGACCGTCGTGCGGGCCAATTGGTTCGACCAGAACTTCAGCGAGAGCTTCTTCCTCGACCCCGTCCTCGCCGGCGAACTGGCCCTCCCCACCGCCGACGCCGTGGAACCGTTCGTCGACGCCGACGACATCGCGGACGTCGTCACCGCGGCACTCACCGACGACCGGCACATCGGCAGGACCTACGAACTATCCGGACCGCGCCTGCTGAGCTTCCACGACGTGGCCGCCGAACTCTCCAAAGCGACGGGGCGCGAGATCACTTATGTCCCCGTCTCCACCGACGCATACCGGGCGATGCTGCAGGAGCACGGTCTCCCGGAGGAGTTCGCCGACCTCTTCCAGCTGATCCTGGACGGGCGCAACGCGAGCATCACGCACGGCGTGGAGGAAGTGCTGGGCCGTCCGGCGCGCGACTTCTCCGACTTCGCCAAGGATGCCGCCGCCACCGGCGTCTGGAACGCCTGAATCCGTCCGGTGCCGCGTCCGGGCCCCCGCGGACGCGGCACCGGCCCCCCCTACGTCACCCCTCGAGGAGCCCGGCCATGACCGCCGCCCAGCCCGCGCTCACCGCCGCCACTGTCGCCATGGGGCTCAGTGCCGGCCTGTACTTCGCCTTCGACATCTCCGTGCTGCCGGGACTCGACCGCACCGACGACCACACCTATGTGGCCGTCATGCGGCACATCAACGAGGCCATCGAGAACGGGCTGTTCGGGCTGGTGTTCATCGGCGCGTTCCTGGCGACCGGTGTGGCCGGCGGCCTGCTCCGGCGCGGCGGGCTCCGTACCGCGGCCCGGTGGACCTGGGCGGCGCTGGGGCTCTACACCGCGGCCGTGGCACTGACCGCAGGCATCAACGTTCCGCTCAACCGGCGCTTGGCCTCGGCCGGCGGTTCCGCCGGTGAACTCGCCTCGCTGCGCGGCAGGTTCGCCTCGGCGTGGGTGCCGTCCAACGCCGCCCGCACCCTGGCCTGCACCGCGGCGCTGGTGTGCCTCTGCCGGGCACTCGCCGCCGCCCGCCCCTGATCGCGTCCGCCCTCACCGGTTCCCCGCCGGGAGGGTGGGCGCTTCCTCACCGGGAGAGCCACATGGATGTTTTCACCGGACTTCTCGAGGAGCCCAAGGCACGCGGCGCGTTCCTGCTCAAGTCCGTCTTCAGCCCGCCGTGGTCGCTGCGCATCGAGGACCGTGCCCCGGTCTCGCTGGTGACCATGGTGCGCGGCGAGGCATGGGTGATGCCCGACGGCGGCACGCCCGCGCTGATCGGGCCGGGCGATGTCGCCGTGCTGCGCGGCCCCGACCCGTACACCCTCGCCGACGCCCCGGACACCCCCGTGCACATCACGGTCGGGCCCGAACAGCGTTGCAACACCGCCAAGGGCGAGGACGTCACCGACTCCATGGCCCTGGGCGTCCGCACCTGGGGGGACACCATGGGGCAGGACTCCTCCGTCATGCTCAGCGGCACGTACCAGGCACCCGGCGAGATCGGCCGCCGCCTGCTCGGCGCGCTGCCGGCCCTGCTCGTACGCCCCGCCGGGCCCGGGCCCGACCCGCTGGTCGATCTGCTCGCGCGCGAGACCGTCCGCGACGAGCCGGGCCAGGAGCTGGTGCTGGACCGCCTGTTGGACCTGCTGTTCATCGGCGTGCTCCGCACCTGGCTGGCCGAGCCCGCGTCGGGTGTCCCGTCCTGGTACCGCGCGCAGTCCGACCCCGTGGCCGGCCCCGCCCTGCGGCTGCTGCACGACAACCCGGCACACGCCTGGACGGTGGACGTGCTCGCCCGAAAGGTCGGCGTCTCCCGGGCCGGTCTGGCACGCCGTTTCACCGCGGCCGTGGGCGAACCCCCGATGGCGTACCTGGCCTCCTGGCGGCTGGCCCTGGCCGCCGACCTGCTGCGCCGGCCGGACCTCACCCTGGCCGCCGTGGCCCGCCAGGTCGGCTACGGCAGCGCGTTCGCGCTGAGCTCCGCCTTCAAACGGGTGCGGGGCATCAGCCCGCACGAGTTCCGCACCAGCGGTGCGGCGGCGCAGGCCATGCCCCGTACCGTGCCGTCGCAGACGGTCGTCCTCGGCACCTGAACCCCGTTGGCGCCCGAACCCGTCTCGTCAGGCCAGCTCGCCCACCGCGTCCACGACGGCATCGGGGCGCTCGAGCGGCAGCATGTGGCCGGCGCCCGGCAGCAGTTCGAATCGGGCCTTCGGCAGTGCTTCGGCCACCGCGCGCCCCAGTTTCGGCGCGATCACCCGGTCGCCCTCTCCCGCCAGGACGATCGCGCTGATGCGCACCGAGGCCAGCGCCGCGCGCAGGTCCATGCCGCGCGAGGAGCGGAAGGCGTCGGCCCGGACCCGGGCCTCGGTCGCCGCGAACATCTGGCGGTTGACGTCGCGCAGCCGGGGATCGGAGCGCTTGCCCATCGTCTGGCCCAGGAGCGCCCGGCCCAGCGCGGGCCTGGAGAGCGCCCAGGAGAACAGGGCGCTGCCCATCATCCTGACCTCACCGTCGGGGGTGTCCTGACTGTGCGCCGCGGTGCTCAGCAGCACCATGCCTCTCAACTGCCGTACGCCGGAGGCGACATACGACAGCGTTGCGAAACCGCCGCCGGAGTGGCCGACGACCAGCGCGTCCGGCGCGTCCACATGGCCCAGGACGGTGCCCAGATCCGCCCCCAGGCGCCTGATGCCGAACGGCTCCGTGCCCTGGGTGGAGGTGCCGTGGCCCCGCTGGTCGTACAGCACCACCCGGTGTCCCTGCCGGATCAGCGCGTCGGCCACGGTGCCCCACATCCGGCGGGCGCCGGCCCAGCCGTGGACGAGGACCACGGTCGTCCCCGATGCGGCACCCAGCGGTGCCAGCACGCTGACGGCGAGCCGGGCACCGTCCTCGGTGACGGCGGTGGTCTCCACCGCAGCGGGAGCCACCGTCGTCATCGCGTGCCCTCCTCGCGCAGGACACCGTCCAGCGCCACGAACGCCGCGCTCGTCGCCTTCGAGTGCTCCGCCCCGAGATCGGCCACCTTCGCCAGTGCCTTCAGCCAGCCGTGCGGGCGGCCGCGGAAGTGCATGCCGATCCTGGTCCTCGAGCCGTCGTCGACGGGTTCCAGCACGAAGTGGCCCGGACCGCGGAACACCCCGTCGACGTACTCGACGCAGAGCCGACGGCCCGGTTCGACCGCGGTCGTGCGTGCGGTGAAGCGCAGTTTCAGTCCTCCCTTGTCGACGCCTCTGGTGTGCACCGTGACCTTCACCTCGCCGCCGACCTCGTCCGGGGCGCCGGACGAGGCGGTGAAGGTGTTGGCCGATACCCACCACCGGGCCGCGCCGCGGAACTCGGCGAGCAGCGCGTCCCAGACGGCGTCCGGCGGGGCGTCGACGACTGCCTCGTCGATCACGTCGTAGCCTGTCATGTCACTTCTCCTGCGGTGAGATTGAGGGGTCAGCCGAAGAAACCCTGGCCCGGGGTGAGCACATTGCCCGGGTCGTATCTGCGCTTGGCGGCGTAGAGCGTGTTCCAGCTGCTGCCGAAGTGGGTCTTCCAGTCGGCGGTGGTCATGCCCGGCACCGCTCCGACCAAGTAGCGCTTGGCGCCGAGGGCGACCGCCCTGTCGTAGAGCCGGCGGTTCTGTTCGAGCATCTGCGGAATGGTCGTGTCACCGGGGTCGGGGAACCGCAGGAGGTCGAAGAGGTAGGCCGTCGGCTCGTTCGGCTGGACCGCCAGCGGGCGGGTGATCTTCGACGTCCAGTACGGGTAGAACAGCAGGAACCCGGCGCCCAGGCTCTGCGCGGTGAGCTCCCTCTCCGCGAGTTCCATGAATGCCTTCGCCTTCGAGGCGGGCAGGAACAGGCTGAGCCACGGCTTCCGTTGGGCCCAGTGGCCGCTGCGCTTGAGGTCGGACTCGATGCTGTTCAGCCGGAACACATAGTCGCGGTAGGCGTGGTCCTCGATCACCGCGTCGCCGCGGCTGTCGTGCAGATTGGCCAGCAGCCGGTCCCGGTCCGGGAGGGCGGTGCCCGAGTAGGTGGACACCGCCTCCATCTTGTAGCGCCAGCCGGAGTTGTCGGGCCTGCGCTGCATCTCGCCCGCCTGCATGTCGAACCGCCGGTCCGCCATCACCGCCTCGGCGTCGGCGAGGTAGGACGCTACGTCGTTGTAGAACAGGTTGAGGACCAGGGCGCGTTCGGGGAGGGGCATCAGCGCGACCTTGGCGCGCAGGATCACCGCTGCCTGTCCGCCGCCTGCCAGCGCCGCGTTGAACAGATCGGGCCGCGTCGTGGCCGACACGGTGAGCAGTTCGCCCGTGCCCGTGATGACGTCCAGCGACTGGACGGTGTCGCACATCAGCCCGTACGTCTGCACGGTGCCGCCGATGCCGCCGACCGAGAGCGTGCCCCCGATGGACAGGTGCAGATAGTCGGGCAGCGCGGGCGGGGTCGCCCCCGCCCTGGCGGCCTCGTCGGTGAGCTGTCCCCAGGTGACCCCGGCCTCGACCACGGCGCTCGTGGCGTCGATGCTCACGATCCGCGACATCGCCCGGGCGTCCACGGAGATGCCTCCGGCGGGAACCGCGGCCTGCCCGTACACCGAGTGCGACTCCAGGTCCGCACCCGTGCCGCCCTGGCCGTTCACGGCGAGCTTCAGACCGTTGGCACGGGCGAAGTTCACCATCTTCACGATGTCCTGGTCGGAGCCGGGGCGCAGCACCGCCCAGGGTGCCGAGGGCCTCAGCCGGCCGAAGTCGTGCCCGAATCCCTCGAGTTCCGCCGCGGCGACAGTCAGTGTGCCGTCCAGCGCCGGGACCGGCAGCAGCCCGGGTTTCTTCCTGCCCAGGTCCTCGACCGTGGCCCAGGACCGGGTCGCGGCGCTCCAGCCGACGACCGTGGCCGCGATCCCGCCCAGCAGCCCGCGCCGCGACAGCGTGGTGTTCATCCCCTGTGCCTCCGTTCGGTCAGGCGCGTTCGAGGGCCGGTCTCCCGGCACCCACGATGGTGGCCAGCTGGTATTCGGCGGGGTCGAAGCGCCGGGTCTGGCGGCGGAACCGCCAGGTGTAGGTGGGCCAGATCGACGGGTTGCGGCCGTGTTCGTCGAGGTACCAGCTCTTGCAGTTCCCGGCATTCCACACGGTGCCCTCGAGGCGCCCCTGCAGCCCCTGGTTCCAGGCGTCCTGGGCCTCCTGGCGCACCTCGACGCTGGCCAGGCCGCGCTTCTCCATCTGCCGCAGGGCGTCGAGGACGTAGCCGATCTGCGCCTCGATCATCACCACCTGCGAGGAGTGGCCGAGCGTGGTGTTGGGGCCGAGCAGCAGGAACAGGTTGGGGAATCCGGCCACCGTGGTCCCCCGGTGCGCCGCCATGCCGCGCGCCTGCCACACGTCGCGCAGGAGCCTGCCGCCGCGTCCGGTGATCAGCCCGGCGACGGGCCGGTCGGTGGCCTTGAAGCCGGTCCCCAGGATGATCGTGTCGACCTCGCGTTCGGTGCCGTCGGCGGTGACGACCGACGTGGGCCGGACCTGTGCGATGCGGTCGGTGATCAGCTCGACGTTGGGCTGCTGGATCGCCGGGTACCAGGCGTTGGAGAACAACAGGCGCTTGCACGCCATGACGTAGTCGGGGGTGAGCCGCTCCCGCAGCCCGGGGTCCTTGACGCTCTTGGCCAGGTGGTCACTGGCCATCTTCTGCATTTTCAACGCCACTTGGGGGCGCTTCATCACGAACGCGAGGACTTCGCGGCCCCACATGTTGAAGTTCCGCCGGAAGTTCTGGTAGCCGGGCACGTTGTGCAGCAGTCGCGCCTGCAGCGGGCTGGTCGGCTTGTCGTTCTTGGGGCCGATCCACGGCGGCGTGCGCTGGTACAGGTCGAGCCGGCCCACCTCGGGCTGGATCGCGGGGACGAACTGGATGGCCGAGGCGCCCGTGCCGATGACCGCGACCTTGCGGCCGGCCAGGTCGTGCCGGTGGTTCCAGCGCGAGGAGTGGAACACCTCGCCCTCGAAGCCGGCGAGGCCGGGGATGTCGGGGACCGACGGTTCGGAGAGGTATCCGGTACCCGTGACCAGGACCTGTGCCGTGTAGTCGCCCTGGGAGGTGCGGATGTGCCAGTGGCGGGTGGGCTCGTCCCAACGGGCCTCGAGCAGTTCGTGCCGGAAGCGGATGTACGGGCGGACCCCGAAGCGGTCGGCGACGTCACGCAGGTAGGCGTACAGCTCCTTCTGCTTGCCGAACGTGGACGTCCAGCCGGGGTTGCGGGCGAAGGAGAACGAGTACAGGTGGGACATCACGTCGCAGGCGGCGCCGGGATAGGAGTTGTCCCGCCAGGTGCCGCCCACCTCATCGGCCCGTTCGAAGACCAGGAAGTCGTCGATGCCCTTCTGCAGCAGCCGGACGGCCATGCCCAGGCCGGAGAACCCGCTGCCGATGACCGCGACGCGCAGGTGCCGGGTCGGGCCACCGCCCGTCCGGCGGGCGGCCGGCGCGGGACTGTCGCTGCGCGGGGGTTCGAGAATGCTCGTCACAGTGGGTCTCCTCAGCGGCGCGCGATGGTGACGCGGAAGTTATTGAAGAACTTGTCCTCGAGCGTGTAGGCGAAGATGTCCAGGTAGCGCTCGAAGCGGGCGACGACCTCCTCGCCCTCCAGGGCCACGGCCTCGTCGCGGCGGGCGGCCAGCAGCTCCAGCCAGGCACGGCAGGCGACGGCGAACGACTCGCGCTCGTTGACGATCTCGACGACGTCGAACAATCCCTCGGCCGCCTGTGTCAGTTCGTGCAGGTGCGGGATGTGGCAGCCCTCGAACTCCGAGCGCTGGAGGAACTTCAGGTCGTCCAGCAACTTACGGTTCATCGGCTGGGCCTCGGCGGTCATGGTGTGCAGCACGAACCGCGCGCCGGGGCGCAGGGCCGCGGCTGTCTTCTGGAAGAACACCCGGTATTTCCTGGTGCGTTCGCGGGGCGGCAGCGAGGAGGAGACGAAGTGCTCCAGCGCGTTGATGCAGAACGCGGCGTCGTACGGCTCGCCGGTGCTGTGCTGCTCCCAGCTCTCCACGCGCGTGGTGATGCGCGGGTTGCCGAGGCCGGTGATGAACTGCTCCTGGGTGCGGCTGAGGGTGAGGCCGGTGGCGTGTTCCACGCCGTGCACGGTCGTCAACCGGTTGAGCATCGTGCCCCAGCCGCAGCCGATGTCCAGCACCCGCCGGGCGCCGGCGGCGTGCGCGAGCTCGACGAAGGTGTCGAGCTTGCGTTCCTGCGCCTCGTCGAGGGCCTCGGTCAGGCCCTCCCCGTCCTCCCAGTACCCGCCGGAGTACATCATCGTCGGGCCCAGCAGCAGGCGGTAGAAGTCGTTGCTCACTTCGTAGTGGTGCCTGATCGCGTCGACTTGCGGCACCGTGCTGTCCGCCACCGTCGTCATTTCGTCCTCACTCCCGTACGGCTCGGTTCCAGGACTTTCCGGGATCGAGGAAAGCGGGCGGCTCGCAACAGATGTGCAACACGGGCGACCGGAGGCGTAGTTGCGCGTGCGTTGCGCGGCGGGGGCTTCGATTTCTCTCACAAGGACCGCAAGTCCCCCTGAGAAAGCCCCGTGAGAGAGGAACCCCTCATGTCCCTGCCCACCGTCGAAGAACTGGCTCGTCAGCTCGAGGCCGTCTCGGGCGCCCAGCACGTCGACCCGGACCATCCGCTGCAGCACATCCCGGACGTGGACTCGCTGGACCTGGTGGAGTGGCTGTACGGCTTCCAGAACAGCCACCCGGACATCCCGGCGGACGAGTCGCTGTTCGCCGACATCGACGACAGCACCACGCTGCGGGTCGTGTACGACCGCATCGTCGCCCTCGTACCGGCCAAGGCCTGAGCGGGAGTTGCCTGTGAACGGCTTCGACATCACCGGGTGGGGCACGGCCGTGCCCGAGCGCGTGATCTCCAGCACGGAGCTCGCGCAACGCTTCGGCGTCGACGAGGAGTGGATCATCAGCCGCTGCGGCATCCATGAGCGGCGCGGCGTCGGACCGGGCCAGACGACCGCCTCCCTGGCCGTCGAGGCCGGTCGGCGTGCGCTGGAGAAAGCAGGGCTGACCGGTGGCGACATCGCCCATCTGATCGTCGCCACCGCGACGCCCGAGCAGCCCTCGCCGGCGACCTCCGCATTCGTCCACCACGACCTGGGCATCGCCGGCAGCGCGCACGACGTGAACGCCGAGTGCGCCGGGTTCCTGTACGGACTGGTGCAGGCGATGGCCCTCATCAAGATCGACCCACGGCCGGTTCTGCTGATCGGTTCCGACACGCACACCCTCAGTGCCGACCCCGCCGACCGCGACCTGTCCATTCTCGTCGGGGACGGCGCGGGCGCGGTGGTGCTCGAGCCGTCGGCCGAGGACCGGGTGCTGGCCTGGAACCTCGGTGCGGACGGCAGTTGCACCGGCAGCCTGAAGGTCCTGGCCGGCGGCAGCCGGATGCCGGCGACCGAGGAGACCGTGCGGCAGGGTCTGCACTACGCGCGGATCAAGGGCAACGAGATCTACCTCAACGCCGTGCGCTACACCGTGCGGACGGTGCGCGAGACGCTGACGACGGCCAAGGTCGAGGCGGCGGACGTGCGGCACGTCATCCCGCACCAGGCGAACATCCGGATCATCAACTCCATTCTGAGCCACACGGGTCTGCGGCCCGAGGCCCTGGTCACCAATCTGCACAAGTACGGGAACACGGCATCGGCATCGGTTCCCATCGCCCTGGCCGAGGCTCTCGACGAGGGCCGGATCAAGGTCGGCGACCTGGTCCTGTTCGCCGGCTTCGGCGCGGGCATGACCTGGGGCTCGCTGCTCATGGAGTGGGGCGGGGACACGGCATGAGCAACAAGCCGGCCGGGGCCCGGCCGGAGCATCCGGTGGCGCTGGTGACAGGCGCCTCCGGAGGACTCGGGCAGGCCCTGGCCATGGAACTCGACGCGCTCGGCTGCCGGGTCGCCGTCCACTACAACACCTCCGAGGCGGCGGCCAGGGCCGTGCAGGACAAGCTCGTCCACGACTCGGTCGTGGTGACCGGGGACGTCGGCTCCTACGACGCGGCCACGGCCATGTACGAGCAGATCGGGGAGCAACTCGGCCCCGTCGACGTCCTCGTCAACAACGGGGCGATCCGCAAGGACGCGCTGATGGCCATGCAGGCACCGGCGGACTGGGCCCAGGTGATCCGGACCAATCTGATCGGTTCCTTCCACACCGCGAGGGCCGCCGTGCCACACATGCTGCGGCAGCGGTGGGGGCGGGTCATCAACATCGTCTCGCCGTCCGGCCTGATCGCCACGGCCGGGCAGACCGCGTACTCGGCGTCGAAAGCGGGCCTCATCGGCTTCACCCGTACGCTGGCGGCCGAGTGCGGCCGGCGCGGGGTGACGGTCAATGCCCTCTCCCCCGGTTTCATGATCACGGGAATGACGGAGAGCCTTCCCGACCGGGTCAAGGAAGGAATGCAGGAAAAGGCCCCGATTCCCCGCCTGGTGACGGCGGACGAGGTGGCTCGGAGCATGAGTCTCTTTCTGGACCAGGACTGTATGACCGGGCAGGTGATCAGTATCGACAGCGGTGTCTCCATTACCTGATACGCCCCTCGGCCCGAAAGCGCCCCGGCACCGCCGGGGCGCTTTCGTGTGCCGCCTCACCGGACCGGCGGGCTCAACGCCTCGAACGCTCCCATCAGCAGGGGGTCGAGCGCGACGACATGTCTCCCGCCGGTCCGGCCGGAGCGGCGCGGACGCGGAGGCTCCGGAGCGCGCAGCAGGTCGAGGTACACCGCCTGCGTCCCGGCCTCGGGCTCGATGCCCAGCTCGTCGGCGAGCACCTTGCGCAGCTGGTG
Source organism: Streptomyces sp. SX-6 (assembly GCF_059089585.1). Taxonomy (NCBI): domain Bacteria; kingdom Bacillati; phylum Actinomycetota; class Actinomycetes; order Kitasatosporales; family Streptomycetaceae; genus Streptomyces; species Streptomyces sp. SX-6. Next base: position 169,428 of record NZ_JBTHHU010000004.1, on the reverse strand, counting down.
GTAGGCGCGCAGCGCGTACGTACGGTTGCCCGCGGCGGCGTAGGCGGTCATCAGACAGCGGTGGGCGGTTTCCCGGAACGGCGCCCTGCGCACCGCTTCGTCGGCGTACCGCACCGCGTGGTGCCCGTCGCCCAGCGCGGACGCCGACAGGCTCGCCAGTTCCAGGGCGGACAGGCGCAGTTCGTCGATGCGGTCGCGCACCGCGTCGATCCATTCGCCCTCGTGAGCGGGCAGGAAGGAGCCGCGCAGGTTCGACACCGCCGCCGAGGCGAGCTGGTGCGCCACCGCGTGGGCCCCCTCGTCGAACGCGGCCTTCGCCTCGGTGACGGACACCTCCGCGGCCTCCAGGTCGACGGCGGTGTCGTCCGGCAGCCGCAGCAGGTACCGCCCGCTCTGCGCCACCAGCGGCGTCTCCCCGGGCTTCTGCTGCGGGCCGGTGACGTACGCCCTGACCCTGCTGACGATGCTGCGCAGGGCCGATGCCCAGGTGTCGGGCAGGCCCTCCGGCCAGACGGTGTCGGCGAGTTGGTCACGGCTGGTGCCGGTGGACCGCTCCAGGACGAGACGACAGAAGGCGACCTGGGCCTGGGCGCTGGAGAGGTGCTGGGGCTCAGCACCGTCGTGCTCGACCGTGACGAGCCCTATGAGTCTGATCAGCAAAGCGGAATCCCCTTGCTTCCGGCACGGAAAGTGCACTGAACTCGGCCCTGACAGTGGAGTGTAAGCACCCTCGGCCGGAAATAATTCCCGAATGGCCGGAATCCCTCCCTCCGTTGATTGCATGACCATTCAATTCGTGTGCCGCAAGCCCGTATTGCGCACGGCTTGCGGGAACCCGCATAGAAATGGCGGCGCGTTGCGACCGACCGAAAGAACTGGATGAGGAGAGGCACGTGAACGCATCCGGAGGATGGAAACGCCTCGAGCCGAAACTGACCGGGACGCTACGGCGCGTGCAGGCCCTCGAACGGGAACCGGACCGCCGCAACAGCTTCGTCGCCTACACCGTCGAGCGCGACAGCGCCTACGCCGATCTCGACGGACGGCGCCTGCTGATGATGTCCGGCTACAGCTATCTGGGCCTCGCGGGCGACGAGCGGGTCGTCGCCGCGGCGAAGGCGGCGCTCGACCGCTACGGCACCGGCAACCACGGCGTACGGGCGCTGGCCGGTTCCATACCGCTGCACGAGGAACTCGAGTCCGAGGTCGCCCGGTTCGCCGATCGCGAGGCGGCCATGGTGTTCGGCTCCGGGTACGCGGCCAACCTCGGCACCGTCGGCGGACTGGTCGGCCCCGGCGACACCGTCTTCATCGACAAGTACGACCACGCCAGCATCGTCGACGGCTGCCGGCTCTCCGGCGCCACCGTGACCCGCTTCCGCCACAACGACGTCGGCCACCTGGAGCGGCGCCTCGCGGCGGCCGACCCGAACGGCATCCGGCTGGTCATCGTCGACAGCGTCTACTCCATGGACGGCGACATCGCCCCCTTGCCCGAACTGCGCAGGGTGTGCGACGCGTACGACGCCCTGCTGATGGTCGACGAGGCCCATGCCCTCGGCGTGATCGGCGCGACCGGACGCGGCATCGAGGAGCACTTCGACTGGACCGCCAGGGTCGACATCAAGCTGGGCACGCTCTCCAAGGCCATTCCCTCCATGGGCGGTTGGGTCGCCGGCCCCGCCGAGCTGATCGGCCACCTCCGCTATGCCGCCCGCCCCTTCCTGTTCTCCGCGGCCCTCGGCCCCGCCCAGGCCGCCGCGGCCCTGGAGTCGTTGCGCATCCTGCGACGGGAGCCGCACCGGGTCACCCACATCCAGACCCAGTCGGCGCGCCTGCGGAGCCTGTTGCACGCCGAGGGGCTGCGCACCCAGGACAGCGAGACCGCGGTGATCCCGCTGATCGCCGGTTCCGACGAGGCCGCGTACGACCTCGCCACCCTGTGCCGTCACAACGGGGTGATCGGCCTGCCCGTGGTGACCCCGGCGGTCCCCAACGACCTCGCGCGCCTGCGCATCGCCGTCACCGCCCGGCACACCGAGGCCGATCTCGACTTCGCGGCGGAGGCGTTCGTGAAGTCCGCCCGCGCCTGCGGCATTCCCGCCTCCTGACAGGACGGATCCACCATGGCGACCTCCACCAGACCACCGGTCGTGATCACGGGTATCGGCGTGGTCACCCCCGCGGGCTGCACGCCCGACGCACTGTGGGCCGGCCTGCGGGCCGGCCGGTCCACCGCCGCCCCGCTCACCCACCTCGACCTCGCCCGGCACCGGGTCCGCATCGGCTGCCGGGTCACCGGACTCGACGACGTCGGCCTCGTCCCCGTCAAGGACGCCCGCCGCCTGGACCCGTTCGCCCTGTACGGCACGACCGCCGCGCTCGCCGCCCACCGCGACGCGGGCGGCCCCGCCCCGGACCCGGCCCGTACCGCGATCGTGGTCGGCAACGCGGTCGGCGGCCGGGCCACCAGCGACCGGGAGTCGGCCCATTTCACGGCCGACGGCCCGCACCGGGTCAACCCGCTGATGCCGCTGATGACGATGCCCAACGCCGCCGCCGCACAGATCGCCATGCGGCTCGGCTGGACGGGCCCCGCCCTCACCGTCGCCACCACCTGTGCCAGCGGTGCCGACGCCATCGGACACGGCATGGCCCTGCTGCACAGCGGCCGGGCCGACGTCGTCCTCGCGGGTGGCTGCGAATCGACGCTCACCCCCGTCACCCTCGCCGGGTTCGGCAACCTCAACGCGGTCTCCCTGCGCAACGACGAACCCGCCCACGCCTGCCGGCCCTTCGACACCGGCCGCGACGGATTCGTGATGGGAGAGGGCGCCGGCTTCGTCGTCCTGGAACGCCTCGACGACGCACGCGCCCGGGGAGCACGGCCCTACGCCGAGGTCGCCGGGTACGCCGCCACGTCCGACGCCCACCACCTGTCCATGCCGCTGCCCGACGGAACGGGTGCTGTCGCGGCCATGACCGGCGCCCTCGCCGATGCCGGCCTGGCGCCCTCCGACATCGCCCACGTCAACGCGCACGGCACCGCCACACCGCACAACGACCGTGCCGAAGCGGCCGCGCTGACCAAGGTGTTCGGGCCCGGCGGCCCGCCCGTCACCGCTTCCAAGGGCGTCCTCGGCCATCTGATCGGCGCCGCCGGCGCCGTGGAGGTGATCGCCGCCGTCCAGGCCATGCGCGCCTGCGAGGTCCCGCCCACCGCCAACCACGAACACCTCGAACCGGGAATGAAGATAGACGTGGTGCACCGGCAGCCACGCCCCATCGCCTCGGGCCCCGCTCTGTCGAACTCGTTCGGCTTCGGCGGCCACAACGCCAGCGTGGTGGTGGTCCCCGCATGACCATCACCGCACCCGTCACCGAATGCACCGCGACTGACGAGGAGTTGGCCGCCTACCGTGCAGCCGTGCGCGCTGGCCACCTGCCGCCCGCCGCCACCGGCGCGCCCTCGCCCGTCCACGCCTTCGTCCTCGCCCACACCGCCGCACAGGCGACCGTCCGCGCCGTGGCCACCGGCCAGGACCCCTCCGTGGTGCACCTCAGCCAGGACATCCACCTGCACCGGCCACTGCGGGCCGGGGAACCGGCCGCCGTCACCGCCGATGTGCTCGGCGTCCGGCGGGAGGCCCGGGGCGTCCGCGTCGCCGTACGCACCCGGCTGACCAACAGCGACGGAGCGCTCGCCGAACTGGTCACCCAGGCCCTGCTGTTGGGCGCGCACACGGACACGCCGTACGGCGAGATCCCGGCGGGCCCCGCCTCGGCACCCGCCGGCGGCCCGGGCCTGCCGGTCACCGTCACCCACGTTCCGACCCCCGAGTGGATCCGTTCCTATGCCCGGGCCTCCGGCGACCTCAGCCCCATCCACCTCGACGAACACGCCGCCCGCGCAGCCGGGTTCGACACGGTGATCGCCCACGGCATGGGGGTGATCGCGCTGGTCTGCGAGGAGATCGCCGACCGGTACGCGGACGGGGACATCGGCCGGATCCGTGCCGTCAGCGGCCGGTTCTCCGCTCCCGTCGCCCCGCACCTGCCCCTGCGGACCACGCTGTGCCGCGACGAGGGCACAGGCGGCGTCCACTTCACCTGCCGTACGCCCCAGGGGCCCGCCGTCAAGGCCGGATGGGTGGCCGTGCGATGAGCGGACCCACCGGTCTCGTCACCGGCTTCCTCGCCCAAGTGCACTCCCGTCCCGACGCCTCCGCCCTCGTCTGGCACGGCGAACAGTGGACCTACCGGCGGCTGTACGAGGCGGCCGAGCGCGAACGCGAACGCCTCGCCGGGCTGGGCCTCGCACCCGGCGAGAGCGTCGGCGTCCTCGCCGCCAAGTCCCCGGGCGCCGTCGCCCTGGCGCTGGCCTGCCTCCTGTCCGGCCGGCCGTTCCTGCTGCCGTCACCGGCGCTCGCGGGGAACCTGCTGGCCGAGTTGTTCGCCCAGGCGGGCTGCACACGGGTGCTCGCCCCCGCGGGAGAACCCGAACCGGCCCTGCCGACCGGGACAGCCGCGGCCCAGCGGATCCCGGCCGGCACCGCCTTCCTCCTCACCACCTCCGGCTCCACCGGACTGCCCAAGATCGTTCCGCTGCCGCACGACGGCGTGGACCGCTTCATCGCCTGGGCCGGGCCCGCGTTCGGCATCGCACCGGGCACCACCGTGCTCAACCACGCACCCCTCAGCTTCGACCTGTGCCTGCTGGACGTGTGGACCACGCTCGCCCGCGGCGGGCGCGTCGTCCTCGTCGACCCCGTGCAAGGTGTCAACGCCCGCCATGTTCTCAACCTGTTGGTGCAGTACGAGCCGCACGTCGTCCAGGCCGTGCCCATGCTGTACGGGCTGCTGGCCGACGCGGCCCGCAGGGCCGGGACCGTCCTGCCCGCCGTACGCCACGCGATCTTCACCGGCGACGCGATCCCGGGCCACGTCCTCGCCGCCTTGCCCGGGCTCTTCCCGCACGCACGCCTCTACAACGTCTACGGCTGCACCGAGACCAACGACAGCTTCCTGCACGAGGTGGACGCCGCTGCCACTGCCGTCTCCCTCGGCACCCCGCTGCCGGGGGTCGGGACACTGATCGTCGACGCCGACGGCGCGGCGGTGCACGGCCCGGGCGCCGGCGAACTCTACGTCTCCACCCCCTTCCAGTCACCCGGCTACCTCGACCCCGCCCGCAACACCGGCCGCTTCACCGGCCATCCGCACGGCCTGGACGACCGCGCCTGGTTCCGCACCGGCGACCTGGTGCGGCGCGACGCCGAGGGCCGGGTCCACCTGACCGGACGCACCGACTTTCAGGTCAAGGTGCGTGGCGTCGCCGTCAACACCGCCGAAGTCGAGCAGGTGTTGCTGCGCCATCCCGACGTCACGGAAGCAGCCGTCGTCGCCCGGCCCGACCCCCTCACCGGACGCACCCTCGTCGCCGCGGTCCGCCGCGGCCCCGGGGCGCGACTCAACAGCCTGCAGGTGAAGAACCATTGCGCCCGCAGCCTGCCCAGGGCCGCCGTGCCCGCGGTCGTCCGGATCACCGACGCCCCCCTGCCCACGACCCCGACCGGAAAGGTCGACCGCACCGCGATCGACCGCAACTGACGGAGGAAGAACATCATGAACCCCATCACAGTCATCAAGAAGTTCGTCGTCGACGAGTTCCTGCCCGACCTCCAGGTCCATGAGCTCGCCGACGACCATGACCTCCTGTCCGACGGTGTCCTCGACAGCCTCGGCGTGCTCAAGCTCATCGCCTGGCTCGAGGACACCTTCGGGCTCGCGATCGGCGACGTCGACCTGGACCCCGAGAACTTCCGCAGCGTCACGGCGATCGACGCCTACGTCGCCAACGCGCGCCAGGAGGTGGCCTGCTAAATGCACCCCGCGCTCACCGGGCTGCTCGCCCGGCGCCCGGTGGCCGAGCGCGAGACCTGGCGATCACTGTGGGACCGGCTCGGCGACGGCACGCTCGGCAAGGAGCAGGCCGTCGCCCTGCTGTCCTCCCTGACCACCCGGCTCCCCGGCCCCGAGACCCTGCTCGCCCTCGCCGACTCCCTGCGCGAACGGCGCCCGGCCGCACCGGCCGGCCCCTGGCCCGGGACCGTCAACGTCGTCGGCACCGGGGGCGGCCCCTCCACGTTCAACGTCTCCACGGCCGCCGCGTTCGTCGCCGCCGCCTCCGGCACCCCCGTCGTCAAGAGCGGCTCCCGTGCCTACGCGTCCGGGCTCGGCTCCGTCGACCTGCTGCAACGGCTCGGCGTACGGCTGACCGGCTCGTACCGGCAGACCGAGCAGACGCTGGCCGAGTTCGGCATCGCCTTCACCGGCCCCTTCGTCTACCCGCCGGAGTTCACCCGGCTCGCCCGCACCATCGCACCGCTGAGCATGAAGCCGTTCGGACGCTTCCTCAACGCGCTCGGCCCCCTCCTCACCGAACTGCCCGTCGCGGCCCAGGTCACCGGGGTCTCCGGCGCCATGCCCCTGCCCGCTCTGCTGGCCCTGGCCCGCCACCGCACCGACCGCAGGATCTGGCTGACCGCCAACGACCTGGGCGCCGACGAACTCCTCGGCTTCGCCGACAACACCGTGCACGTCAACGACGGCACCACCGCGCGGCTGCGCCCCGGAGCCGTGCTCCCCGCCGACGGGGACCTGGCCGCGCTGCGCCCCGTCGCTCCGGGTGCGGCCGTCGGCCACTTCCTCGGCCTCCTGTCGGGCTCCGACGGGCCCGTGGCCACCGGCACCGTCTGCCTGAACGCCGCCGCACTCGCGGTGGCGTCCGGGCAGCGCACCGACTGGCACGAGGCGCTGGCGGCGGCCGAGCGGGCCGTCGCGGGCGGCGCCGCCCGTGAGCTCGCCGAGCGCCTCGGGGCCCGCCGACGGGAGGCGGTGGGCAGCCGTGGCTGAGTTCTTCGCCCGCAGGGCGGACGGAGCCCCGGGGCTCGCCCTGTTCCTCAACGCCGGGGATCCGCCCCCGGACGTCCTGGAGGACCTGGTCCTCATGCTCGACGAGGAGGGCGTGGACTGTCTCGAACTGGCCGTGCCCTTCCCGGACTCGGTCACCGACGGCCCGGTCGTCCGGCGCTCCGCACGCCGGGCCCTGGATCGCGGGACCACCCTCGACGACGTACTGGACTTCATCTCCCTGGTACGGCCGCGCCTGAAGCGGCTGCGGATCGCGCTCCTCGCGGACTACGGCCACTCGTTCAAGGGGCGGGACCTCGAGGCCACCGTCCGTGCCATCGCCGGCAGCGGCGCGGACGGACTGCTCGCCCACGCCCTCCCGCCCCGGTTGCGGGCCCGCTATTTCGCGGCCATCGATGCCGCGGCTCTGCCGGTGGTGACAACCTGCTACCCGACCAGCCCGGAGGAGACCCGCGCCGAGGCCGCCGAGCGCGCCCGGGCCTACCTCTACCTCGTGGCGCACTACGGCCGCAGCGGCAGCGCACCCGCCGCCGGGCACGCCGCGCTCGCCGGCACCGTGTCCGGGCTACGTGCCCGGACGGCGGCCCCGATCGCCGTCGGGTTCGGGGTGAGGACACGCGACGACGTGGCGGCGGTGCAGTCCTGCGGCGCCGACGCCGTGGTCATCGGCTCGGCCGGCGTCGAGCAGATCGAGCGCGCCCTGGCCGAGCGGGGCGATCCGGTCGTGCGCTTCCGCGAATTCGTGCGGTCCGTACGCGAACGGTCCCCGGAATGACGCCGGTTCTGAAGGTATGCGGGGCAACAGCCCCGCGCGACATCGACGTTCTCGCCGCCGCCGGGGCGGACCGGGTCGGCCTGTGGCACGGCGTCCCCGGCGGCCCGGCCGACCTGACAGCGGACGAACTGGCCGCGCTCGCCACGGCCGCCCGTGCCACCGGAGTGCTCGAGCCCGTCCTGGTCACCTTCCTCGGCGACCCCGGCGCGCTGGTCACGGCCGCCCGCCGAACCGGAGTCCGGCACCTGCAACTTCACGCGTACCAGCCGCCCGCGGTGGTACGGGCGCTGCGTGCCGCGCTGCCCGATGCCGTACTGATCAAGGTCCTGCACCTCATGGGGGGCACCTGCCCGGAACGCCCCCTGATCGGTGCCTACGAGCGGGCCGGCACCGATCTGTTCCTCCTCGACGCCACCACCGGCGACGGCCGTGTCGGCAGCACCGGCGTCCGCCTCGCCGAGACGGACGTCCTCTCCCTCGCCGACCGGTTCACCCTGCCGTTCTGGCTGGCCGGCGGCATCACGGCGGCCGCCGCACCCGCCTACGGCACCCTCGTGCGGCACCCCCGCTTCCGCGGGATCGACGTCGACACCGCGGCCCGCGACGCACACGGGCGGTTCACCGCCCGGGCCGTGACCGCCATCGGCCGGGCCTGGCGGACCGTACGGCACACCCCCCAGCCGAAGGACATGCCATGAGTTCCCGCTTCGCCGAAGCACTGCTGACCGCCGCACGCCCCCTCGTCATGGAGGTCAAACAGCGCGACGCGCACGGCACCGATCTCGTCTCCGGCCGCACGACGGCCGATGTCGTCGCCGCCTACGAGGCCGCCGGGGCACCCTGCATCTCGGTGGTGACCGGGCGCTGGTTCGGCGGCACGCCCGAGCTGCTGGCCGAGGTCGCCCGGCACACCGGACTGCCTCTTCTGCGCAAGGACTTCATCACCCGGCACGACCAGCTGGCCGCGAGCAAGGAGCTCGGCGCCTCCGCCGTCCTGCTCACCGCCGCCCTGCTGCCCGCCTCCGGCATGCGCCGCCTGGTCGTCGCGGCGCTGCGCACGGGGCTCACCCCGTTCGTCGAGGTCACCAAGGAGTCGGAACTGGCGCGGATACCCCACGCCGACGAATGCGTGATCGCGGTCAACAACAAGGACATCACCGCGCGGGAGCGGGACGCCGGGGACATCGGCCGGAGCCTGGCCCTGCTGCCCGCACTCCGCGCCACGGGCACCCTCTGCCCCGTCAGCGCCAGCGGCATCGACACCCCGCGGAAGGCCTCGCAGCTGCTGTCGGCGGGATACCGTGGACTGCTCATCGGCACGGCTCTGCTGCGTACGTCCGACCTCGACGCCTGGCCCTCGGCTGCCTGACGGCACGATGCCCCGGCTCCGTGCGTACGGAGCCGGGGCATCGTGCCGTCAGGCAGCCAGTCTGCTCACCAGCTGGTCGCGCATCCGCGCGGGAATGTCCGGGGCGAACCGCTGGAGGTAGTGGTCGAGATGGCGGCCGGTGCCGACCAGGAACGGCAGGTCGAACACCAGCAGCCGGCGCACCGCGAGCAGCGGCACCGGGGAACGCAGCGGCCGGAACTCCTGGTTCCACAGCCCGGGTTCCTCGCACACCGGGTGGAACTGGCCGACCATCAGGCCTGCGGAGACGAACTCGTCCTTCGCCGCCGCCTGCAGCGCGTCCAGCGCCGTGGAGTCCGTGGGGTCCAGCCCCGGCAGCACCATCAGCAACGTCAGCAGCTCCTGTTCGTCCTCGGACAGCCCCTCCGCGAGCTCCTCGTACCGGGCCCGCAGCCGAGCCACCGCGGCCTCCGGCTCTTCCAGACCATCGGACGGCATGGCCAGCAGGAACAGGTCCTTGCGCAAGGAGGGCCGGGTGTAAGGACAGACCGGGCCCGAGCGTCCCAGCGACGGATGCCCCTGGACCAGGAACTCTCCGCTCCAGTCCAGCACTTGACGCAGCGGCCCCAGGCATTCCGCGGGCACCCGGCCCGCCTCCACCTCGGCCGCCGACCAGATCCGCAGCATCGCCTCACCGCTCATCGGGGATCCCTCCACAGCGGGTGCAGGGAGGGGCCGCCACCTGGCAGGACGAGCTCGGAACCCATGGGGCCGCAGCCGAAGCGCCGGGCCGACGCCTCGCCCCCGGGCGAGCTCGCCTCCCCGTAGACACCGCACCCCTCCGCGTCCGCGCGGGCGGCCACCTCGCCGAGGAGCGCCGATATCCGCCCGGTGCCCCGCGCCGAGGCGCGGACGGCGGCGAACGCCAGGTAGTAGTGGGGCCGGTCCACGGGGTGGTGCTCCGCCTGGAGCCGGGAGACGGCCGCCAGCAGGACGGCGTCCTCGCCGAGCACCTCGGCGAACCGCCGCCCGTACGCCTCGCTCCGCGCCTCCGCCCGTTCCCAGCCGCCGGGCGGGAAGAACGTCAGCACCGCGTCGCGCTCGGCGCTGGTCAGCACCTCGCCGTGGGCGAACGACATGTCCAGGAACACCCGGAAGAGGCCGGGCAGCAACCGTGCGCGGCGTCTGTCGTCCGGGGTGATCCATCGGGTGAGCGGATCGTCATGGAAAGCATCGGCCAACAACTGGGCCAGTACAGCGGCATCGGCCCGGGTCGCGGGTTGCGACGGGGCCAGGATCGTGGACAAGAGACGTCCCTCCATCAGACATGGGGCAGGGAGACCGCGCCCCGGCGGGCGGCAAGCTGCTCCACCCGGGCGTGCAGACGCTCGACGTGGGTCTCGGCCTCCGGCTTGATCAGGACACTGCGCATCACACGGGCCGCATCGGCATCACGGACCACTCCGGGATGCCGGCGCGCGAAGTCGTCCGCGTCCACGCGCAGCACGCTCAGGAACACCGGGTCCTCGGCCGCGTCCATGCCGTCCTGCAGCAGCCGGCCGGCCGCCTCGTCGACGGCCGACAACGACCAGGGATCCGTCGCGGGCATATAGGTGACGATGTCGAGATCCGGCTGCTGATACAGCTCCAGAGCCGACGACCGGCTCAGCAGATCCGCCCAGCGAACCGCAGCGCGGCGACTGGCCGCCAGCATCTGCCCGAACCCGTCCCGGGTCAGCGGCAGCAGCTGCAACGTCAGCCACAGCGCCGCCGCTGCGGCTCCCGCACGCGAGCACTCCAGGCTGATCTCGCCGAGGTGCAGCTCGGCCTGGGTGAAGTAGGTGTACGGCGAGTCGTGGGCGAGATACCGGCGGGCATCCGGGTCGTTGAACAGCACCGCGCCGCAACCGTACGGCTGCAGGCCATGCTTGTGCGGGTCGACCACGACGGAATCGCACTCGGCGATGGCCCGCCAGGGCCGGGGGTCGATCCCCTCCGGTGCGTCGGAACGGCCCAGCAGGGCGTAGAAACCGCCGTACGCCGCGTCGACATGCACCCGCGCCCCGTGACGGCGGGCGAGCGGCACCACGTCGTGCACCGGGTCGACCGCGCCCAGGCCCGTCGTCCCGGCGGTCACCACCACCGTGCCGACCCGGCCGGTCGCGAGCACCCGCTCCAGCGCCTCGAGGTCGATGCGCCCGTACGCGTCCGCCGGTATCCGGTGCCCCTCGATGCCGAGGACATCGCACATCCGCTGATGCGTGTAGTGGGCCTCGGAGCTGTAGGCGATCCCGCGGCCGGGATGCGCTCTCCGGGCCACGTACAGCGCCTCGAGGTTCGCCATGGTGCCGCTGGTCGTCAGATGGCCGAGCGGAGAGGACAGGCCGAACATCGCACCGAGCGCACTGATGCACTCGCGCTCCATCTCGGTCGTCGCCGGACCGCCCTCGGCGGCGTGGTTGTTCGGGTTGAACATCATCGCCGTGACATAGCCGACGACGGCCGCAGGGTGCGGTGGCTTCACCATCTGACCCGCGTAACACGGGTGGAAAAAAGGGTAGTTGTCGTTCATGCGTTGCGCGAACCGCTCGAAAGCCGGGCCGAAGGCCGCGTCGTCGACCATGTGCGAAGGGTGCGTCATATAGGGCCCGAACCGCTCGCCCCACCGCTCCCTCACCTCCACTGCACGTGGAAGCCAGTAGCGCAGATCCACAAGTCCCTCCTCCCCGGGCGGCATTTGGTTCCCCAGGTGTAACGGCATCCGCGCAACGCGGGCGCAACGCGCCGAGAAGCGGGGGACCTTGCACTCTTCTCGCGCCGCACCGGGAACGTGGATCCCGCCCGCGGCCCGTGCGCCGCCCTCATGCCACGAGGAGAATCACCATGCTCACCCGACGCCGCATGCTCGGCGCCGCGATCGCCCCGCTGGGCGTCGCCGGTCTCCTCGCCGGCGCCCCACTGTTCGCCGCGAACGGCGCACGGGCGGGAACGGCCACCAGCGCACCCCCGGTCCCCGAGCCGTTCCGCACCGAACTGCCCATGCTCCCGGTGCTCGGCCCGACCTCGACCTCGGCCTCAGGGGGAACCGACACCTACGACATCACCATGCGCACCACGACTGCGGAGATCTTCCCCGGCGTCCGCACTGAAGTCCTCACCTTCAACGGGTACTTCCCGGGCCCCACCATCCGGGCCCGCTCCGGCAGACCGGTCGTCGTCCGGCACCACAACGCCCTGGACACGGCCGCGTCGGTTCATCTGCACGGCGCCTCGGTCCCCGCCCCCGACGACGGCGCGCCCATGGATACCTTTGCCCCGGGCGAGTCCCGCACCTACACCTATCCGAACAAGCAGCCCCATGCCTCGCTCTGGTATCACGACCATGCGCACCATGCCGAGTCGGAGCACGTCTACCGCGGCCTGTCCGGCTCGTATCTGCTCACCGACGACGTAGAGGAGGCACTGCCCCTGCCCTCGGGCAGGTACGACATCCCCATCGCGCTGCGCGACGCACACTTCGACGAGGCGGGTCAGCTCGTCTACACCATGGACGACGCACTGGGCCGTACCACGCTCCTCGCCAACGGCAGGCCGTACCCCTACCTGCGCGTTGCCGCCCGCAAGTACCGCTTCCGGCTGCTGAACTCCGCCAACCTGCGCTTCTTCCGGCTGCGGCTCGCCGACAAGTCCGAGATCACGCAGATCGGTTCGGACGGCGGCCTGCTGCCCCGGCCGTACGCCGCCGACGAGATCTGGCTCTCGCCGGGCGAACGGGCCGACGTCGTCATCGACTTCTCCCGCTACCCGGTGGGCACACAGCTCGTCCTGGAGAACACCCTCGGCCCGGGCACGCCGGACCAGGTGGGCCGGGTGCTGCGCTTCGACGTCACGCACACCGCGGCCGACCCCAGCACCGTCCCGTCCGTGCTGCGGACCTTGCCGCCTCTGCCCGCCGCGACCGCGGAGCGCACCTTCGAGCTGCGCATGGACGAGGACGGCAGAGCCGACCCCAGCGCCTTCATCAACGGCCGCGTCTACGACCCCGATCGCGTCGACGTATCCGTGCGGTACGGCAGCAGCGAGATCTGGACCGTCACCAACGCCAACCGCATCATCCCCCACAACTTCCACCTGCACCTGGTGCAGTTCCGGGTACTGGAACGCAACGGGCAGGGGCCGGACCCCTCCGAGTCGGGGCTGAAGGACACCGTGCGGCTGCTGCCCGGCGAGACCGTCAAGGTCCAGCCCACTTTCGACAGTTACACCGGAACGTACCTCTACCACTGCCATCTGCTGGACCACTCCGCAATGGGAATGATGGGCCGGCTGAGGATCAGCTAGCCGGCCGTGACGCGGCCCGCCGGGGGCCGCTCGAGACCCCGTCCAGGATCGCTCGAGGAACCCGGCCGCCCCGGGGGCCGCTGCCTATGCTCGCGACGCTCGCGCGTCGTACGCCCCCACCCACCGAACACACCACAAGGACCCACCATGACAGTCAACCCGTACGGTCCGGGTACGTCGCTGCCCGGCGCCTGGCCCACTCCGCCTCCCGCCCAGCCGCCCCGCCGGGGCACCGCGGCCGGGTGGCTGCTCGTCGCGGCGGCGGTGGCGATGGGCCTGCTCTCCGGGCTGTTCTTCGCCTTCGACGTGTCGATCATGCCGGGGCTGGCCCGCATGAACGACACCGCCTATCTGACCGCGATGCAGAACTTCAACGACCTCATCGACAACAGCGGCCCCTTCGGGCTGGTCTTCTGCGGGGCGTTCGTGGTGACCGTCTGGGCCGCCGTCGTCGACTACCGCAACGGCCGGAGGACCGCCGCGCTGTGGGCCGGGGCGGCCGCCGCGCTCTATCTGGCGGTCCTCTTGATCACGTTCACCGTCAACATCCCGATCAACGACGAGCTGGCCCGCCTCGGCAACCCGGCCAAGGCCCACGACCTGTCGGTCGTCGACAAGTTCAAGGGCGTCTGGTCGACCACCAACATCCTGCGGACCATCCTGTCGACCGCAGCCGTGGCCTGCGTGGCGCAGGCCCTGAAACTGCACGGCCGGACCGCGAGGTGACACCGCGTCAGGATGCCATCAGGGCCCAGCACAGGAGACCGGTGGCACCCGTGCACAGCACCGCACGCACCACGTTCCAGCGCACCCACGTCGCCTCGAACCGCTCGCGGACGAGGGCCGCGTCAGCGATCCGCGCCGGCGGCCCGGCCGCTTCCAGGGCCTTGTTCAAGGGGATGTTGACCCGGCCGGTGACGACCATCATCGCCACGCAGCAGACCAACGCGGCCACCGCCGGCACCAGCGGCCCCCGCTCGCCCTCGGGCAGGTGCAGGGCGACGGCCAGCGCGGTGAACACCGGCGCCCCGATGTAGCCCAGGACGAACCAGCCATTGAGAATGGCCTTGTTGATGCGCTGCATCACATCGATGAACGTACGGTCGTCGCTGCCGCGCAGCGCCGGCATCACCGAGCAGGCGAATCCGTAGAACAGGCCGCTGAGCAGCCCCATGGTGACGGTCGCCGCGATCAGCGCGGCATGCCGTGCGAAGTCCCCGGTCATCTGGCCCCCTTCGTGAGAATGCGATCGGCTCGGAGATACCGAGCAAACCTCATCGGGGGCAAGCGCAGAGCAAGACGGCCCTACGCCCTGACCCAGTCCCCCAGCACCAGCCCCGGCTCCTCCGGCTTCTGGCGGGCCACGCACAGCGTGCCGTCGGCCGTGACCGCGGCGAGGACGACCCGCCCGGCGGCGTCGACGGCGAGCGCGGGCGCGCCGGTGCACGGCTCGCCGGTCTCGGACCAGGACGCGCCCGCGGCCACGTCGTCCGTGGGGTACGCGGCGACCGCCGGGAGGCCGGAGGCGGCCCGCTGGGCGAGGACGGTGCAGTCCTGGCCGCCGACGGTCGTGCGCAGCACGGCCACCGGGCCGGTCCCGTCGCCGCCGAGGGAGCCCAATCGCACGGGGCCGGGCCGCTGTTCGGCGTTCTCGGACACGGCGGGGTCGGGGGTGTGGACGTACGGCACGGAGTCGGCGGCGTCCCGCCAGAAGTGGGCGATGCGGCCGCCGCCGACCGTCGCGGAGGCGGAGGAGCCGGCCAGCGGCTTCGCGGAGATGTTACGGACCCTCAGCAGCGGCCCGCCCGGCTCGTTCTGGCGCCAGCCCTGCACGGTCTCGCTCGACAGGGCCAGGATCTCCACCCGGCCGTCCTCGGTCGCGGCGGCGGAGACGGTGTCGAGGACGTTGCTGCCCTTCATGTCCGTCCAGGGCCCCCAGACGCCCTTGGTGTCCAGGCTCCGGCCGCAGACGCCGCCGCCGGAGTTGCGTATGAAGACGTGCAGGCCGACGCTGTCGACGACCGTCGTCGGCGCCCCGATGCTGGCCGCACGGTCCCAGTCCTGGCCGTGGGGGGTGGCGATCGACCGCCAGGGGGTCGGTGCCCGGCCGGACTGGAGCTGGGTCGCGTAGACGACCTCGGTGATGGTCCGGCCGTCGCCGGGCTCGCGCGTGCGCACGCCGGTGAGATACACGTAACCCTCGGCGGTCCGGGATATGGAGAGATACGGCTCCAGGCCGGGCACCACGATCCGGTCGGGGCCCGTCCACTCGGGGCCGCCGGGGCGGGTCTCGGTCCAGCGCAGCAGGCCGCCCCGGGCGGGCGCGTAGGCCGTCAGACGGCCGTCCTCTCCCCGCGTCAACCAGCCGGTGGTGGGGGTGGACGTCCGCACTGCCATGCCTTCCTGCCAGCCTTTCCCACAGCTCAATTCCGCTTTTTTACGCGGGTCGACAATAACATTCCGGGTCGCCCGGAATTCCGGGCGGAAAAGGGCGTGCGACCCTTTCCGCATGATTCCTCTGCTGGTCGTCGATGCCGCGAACGTCGTGGGTTCCGTGCCCGACGGATGGTGGCGCGACCGTCTGGGGGCCACCGAGCGGCTGCGCGACCTGCTGGCCGGGTACGCGGCCGGCGGCCTGCCGGACGCGGATCCTCCGCTCGCGGGGCCGCTGGAGATCGTCCTCGTCGTGGAGGGCGCGGCACGCGGCACCGGCCCGGTGGCGGGGGTGTGCGTTCAGGCCGCCGCCGGGAGCGGCGACGACCTGATCGCGGAGCTGGTGGCCGCCCGTACGCCGGGCCGGCGCTGCGTCGTGGTCACCGCCGACCGCGCCCTGCGCGGGCGGGTCACGGCACTGGGCGCCGGGATCCTGGGGCC
Organism: Streptomyces sp. SX-6; assembly: GCF_059089585.1. NCBI lineage: Bacteria > Bacillati > Actinomycetota > Actinomycetes > Kitasatosporales > Streptomycetaceae > Streptomyces > Streptomyces sp. SX-6. The sequence continues at coordinate 153,157 of NZ_JBTHHU010000004.1, read as the reverse complement.
GCGTACGGTGCGGCCCCAGGCGGCACCCACGCGGGAGGCCGACGGCCCGGGGTACGGGGCACCGGGCCGCGCCCACAGGCGAGGGTCCGCCGGCAGGCGCTACGCGCCCACGCGGCTGTGGCGGCGTCCGTACACGAAGTAGACGACGACGCCGAGCACCATCCACGCCGCGAACCGCAGCCACGTCTCCGCCGACAGGTTCAGCATGAGCCACACGGACGCCACCACCGACAGCACCGGCACCGCCGGCACGCACGGTGTGCGGAACGCGCGCGGCAGGTCGGGCCGGGTCCTGCGCAGGATGATGACGCCGAGCGCGACGACGACGAACGCGAACAGCGTGCCGATGTTGACCAGGGCGGCCAGGACGTCGAGCGAGCTGAAGCCGGCCACGATCGCGACGACGATGCCGAGGGCGATGGTCGAGCGGTGCGGGGTGCCGTAGCGGGGGTGGACGGTGGAGAACACCCTCGGCAGCAGCCCGTCGCGGCTCATCGCGAAGAACACGCGGCTCTGCCCGAGCAGCAGGATCATGCAGACCGAGGTGAGGCCGACGGCCGCGCCGAAGCTGATCAGGCCCGCCCAGAAGGGATGGCCGACGTCCTTGAAGGCGTCGGCCAGCGGGGCCTCCGTCGAGAGAAGGCTGTACTTCTGCATGCCGGTGACGACCACGGACACGGCCACGTAGAGCAGCGTGCAGATGGCGAGCGAGCCGAGGATGCCGCGCGGCAGGTCGCGCTGCGGGTTGCGGGTCTCCTCGGCGGCGGTGGCGACGATGTCGAAGCCGATGAAGGCGAAGAAGACCACGGCGGCCGCGGCGAAGATGCCCATCAGCCCGAAGTTGGAGGGGGCGAAGCCGAACAGCAGCTGGATCAGCGGGGCCGCGAGCCCGTTGTGGCCGCTGGTGGGCCGGGACGGCGGGATGAAGGGGTGGTAGTTGGAGCCGGTGATGAAGAAGGAGCCCGCGATGATCACGATGAGCACCACGGTGACCTTCACCCCGACCACGATGGCCGTCACCCGGGAGGAGAGCTTCATGCCGAGGACCAGGATGACGGTGAGGACGAGCACCAGGGCGCAGGCGAGGACGTCGAAGCCGAAGTGCCCGCTGTGCGGCCCGGTCAGGACGTCCGGCAGGTGCCAGCCCGCGGTGTCCATCAGGGAGCGCATATAGCTGGACCAGCCGACGGAGACGACGGCGCACGCGAGCGCGAGCTCGAGGGTCAGGTCCCAGCCGATGATCCAGGCGGGCAGCTCGCCGAGCGAGGCGTAGGAGAAGGTGTACGCGGACCCCGCCACCGGCACGGTCGAGGCGAACTCCGCGTAGCACAGCGCCGCGAGCCCGCAGGCGATGCCGGCCAGCACGAAGGCCAGGGCCACCGAGGGACCGGCGTTCTCCTTGGCGACCTTGCCGGTGAGGACGAAGATGCCGGTGCCGATGACGACACCGACGCCGAAGACCGTGAGGTCGAGTGCGGAGAGCGTTTTCTTCAGCGCGTGTTCGGGTTCCTCGGTGTCCCGGATGGACTGCTCGACCGTCTTGGTCCGGAACATGCCGCTTCTGCCGCGGCCGCCTGGGGTGGGTTGCTCTGTGGTCACCGGCTCACCTCCACCTGCGTGAACTGCCTCGTGCATGACTCGTGCATGAACTGAGCGAGTGTCCGCGATGATCCGGGCCGTTGTGGGAGGACCACAGCCACCCCCCGCGGGATTCACCCGATGGTGGGCAGCCACGAACGTGCCGAGGGGCCGGTCGGACCACCCCGGCAGGGGGGTTCCGACCGGCCCCTCGGACCGATGGGAGTCGTGGCGTCAGTCGTGGCGTCAGTCGCGGACGATCTCCGCGGCGACGGCGTCGACGTCCTCCGCCTTGCCGTCCAGCCGGGCGACCAGCCCGGTGACCTGGCGGGCGATGTCCGGGGCGGTCAGCCCGATCTCGGCCATGACCTCCTTGCGGGAGGCGTGGTCGAGGAAGCGCGGCGGGATGCCGAAGTCGCGCAGCGGCAGGTCCACGCCCGCGTCGCGCAGCGCCTGGGCGACGGCCGAACCGACGCCGCCCACACGGCCGTTGTCCTCGACCGTGACGACGACGCGGTGCTCCTGGGCCAGCCCGGGCAGCGCCTCGTCGACGGGCTTGACCCAGCGCGGGTCGACGACGGTGGAGGAGATGCCCTGCTTGTCGAGGAGAGCGGCGATCTCCAGGCACATCGGGGCGAGCGCACCGACGGAGACCAGCAGCACGTCGGGGCGCGTCGTGCCCGCCGCGGGGCGGCGCAGGACGTCCATGCCGCCGACCCGGCCCACCGCCTCGACGGCGGGGCCCACCGTGCCCTTGGAATAGCGCACGACGGTCGGGGCGTCCTCGACCTCGACGGCCTCGCGGAGCTGGGCGCGGACCTGGTCGGCGTCGCGCGGAGCGGCGATGCGCAGGCCGGGGACGACCTGGAGGATCGACATGTCCCACATGCCGTTGTGCGAGGCACCGTCGTCACCGGTGACCCCGGCCCGGTCGAGCACGAACGTCACACCGCACTTGTGCAGGGCTACGTCCATCAGCACCTGGTCGAAGGCCCGGTTGAGGAAGGTCGCGTACACCGCGAAGACCGGGTGCAACCCGCCCGTCGCCAGCCCCGCCGCCGAGGTCGCCGCGTGCTGCTCGGCGATCCCCACGTCGTAGACGCGCTCGGGGAACTCCTTGGCGAACTTGCCGAGGCCGACCGGCTGCATCATCGCCGCCGTGATCGCCACGATGTCCTCGCGCTCGCGGCCGAGCGCGACCATCTCGTCGCCGAACACCGACGTCCAGCTGGCACCGCCCGCCGAGACCGGCAGGCCGGTGTCGGGGTGGATGACGCCGATGCCGTGGAAGCGGTCGCCCTCGTGCTGCTCGGCGGGCTTGTAGCCGCGGCCCTTCTGGGTGAGGCAGTGCACGATGACCGGGCCGTTGAAGCGCTTGGCGCGCTGGAAGGCGGACTCCAGGGCCTCCATGTCGTGGCCGTCGATCGGGCCCACGTACTTCAGGCCCAGGTCCTCGAACATGCCCTGCGGGGCGATGAAGTCCTTGAGCCCCTTCTTGGCGCCGTGCAGCGTCTCGTACAGCGGCTTGCCGACGACCGGGGTGCGCTCGAGCAGGTCCTTGCCGCGGGCGAGGAAACGCTCGTAGCCGTCGGTGGTGCGCAGGGTCGCCAGGTGGTTGGCGAGGCCGCCGATGGTGGGCGCGTAGGAGCGCTCGTTGTCGTTGACGACGATGACCAGCGGGCGGTCCTTGGCGGCGGCGATGTTGTTGAGCGCCTCCCAGGCCATGCCGCCGGTGAGGGCGCCGTCACCGATCACGGCGACGACGTGACGGTCGTCATGCCCCAGCACCTGGTTGGCCTTGGCGAGGCCGTCGGCCCAGCTCAGCACGGTGGAAGCGTGGCTGTTCTCGATGACGTCGTGCTCGGACTCCGCACGCGACGGATAGCCGGACAGGCCCTCCTTGCTGCGCAGACCCGAGAAGTCCTGCCGCCCGGTGAGCAGCTTGTGGACGTACGCCTGGTGCCCGGTGTCGAAGAGCACCTTGTCCTTCGGGGAGTCGAACACCCGGTGCAGGGCGAGGGTCAGCTCGACCACGCCGAGGTTGGGTCCGAGGTGTCCGCCGGTCTTGGAGACCGCTTCGACGAGGAAGGACCGGATCTCCGCGGCGAGCCGGTCCAGCTGCTCGGGGCTCAGCCGGTCCAGATCGCGCGGTCCCCTGATGCGGGTCAGCAGGGCCACCCGTGCCTCCTTAAGCTGTCGAGCTGTCGAGCGTCGTCGGTCGGTCGAGTTTAATCTTCCGCCCGAGATGACGATGAACGGGTGATGCGACCTCCGTCACCCGAACGGCACATTCGGGCCACCGACGCGGGTGGGCCCGGGCCGATTGGCCCGGGCCCACCCGATTGGTCCGCCCGGGTGGACGGGCCTCCGACGGATCCTCGCCAAAGACCCGCCGCAACGGCGTTACGCCCGCCCGGCGGTCTTCTGCGTACGACGCGAGACCGAGTCGATCACGACCGCGGCCAGCAGCACCGCACCCGTGATCATGTACTGCACCGCGGAGGCGATGCCGAGCAGCGCCATGCCGGACGCGATCGACTGGATCACCAGCACCCCGAGCAGCGCCGACCACGTCTTGCCCCGGCCGCCGAAGAGGCTGGTGCCGCCGATGACGGCCGCCGCGATGGCGTTCATCAGCAGGCTGCCCGCACCGGACGACTGGTTCGCGGCGTTGATCTGCGAGGCCAGGAACATCCCGCCCAGCGCCGCCATCGTGCCGGAGAGCGCGAAGACGGAGATCCGGACCAGCGGGACGCTGATGCCGGCCCGGCGGGCCGCCTCCACGCTGCCGCCGAGGGCGAAGACCTTGCGGCCGTACGAGGTGCGGCGCAGCACGAGGTCGAACGCCACGACCACGCCCAGGAAGATCACCACGGCCAGCGGCAGCCCCTTGTACTGGTTGAACAGCCAGGCCGCCGCGTACGCGGGCACCGCCAGCGCACCGGTCCGCAGCGCGATCTCGCCGAGCGGGCGTGCGGGCACGCCCGCCGCCTCGCGCCTCCTGGTGTCCCGGAAGGAGACCAGGAAGTACGCGAGCACGCTCAGCGTCGCGAGCCCGTACGCGGCGGCGATGTCGGTGAAGTAGTGGTTGGTCAGCGCCGCGACCAGCCCGGAGTCGTCGAGGTTGATGGTGCCGTCGGAGCCCAGCACCTGGAGCATCAGGCCGTTCCAGCCGAGGAGCCCGGCGAGCGTCACCACGAACGCGGGCACGCCGATGCGGGCGAAGAAGAAGCCGTGCAGCGCGCCGACGACGGTGCCCGTGAGAATGGCCACGACGAACGCGAGCCACTCCGGCATGCCGTGATGGACGTTGAGGACGGCGAAGACCGCGGCGGCGAGTCCGCTCACCGATCCCACGGACAGGTCGATCTCGCCGAGGATCAGCACGAAGACGATGCCGACCGCGATCAGTCCGGTGCCGGCGGCGGTGACGAAGAGGTTGGAGAGGTTCTCGGCGCCGAGGAAGGCGCTGTCCTGCAGTTGGAAGACCAGGCAGATGACGATCAGCCCGACCACGACGGGCAGCGAGCCGAGGTCGCCGCTGCGCAGCTTGCGGGCGAACTCGCCCCAGTAGCCGGCGAATCCGGCCTCGCGGACCAGCAGCCGGGGATCGGCGGCGGCGGGGACGGCGGGCTCGTCACGGGACAGGTCGGTGGTCACTTCTCGGCCTCCGCGGTGCGCGCCTTGCGGCGGGTGACGGCGTTGTCGGTGGCGCCGGTGATGGCGGAGATGATCTCCTCCTGGGAGGTGGTGCGCACCTCGAAGGTGCCGTTGTTGCGCCCGAGCCGCAGCACCGCGACCCGGTCGGCGACGGCCTTCACATCGGCCATGTTGTGGCTGATGAGGATCACGCCGAGGCCCCGTTCGCGCAGCCGCTCGACGAGGTCGAGGACCTGCGCGGTCTGCTCGACGCCCAGCGCGGCGGTGGGCTCGTCGAGGATGACGACCTTGGGCTCGCCGAGCAGCGAGCGGGCGATCGCCACGGTCTGCCGCTGTCCTCCGGACAGCGAGGCGACCGGGATCCGGACGCTGGGGATCCGGATGGAGAGGGTGGCGAGCAGCTCGCGGGCACGCCGCTCCATCTCGACCTCGTCCAGCACCCCGGCGCGGACGATCTCGCGGCCGAGGAAGAGGTTGCCGACGACATCGAGGTTGTCGCACAGCGCGAGGTCCTGGTAGACGGTCGCGATGCCCAACTCCTGGGCCACGTGCGGCCGGTCGACGGTGACCCGCCGGCCCTCCCACTCGATGACGCCGTCGTCGGCGGGCCCGGCGCCCGCGATCGTCTTGACCAGGGTGGACTTGCCGGCGCCGTTGTCGCCGACCAGGGCGACCACCTCGCCGGAACGGATCTCCAGGTCCACATCGGTGAGCGCCTGCACGGCACCGAACCGCTTGGAGATCCCGCGCAACGCCAGTACGGGCGTAGCGGACACGTGAATCAGCTCCTTCGCTGCGGCGCGGCTACTTCAGCCCGGCCTTGTCGCACTCCGCCCGGTACTTGTCGGTGCAGATGTCGTCCTTGCCGAAGAACCCCTCCTTGCCGACGTAGGTGGCGATGTCGGCCTTGGTGAGGGCAACGGGGGTGACGATGATGGCGGGAATCTTCTTCTCGGTGCCGCTGTCCACGGCGGACTTGGCGACGTTGTCCAGCTTCTTGCCCTGGGCGAGGGTCACCGCCATCGTGGCGGCGGCGTCGGCCTCGGGCTTGTACGGCTTGTAGACGCTCATGAACTGCTCGCCGGCGAGGATGCGCTGGACGGCCGAGAGCTCGGCGTCCTGGCCGGTAACCGGGGGCAGCTTGCTGTAGCCGGCGCTCTTGAGCGCGGTGATGATGCCGCCCGCCATGCCGTCGTTGGCCGAGTAGACGCCGACGATGTTGTCCTTGCCCAGCGAGGAGATGGCGCCCTTCATGTTCTCGTTGGCGTTCTCCGGCTTCCACTCCTTGGTGTCGTACTCCTTGCCGATCTTGACCTTGCCGTCGAGCACGGAGTGGGCGCCGTCCTTGTACATCTTGGCGTTGGGGTCGGTGATCGCGCCGTTCATCATGACGATCTCGCCCTTGGAGGCGTTGTCGCCCAGCTCCTTGAGCAGCGCCTCGCCCTGGATCTTCCCGACGCGCTCGTTGTCGACGGACGTGTACGCCTTGACCGGGCCCTCGGCGAGGCGGTCGTACGCGACGACCGGGATCCCCTTGTCGTTCGCCTTCTTGACCGAGCTCGCGATCGACTTGGCGTCCACCGCGTCGACGATCAGCGCGTCGACCTTCTTGGTGATCATCGTGTCGACCTGCTGCTGCTGAACGGAGGCGTCCTGCTTGGCGTTCTCGTAGAGGATCGTGGTGTCCTCGCCCGCCAGCTCCTTGATCTTCTTCTCGATCAGCGGCTTGTCGAAGCGCTCGTAACGGGCGGTCTGGTTCTCCGGCAGCAGGAGCCCGATGGTGAGCGAGCCCTTCTTCTGCTCCTGCTTGTCCCCGCCGCCGGCTTCCTTGGCCTTGCCACAGGCGGCGATGGTGGTGGCCATCGATACGGCGGCCACGGCCACGACCGCACGACGCAGATGCGTGTTCACTTGCAGATACCTCCCTGACGAGGCCGCGTCATTGCGGCCGAGGTGGCTGGAAGTCAACTCGGGCGCCAACAAAGCGTCAAGAAGTAAATCCTTAACGAGATGGCAACGATGCCATTCGTTATCTGTGTGAACTCAAGAGGTCAAGGAATCCACGGACGTGGTGTCCTCCAGCAGGCTCGAGTCACCCATTTCGCTCAGCACGAGCGCGAGCGCGCCGAGCACCTCGGCCCGGCCGCCGAGCGCACCCGGCACGACCTCCAACTGCCGTGCCGCGCTGGGGATCGCATAGCGCGAGACCGACTCGCGGATCGGCGCGAGCACGAGCTCACCCGATTCCGCGAGGTCGCCGCCGAGCACGACGCGGCTCGGGTTGAGCAGATTGCACAGGCTCGCCACGCCGCTGCCGATGTGCCGCCCGACGTCCGCGATCACCCGGCGACAGCCCGCGTCGCCGTCGCGCGCGAGCCGCACCATGCGGGCCACCGTCAGGTCGGTGCCGTGCGCGGAGTGCAGCAGCGGCAGCACATAGCGGTTCGCGGTGAAGGTCTCCAGGCAGCCGCGGTTGCCGCACCGGCAGACCGGGCCCGACTCGTCGAGCGTGATGTGACCGATCTCCCCCGCGGTGCCCCCGGGGCCGCGGTAGATCTGGCCGTTGATCACCAGCCCGGCGCCCACGCCGCTGGCCACCTTGATGTACGCGAGGTCCGCGGCCCCCCGGCCGGCGCCCCAGACCAGCTCGCCGAGCGCGCCGAGATTGGCGTCGTTGTCGACGTACACCGGCACGTCGAGGCGGCCGGCGAGCTCGTCGCGGGGGTTGGTGCCGGCCCAGCCCGGCAGGATCGCGGTCGAGCCCAGCACCCCGGACGCGACGTCGATCGGGCCCGGTACGCCGAGCCCCACCCCGACGATCTTGCGCGCGTTGATGCCCGACGCCGCAACGAGGCTCTTGACCAGGTGCTCGGCGCGGTCCAGTCCCTGGGCGGCCGAGGCGTCGACGTCCAGCGGCTCGGCCTCCTCGGCCAGCACCCGGTGGGCGAGGTTGCCGACGGCGACGCGCAGGTGGGTGTGGCCGAAGTCGACGCCCACCACGATCCCGGCGTCACCGGAGAGCGAGACACTGCGGGCCCGGCGCCCGCCGGAGGAGGTGGGGGTCACCTCGACCGTGCCGCCGTCCTTCAGCTCCCTGACGATGTTGGAGACCGTGGCGGCCGACAGTCCCGTGGACCGGGCGATCTCGGCCTGCGTGAGCGCTCCCGCCATGCGCACCGCGCGCACGACCCGCTCCAGGTTGGCCCGGTGCAGCGAGGACTGCGACCCCGGAGTCTCCACGACCGATCACTCCCACTTCATCGGCAGGGCTTCCCTACAACATCTGAACTCTAAGCTCAGCCGCATGGCGTAGATCACGTCAAGACCTTGACGCCCACCGGCACACCGAGCTTCCACATCGTACGAGCGGGGGCCGGGCCCCGACCCCGGGGCCCCTGTGACCGATGAGCACCGGCGGCAGGCCACATCACACGAAGGGGCGAATCCCGTGCGGCCCGCTCCCCGTCCGGCTGATCCTGCCCTGTCCCTGTGCCGCGCGCTTCAGCGGCATGTTCGCCCGACATACCCGCCGCCGCACCGCGACCGCCCGCGTCCCCATCACGGCGCATCTGTCGGATAGTTGGGCACTTCGGCGATCTCAAGGAACGGAGCACGGCAATGTGCGAGGACCCTCAACTGGCCACCGCGGACTGGTGGTACACCCTACGGATCCCGGCACAGCCCTGGATGATCGGCCTCGTGCGCAGCTCGCTCCGGCTCGCCCTGAAGCACCACGGACGGCACGATCTCGCCGACACCGCCTGCCTGTTGGCCACCGAGCTGGTCACCAACGGCGTGGTGCACGCGAAGTCCCCGGTGACGGTCTATCTCAGCTGCCGCTCGCGGACCCTGCGCATCGACGTGCACGATGCCGGCCCCGAGGCCCCCGCCCCGCGCAGCGCCGGGCTCGACGAGGAGTCGGGCCGGGGGCTCACGCTGATCGACAGCTTCGCCGCGGCGTGGGGCGTCGCCCCGGCGGCACAGGGCACCGGGAAGGCGGTCTGGTTCACTCTGTGCTGAGCCCTGTGCTGATCAGCTGTTCCGGCTATTTCAGCGCACCCGCCGTGAGCCCGGCCTGGACCTGCCGCTGGAAGACGATATAGGCGGCGAGCACCGGCAGCATCGCCATCACCAGCCCCGCGAAGAGCCCCGACCAGTCCCCCTTGTACTGCTGGCTGGCGGCCAGGGCGACCAGCCCCTGGGGCAGCAGCCGTTTGTTCTCGTCGCCGACGTTGAGCACGGTGGGGAGCAGGTACTGGTTCCACTGGCCCAGGAAGTTGAAGATCCCGACGCTGATCAGGCCGGGCTTGGCCATCGGCAGCATGATCTGGAAGAAGGTCCGGGTGTGCGAGGCCCCGTCGATCATGGCCGCCTCGGCCACCGACGTGGGCAGCGTCTTGAAGAAGCCGGTGAGGAAGAAGACCGTGAACGGCAGCGAATAGGCGATGTAGACCAGGATCAGGCCGGGATAGGTGTTGAGCAGCTGCATGTTCTTCATCACGAAGAACAGCGGGACGAGCGCCAGGATGACGGGAAAGCTCATCCCGCCCACGAACAGGAAATAGATGAAGCGGTTTCCCGGGAAGTCGAAGCGGGCCAGCACATAGGCCGCCATCGAGCCCAGAAGCATGGTGCCGACGAGCGAACCGGCCACCACGATCAGCGAGTTGAGGAAGTACTCGCTCATGTGCGCCTTGCCCCAGGCGCGGCTCCAGGCGTCGAAGTGCAGCCCCTTCGGCAGCGACCAGGGCGAGGTGAAGATCTCCTTGTCCGTCTTGAAGGCGCTCATCACCGCCCACAGCAGCGGCAGGGTGACCATCAGGCCCCAGATCACCAGGATGCCGTGCGAGAAGACGTTGAGGACCCTGCCCTCGCCGTCCGTCCGTGCCCGCGTCCGTGCGGGCTCGGCCGGTGCGGTCACGATGCCGCCCTCCGGCGGCTGTTCGGTACGTACGGACATCAGAACTCCAGCCGTTCGCGCCTGCCGAGCTTCATGACGATGCCCGCGAAGATCATGGTGACGATGAGCAGCGCGACCCCGACGGTCGTCGCGTATCCGGCCTGCCCGTCACGGAAGGCCTTGGTGTAGAGGTAGTAGGACAGCAGCTCGGTGGAGTAGTCCGGGCCGCCCGGCCCCATGGTCATGATCTGCACGAAGGCGAAGCCGTCGAGCGCCATGATGCCCATGTAGACCCAGCCGGTCTGGACCGTGTCCCACAACAGCGGCAGCGTGATCCGGAAGAAGGTCTGGACGCGGTTGGCGCCGTCGAGCAGGGCGGCCTCGTAGAAGTCCTTGGGGATGGAGGCCATGCCGGCCGAGAACAGCACCACATAGAAGCCGACGTTGCTCCACACCATCACCGCGGTGACGCACCACAGGGCGAGGTCCGGGTCGCCCAGCCAGTCGGGCTGCACCGAGTCCAGGCCGACGGCGCTCAGGAGGGAGTTGATGGCGCCGCTGTTGGGGTTGTAGGCGAACTGGAAGAGCAGAGCCACGATCGCGAGCGAGAGCACCTGCGGGAAGAAGTAGACGATCTTGTAGAAGCCGGATCCCCGGACGCCGGCGACCGCCGCGTGCTTGGTGCGACGGCCGCCGACGTTGAGCATGAAGGCGAAGAACAGGCCCAGTCCGAGTGTGACCAGCGGCAGCACCAGGAGCAGCAGCACGTTGTGCCCGACGGCCTTCCAGAACACCTCGTCGTCCCAGAGCCGTTGGTAGTTCTCGAGACCGGTCATCGAGAACTTCGAACTCAGCCCCGTCCAGTTGGTGAAGGAGTAGTAGATGGCCTGGACGAACGGGGAGATGACGAAGACCCCGTAGATCACCAGTGGCACCAGCAGAAAACCGGCGATGAAGCGGTACTTACCGTGCTGCATGGCTCACGACCCCGGTTACTTGTGCTTGTACTTCTTGACGGCGCTGTCCTTCGCGGTGTCGTCGGCGTACTTCTGGATCTTCTTGATGGCATCGTCGGGGGTCAGGCGGCCCGCCATCATCTCGCCGAGGGCGCCCACGCCGATCTTCTCCTTCTGCAGGGCGACGTACCAGTCCTGGAGCCGCGGATTGAGCACGTTCTTCCCGGCCTTGGTGAGGGCGTCCTGGGAGGAGGCCAGGCCCGGCGGCAGGGTGAGCCCGTCGGTGCCGCCGTTGAAGGAGGTCAGCGAGGAGACCGCCTTGATGAAGTTCTGCGAGGACTGCTTGCCGAGCATGATGCGCAGCAACTCCATGCCGCCCGCCGGGTTCTTGGCCTTCTTCGGCACGATGAACGGCTCGCCGCCGGAGGCCCACAGGGTGCCGAACGGCAGCTTGTCGTTCTTGTCGAGGCCCGAGGGGGCGCCGACCGCCATCCGGAAGTCCTTGGGGGTGGTTTTCTTCGCCTCGTTCTCCACCCAGGAGCCGTTGGGGATGAACAGCGCCTTGCCCTCGGTCCAGGCGGTCTGCGACTGGATGTGGTCGAGGCCGGGGGTGCCCTGGAGGATGTAACCCTTCTTGTAGAGCTCGTAGTACGCCTCGAAGGCGGCCTTGACCGCGGGGTCCTTCCAGGCGTTCGGCTCGAGGTTGTCGATCCTGTTCAGGACCTCGACGCCGCCGATCTTGCCGATGAAGGGGTAGAGGCTGAACGGGACGTAGTACGGGTACTTGCCCGCGTACGTCCAGCCGGCGATGCCCTTCTTCTTGGCCTTCTCGCAGAGGGCCAGCATCTCGTCCCAGGTCTCGGGGTATTGGGCGTCGAGCTTCTGCAGATTGGTCTTCGAATACCAGACGCCGTAGACGGTGTAGGCGTAGTAGAGGATCCAGGTCTCGCTGCCGTCGAACTGGCCCATTTCCACGACGCCCGGGCGCAGGGTGTCGCGCACCTTCTTCTTCGGGTCGTCGACGGAGGGGGCGTCGAGCAGGGCGTTGAGATCGGCGAGCTGCTGCTGGCCGACCAGGGTGCCCATGTCCATCTGCTTGGCACCGGAGTTGTCGATGAGGTCCGGCGGGGTGCCGCCGTTGAAGCGCGGCTGGAGCTGGGGCGAGATGTCCTGGGTGGCCGAGTGCTTGATCTCGGCGCCGGGGAATGCGGACTTGTAGAGGTTCTCCGCGTCCTTCGCATACTGCTGGCCGAATCCGCCGTCGAAGATGACGACGTCAAGTGGCGCCTTCTCATTGACACCGAGAGGGTTCTTGGCGCTCTTCTGCCCCTTGTCGACCGGCTTGTCATCGTCGTCACTGCCGCTCGCGCAGGCGCTCAGCACGCTCATGGCCGGCACCGAGATCAGGCCGATCGCCGCGGCCCGCTTGATCAGATCGCGACGGCTGAATTCCGAGGTGGATCCCATGCTCAAGTCCTCGCCTTCTCCAGGACTCAGGCGGTGTAGCGGTCTCCCCTGCGAACTCGCCATCGACGAAGGGCCCGACACCGCGGGTCAGTTGAAGCTTGACGTGCTGGGTGTGCGCCGCGGGGAAGTGTCCGGGCCGTGCCGCCCGCCGCCCTCCCCCGGTCCGTCACGGGCAGCGCGGAGCCGCCCCGGACGCCGACAGGTATAGTCCACTTCATATCAACTGGGCAAGATCGAAAGCAGTTTTGGCCATCAGTCTTTCCCTAGTTGAGACCTCGCCGACATCCGGCGACACCCCCTCCAAAACCCTTGACACCACTGCCCTCCCGAGACCTACTTAGCATTGCGCAACCAGGGTGACAACGTTGTCAGCTTTGGAGAGGCAGGGAATGAGACCGAGACTCGGACACCGCCGCCGCATGCCCGCCCCCCGCGCCGCGGCCCTCCTCGTGGCCACCATGCTGGTGACGGTCTCTCAGATCGCCCCGGGCGGGGCCCTCGCGGCCCCGGGCGGCACTCCCCGCGCCGAGGGCGGCCAGGACCGCTTCAGCTCCTCCTTCGAGCCGGGTGAGCCACAGCCCGACTGGCGCGACACCGCCGAGACCGGGCGGGACGGACGCGCGAAGGCATCCGGGGTCGACGGCGGCGACACCAGCGGCATCCCGGGCAGCGTGACCGACAGGATCGCCGAGGTCCGCGCCAGCGGCGAGAACCGGGAGGGCGGCGAGGTCAAGGAGAACCTGGTCGACGGGGAGATCGGCACCAAATGGCTGACCTTCCAGCGGACGGCCTGGCTGGAGTTCGGATTCTCCGAGCCCGTCAAGGCCGTGCGGTACGCGCTGACCTCCGCCAACGACGCCCCCGGACGCGACCCCAGGGACTGGACGCTCAAGGGCTCCGACGACGGCCGGAACTGGACCGTCCTCGACACCCGCAAGGGCGAGGTCTTCGAAAAGCGGCTCCAGACCCGGGAGTTCTCCTTCACCAACACCGCCTCCTACCGGCAGTACCGCCTCGACATAACCCGCAACGGCGGCGAGGACATCATCCAGCTCGCCGAGGTCCAGTTCGCCACCGACCGCACGAGCCCCCCGCCTCCCCCCGGCATGCGCAGCTATGTGGACCACGGCCCGAGCGGCTCGCCCACGGCCAAAGCCCGGGCGGGCTTCACCGGCACCCACGCCCTGCGCTACGGGGGCACCCACAAGGCCCACGGGCGCGCCTACGCGTACAACAAGGTCTTCGCCGTGCACACCAGGGTCACGCCGCGCACCCTGCTGTCGTACAAAATCTTCCCGGCCATGCCCGAGCGCGACCCGCGCTACCCCGCCACCCATGTCGCCCTCGACCTCGCCTTCACCGACGGCACCTACCTCAGCGAGCTCGGCGCGCGCGACCAGCACGGAGCCCTGCTGACCCCGCAGGGCCAGGCCGACTCCAAGACGCTCTACGTCAACCAGTGGAACAACAAGGAGTCGCTGATCGGCTCCGTCGCGGCGGGCAAGACCGTGGCCCGCGTGCTCATCGCCTATGACTCCCCCGAGGGCCCCGCGAAGTTCCGCGGCTGGATCGACGACATCTCCCTCGCCCCCGCCCCGGAGGAGCAGGCACCCGCACACCCCTCGGACTACGCCCTCACCACCCGTGGCACCCTCTCCAGTTCGAGCTTCTCCCGCGGCAACACCTTCCCCGCCACCGCCCTCCCCCATGGCTTCAACTTCTGGACGCCCATGACCGACGCGGGCTCCCTGACCTGGCTCTACCAGTACGCGGCCGGCAACAACGCCGACAACCTCCCCACCATCCAGGCCTTCGGCGCGAGCCATCAGCCGAGCCCGTGGATGGGCGACCGGCAGACCTTCCAGGTGATGCCCTCCGCGGCGGCCGGCACCCCCGACGCCTCGCGCACCGCCCGTGCCCTCCCCTTCCATCACGCGCGCGAGACCGCGAAGCCGCACTACTATGGCGTCACCTTCGACAACGGGCTCAAGACCGAGATCGTGCCCACCGACCATGCCGCGATGATGCGATTCACCTTTCCGGGTGAGGACGCCAGCGTCATCCTTGACAACGTCAACAACCACGGCGGTCTGACCCTCGACCCCGAGCGCGGCGAGTTCAGCGGCTGGTCGGACGTGCGGAGCGGACTGTCAACGGGCGCCACCCGCCTGTTCGTTCACGGCGTCTTCGACGCCCCCGTGACCGCGAGCGGCAGGCTCCCCGGCGGAGGCGGCTCCAACGTCACGGGCTACTTGCGCTTCCGCCCGGAGAACACCCGCACCGTCACCCTGCGCATCGCGACCTCGCTCATCAGCGTCGACCAGGCCAGGGCCAACCTCGAGCAGGAGATCCCCGAGGACACCTCGTTCGACCGCGTCCACGACCGGGCCCGCGCCGCGTGGGACGCCCTCCTCGGCCGTATCGAGGTCGAGGGCGCGAGCCGCGACCAGCTCACGACGCTCTACTCCAACCTCTACCGGCTCTACCTGTATCCCAATTCGGGCTTCGAGAACACCGGCTCCGCAGACCACCCCCGCCCCCGCTACGCCAGCCCCTTCTCCCCGCCCACCGGCACCTCCACCTCCACCCGTACCGGCGCGAAGATCGTCGACGGCGAGGTGTACGTCAACAACGGCTTCTGGGACACCTACCGCACCACCTGGCCCGCGTACTCCCTCTTCGCCCCGCGCCAGGCGGGCAAGCTCGTCGACGGCTTCGTGCAGCAGTACAAGGACGGCGGCTGGACCACCCGCTGGTCCTCGCCCGGCTATGCCGACCTCATGACCGGCACCAGTTCGGACATCGCCTTCGCCGACGCCTATGTGAAGGGCGTACCCATGGACGCCGAGGCGGCGTACCAGGCCGCGCTCAAGAACGCGACCGTGGCGCCCGCGAATCCCGGCACCGGCCGCAAGGGCATGGACACCTCCGTCTTCCGCGGCTGGACGAGCACCACCACCCGGGAGGGGATGTCCTGGGCCGTCGACGGATACATCAACGACTTCGGCCTGGCGAAAATGGCCGAGGCGCTCTATGCCAAAACCCACAAGACCCACTACCGCGAGGAATCCGCCTACTTCCTGAACCGCGCGCGGAATTACGTCCGGCACTTCGACCGCCGCATCGGCTTCTTCCAGGGCCGCGACGACAACGGCGCCTGGCGGATGCAGCCCGACACCTACGACCCCCGGGTCTGGGGTTACGACTACACCGAGACGAACGGCTGGAACTTCGCCTTCACCGTGCCCCAGGACACCCGCGGCCTGGCCAATCTCTACGGCGGCCGCGCGGGCCTGGCGAAGAAGCTCGACACCTTCTTCGCCACCCCGGAAACCGGCGCACCTGAATTCGCCGGTTCGTACGGCGGCATCATCCACGAGATGACCGAAGCCCGGGACGTCCGTATGGGCATGTACGGCCACAGCAACCAGCCCTCGCACCACATCGCTTATCTCTACGACGCGGCCGGGCAGCCCTGGAAGACCCAGGAGAAGGTCCGCGAAGTCCTCTCCCGCCTCTACACCGGCAGCGAGATCGGCCAGGGCTACCCGGGTGACGAGGACAACGGCGAGATGTCGGCCTGGTACGTCTTCAGCGCACTGGGCTTCTACCCACTGGTCATGGGGCAGGCCGAATACGCCGTCGGCTCACCGCTGTTCACCAAGGCGACCGTGCACCTGGAGAACGGCCACGACCTGGTGGTCAAGGCTCCGGGCAACAGCGCCCGCAACATCTACGTCCAGGGCCTGCGTGTCAACGGCAAACCCTGGAACTCCACCGCCCTCCCGCACTCCCTCCTCGCGGCGGGCGCGACCCTGGAGTTCGACATGGGCCCGAAGCCGTCCGCCTGGGCCACCGCCCCCGACGCCGGCCCCACCTCCATCACCCGCGACGACCGGGTGCCCTCCCCCGACGCCGACGTGACCGTCCCCGACGGCTCGGCCCTGACCGACCGTTCCTCGCGCACGGCGGCCACCTTCACGACCGCCCAGTTCAACGTGGCCCCGGGCTCCCGCGTGACCTCCTACACCCTCACCTCCGCCGAGCGGGCCAAGGCCCCGCACGGCTGGGTCCTCGAAGGCTCGGCGGACGGACGGTCATGGACCGAAGTCGACCAGCGCGCGGGCGAGTTCTTCCCCTGGGACCGGCAGACCCGCGTCTTCGCCCTGCGCACCACCGGCTCGTACGCCCACTACCGGCTGCGGGTGACAGGAGGCGAGGCGACCCTCGCCGAGGTGGAGTTGTTGGGGTCGCCGGGTGCCGTTTGAGTCACGTTAAACACGTTGACAGGTGAAAAGGTTGTGAAAGGATCCACATAATGGTGTTGGCGCGCTTCGCTCCGGCGGGGCGCGTCGCATTGTGTTCACGATTTTTCATGGGGGGATTTCACGTGACCAACACCACCCGCCGCGCTCTGCCGCGTCTCGTCACCGCGGCGATCGCCGTCACCCTGGTCGGCGCGACCGCCGGCACGGCCCTGGCCGACAGCCCCGTCGCCATGCCGGAGACCGTCGCGCAGACCGTTCCGCAGAACGTCAAGGCCCTCGCCGGTACGGCCCAGCCCAGCAGCGCGGCTCCGCTGCTCGTCGTCAACGCCGTCAACAACAAGGGCGAGTACTTCGCCTACGTCCCCAACGGCAAGGGCGGCTTCAAGCCCCGCAAGGCGGCCTCCAACAACGCGAAGTCCCGTGAGGCCTGGAAGAGCTTCAAGATGGCCACCCAGGTCCACGGCACCTGGGGCGGCTACGCGGGCATGTACATGCTCCACAAGAGCAACCAGGCCTTCTACAAGTTCGACGGCGGCGCCTTCCAGGTCGGCTCCAACTGGGGCCAGTACGACACCATCCTGTCCCCCGGCGACCTGGGCGGCTCCAAGGACTCCGACCTCCTCGCGCGCGACAAGTCGGGCGTGCTCTGGGTCTACCCGGGCAAGATCTCCGGCGAGCTGGGGGCTCGCAAGAAGGTCGGCGGCGGCTGGGGCCAGTTCACCGCGATCGCCGGCCGCGGCGACCTGACCGGCGACGGCAAGACCGACATCGTCGCCCGCGACAAGTCGGGCGTGCTGTGGCTCTACAAGGGCACCGGCAACATCAACAAGCCGTTCACGGGCCGCTCGAAGATCAGCGGTGGCTGGAACCAGTACACCAAGCTGGTCTCCACCGGTGACGTGGACGGCGACGGCCACAGCGACCTGCTCGCCGTGGACAAGAAGGGTGCCCTCTGGCTCTTCAAGGGCACGGGCAAGGCCTCCTCTCCCTTCAAGTCCCCGGTGAAGGTCGGCTCGGGCTTCAACGAGTACCGCCTGGTCTTCTGATCCGATCCCGGCATAACACCGCAGGGCCGCACTCCACGAACGGGGTGCGGCCCTGTTCTCTGACCATCCGTCTCTCCTGGGGGGAGAGTCCTAGATGACTCGCATCGCACAACGCGCCCTGTCGCACGCCCTGTCCACCGCCATCGCCGCCGCCGCGCTCGTGGGCATCACCGCCGGCACGGCCCTGGCCGACACCCCGTCCGACGCTCCGGCCACGCTGCGCAGCGCCCCGCAGCGCACCGTCGCGGGCTTCACCAAGCCGACCGCGAACGCACCCCTGCTCCCGGTCGAAGGGGTCACCGCCTCCGGCCAGTTCCGGGTGTACCGCCCCGACGGCAAGGGCGGGTTGAAGCTCGTCGACAGCACGGACGGCTCCTGGTGGCGGAAGACCAAGGCGGAGACCCTGGTCGACCACGACCGGGACGGCTACGCCGACGGCTCGTACTCCCTCACCACAAGCGGTGACGTCCTCTACCAGGGCCGGGCCGGCCACGCGTCCAAGGTGGCGGGCGGCTGGGGCGGTTACGACGTCTTCTTCAGCCCCGGCAACCTGGGCGGCTCGACCGGCTCCGACATCCTCACCCGCGACCGGTCGGGCGTCCTGTGGCTCCACCTCGGCAACAACAAGCTGCCCGGCAAGGACTTCGCCAAGCTCTCGCCCCGCATCAGGGTCGGTTCCGGCTGGGGCCAGCACACCCAGATCACCGGCCGCGGCGACCTGACCGGCGACGGCAAGACCGACATCGTCGCCCGCGACAAGCAGGGCGTCCTCTGGCTCTACCAGGGCACCGGCAACGCGAAGAAGCCCTTCCGTGACCGTACGAAGATCAGCGGCGGCTGGAACCAGTACACCCGGCTCGTCGCCACCGGCGACGTGAACGGCGACAGCCACGCCGACCTGCTCGCCATCGACGGCAAGGGCGCGCTGTGGCTGTACAAGGGCACGGGCAAGGCGTCCTCGCCCTACAAGTCCCCGGTGAAGCTCGCCGGTTCGGACTGGAACCAGTACCGGCTGCTGTTCTGACTCTCCTTACCGAGTGAGTGGTTCACACTACCCTCGATAGGGTGAACCACTCCAAGGACAAGGATCCATACGCGGATCCGCGCGCGTTCTACGGCTCTGAACTCTGCCGCTTGCGTGAGGCCGCAGGCCTTACCCAAGCGGCGCTCGGAGCGCTCGCATTCTGTTCCGGTTCGTACGTCGGGCAATTTGAAGCTGCCATCAGACGCCCGCAGTTGGAGTTGTCCAAGGCCTTCGATGAGGCACTCGGCAGTGGTGAGTACCTTCAGCGGCTGTGTCGCCTGGCGCGTAAGTCGAAGATCGCTGACTACGCCGTGGAATCCGTGGAGTTGGAGCCCAAGGCGAAGACGATCAACCTGTACTCACCCGTACTCGTCCCCGGCCTACTGCAGACAGCCAGTTACACGCACGCCATCAGCAGCGCTGCCAACCCTTTCGCCCCGTCAAGACAGCTTGAGGAATGGGTAGAAGCTCGGATGGCCCGTCAGCACCTCTTTGACGACCCATCCCACCCAGTGCACTGGTCGATCCTGCCTGAGTCGACCCTGCCGGCTCACATCGGCGGCCCGGCCGTGATGCGTGAACAGCTCCGCCACCTGACTGATATGGCTCAGCGGTCCCGAGTGGTGGTTCAGGTGCTCCCGTTCGCCCGCATGTCCGAAGCGTTCATGGACAGCATGGTCCAGCTCATGGACTTCCGTGAGGGGCCGGCTGTCGCTTACACCGAAGGAGCGTGCTCCGGACAACTCATCGAGGACCCGGAACTCGTAGAACGCACTTGGCAGCGCTTTGACCTCGTCAGAGCTGTTGCTCTTCCACCAGCCGCGTCTCTTGAGCTCCTTGAGTCCGTAGCGAAGGACTTCGCAGCGCTGTGACCCATGCCGACACTGATCGAGTACCGGACGAGGGCCGCGCCCTCACATTCCAGACCGCAAGCTGGGCGTCCTTCATCAGTCGGACTCAATGACTCCGGACGCTGATCCGCATCTCCGGGAAGCGGGACGAACGCCCATCCAGCAGCCGGTCGTTGTGGCCCCGCAGGAACCGGTCGAGGAACGAGGCGACATAGGCCCGCGTGGCCTCGACCGCCCGCCACGGCCGTACGGTGCCGATGTCCTTGCGTACCGTCCCCCAGGACACTGCGTGCTGCCGGGCGGCCTGGGGCAGCAGCGGTGCCGCGTCCGTATAGGCGCCATGCTCGGAAGCGGTCAGCGTGAGGTCACCGCGCCAGCCGTGCGAGTGTTGCCACAGTGACTTCCAGGAGGGCTGGCGCTGGTACGGACCGGAGTCGGCGGCGTCCGTGCCCATCAGCAGGAAGGGCCGGTCCAAGCCCTCCCGTGAAACCTCGCTGAGGTGGCTTCCGGTGCCGTCCGGGCCGGGAAAGGCCAGCGTCCCGTCCATATCGACGGCGGCCTTGATCCGGCGGTCGTCATGCATCGCCTGCAGGGCGGTGAAGCCGCCCGCCGATTGCCCCACCATGGCGATGTTCCGCAGGTCCATGGCTTGGGCCAGCCCCCGCGGCAGCCGGCCGCGCAGGCCGCGGTCGCCCAGCCGGTCCAGGACGAAACGGGTGTCGTCCACCCGCGCCTTGAGCGCCTTGCGCAGCAGCGCCCCCACATCGGTACCTGGTTTGCCGACGAAGCCGGGCAGTACCGAGGTCGCCAACCTGCCGTGGTCCAGGGCGACTTCCGAGGAGTCATAGGTGTGGTCGACGGTGACCACCACATAACCGCGCGAGGCCAGCTCCTCCACCAGTGTGGTGTTCCAGGTGCGGGGGTCGCCCAGCCCGGCGGAGTAGAGCACCACCGGACGCGCACCGGTGTCGCCCGCCAGGGGTGCGTTCTGGCGGGCATGGGTCCGGATGGCCGTCCAGTCCACAGCCCCGGCCGGCACGCCGTAGTTGCGGTGCCCGGCGCCGTCCTTGGAGCCGAAGTGCAGCGCCGCGTCACGCCTCATCTGTGGCACGGTGCGGCTGTTGGCGCCACCGCGCGCCGCCGGATACCAGAAGCTCACCGCCACCTGGCGATGGCCGTGCTCGGGGTGCCAGGGGTCCTTACGGGCCGGGTCGGTGAACTGCCGGGTGACCGTCCCCACCGCGTACGGTCCGGTGGGCTCGGGCAGCCGCACCCGGGCGGAGACGCCGACGGCACCGGCGGCGGGAGCGATGGCCTCCAGCGCCGCGCAGAGCGCCAGGGCGCACATCGCGACGGCGGCCCTGCGCCTCAACTGACTACCCTTGTGCGACATTTCCGTTCCTCCCGCGAGGTGACCGACGCCAGGACTCTAGGGATCGGGAACCGGCGGGCGCGCCCTACTCGGGTGCCAATTCCCCACTGATACTCCGGTATGAGTCAGCCGACCGTCACCTTCACGATCCGGCCGGACGCCTCCGTCACGAACAGGTCGTGGCGCGGGTCGTTGGTGCCGAAGCCGCGGGGGATGCGGACGCTGGTGGGCATGTGCAGGCCGGTCACCAGGATGCAGGAGTGGCCGGTGGACGGGTTCACGCGGATGAGTTCGCCGTCGCGCCATGAGGCGACGACCAGTTCGCCGTTGACGTAGGCGAGGTCGTCGAGGAGCTTCAACTTCAGTGGGTTGGAGCTGAGTTCGGTGATCGTGGTGTGGTGTGCAGGGTCGTTCAGGGGGACGCGTACGACCGGAGACGTGGTGCTGGTGACGACGCTCGCGTAGAGCTGGTCCCCGGCGATCTCCAGCCCGTTGGTGCCGAAGACGTTCGCGGCCCGCGTCCACTTCTCGTCCCTCGTGCCGTCCGGGCGGATCTTGAGGATCCCGGTGGCGAATTCACGGCTGAGGTAGAAGTTTCCGTCGGCGTCGATCGCGAGGCCGTTGATGCCGGGGGTGCCGCCCACCACCTTCTCGGCCTTCGGCCTGGCGGCGGTCGGATCGAACCGCATGATGCCGCCGTCCGGAGCGAGCGGATTCACACCGTAGTTGACGTACATCATCCCGTCCGGACCGCGCCGGATTCCGCCGGGGCCGCTCACCTGGACGGTGGTCTTCAGCGTGCCGTCGGGGGCGTACCCCTCGACCCGGCCCTTGAGGATGTGCGAGACCCAGAGCATGCCGAGCCCGTCGAACTCCAGGTTCTCCCTCCAGTCGAGCAGCGGTACGCCGCCTTGCCGGAACACCTGCACGCGCCCCTGTTCCGCACACGACCGCAAGGCAGTGACTGCCGGTTTCCCGGCCGCGGTTGCCGGTGTCTGTAAGCCGCCGACCAGCAGCACGGATGCCAGACCTGCCGCGAAGACCGCCCCGCGCATACGCATCATCACGCGCTTCCTCCCCAGTCCGTAAGCAACTGAGAAGTAACTACCGGCAGATGGCATGCAGCGGCAAGGGCCGCTCTGCTTGCGCCCCAACGGCTGTGCGAGGATCGCAATGTACCTTCTTCAACAGGAGTGTCCGTGAAGCACCTTTCCCACCGCCGACGTGGACTGACGCGCCTGGCCACCGTGGCAACAGCCGTCACCCTGGCCGCCACGGCCGCAGGTACGGCCACCGCCGCACCCGGGCGACACAAGCCGACCCCCGCCGCACCGTCCTTCTTCCTGTCCGGGATCCTGCCGTCGGGCCAGATGTACGCCTACCTGCCCGACGACAAGGGCGGCTTCTACGAGCGGTCGGGCGCCTATGTATGGCCGCACTTCAGGTTCGGGATTTCGATCGACCCCGATCTGACCGGCGCCCAGGACGGCGCGTACCACGTCATGGACGACGGCAGGCTGGACCTCTGGCGCAACGGGCGCCTCAAGAAGGTGGCCACCGGCTGGGGGCAGTACGACACTGCCTTCTCACCCGGCACCCTGACCGGCGCCAAGCACCCGGACCTGCTGGCCCGCGACAAGCAGGGCGTCCTCTGGCGCTTCCAGACCAAGGCGGACGGCACGCTCGCACCGCGCGTCAAGATCAGCTCCGGCTGGGGCCAGTACAGCCAAATCACCGGCCAGGGCGACCTGACCGGCGACCGCAAGCCGGACATCGTCGCCCGCGACAAGCAGGGCGTGCTCTGGCTGTACAAGGGCACGGGCGATGCGCGGAAGCCGTTCGCGTCCCGCGTGAAGGTGGGTTCCGGCTGGAACCAGTTCAACAAGCTGGTGGCCACCGGTGACGTCGACGGCGACGGCCACAGCGACCTCCTCGCCCGCGACCCCAAGGGCAACTTGTGGCTGTACAAGGGCACGGGCAAGGCAGCCTCGCCGTTCAAGTCCCGGGTCAAGATCGGCACTGGCCTCAACCAGTACCGCGACCTGTTCTGATCCCCCTACGGGACGGCGTTCTGCGAACGCATGAGGCCGCAACCGCGAGGTCGGTTGCGGCCCTTGCCGTATCGGCAACGCGTTGTCGTTTGCGGAACGTCGGTACACGAAAGCCGTCACGATTCTTGTCCAGCTGGTGAGGCGCCGAACGCCAGGTGATCGTTTCCGGGCGCGAAGAGCTCCGCAGGCCGACTGACGCCTACCGTGAGTGCCGGGCCTTGGACGCACGGTTGTCCAGGGTCTGACTGTTGGCACGAACTGAGAGAATGGTGGACATGAACGAGGACGAGCTGAGGCGCCGGGTGGACGCGTTGGAGGCCCGTAGCCGTGAGCTGGAGGCCGAGATGGCGCGCCTGCGTGAGGACGCGGCGAGCTCCCGGGCTCTGGCCGGCATGGCCGATCGGGACGTCGCGGAGATGCGCACGACCATGCGCGGTCACACCCAGGTACTCAACGCGTTGCGCGAGACACAGGTTGAGCACGGCAAGGTACTGGATGCCCACACTAAGGCCCTGGAGGCACAGAGCCGCACGTTGCAGGGGGTTGCCGATGTGGTCGGCCAGCTCGTGGTGACCACGAACCAGCAGGGTGAGAATTTGAGCGCCGTCCTGGAGCGGCTGGACCGGATCGACGCCCGGCTCGGCGCGGGCGGCGCGCCCTCGAAGTAACCGCGCCCCACGACGAACGACGGCCCCGCAGGACCTCAACCAGGTCCCGAGGGGCCGCCGTCGTGTATCGGGCGCGCCGTGCCCTTACTTGCGGATCAGGCTGCGCAGCACGTACTGCATGATGCCGCCGTTGCGGTAGTAGTCCGCCTCACCGGGGGTGTCGATGCGGACGACCGCGTCGAACTCCACGCCCGTGTCGGTGGTGACCTTGACCGTGCGCGGCGTGCGGCCCTCGTTGAGCTCGGTGACGCCGGTGAAGGAGAAGGTCTCCTCGCCGGTCAGGCCCAGCGACTCGGCCGAGGCGCCCTCGGGGAACTGCAGGGGCAGGACACCCATGCCGATGAGGTTCGAGCGGTGGATGCGCTCGTAGGACTCGGCGATGACGGCCTTGACGCCGAGGAGCGCGGTGCCCTTGGCGGCCCAGTCGCGGGACGAGCCGGAGCCGTACTCCTTGCCGGCCAGGACGACCAGCGGGATGCCGGCGGCCTGGTAGTTCTGCGAGGCGTCGTAGATGAAGGAGACGGGGGCGTCCGCCTTCGTGAAGTCGCGGGTGAAGCCGCCCTCCGTACCCGGCGCGATCTGGTTGCGCAGGCGGATGTTGGCGAACGTACCGCGGATCATGACCTCGTGGTTGCCGCGGCGGGAGCCGTAGCTGTTGAAGTCGCGGCGCTCGACGCCGTGCTCCGTGAGGTACTTGCCGGCCGGGGTGTCGGCCTTGATCGCACCGGCCGGGGAGATGTGGTCGGTGGTGACCGAGTCGCCCAGCTTGGCCATGACGCGGGCGCCGGTGATGTCGGTGACCGGGGCCGGCTCCATCTGCATGCCCTCGAAGTACGGGGGCTTGCGGACGTAGGTGGACTCGGCGTCCCACTCGAAGGTGTTGCCGGTCGGGATCGGCAGGGCCTGCCACTGGGCGTCGCCCGCGAAGACGTCCTGGTAGGACTTGTTGAACATGTCCTCGCCGATGGCGTTGGCCACGACGTCGTTGACCTCGGCCTCGGAGGGCCAGATGTCCTTGAGGAAGACCGGGTTGCCGTCCGTGTCGGTGCCCAGCGCGTCGCGCGTGATGTCCACCTTCATGGAGCCCGCGAGGGCGTACGCGACGACCAGCGGCGGGGACGCCAGGTAGTTCATCTTGACGTCGGGGTTGATCCGGCCCTCGAAGTTACGGTTGCCGGAGAGCACCGAAGTCACGGCCAGGTCATGGTCGTTGACGGCCTTGGAGACCTCCTCCGGCAGCGGGCCGGAGTTGCCGATGCAGGTGGTGCAGCCGTAGCCGACCAGGTTGAAGCCGACCTTGTCGAGGTAGGGGGTCAGGCCCGCCTTGTCGAAGTAGTCGGTGACGACCTTGGAGCCCGGGGCGAGGGTGGTCTTGACCCACGGCTTGCGGGTCAGGCCCTTCTCGACCGCCTTCTTGGCCACCAGCGCGGCGGCGACCATGACGTACGGGTTCGAGGTGTTGGTGCAGGAGGTGATCGCGGCGACGGTGACGGCGCCGTGGTCGATCGTGTAGGTCGAGCCGTCGGGGGCGGTGACGGTGACCGGGTTCGACGGGACACCGTTGGCGGCGGCCGGGGCGTCGGAGGCCGGGAAGGACTCCTCGCCCGCCTCGTCGGCGGTGGAGACGTAGTTGAGGACGTCACGCTCGAACTGCGCGGCGGCGTCGGCCAGGACGATGCGGTCCTGCGGGCGCTTGGGGCCGGCGATGGAGGGGACGACCGTGGAGAGGTCGAGCTCGAGCTTCTCGGAGAAGTCGGGCTCGGCGGCCGGGTCCAGCCACAGGCCCTGCTCCTTGGCGTACGCCTCGACGAGCGCGACCTGCTGCTCGCTGCGGCCGGTCAGGCGCAGGTACTTGAGCGTCTCGCCGTCGATCGGGAAGATCGCGGCGGTGGAGCCGAACTCCGGCGACATGTTGCCGATGGTGGCGCGGTTGGCCAGCGAGGTGGCGGCGACGCCCTCGCCGTAGAACTCGACGAACTTGCCGACGACGCCGTGCTTGCGCAGCATCTCGGTGATCGTGAGGACGAGGTCCGTGGCGGTGGTGCCGGCGGGCAGCTCGCCGGTCAGCTTGAAGCCGACGACGCGCGGGATGAGCATGGAGACCGGCTGGCCGAGCATCGCGGCCTCGGCCTCGATGCCGCCGACGCCCCAGCCCAGCACGCCGAGGCCGTTGACCATGGTGGTGTGCGAGTCGGTGCCGACGAGGGTGTCGGGGTAGGCCTGGCCGTTACGGACCATGACCGTACGGGCCAGGTGCTCGATGTTCACCTGGTGCACGATGCCGGTGCCCGGCGGGACGACCTTGAACTCGTCGAACGCGGTCTGGCCCCAGCGCAGGAACTGGTAGCGCTCCTTGTTGCGGCCGTATTCCAGCTCCACGTTCTGGGCGAAGGAGTCCTTCGTGCCGAACTTGTCGGCGATGACCGAGTGGTCGATGACCAGCTCGGCCGGGGCCAGCGGGTTGATCTTCGCCGGGTCGCCGCCGAGCTCCTTGACAGCCTCACGCATGGTGGCGAGGTCGACGACACAGGGCACGCCGGTGAAGTCCTGCATGATCACGCGGGCCGGCGTGAACTGGATCTCCTGGCTGGGCTGAGCCTGGGAGTCCCAGCCGCCCAGGGCACGGATGTGGTCGGCGGTGATGTTGGCGCCGTCCTCGGTGCGGAGCAGGTTCTCCAGGAGGACCTTGAGGCTGTAGGGAAGGCGCGCGGCGCCCTCGACCTTGTCCAGCCGGAAGATCTCGTACGACTCGTCGCCCACCCGCAGGGTGCTGCGAGCGTCGAAGCTGTTCGCCGACACGACAGTCTCCTTCATTGCATGAATTCGCGTACTGCGGCAATCCTGCCGCGACAACGTCACGCCGATCCGTTAAGGTATGCCTAACTTAGGTATGCCTTAGTGGCGCGACAGCGGTACGCCTCTCGGCAGATATCTCGATGTCGAGATAACAGTAATACATCCCTGCGGATCGGTCATGCGCCGCCTGTCGGAGCGGCCGGGAACAACGGTCGTCCAAGACCACTGTGGGACCCGTCGAGCGCGCCTGCCACCGGAGTGCCGCTCATTCCTCGATGGCCCCGCCCATGCCCCGCAGATGTTCGCGGAAGGTCAGCGAGGGCGTCTCGCGGCGGCGGGCGAGATAGGCGTCGAACCCGAGCTGGTCGCGGAGAGAGACGCCCTCGTGGATCCGCCCGGCCTGCCGGCGTTCGGTGTCGCGGATCGCCTCCGCCGACGCGAGGAGGTCCCCGGCGCGGGCGGCCGGGACGAAGAGCACGCCGTCGTCGTCGCCGAGGACGAGGTCCTCGGGCCCCACCGTCCACTCCCCCACCACGGCGGACGTCAGGGCGTCCGCGGCCCGGTCGTCGAGACGCTGCGGTCCGGCGGGCAGCGCCCCGAGGCTGAAGACCGGGAGCCCGATCGCCCGCAGATCGGCGGTGTCGCGGTGCAGCCCCCAGATCACGATCCCCGCCAGCCCGGCGGCCCGGGCCTCGAGGGCCACGAGATCGCCGACGCACGCCTCGTCGAGCCGTCCGCCGTTGTCGACCACGAGCACGTCGCCGGGCCGGGCCCGCTCGAAGGCCTCCAGGAAGACGTCGACGCTGCCGGCATGACGTGCGGGAACCACACGCCCGGCCACCCGGCCGCCGGGGATCAGGGGGCGTACGGACGCGGGGGCGCACCGCACCGGGATGCGGGCTCGGATGCAGGCATCCGCGACGTGGGCCGTGGTCAGCGTCGCGAACCGCCGCCGGAGCTCCGCGTGTTCCATGCCGTACGCCTCCCTGCGTCCATGGCTCAGAAGGTGAGCAGGACCTTGCCGAGCAGCCCACCGGCCTCGAAGTATTCGTGCGCGGCGCGCACCTCGTCCAGGGGGTAGCGCGCGGCGACACGCAGCTTGAGCTCCCCGGCGTCCACCAGGGAGACGAGATGCGCCAGTTGGTCCCGGTTCTCCTGGACGTAGCTCTTGGACGCACCGGGCACGTCGGGCAGCGGGTGATCCGCGATGGAGACGTACCGGCCGCCCGCCGCGAGCGCCCGGCTCGCGTCGGTGCCCGGGGTGTCGAGGACGACCTGGTAACCGCCCCGCGGCAGCTCGGCCAGGTCGCTCCACACCTTCTCGGCACCCAGCGCACGGGCCTCGTCGATGTGTTCGGGGCGCGAGACCACCCCGTCGACGACCGCCCCGGCGCAGCGGGCGAGCTGGACGGCCAGCCCGCCCACGCCGCCCGCGGCGCCGACCACGAGGACGCGCTGCCCGGCGGAGATCCCGGCCTCCTCCAGCGCCTGGAGGGCGGTCACCCCGGCCAGCGGCAGCGCCGCGGCCACCTCCAGGGCCACCGTGCCCGGCGCCGCGGTCACCAGGTTCGCGGGCAGCACGACCTGCTCGGCCCAGGTGCCGCGCCCGGTGGCGATCTGCGCGGACATCGCGACCACCCGGTCCCCGGGCCGGAACCCGGGGTCCTCGGAGGCGACGACGACCCCGGCGAGGTCCCAGCCCAGGGTGGCCGGGAGCTCCGGACCCACGTCCCAGGCACGGGTCTTCCAGTCCACGGGGTTCAGACTGCTGGCCGCGGCCCGTATCAGCACCTCGCCGGGCCCGGGGACGGGCTCGGCGACCTCGCGGACGGCCAGGACGTCGATACCGCCGTGGCGGTCGATCCGTACGGCACGCATGGGTGTACTCCTTTGCACGCGGGGCAAGATGAGGCTCTGCGCCCCTCTGACGACTCGAGGACGCTAAAGCCTCACACCAGTGTCAGAGTCAACCTGTACGCGCGTCGCGATCTTCCCGCTTCGGCGGCGATTGCTGTAGATCCTGGACAGCCGTCATGCCGCTGTCAGGAGGACCGATGAGCACGCAGCCCCGCATGTACACAGCCGACGACCCCGAAACCGCGTTGAAGTACGCGATCCAGCACTTCCAGGGGAAGCGGGTACAGATCATGGAGGGGATCATCGACATCATGTCGTCGAGCTGGGACCACGAGAATGCCTCCCATGCGATCCGCGAACAGATCGAGCCTTGCCTACGCAAGCTCGAATGCCTCGCAGGCTCGGGAGACTTGGATCTGCCCGGCAGCCCCAACTGGTACGTGCCGGACCTGGCCGTGGTACCCAAGGACCTGGCGAAGGGCGGAGGGGCCCTGCTACCGGACCAGACGCTCCTGGTCGTGGAAGTCACCTCGGACTCCAACGGCGACACCGACCGGATCGTGAAGCGCCGCCGCTATGCCGAGTACGGGGCCCCCTTGTACCTCCTCGTGGACCGACAGGAGCGCTCCTGCACGCTCTTTTCCGATCCGGGCGAACTCGGTTACACGAAAGCCGACGGCCCGCACCCCTTCGGCAAGGCCGTCCGGCTTCCCGACCCGTTCGATCTCGACCTGGACACCAGCGAGTTCTGATTACTCCCGGCCGCTCCGCTCGGTCCGCCATGCGCGCACGACGTCGTCCGCGTCGAAGGGCGTCAGGCGAAGCGGCGGACCCTCCGGTGGGCGCCTGAGTGCTGCGCGGATCTTGTCGTTGATCTCCTCGATGATCCGCCGCACTTCGCGTTCCGTACCGGCCCGGTGCGCGGCCTCGAGGGCGTCCTCGGCCTCCTTGCGGAGGGCGAGCGAGGGCGGCAGGAAGCCGATCTGCTCGCGCCGCATCTTCTCCTTGACCCACCACATGGCGTCGTAGGGCGCCTCGAGGCCGGGAAGAGGCTTGCCGAAGCCGGGCAGTTCGGCGAACTCGCCGCGCTCGTCGGCCTCCCGGATCTGGCGATCGGCCCATGATTCGAAGCTGATGCCGGGTGGTTTCCGCTCGGTCATCGTGCTCCTTTCGGAGTCGGTCGTCCCCCTTCCATTGTGCACGGCCGTGTACAGCCCTCAGCGTGGGGCGTGCTTGGCCGTGTAGACGGCGAACGGCTCGATGCCGACTTCCGCGCGCAGCTCGTCGACGCGCTCGGGCTCGCGGCAGGGCCAGGGGACGGGGGCGCCGTCCCGGACGACGGCTATCTGGGTGCCGTAGATCTGCTCGTTGCCCTCGTTGGTCAGCAATCGGTCGCGCAGGAAAGCCAGTTCACGCGCCCCGGCCTCACCGGTCTCGACCGCTGCCGTCATCAGCCCGACCGCGCGGCGCTGGACGTCGAGCTGCCGGTCGGCGTGCTGGGCGACGAGCCAGGCGGCGCGGGCGGCCCCCTCGCCGACGCGGGTGACGGTGGGCCAGCCGGTGGCGGCCATGATCTCGGCGAGGCGGTCGCCGTGGCGTGCCGTCAGGCGGCGCCAGGCGAGCTGTTCGGCCACGTCCTCGCTGTGGGCCCAGGCCGTCGAGCGGTGGTCCTCGGCCGCCATGGCCAGCAGTTCCGCGGCGAGCTCCGCGTTCGCATCCGTGTGCGTCATCGTGTCCTCCCTCGGCCGCACCGTGCGGCCCGGGACCACGCTATGGGCTGTTGACCAGCCGGAATTCGTTCTTCAGGACGGTGACGGCAGGGGGTTGCGTCGGCGATACTTGATCTGTAACCGGGCCGGAAACGGCGACGGCGGCACCCCTTTCGGAGCGCCGCCGTCGGACCGGATCACGCGTGGGGAACGAGGTTCTCCTCGGTGCCGAGGTGGTTGGCGGTGGTGTCGATGTACATCGTGGTCTCGCCGTCGGACCAGCGGATGACGAGGTCGTCGGTGCGGCCGTTGCCGGTGAAGTTGCCTGTGGTCATGACCGTGTTGTGCGTCCAGAGCGAGTTGGCGTCCTGGATGCGCGCCTCGCTGCCGAGGCCTGAGGTGGTGGTGCCGACGTAGTTGTCGAGCTCGCCGTCGGACCACTGGACCATCAGGTCCCACTTGGAGTTGCCGGAGAACTCACCGGAGGTGAGCAGAGTGGCGTGCTGCCAGGTGCCGTTGGGGTCCTGGAGCTTGTGCTCCTGGCCGAAGGTACCGGCGCCCACGTTGGTGTAGAGGGTGAGCTCACCGTCGGACCAGCGGACCATCAGGTCGGTGACGTACTGCGCGGCGTTGAAACGGCCCGCGGCGATCTGGGTGGCGTGCTTCCAGGTCTCGTTGGGGCCGGTCATCTGGGTGCCGGACACATTGAGGCCGTTGGAGCCGACGTCGCCGTAGAGGGTGACCTCGCCGTCGGACCAGCGGACCATCAGGTCGAACTGGCTGGATCCGGTGAAGTCACCGGCGGTGATGGTCTCGGCGTGGGTCCAGGTGGAGTTGGCCGCCAGCATCTGGCGCTCACTGGTGAAGTGGCCGTTGCCGTCGCTGTAGTACATGGTGACCTCGCCGTCGGTCCACACCACGATCATGTCGCTGTGGCCGTTGCCGTTGAAGTCGCCGGAAGCCATCAGCTTGGCGTGCTTCCAGGTGTCGCCGCCACCCATGGAGTACGGGAGCGAGGGCTGGTGGTAGGAACTTCCGTGGTTGACGTGCTGGTTGGCCTTGGCCTCCTCGTAGAGCTGGAAGAACCAGTCGCCGTGCATGGGGCTGTAGGTCAGCCAGTCGACGTTGGCGTCGTTGCCGCCGCCGTTGTAGCCACCGACATTGCCGACGATCTCGCCGGTCCCGGAGGTCCAGTCGACCTTCGAGAACCAGGGGCCGCCCGAGACGCCGCCGTACATGCCGCGGCACAACGCCTGGATCTGGTAGAAGCCGGGCAGTGCCGACGTCTGGACCGGGCAGCGGACGGCGTGGTCCGCGGAGTCGTACTTTGCCATGGGGTAACCGACCATCGTCAGGCTGTTGTTGTACCCCGGAGTGCGTGCCAGTGTGTTGGCGCCCACCACGTCCTGGGCGTTCTTGCCGCTGGACGAGGCCTCGAGACGACCGAACGCGAAGTCCAGGTCCGAGGTCTTCTCCTTGGTGTTGTGGGAATACCGGTTGTCATAGAACCAGTCGCCCACGCGGTAGAACCCGTAGGTCTGCTTGTCCAGCGAGTACTCGGTGCGGTACCAGGGCACGAAGACGGCCTTGCTGCCGCTGCAGTGCCCCGCGGTGAGGATCAGGTTGTGACCCGGGCTCTCCACGACACTGGCCGAGCAGGAGTGTTCCCGCATCTTGCCGGTGGTCGGATCCGTGTCGTAGCTGAAGAGGGCGCCGACCGACTTCGGGCCGAGGATGTGCTCCGCGGTCGGCATGCCCCCGGCTGCCAGCCCCCTGCTCTTGGGTGCGGCCTGCCGGGCCTTGGCGTTCGGGGTCCCGGCGGGCTTGGCGGGGTCGACCGCCGAGGCCATGCGCTGGGGGGTCCAGAAGCGGAGGGCGTCCGCGTCCGTCCAGCCGCTCTTGTCGGTCGGCTTGGCGGCGGGCAGGCCCTTGACCGGGGTGGGCGTGGGCAGCTTCGACGCCGGGGTCCTACCGTGCTTCGCACCAACCGACGGTGTGGCAGCGGGAGTTGCGGTGGGTCTCAGCTTGCCGCCGTCGGCGTGGGCGAGCGTGGCGCCGCTCGTCAGGAACACCGCGGTGCCGACCGCCGACACAGCGATGCGCTGTATTCGTATACGTGAGATGCGCAAGGAAGAACCTTCTTGCTCATAAGGAAGACCCGGCCCGGATCGGCCGGAGAAGTCTGAAATGCCGGGAAAAGCCGGTCAGGGAGAGGCGTTGCGCGCGCGGCGCCGCATGGTTCGCATGGTTCCCCCCACACTGTTCACGTGACCGTCCAGGTCACCGCCCCCGTTGCCCCCGAGCCCGCCGGAGCGGGCGGGGGGAACCGTAACCGACACGGCCGTCTGGAGGCGAACATGACATGACAGACAACCGGAAGGCGCACAACGCCAGTTCCGGCATAAATGATCAAATCACCTGCGCTTCACGCGCCACACAGCGACAAAGGTGAACAAGTTCACGTCACATGACTCGCACCCAGACCGGTACGGACGAGGTCGAGGATCTCCTCGTCCCCCAGCCCGAGGGCGCGCGCCTCCGAGACCAGGTGCACCGCGCCGGCGACGAGGCGCGCCCGGCCCGCGGCGGCGTCGCCGGAGGTGACCACCGCGCCCCGCCCGCGGCGCAGCTCGATGAGCCCCTCCTCGCGCAGGCGCTGGTAACCGCGCAGCACGGTGTGCACGTTGACGCCGAGCGAGTCGGCGAGGGCACGTGCGGCGGGCAGCCGTTCGCCGGGGCGTACGGAGCCGTCGGCGATGGCGTCGCGGACGGCGGCGGCGACCTGGTCGCCGAGGGGCACCTGGGAGGCGGGGTCGAGCCGGATGAGCAATGTCAGCCTCCGTGGTCGGCGCGGTGACGGTCGCGGGCGACAAGGGCGTTGAGCAGCGCGGCCGCCGTGCCCGCGTCGTCGACGGTGATCACGAACTCGCTGCCGGTGGTCAGCCGGGCCACGAGCGCGTCGCCGGAGCGCAGGACGAGCCCGCTGCGGCCCGCGCGGACACGGTAGCCCCAACCCCCGAAGTCGCGGAGCGGGTTGACCGTACGGTCGGTCGCCGACTCGATGCGCTCGAGGGGGATCCGGAGCCGGGGCACGGAGAGCCACAGCGGCATGGCGGTCACGCCGTGCCGGTCGACGGTCACACGTGCGCCGGGGAAGGCGAGCAGCACCGCGCCCGTGATCAGCGTGATGATGCCGCTGATCCAGCCCACCAGGAGCGAGAGCGCCGCGCCCACGATGAACAGGGAAACCCCGAGGACGACCATCGCGCGCGATCCGACGGACCGCGTCCACACGGCGCTCTCCCCCTCGCGGAGGTCGAGCCGGGGTTCGGGGTCCTCCGCGGGGACGGCCCCCTTGGGCACGGGCGGCGCGGCGAACCCCGCCAGCAGCGCACCGGCGGCTCCCGCCACGGCGCCCACGACCAGCGCGGCCAGCAGCTGCAAGAGGTCGAGACGGGCCTGCTCGGGGGAAGCGCTGTGCACATTGGCGAGGAGGGTCACGATGAGCGCGTATCCGACGACCCCCGCCAGCCCATAGGCGAGGCCCATGAAGGCCCGCCAGGCGGCGATCTGCACCTCCAGGACGAGGGCGAACAGCCCGAAGATCAGCGCCGGCACCAGCAGCATGGGGAGCCCGGTGGGGAGGATGCTGCCCGCGGACGTGAAGCCGTCTGCGTGCCCGTCACCGGCGAAGTGCGTCGCCACCCGGTCCGGCAACTGCCCGCGGTACGCGGAGAACGCCGCCAGGAAGGCGCCGCAGGTGAGCGCGTAGGGCACCAGCACCACCGCCAGGCGCCACGGCTTCCCCACGGTGCGTACCGACATGTCCACGCCCCCACCTCCACGCTGTTCGCATAGCAATAGAACAAGCCTAAATCAGCCTCTCGGGAAGCGAAAGATCTCATATCTGAGATACCGTCTGTCACATGACAGACGCCTACCTCGCTCGCATCGGCAAGCTCATCCGTGACGCCCGGCAGCACCGGGGCTGGACCCAGTCGCAGCTCGCCGACGCCCTCGGCACCAGCCAGAGCGCCGTCAATCGCATCGAGCGCGGAAATCAGAACATCAGTCTTGATATGATCGCCCGTATTGGTGAAGCCCTGGACAGCGAGATCGTCTCGCTCGGCTACGCCGGTCCCATGCATCTGCGGGTCGTCGGCGGACGCCGGCTGTCCGGCTCGATCGACGTCAAGACCAGCAAGAACGCCTGTGTCGCCCTGCTGTGCGCCACGCTCCTGAACGCCGGTCGCACCACGCTGCGGCGGGTCGCCCGGATCGAGGAGGTCTACCGGATCCTGGAGGTGCTCGGCAGCATCGGCGTCCGGCACCGCTGGATCAACGGCGGCGGTGACCTCGAGATCGTGCCGCCCGCCGAGCTCGACCTGGCGTCGATGGACACGGAGGCGGCCCGCCGCACCCGCAGCGTCATCATGTTCCTGGGCCCGCTGCTGCACCGCATGGACACCTTCGGCATCCCCTACGCCGGCGGCTGCGACCTCGGCACCCGCACCGTCCAGCCGCACATGACGGCCCTGCGCCACTTCGGCCTGGAGATCACCGCCACCGACGGCACGTACCACGCGAGGGTCGACCGCAAGGTCTCCCCCACCCGCGCCATCGTGCTGACCGAGCGCGGCGACACCGTCACCGAGAACGCCCTCCTGGCCGCCGCCCGGCACGACGGCGTGACCGTCATCCGCAACGCGAGCTCCAACTACATGGTCCAGGACCTCTGCTTCTTCCTGGAGGAGCTGGGCGTACGCGTCGAGGGCGTCGGCACCACCACGCTCACGGTGCACGGTGTGGCGAACATCGACCGCGACGTGGACTACGCGCCCTCCGAGGACCCGGTCGAGGCCATGAGCCTGCTCGCCGCGGCCGTCATCACCGAGTCCGAACTGACCATCCGCCGCGTGCCGGTGGAGTTCATGGAGATCGAGCTCGCCGTCCTCGAGGAGATGGGCCTCGACCACGAGCGCAGCCCCGAGTACCGCGCGGACAACGGCCGTACGCGCCTGCTGGACCTGACCGTGCGCCCCTCCAAGCTGCGCGCGCCCATCGACAAGATCCACCCAATGCCGTTCCCCGGCCTCAACATCGACAACGTGCCCTTCTTCGCGGCCATCGCCGCGTTCGCCCAGGGCCAGACCCTCATCCACGACTGGGTCTACGACAACCGCGCCATCTACCTCACCGACCTCAACCGCCTCGGCGCCGACGTCAAGCTCCTCGACCCGCACCGGGTGCTGGTCGAGGGCCCCACGCGCTGGCGCTCGGCCGAGATGATGTGCCCGCCCGCACTGCGCCCCGCCGTGGTGGTGCTGCTGGCGATGATGGCGGCGGAGGGCACGTCGGTGCTGCGCAACGTCTATGTGATCAACCGGGGTTACGAGGACCTGGCGGAGCGGCTGAACTCGATCGGCGCGCAGATCGAGATCTTCCGGGACATCTGATACCAGGCCGCTGGGGCCGCCCGCCCGCACGCCACTGCGCGGGCGGGCGGGCGGATCCGCGGGTTACTCCGCCAGCGCCCCCAGCAGGCTCCAGGTGCGGCGCCGGTCGGCGTCTCCCGTGAAGTCCGTCCCCGAGAACACCACTTCCGTCGCCCCGGCGTCGCGGTAGCGCCGCACCTCGGCGGCGACCGTCTCCTCGTCGCCGATCACGGCCACATCGGCGGCTCGTTTGCCGCCGGAGAGCTCGATGACCCGCGCGTAGGACGGGATCTGCTCGTAGAACGCGAGCTCCTCGGTGAACTTCGCGCGTGCGGAGTCGACGTCGCCGGTCACCACCCCGGGCACGAGCGCCACGATGCGCGGCGCGGGACGGCCCGCGGCCTGCGCCGCCGCGGTGACGGCCGGGACGATGTGCTCGGCCAGGGCGCGGGGTCCGGCGAGGAAGGGCAGGATCCCGTCCGCCAGTTCACCGCTGGCGCGCAGCGCCTGCGGGCCCATCGCGGCGACGAGCAGGGGCACGCCGGCCTCGGCGCCCGGTACGCGCGCGGGGATCGGTGTGGCCGCGGTCAGCAGTTCGCCGCGGAAGTCGGCGGTGCCGGTCTCGGTCAACTGCCTGAGCGCGATGAGGAATTCACGCAAGCGGGCGATCGGCCGCTCGAACGGGATGCCGAAGCCGGATTCCGTCAGGAGCTTGGTACCGAGCGCGAGTCCGAGGTGGTAGCGGCCGTGCGTGGCCGCCTGCGCGGTCTGGGCCTGGCTGGAGACGACCAGCGGATGTCTGCCGAAGACGGGGATCGCGGACGTCCCCACCTGTAACTCCGGCACCTCGCGGCCGACGATGGCCGCGAGTTGGGGCGAGTCGACGCCGAAAGTCTGCCCGAACCAGGCGGACCGCAGCCCAGCGGCCGCGGCTTCCCTGGCGAGCCGCACGGTGGCGTCGATCTGGTTACCGGCATCGGTCGCGGCGAGTGCAACACCAACAGTCATGTCATCGCGAACCACGAACAGGCTGCCGCGCATTCCGTGCCGAGGTCACGTTCTCCGCGTTCCGTCACATCAGGACGAGGGCGTCGGCCCCTCCAGCTGCTCGCTGATCCACTGGATCGGGCCGGCATCCATGCCCCGCAGATAGGTGGCGGCATTGTGGGTGCCGCCTTCTATGGACCACGCCTTGGTGTGGACCGGGCCCTTGTCACCGTACGTCGCCATGAATTTCTTGACGTCGCCGATCATCTTCCGGTTCTCCTTCGTCCCGTACTGGAAGGCCAGGTAGACGTCGGGTCCCTTGCGGCCGATCAGCTGCTTGGCGAGGAGCTCGGGGTTGTTCTCCTGCCGCTGCTTCTCGTGCCCCTTCCACAGCGGGGAGTCGGGGACGATGTCGGGGCCGGAGGCGATGACGGCCTTGAACTGGTCGGGCTTCTGCAGCACGGACTTCAGGCCGACGAAGCCGCCGGTCGAGGAGCCCATGAAGGCCCAGCCGTCACGCGACTTCAGGGTGCGGAAATTGGCCTTCATCAGGTCGGGGACGTCCTCCGTCAGCCAGGTGCCCATCTTCGGCTGACCGGGGATGTCGCTGCCGTCCCAGTAGATGCCGTGATCGTCCGGGCCGGGGTTGAGGATCGGCATGGCCAGCAGGAACGGCTTGCTCTTGCCCTGCTGGTACCACCGGGTAACGCTGTTCTGGAGCGAGAGCCCGTCCTTGCCGAACTCGCCGAAAGCCCAGTAGTTGCCGTCGTGACCGGGGCCGCCGGGCAGGGCTATCAGGACAGGGAAGCCGCTCTTGGCGAACTTCGGGTCGCCGTACTCCTTGGGAGCCCAGACCCATATCTTGCCCGTGAACCCCGACTTCGGCCCGGTGATCGAGACGACGCCGACGTGTGTGCCGTCGCTCATGGTCTTGGCATTGCGGAAATCGGCCTTCGGGCCGGTGGGCATCAGGGTCTTCGAGTCGGCGGGCTTTGCTTGCCCGCCGCCGTTCTTGTCGCCGTCCTTGCCGCTGCCCTTGCCGCTGTCCGCATCGCCGACCTGGCCGTAGCTGACCGGGTCGCCCTTGTCGGTGAAGGGCGGTATCTCGAAGTAGCTCATCACCGGCCAGGCGATCAGGCCGAGCGTGATGATCGACGCGGTCGCGATGATCCAGCGCCGTGCGCGGCCGGTGCGGCGATGGCTCCGGGACCCGTGGGTCGAGGTGGACGGAGGGGGCGGCACGTGCGTCATCACTGGTACTCCGGATGGTGCTGACCGAGGCGGCTACCGACAGGCATAAGGGAATTTCCGTTCATGGAGACGAATAATTGGACGAACGGGTTCCTTGGTATCGCAGCCGCGAACCATTCGAATATCCGTTGAATTCTGAACATTCGCGTCACACGCGAGGAGCGGGCCTGGTTCCGATGACGACGGTGGCGTCCAGCTCGTCGCAGGTCACCACCCGCGGGACCAGGCCGCCCCCGGCGACGACCGCCATGGCTCGCGGCACCTGCCGTTCGCTCGTCTCGAACAGCAGGCTGCCGCCCGGCACCAGCCAGCCGGCAGCCTCGGCGATCACCCGGCGCAGGACATCGAGGCCGTCCGTGCCGCCGTCGAGAGCCACCCGCGCCTCGTGGATGCGGGCCTCCGGCGGCAGCAGGCCCAGTTCCTCGGTGGGCACGTAGGGGACGTTGGCGAGGAGGACGTCGACGCGGCCGCGCAGGGCGGCGGGCAGCGG
Source organism: Streptomyces sp. SX-6 (assembly GCF_059089585.1). NCBI lineage: Bacteria > Bacillati > Actinomycetota > Actinomycetes > Kitasatosporales > Streptomycetaceae > Streptomyces > Streptomyces sp. SX-6. Next base: position 114,791 of record NZ_JBTHHU010000004.1, on the reverse strand, counting down.
CGCGTAGAGGTCGCCCTCGTACACGCGGCCGTGGGGGACGTTGCGGCGGGCGCATCGCACCGCGGCGGGGTCTATGTCGGCCGCGTGGAGTTCGATGCGGTCAACTGCCGCGGACAGGGCGGCACCCAGGGCGCCCGAGCCGCAGCACAGGTCGACGGCGACGGCTCCCGGACGGGCGAGGGCGGCGGCCTGGCCGACGAGGAACTCGGTACGGCGGCGGGGGACGAAGACGGCGGGGTCGACGGCTATGCGCAGACCGCAGAACTCGGCCCAGCCCAGCACGTGCTCCAGGGGAAGTCCGGCGACCCGCCGGTCCACCATGGAGCCGAGGTCGTCAGGGGTCCGTGCGGCGGATATGAGCAGTTGCGCCTCGTCCTCGGCGAAGACACAGCCGGACGAGCGGAGAGCAGTAACAACAGACGAAAAGGACGAAACAGAAAGCGACATGAGGGACCTCTCGGAATACGAAAGGGCGCTCTCGCGGCTATACCGTGACGCCGCGAGGTGAAAGCACCCGACCTGCTACTGCGGTAATGGGGCTCACCTCCTCAAGTCGTTCTCTGCTCAAGACCGGTGAACTATACCCCGGCCCTGATCGCTTCCGTCACGGCAGCACCGCCACCCCGTCCAGCTCCACCAATGCCGCCTCGTCCCAGAGTCGGGCCACCCCGATCACGGCCATCGCCGGATAGTCGCGCCCCGCCAAGCGGCGCCATGTCCGGCCCAGTTGCGGCGCTGCCGCGCGGTAGGCCGCGACGTCCGTCGTGTAGACCGTCACCCGCGTGAGGCGGGACGGGTCTCCCCCGGCCGCCTGAAGGGCGGTCAGCAGGTTGGCCAGGGCCCGCTCGAACTGTTCCGGCAGCCCGGTGCCCACGATCGTTCCGTTGCAGTCGAGGGCGGTCTGGCCGGCGAGGAAGACCAGCTGGCTGCCGACGGCGGTGACGGCAGTGACGGCGTGGCTGAACCCCTTCGCCGGGGACAGTTCGGGGGGATTGACCCGCTTCATCGGTAAAGCTCCTTGGCGATGATGGTGCGCTGCACCTCCGAGGCGCCCTCGTACAGACGCGGGGCACGCACCTCGCGGTAGAGGTGCTCCAGCAGATGGCCGCGCTCGAGGGCGCGGGCGCCGTGGATCTGGACCGCCGAGTCGACCACGTACTGCGCCGCCTCCGTGGCGAACAGCTTGGCCATCGCCGAACGGCCCGCGATGCCGGGCTCGCCCGCGTCGTACGCCGCCGCGGCCGCGTACACCAGCAGGGCGGCGGCCTCGGTGCGGGTGGCCATCTCGGCGAGCCGGTGCGAGACGGCCTGGAGGTCCCTCAACGGGCCGCCGAACGCGTGGCGTTCGTCCGCGTGCGCGAGGGCCGCGCGCAGTGCGGCCCGGGCCATGCCGACGGCGAAGGCGCCGACGCTCGGGCGGAAGAGGTCCAGCGTGCGCATGGCGATGCGGAAGCCCTCGCCCGGCGTGCCGATGACGTCGTCGGGGGTGACGGGCACCGCGTCGAAGGCGAGGGTCCCGATGGGGTGCGGGCTGAGGAGGTCGAGGGGGCGGCCGGTGAGGCCGGGGCGGTCGCCCGGCACCAGGAAGGCGGTGATGCCGCGCGCACCCGCCCCGGGCGAGGTGCGGGCGAAGACCGTGCAGACGTCGGCGTCGGGGGCGTTGGAGATCCAGGCCTTCTCGCCGTGCAACTCCCAGCCGGACGGCACCGGTTCGGCCCGCAGCGCCAGCGCCGCCGCGTCGGATCCCGCGCCGGGCTCGCTCAGCGCGAAGGCCGCCACCGCCCGGCCCGCGGCCACCTCCGGCAGCCAGCGCGAGCGCTGTGCGTCGGTGCCGGCGAGGACGACCGGGTACGAGCCGAGCCCCTGGAGCGCGAGGGCGGTCTCGGCCTCCGTGCACTCCTGGGCGAGCGACTCGCGCAACAGGCAGAGGTCCATGGCCCGGACGCCGGGGCCGGGGCCGGGCAACAGGGGCTTGAGCAGACCCAGTTCACCGATCGCCGCGACAAGCGGGCGGTTGATCCTGCCCGGTTCGCCCTTCGCGGCAAGCGGCCTCAGCCGTGTCGCGGCGAGCTCGCGCAGCTCGGCGCACCGGCGCCGCTGCTCCGGGTCCAGGGCGAACGACGGTGGCACCGTACATCCCTCCTATTGCGCTCGGTTGACTGCCGTCACCAAGTCGTTACGCTGACAGCGCATCCGTACGACCGCAAGACCCCTGGTACCACCTCCCTTCCGGTCCTCGGCGCGAGGGGGCACATTCGCCATGGAGCTCAAGCCGTCCGCTCACGTCGACACCTTCCCGCGCGACCACCTCCCGCCCGCCGGCCAGTGGCCGGACCTCCGCTTCGACCTCGGTGCGCCGTACTACCCCGACCGCCTCAACTGCGGCGCGGAGTTACTGAGGGGACAGCCCGGGGAGCGTCCCGCGTTCCGCGACGGCGCGGGAACCGTCTGGTCGTACGGCGAACTCCGCACCCTCGTCGACCGCATCGCGCACACCCTCACCGACGACCTGGGCGTGGTGCCCGGCAACCGGGTGCTGCTGCGCGGCCCCACCTCGCCCTGGCTGGCGGCCTGTTGGCTCGCGGTGATCAAGGCGGGCGCGGTGGCCGTCACCGTCCTGGCCGCGCAGCGCGCGCACGAACTGGCCACGATCTGCCGGCTCGCACGCATACGGCACGCCCTGTGCGACGCACGGGCGACCGGGGAACTCGTCAAGGCGGCCGTACCCTCCTTGCGGATGACACCTTTCGGCGGGGACGCGCCCGACGACCTGGTGCGGCTGGCGGCGGGAAAACCTGCATCGTACGTGCCCGTGGAGACCTCCGCCGACGACGTCGCCCTGATCGCCTTCACCTCCGGAACCACCGGCCTGCCCAAGGGATGTACCCATTTCCACCGTGATGTCCTCGCCATCGCGGACACCTTCTCCGCGCGTGTCCTGCGGCCGGGGCCCGACGACGTCTTCGGGGGCAGCCCGCCGCTCGGCTTCACCTTCGGGCTGGGCGGGCTCGTCGTGTTCCCGCTGCGCGCGGGGGCGTCGGCCGTGCTCGCCGACTGGCCGGGCGCGGAGCAGATGCTCGCGGACATCCAACGGCACCGCGTCTCCGTGCTGTTCACCGCACCGACCGCCTACCGGACGATGCTGGAGCGGATCAGGACGGACGACGGCCACGACATCTCGTCGCTGCGCCGCTGCGTCTCCGCCGGTGAACACCTTCCGGAGGGACTGTGGCACGACTGGCTGCGTGCCACCGGGCTGCGCCTCATCAACGGCATCGGGGCGACCGAGATGCTGCACATCTTCATCTCGGCCGCCGACGACGCCATCCGCCCCGGCACAACCGGGCTGCCCGTGCCCGGCTTTGAGGCCTGCGTCCTCGGACCCGACGGCGAGCCCGTCCCCGACGGCCGTCCCGGCCTGCTCGCCGTACGCGGCCCGACCGGCTGCCGCTACCTCGCGGACGACCGGCAGCGCGCGTACGTCCGCGACGGCTGGAACCTCACCGGCGACACGTTCATACGGGACACGGACGGCTACTTCCGCTACGTGGCCCGCGCGGACGACATGATCATCTCGGCCGGGTACAACATCGCGGGACCGGAGGTCGAGGAGGCGCTGCTGCGCCATCCCGACGTGATGGAGGCCGCGGTCGTCGGGGAGCCGGACGAGCGCCGCGGCCAGACGGTCGTCGCGCACGTGGTCCTGCGGGAAGGGGTGCCGTGCACCGAGCGGACGGCGACGGAGCTGCGGGAGTTCACCAAAAAGGTGATCGCCCCGTACAAGTGCCCTCGCAAGATCGAGTTCCTCGACGCACTGCCCCGTACCCCCACCGGCAAACTCCAGCGCTTCCGGCTGCGTTCGGGCCCTTTACAGTTTCCCCGTGACTGACGAGCACCCGACGACCCACACCCCCCGCTCCCTCATCGTCACCTTCTACGGTGCGTACGGACGCGGGAACTCCGGCCGGCCCGCGGCCGGACCGGTGCCGATCGCGGCCCTGATCCGGCTGCTGGGCGCGGTGGGCGTCGACTCCCCGTCGGTACGGTCGGCCGTCTCCCGGCTCAAACGCCGCGGCCTGCTCGTCGCGAGCCGTACGGAGCAAGGCGCGGCCGGGTACGGACTGTCCGACGCCGCACGGCAGTTGCTGGACGACGGCGACCGGCGCATCTACCTCCGCCCCGGCCCACGCCCGGGCCACGGCTGGCTGCTGGCCGTCTTCTCCGTCCCCGAGCACGAACGCCACAAGCGCCACCTGCTGCGCTCCCGGCTGTCCCGGCTGGGCTTCGGCACGGCCGCGCCCGGCGTATGGATCGCTCCGGCGCATGTGCACGAGGAGACCCGGCACACGCTCGAACGGCTCGGACTGGCCTCGTACGTCGACCTGTTCACCGGGCGCCACCTCGGCTTCGAGCCGACGGCGGAGGCGGTGGCCCGCTGGTGGGACCTCGAGACACTGGCCGCGCAGCACCACGCGTTCCTCGCCGCCCACGAGCCGGTGCTGCGCCGCTGGACGCGCCGCCGCCCCGTACCGTCGGAGGACGCCTACCGCGACCACCTGCTCGCCCTGGACTCCTGGCGCCAACTCCCGTACGCCGACCCGGGCCTGCCGAGCGGCCTGCTGCCGGCGGACTGGCCGGGGGCGAGGTCGGCGCGGGTCTTCGCGGCACTGCACGACCGCCTGCGGGGGGCGGGGGCGGGGTTTGTGGCGGGGGTGCTGAGTTGAGCGCGGGCTCGCCCTTCAGCTCGAGAGACGTGTGACGCTCCGCCCTGCGTACTGCGAGACTGCGGGACTGCAGGGCTGAGCTGATGATGGGTCAGCCGAATCGTGTCCTGCTGGGTGGTGGAGCCGTTGGGATACGGGTAGCGGGAGATTTGGGTGTCGCGGTGGGTGTGGCGGCCGCGTCATCACACCCAAAATGCCCGCAGTTCACAGGTCAACGACCACATGGTCACCACACAGCCCAGCCCCCTGACGCCGGGCCTCCCGTACTCCCGCAGGTCGCCGATACAGAACTTTCGCTACACCACCACAGCGGACGCGGCCGCCAGCCGTGCACTGGGTCTTCTTCGAGCGCTTCGCATCTGGGGTCGATCCACCCGTTCACGTCGAGGCCTGCCATGTGACCGCCCGACGACAAGCCGCTCACCCCATGATCTCGGATGCCTGTCAAAGCGGATCAAGCCCCGTCTCCACGCTACATGGAGGAACCCCAACTACCGCATATGTTCAGGCCGTTGACAGATACGCCTGCCCATTGGAGGCTTTCGAAGTTCCTGACGGGGGGCCGCGGAGCACCGGAATGCTGCGATGGACGGTCCAACGCCGTCTCGGGCGGAAACTGTCAGCCTCACTTGCGGGTTGACGTGCTGACCGAGCACCGGTACCAGCGGAAGGAGACGAAGGCATGAAGCAACGTCGATGGGACGCCGCATGTCGCCTCGTGCAACGTGTGGGAGTCGTGGGGGCCACGGCAGCCATCGCTGTCGTCGGCGCCGTGTCCACGGCGGGAGCGGCGACTCCCGGCTTAGGCTCGGACCGGGTCCTCGGCAGGACCGAACTCACCTTCTCCCCCTCGCCCCATGGCGAAGCCACCGCCAGCGCAAGGGTCATCCACTGCGAGTTGGTGTTCGTCGGGGCCAACCACGGTGCGCCTCACCACTCCGGCCACGTGCCGGGTACGGTCAACGTCCGTGTCCGCGTGACCTGCACCCAGCCGGTGAGAATGATCCGCGGAAAGATCGGCCTCTTCAGCGGCCACGGATCGAAGATCAACTCCTACGGCAGCGTCGGGCGGGCCGCCGCCAAGGGCAACGCGGCGCTCGTCTGCCGGGCCGGCTACTACCAGGGCGAGTCAACCGCCCAAGTCACCGCGCCTCCCGGCTACACCCCGCCCACCGTGAACATGGGCGCCAGGACCGCCCAGGTGCACCTCACGAAGTGCTGACCCCAGGAATCAGCGATTGACCTCATCGCTGTCCGCCCACACTGGATCGGTCACCTCGACCGGCACGGCCTCCAGTCGCTCATCCGCCAGCACGTCGGCGACGAGCGCGGCCGTGCCACCGAGATAGGTGGAGTCGAGGTCGATCTCCGTCGCGACACACCAGGCCCGGTCGTCGGGCCAGAAGAGGTTGGGCGACTGCGGAGAGAGTGACATCGCCAGTTCCCCTGCGGCGTCGAGCGGGCCCTCGAGCAGGAGATAGCTGCGTTCCGGCAGCTCCACTCGAGGGCCATTGACGATGCCTGACGAAAACACCGGTGGAAGCAGATCCGGCTCCGCCTGCGCGTCCCCTTCCTCCGATTCCTCCGACGTGAAACTGATGGTCGCGCGGCCGTCCGACGTGGACTCGTACCCGTCCCAGACGCAGAACCAGAGGCGGTCACCTGACGCGGTGTGCCGGGCCAGGACGTCACACAGCGCCGCCAACGTGGCAGGAGGCAGCGTGCCCGGGTCGGGCTCCTCCTCCCAAGGCTTCGCCGCTCGCACATCCGACGCAGGAGTGGCAAGCGCCCGGAACTGTACTTGTGGATGCACCACCCTGCCCGACCATGCGGCCACCTCCGCCCACGTCACGGGGCTTTCGTCGGACGCCGACGCCGGATGCAGAATCCGTGCGTACGCCTCGAATCCGTGCGGCACGAGAGCACCCACCCCGGACCCGAACGGCCCGACCCTCGCAACCACCCAGTCAGCCGCTGCCACACCCTCAACCGGCCGCAGCCGCGAACGCCGAGCCATGGTCTGCACCTCCTGCAACAGTCACCCCGGCCTGACTCGAAGCCGTCGCCGGCAGCGGGCCCGATCCCCGACACCCCGTCAGCCGTCCGCCCAAGCCGACGCGAGCCTAGCGCACGAGCTGACACGGATGTTCCCCAACTCCCAGGCGATAACGGACAGATGGTCCGGGTACGTCGATCGCATACTTGACGCGATCGAGCTTGGCGTTGAAATCCGGGTCCGGGAGTTGCCGCTATCCCAGGTACGGCGCGGGACGGCGCTCAAGGAAGTGCTGGAGGCGTAGCCGCTGGGTGTGGTGCATGGGGAGCGAGTCGATTTCTCCGGGAGCCACGAAGCGGAGTTCTGTGCTTTCGTCCGAGATGGTCAGGGTGCCTCCGATGACCCGGGCCGTGAAGCACACGTTGAACTGTCGGCGTACCTCTCCATCGCTGTACGCGATGATGTGCCGGGGATCGGTGTACGTGCCGACGAGCCCCGTGATCTCGACATCGAGCCCTGTCTCTTCCTGAACTTCTCGTACGGCTGTGCCAGGCAGCGAGTCCCCCATGTCCATCGCCCCACCGGGCAAAGCCCATAGGTCGTTGTCCCGGCGGCGTTGGAGAAGGACACGGCCCCTGTCGTCAGTGACGACGGCCGAGGCTGCCACGACCAAGCTGTTGGGCTCGGGAGCGTTTGGGTCGTTGTAATACTCGGTCCGTGCCATGGGTTCACCTCTCCACTGGTCGTGCCGTTTCCCACACGGCGTTGAAGCTCTCCGCGTAGGTGTCGAACATGCCGCCATCGTTGTGACGTCGTAGGTGCCATACGGGAGCTTGATAGGCGTTGACGCCCCATACGTGAGCGTTGACCAACACCTGATCGTCGGCACGGTACAGGCTGTTGTAGAGGGTCGTCCCGTGCGTCCGCAGCTCGATCCCTGGGACGCCGAGAAGCGATCGGTAGTGCATGAGCGCAAGGCGACAGCGGGACTCGATGCCATGACCGAACTTCTCTTCCCGTCCTCGCTGTTGGACGTTGGAGCTGTCCGCGTCGCCCACAGCGATCCGGACCGCACACCCCTCGGCAGCGCGCTCTCTCAGCAGGTCGTTCAGACGGGGGTACGCCTCATGCAGGAAGACGGCCGCATACACCAGCACATCGATCCGACACTGTGCCTGTGCGAGGAGTTGCACGAAGACCGACACGGGGAGATCGGCCCGCTGGTCGTAGAGCGCTACGAGTTCAGAGCTTACCGCCCTCGCGGAGCGTGCTTGCCGGAGCGCCGGCCACAGCGCATGAACGTCTTCCCCCAGCGCTTCAGCGGCTTTGAGTGCTGTTGTCCGCCGTGGCGTCCGTCCGTGATTGACCCACCGCTCAACGGACTTGGGGTCGACATCCGTCGCGCCGGCCAAGGCGGCGTGCGTCCATCCTCCGGATGCCATGGCGACTCGTAAGCGCTCGTTCGGCATGATTGCCGCCCCCTCCCCTGCCCCTGGACGTTCCTAGGGACGTTCTACCTGTCTCAGGACGTCCCGGAGTGGGAAACGTACGGGGTTCCTCCGTCCCAATGACCGGCGCGACGATCACCACATGAACACCGTGACGAAGATGACGATGCGCGTGTCCCGGGATAGTGGGCGCACCTGGGGGCCGACAACGCGGGTTCCGGCGACCCGGGAAGCCACAGGTGGCGACGTGAGCGGTGCTTACCCGGACTGCGCGTGCCCACGCTGCGAGACAAGGCGGAACACGACGCGTCAGGCACCCAGCTGGCCGCTCTGTCCGGGAGGCCTGCGTGACCGCTGAGACGAAGCGCTGCGCCGAGTGCGACCGGATCAAAGCTGAGCGTGCTGAAGCGATCGAGCGGGGCGACATGAGCAAGGCAAGCGACTGCATCGTGCTGATGGGCAGGCACTTGCGGGAGGCGCACCCGTAGGCCTCAAGGGACACTTCAACTCAACAGTCACACAGGCCGGTTGCGATCCGTGCAGCATGTTGGTCGAGGCAGCCTTTGCCCTGGCTTCCCGGGCTGTCGACACGGGACTCCAGTACCGTTCTGGCCGGATCGTGGAGCGGGCCCGCGCAGTGCGCCGCTCGCTGATCTTGACGTCGCCGCCCAAAATTGTGCGCGACTTCGACGAGCGCCAGCACGGCGTACATCTATAAGGAAGGGGCCTTTTCATGCGGGTCGGGATCACTGGTCACCGCGGACTGAGCCAGGACGTTGAGCATCGAGTGCGGGGAATGCTTGAGCAGGCGGTCAATCAGTACCCAGCGGCGGACCTGGTCGGGATCTCCTGCCTCGCCGACGGACCCGACTCCTGGTTTGCGGAAGCTGTGCTGGCCCAGGGCGGACGCTTGGAAGTAGTTGTTCCCGCAGAGCAATATCGAGACGGCCTGCCCGAAGCCCATTGGCCGGTATACGACGGACTTATGCAGCACGCCGTCGAAATCCACCGGACAGGCATGTCTGCTTCCGACCCGCAGGCACACATGGCAGGAAGCGAGATCCTTGTGGGCCTGGTCGATAAGCTGCTGGCGGTGTGGGATGGGAACCCCGCGTGGGGGTACGGCGGTACAGCGGATGTTGTCGCCTACGCTGAACGGAACGGAATTCCAGTAATGGTCCTGTGGCCTGATGGCGCGACTCGCTAAAGAGCACTGGCCGTACCCCGCCTCCCGAGCGATCTTCCGCCGGTGACGCCAAAAGGCACACAACTGCCCCTCGACCTCGTACTGATGATGCTGGCTGCGCCCCCGCAGTGACGACACCTCGGGCCACCTGTCCCGACCTGGCTTCTCCGGCCGGCCCCGGCGTCCGGGGAGCCATCACCCCGGCCCAGTGACCGGCGCCCCGGGGTCAGGGCGAGGACGGGTGGGTATGCCGCGCGGGTGGGCGGGGCCCTGACCCTCGGTCCTTGGAATCGGCCACTTCCGCGTATGCGCAGGGCGGGTGAGATGTGACGCGGGATGCCTGAAGTGCTTCACTCTTCGGCCAGTTCGCGAGCTCCATCCCCGTCAGCTCTGCGGTGGATGGGACTGAGAACGCCGCATGAGACATGGGTGGTTATCCACATGCAGTTCGGCGTACACCACGTCCCGTTGGCCGAAAGAATCATGGGGGTCTGCAGATGAATAGCGGAGTTATCACGGTGACTTCCCCGGGCGGTGTCCGGAAACATCCTGGTAACACAGCGCTCCGCAGGTACAGGATGTGCCGCGGCAGTGCTCAAGGGTGCCCAGCCGACCAGGGAGGAAAAATGACGGTAGTGGAGAAGAAGTTCGTTCGACTTCTCAATCAAGCCGACGAGCGGGCCAGGGAGGAATACCCGGAGGCCCGCTTCCTCTTCGCCGATGGGCGGACTTCCAACGGTCCGTCGGCGAACGTCGAAGATTTCGGCATGTGGCGGTTCGCCTTCACCGTCGAGGAAGGAACCATATTCCTCGCCAACGAGAAGCCCTTCGACCCGTCTTTCATCGTCGACTTCGTCCCGCAACACATGGTGGGTGCCCGAGCGATCCCTGTCCCATCCGTGCAGACGGACATCACCGACGCCGACCGGCTCATCAGGGACACGGGCTATAAGGGACCGTACAGCGCGCTGCACCTCAACTGGGCCCTCGCGCCAGGCCTGCTCGAGCCGCGCTACACCTTCCAGACTCCCAGCGCGGGCTACTGGTCCGTCGGCCTCTACACCGGATCGATCTCCCACCACGGCTGACCGCATCGCCGCAACGATGACTTCCCTTCCACCCGTCGTGGGTGGAAGGGAACTCATCGTTGCGGACGGCCCTGACTGGTGGGGGAGCTTGGCATCATCAACCTCTACCCCCGCCGCCCCGTAGGCGGCTTCCGGCTCCCCGCCCGGTACGGCAGCGGCCAAGCCACCCCCGGCCCCGCGTACCCCTGCTCCGCAGCCGCATGCAACGTCCAGTTCGGGTCGTACAGATGCGGACGCGCCAGCGCGCACAGATCCGCACGCCCCGCCAGAATCAGCGAATTGACGTCGTCCCACGACGAGATGGCCCCGACCGCGATCACCGGCACACCCACCCGATGCCGGATGAGATCCGCGAACGGCGTCTGGTAGGACCGCCCGAACGCGGGCCGCTCCTCCGGAACAACTTGCCCGGTCGAGACGTCAATCGCATCCGCCCCGCGCTCGGCAAACGCCCGCGCGATGGTAACGGCGTCTTCCACCGTCGTACCGCCCTCCACCCAATCCGTGGCGGAAATCCGGACGGTCATGGGCCGCTCCGACGGCCAGACCTCCCGCACCGCATCAAAAACTTCGAGCGGATACCGCAACCGCCCGGCGAGGTCACCCCCATAACGGTCGTCCCGACGATTCGTGAGCGGCGAGAGGAACGAAGAAAGCAGATAGCCATGGGCACAGTGCAGCTCGAGCAGGTCGAAACCGGCCCGGTCCGCAGCTTGCGCCGCATCGACGAACTGCACCCGAATCGCAGTGAGTTCATTCACGGTCAATGCACGCGGAACCTCGTTCACACCGGCGCGATACGGCAACGCCGACGGAGCCACAACCGTCCAGTTCCCCCCGTCCAGCGGCTGGTCGATGCCATCCCACATCAACCGGGTCGACCCCTTCCTCCCCGAGTGCCCGAGCTGAATGCCGATCGCCGCGCCTGGAGCCCGCCCGTGCACAAAGTCCGTGACTCGCCGCCACGCACGCTCGTGCTCCGGCGCGTACAGCCCCGCGCAGCCGGGGGTGATACGCCCGTGCGCGCTCACGCACACCATCTCGGTCATCACCAGCCCCGCACCGCCAAGAGCCCGCGCGCCGAGATGGACGAGATGGAAGTCGTCCGGCGTGCCGTCGACCGCGGAGTACATGTCCATCGGCGAGACAACGACACGATTGCGCAAGGCAAGACCGCGCAGCCGGAACGGGGTGAACATCGGCGGCGTGCCGACAGGCACACCCGCCTCCTCCTCGACGGCCGCGACGAAGGCTGGGTCACGCAGGCGGAGGTTGTCGTGGGTGACGCGGCGGCTGCGCGTGAGCAGGTCGAAGGCGAATCGCCGCGGTGGTGCCCCGAGGTGGACGTCCAAGTCCTCGAACCATTCGAGGCTCGCACGGGCGGCGCGCTGCAAGGACTCGACCACCGGGCGCCGTTCGGCCTCGTAGGCAGCCAGGGCGGCGGCGACATCGTGCTGCCGGTCCAGATGCCCGGCCAGGGCCACCGCGTCCTCGACGGCGAGCTTGGTGCCGGAGCCGATGGAGAAGTGGGCGGTGTGGGCGGCGTCGCCGAGGAGGACCGTACGGCCATGCGCCCAGCGCTCGTTGACGACCGTGCGGAAGGCGGTCCACAGCGAGCGGTTGGACTGCAACGGGCGTCCGTCCAGCACGCCCGCGAAGTACGTGCCGCACCTCCGCAGGGTCTCCTGTTCGTCGCAGCGGTCGAGCCCTGCCCGCCGCCACACCTCCTCGCGCATCTCGACGATGACGGTGCTGGCGTCCGGGCCGTACGGGTAGCCGTGGAGCTGCATGACGCCGTGTTCGGTCTCGGCGATCTCGAAGCGGAAGGTGTCGAAGGCGAAATCGGCGGAGAGCCAGACGTAGCGGCAGCGGTGCGTGGTGAGTGCGGGGCGGAAGTGGTCGCGGTGGACCTCGCGGGTAGCGCTGTGGATGCCGTCGGCGGCGATGACGAGGTCGTGGGAGCGGGTCAGTTCGGCAAGGGGCGGCGCCTCGGTGCGGAACCGGAGGGAGACGCCGAGGGCGCGGCAGCGCTCGTGGAGGATCGCGAGGAGCCGGTGGCGTCCGAGGGCGGCGAAGCCGTGGCCGCCCGAGCGCAGCACCTGGCCGCGGCAGGAGACGTCGATCGCGTCCCAGCGGACGAACTCCCTTTGCAGCGCGGCGAAGACGTCGGGGTCGGCGCTCTCGATGCCGCCGAGCGTCTCGTCGGAGAGGACGACGCCGAAGCCGAAGGTGTCGTGGGGGGCGTTGCGTTCCCAGACGGTGATCTCGCGCTCCGGGGCGTGACGTTTCAGCAGCGCTGCGGCATAGAGCCCGCCGGGCCCGCCGCCTATGACCGCGACGCGCACGGTCACCGCCCCCGCCACTCGGGGGGCCGCTTCTCGGTGAAGGCCCGGTGGAATTCGGCGTAGTCGACGCTGTTCATCAGCAGCGCCTGGGTGGCCGCGTCGAGCTCGATGGCGGCGGAGAAGGGCATGTCGAGCTCGGCGCCCAGCAGGGCCTTGGTCTGGGCGTGGGCGAGGGCGGGCCCGTCGGCGAGCCGGCGCGCGAGGGCGTGGGCGGCGGCCTCGGTGCCGCCTTCCTCGGTCAACTGGCTGATGAGGCCGATGCGTTCGGCCTCCGCAGCGCGCACGGTGTCGCCGAGCATCAGCAGGCGGGTGGCGTGCCCGAGGCCGACGACGCGGGGCAGGAGGTAGGCGGCGCCCATGTCGCCGCCGGAGAGGCCGACCTTGGTGAAGAGGAAGGCGAAGCGCGCGGTGGGGTCGGCGACACGGAAGTCGGCGGCCAGCGCGAGCACGGCACCGGCGCCCGCGGCGACCCCGTGCACGGCGGCGACCACGGGGAACGGGCATTCGCGCAGGGCTCTGACGGCCTGCCCCGTCATGCGGTTGAAGTCGAGGAGCAGGCCGGTGTCCATGGCCAGGGTGGCGCCGATGATGTCGTCGACGTCGCCTCCGGAGCAGAAGCCGCGCCCTTCGCCGCCGAGCACCAGGGCCCGGACACCTCCGTCGCGGGCCAGTTCGGGCAGCAGGTCGCGCAGGTCGGCGTAGGCGCCGAAGGTGAGGGCGTTGAGCTTGTCGGGGCGGGCCAGGGTGACGGTGGCTACGCCCGAGTCGATGCTCAGGCGTAGGTGCCGCCATTCCTCCGTGGTGGACGCGGAGCCGGTGAACGGACTCATGGGCACGGCCTCCTTCAGCCGGGAACCAGCTGGTGCGTGCCCGCTGAACGTATCACCGTGCCGTGACTGTCGTCACGAGGACGACACAACAACTCCCCGCTCCTGGGCCCGGTTTCAGCGGCCCAGGGTCGCCACCATCAGGGCCTTGATCGTGTGCATCCGGTTCTCGGCCTCGTCCCAGACGACGGAGTGCACGGACTCGAAGACCTCGTCGGTCACCTCGAGCGAGGTCATCCCGTGGCGCTCGTGGATCTCGCGGCCGACCGTGGTGCCGAGGTCGTGGAAGGCGGGCAGGCAGTGCAGGAACTTCACGGCCGGATTGCCGGTCGCGCGCAGGACGTCCATGGTGACGGCGTACGGGGCGAGCAGGGCGATCCGGGCGTCCCACACCTCCTTGGGCTCCCCCATCGAGACCCAGACGTCGGTGGCGATGAAGTCCGCGCCGCGCACGCCCTCCCCGACGTCGGCGGTGAGCGTGATGCGCGCCCCGCTGCTCGCGGCGAGGCGTCGCGCCTCCTCCACGATCTCGGGCGCGGGCCACAGTTCCTCGGGGGCCACGATGCGGACGTCCATGCCGAGGAGCGCGCCGGTGACGAGGTAGGAGTTGCCCATGTTGTAACGGGCGTCACCGAGGTAGGCGAAGGCGACGCGGTCGAGGGGCTTGGAGGTGTGCTCGGTCATGGTGAGCACGTCGGCGAGCATCTGGGTGGGGTGCCACTCGTCGCTGAGGCCGTTGTAGACGGGGACGCCCGCGTGCTCGGCGAGCTCCTCCACGATCTCCTGGCCGTGGCCGCGGTACTCGATGGCGTCGAACATCCGGCCGAGGACCCGGGCGGTGTCCTTGACCGACTCCTTGTGGCCGACCTGCGATCCGGCGGGGTCGAGATAGGTCGTACGGGCGCCCTGGTCGGCGGCGGCGACCTCGAAGGCGCAGCGGGTGCGGGTCGAGGTCTTCTCGAAGACCAGCGCGATGTGCCGGCCCGTGAGCCGGGGCTCCTCCTCGCCCGAGCGCTTGGCGGCCTTGAGTTCGGCCGCCAGCTCGACGAGGCCGTGGAACTCCTCGGCGGTGAGGTCCGTTTCCTTCAGCAGATGGCGGCCCTTGAGGCGGTCTGTGGCCATGGGGGTTGGACTCCTCGGATTTCTATGCATGTTATGGCATCAGTATGCACTGAGGTGGTCGGGCTGTCTCCACCGGGGTCAGGGTGTCTTCATCAGGGTCACGGCGTCTCCACCGGGTCCCGTTCCACCGGGCAGCTCATGCAGCGGGGTCCGCCCCTGCCCCGTCCCAGTTCGCTGCCCGGGATGGTGATGACCTCGATGCCGTGCTTGCGCAGAAAGGTGTTCGTGGTCGCGTTCCGCTCGTAGGCCACGACCACGCCCGGTTCTATGGCCAGCACGTTGCAGCCGTCGTCCCACTGCTCGCGCTCCGCCGCGTGCACGTCCTGGCGGGCGGTGAGCACCCGGATGCCGTCCAGCTCCAGGGCGGCGGCGATCGCCCGGTGCATGTGCTCCGGCGGATGGTCGGTGACCTTCAACTCCCGCCCTCCCCCGCCGGGTTCGATGGTGTAGGAGCGGAGCATGCCCAGCCCGGCGTACTGGGTGAAGGTGTCGCCGTCGACCATCGTCAGCACGGTGTCCAGGTGCATGAGGGCCCGGCTCTTGGGCATGTCGAGCGCCACGATGCTGCGGGCCGACCCGGCGGCGAAGAGCCGGTGCGCCAGCATCTCCACGGCCTGCGGGGTGGTCCGCTCGCTCATGCCGATGAGCACCGAGCCCCGGCCGATGACGAGCACGTCGCCGCCCTCGATGGTGGAGGGGTAGGCCGCCTGGCCCTCCGACCAGATGCGGAAGCCGCCGCCCGCGAAGAGCGGATGGTGGCGGTAGACGGCCTCGTAGTGCACGGTCTCGTGCCAACGGGCGGGCCAGCGCATCGCGTTGACGCACACCCCGTCGTAGATCCAGGCCGAGGTGTCGCGGGTGAAGAGGTGGTTGGGCAGCGGGTTGACCAGGAAGTCGTCGAGGTCCATGACGTGGAAGCGCACCGAGACGGGCTCGGGGTACCGCTCGAGGAACTCCCGCTTGGTCATGCCCCCGACGAGCCAGGACGTCAGCTCCGCCGGGGGCATTCCGTCGAAGACCGCCCGCAGATGACCGGTGGCGAGCGGTCCGTACTCCTTCTCGTCGAAGACCCGATCCAGCACCAGGGCGCGGGCGGCCTCCACCGCCAGGCTCTCCTCCAGCAGGTCCTGGAAGAGGTGGACCTCGACGCCGCGTTCGCGCAGGACGTCCGCGAAGCCGTCGTGCTCGGCGCGGGCCCGGCGCACCCAGAGCACGTCGTCGAAGAGGAGGGCGTCCTTGTTGGAGGGGGTGAGTCTCTTCAGTTCGAGGTCGGGGCGGTGCAGGATGACGCGGCGCAGCCGCCCGGCCTCGGAGTCGACATGGAATCCCATCCCCCCATCCTCGCTTGGATCAGTCGTGATCACCCCGTGTGCCCCGGCCATAAGCGAACGCGGCCAGCAGGGCGAGGACGGACATCACCACCGTGAACACCCAGCCCGCGCGCAGGGAGCCCAGGTCAAGGCGGTGCGCTCCCCCGCCGAAGGCCACCAGGACGGCCACTCCCAGGGCGGTGCCCACCTGCCGGGAGACCATCAGGACGCCGGAGCCGAGAGACATCCGCTCCTCGGGCAGCCGTCCCGCGGCGGCGAACATGACCGACTGGTAGAGGCCGGTGCCGAGCCCGGCCAGGACGAGCCCCGGCAGCACCCCGGCGGCGTAGTGCGGCTGCTCGCCGGTGCCGAGCAGCCACCACAGCGAGGCGAGGGCGAAGCACGAGGCGCCGAAGGCCGCCGAGGCCCGTTCGCCGGCGGCGCGGACGATCCGGCCGGAGAAGGAGGAGACCACCAGCACCGTGGCGGGCCAGGGGGCCAGGGCCAGGCCGGCGCGCTGGGTGGTGTAGCCCCACACATCGGTGAACAGCAGGGAGGCCGCGAGCAGCATCGCGGAGTAGGCCAGGAAGTAGGCGAAGAGGCCGAGGGTCGCCGGGGTGAAGCCGCGGGCGCGGAAGAGCCCGGGGTGCACGACGGGTTCCGGGACGCGGCGCACGTGGACGGCGCAGAGCACGGTGGCGGCGATGCCCGCGGCGAGGACGCCGAGCGTGGCCGGGGCGGTGTAGCCCCAGTCGCCCGCCTCCACGACGGCGGTGGCCAGGCAGCCGATGGCGACCAGCACCAGGGCCGTGCCCGGCAGGTCCAGGGCCTGGCGGCGGCCTGGTGCCGTCCTGGGCAGGAGACGCAGGCCCGCCACGACGGCGACGATCACGACCGGCACGTTGATCAGGAACACCCAGCGCCAGTCCCAGGTGGAGAGCAGCCCGCCGAGCACCGGGCCCGCCCCGGCCGCCACCGCGCTCACCGCGGTCCAGACGCCGACGGCCGTGGCGCGCTCGCGGGCGGGGAAGGAGGGCAGGGCGAGGGACAGCGAGGTGGGCACCAGGACGGCGGCGCCGACGCCCTGGACGACGCGGGCCGCGATGAGCCAGCCGAGGCCGGGGGCCACACCGCAGCCGACCGAGGCCAGGCCGAACAGGACCAGGCCCACGAGGAACGAGCGGCGGCGGCCCGCCACATCGGCCAGCCGGCCGGCCGGGACGAGCAGGGCGGCGAGCACGATCGTGTAGGCGTTGAGCACCCAGGACAGCTGGGCCGCGGACGAGGAACCGAACTCCTCGCCGATCACGGGGAAGGCGATGTTGACCGCCGAGACGTCGAGCACGGCGAGGAACTGGGCCGCTGACGCGACGGTGAGGATCAGCCAGCGGCGGGGATCGGGCACGGCGGCGCCGATGCCCTGGGCGACGCGGGCCGGCGAAGAGGTCTTCATGACGGTCAAGCATCGGCACGGCGTCCGCCGGCCACGAGTGGCAAGAGTGACAACACCCGATACATTGCTGCCATGCCTTCCCTCGCCGTGGCGGCCGTCGACGGACTGCCCTTCTTCGAACTGGCCATCCCCTGCCACATCTTCGGCACCGAGCGCCTGGAGATTCCCCACGCCTGGTACGACCTGCGGGTCTGTGCCATCGGGACGGAGGGCGAAGGCGCCCGCAACGGCTCGTGGTTCAGCACGAACACGCCGTACGGGGTCGAGGAGCTGGTCACCGCCGACACCGTGCTCGTGCCGGGGTCGGCGGACGTGCGCGGCGATCCGCCCGCCGAGCTGACGGAGGCGCTGCTCGAGGCGCACCGGCGCGGGGCCCGGGTGGTGTCGCTGTGCTCGGGCGCGTTCACGCTCGCGGCCACCGGCCTGCTCGACGGGCGTACGGCGACCACGCATTGGCGGTACGCCCGGCTGCTCGCCGAGCGCTTCCCCGCGGTGCGGGTGGATCCGACGGTGCTGTACGTCGACCACGGCGACGTCGTCACCGGGGCGGGGTCGACGGCGAGCATCGACGTCTGCCTGCATCTGGTGCGCCAGGACTTCGGCATGGAGACGGCGAACCACGTCGCGCGGCAGCTCGTCGCCCCCGCGCACCGGCCGGGCGGGCAGGCGCAGTACATCGAGACACCGCTGCCCGAGCGGGCGGACGACTCGCTCGCCCCGCTCCTGCACTGGGCCACGGCACGGCTGGCGGAACCGCTGACCGTCGCCGACCTGGCCCGGCAGGCCCACACCAGCCCGCGCACGCTCGTCCGGCGGTTCCACGCGGCGACGGGGACGACACCGATGCAGTGGCTCCAGGCCCAACGCATCGGCCGGGCACGGGAGTTGCTGGAACGCTGCGACGAATCGGTGGACCGGGTCGCGGAGCTGTGCGGGCTCGGCACGGCCGCGAACCTGCGGCGGCGCTTCACCAAGGCGGTGGGCGTACCGCCGAACGACTACCGGCGCGCCTTCCGTGCACGGCAGCCGGCCTGACCGTCCGCCCGACCGTCCGCCCTTCGGTCAAGCCCAGTTAATATTCACTGGTCGGGGGCGACGGCAGAAAGCGATACTCGGACGCGTGTTCCTGACAATCACCACAACCGGCACCCCGGCGGGCCCCGCCACCGATCTCGGCTTTCTGCTGCACAAGCATCCCGACAGAACGCAGCAGTTCTCCACCTCGCACGGCACCGCGCATGTCTTCTACCCGGAGGCGACGGCGGAGCGCTGCACTGCGGCGCTGCTGCTGGAGGTGGACCCGGTCGCGCTGGTGCGGCGCGGCAAGGGCAGGGGCCGGGGCGGCGCACCGGACGCGGCGCTCGCGCAGTACGTCAACGACCGTCCGTATGCGGCGTCTTCACTGATGGCCGTGGCGCTGACCACGGTCTTCAAGACCGCTCTGCGGGGTGTGTGCAACGCCCTGCCCGAGCGGGCCGAGGCGCCGCTGCCGCTGCGCGTCGAGGTGCCGGCGCTGCCCGCGCGCGGCGGGGCCGAGCTGGTGCGCAGGCTGTTCGAGCCACTGGGCTGGGCGTCCGTTGCGGCCGAACCGGTGGTGCTGGACGGGCAGTTCCCCGAGTGGGGCGACTCGCGCTATGTCCGCCTCGTCCTGGAGGGGGAGCTACGGCTCGCCGACGCGCTGCGGCACCTGTACGTACTGCTGCCGGTCCTGGACGGCGCCAAGCACTACTGGGTCGCGCCCGACGAGGTGGAGAAGCTGCTGCGGGCCGGTGACGGCTGGCTGGCCGAGCACCCCGAGCAGAAGCTGATCACCAGCCGCTATCTGTCGCGGCGTTGGGGACTGACCCGGGAGGCGATGGAGCGGCTGGAGCTCATCCGGCTCGCCGAGTCCGACGACAGCGAGGTCGAAGAGATCGACAACGCGGTCGACGACGGCACCGCCGACACCGACGAGAAGCCGGTATCGCTCGCCGTACAGCGGCGCGATGCCATCTTGGAAGCGCTCACCGCCGCGGGCGCGAGCCGCGTGCTCGATCTCGGCTGCGGCGAGGGCCACTTGGTGCAGGCGCTGCTGAAGGACGTGCGCTTCACCGAGATCGTCGGCATGGACGTGTCCGTACGCGCCCTGACGATCGCCTCGCGCAGGCTCCGGCTCGAGCGCATGGGAGAGCGTCAGAGCGAGCGCGTCACGCTGATGCAGGGCTCGCTGGCCTACACGGACGCGCGGCTGAAGGGGTACGACGCTGCGGTGCTCAGCGAGGTGATCGAGCACCTCGATCTGCCGCGGCTGCCCGCGCTGGAGTACGCGGTGTTCGGCTCGGCACGCCCCGCGACGGTGCTCGTGACGACGCCGAACGCCGAGTACAACGTCCGCTGGGAAACCCTCCCGGCCGGACATGTGCGCCACGCCGACCACCGCTTCGAGTGGACCCGCGAGGAGTTCCGCGCCTGGGCCGCCTCGGTGGCCGAACGGCACGGCTACGGCGTGGAGTTCACGCCCGTCGGGCCGGACGACCCCGAGGTCGGGCCGCCCACGCAGATGGCCGTGTTCACCCTGGCCACGACGACTACGACGACTAAGACCACGACGACCACGAAGGAGGAGAAGGCCGCATGACCACCACGACCGCCCACCGCTCCCTGCCGGTGACCGACCTGTCCCTCGTGGTTCTCGTCGGTGCCAGCGGGTCGGGCAAGTCCACCTTCGCCCGCCGCCACTTCAAGCCCACCGAGGTCATCTCCTCGGACTTCTGCCGCGGCCTGGTCGCGGACGACGAGAACGACCAGAGCGCCAGCGGCGACGCCTTCGACGTCCTGCACTACATCGCGGGCAAGCGGCTGGCGGCCGGACGGCTGACCGTCGTCGACGCGACCAATGTGCAGCCCGAGAGCCGCAGGCAGCTCGTCCGGCTGGCCCGCGAGCACGACGTCCTGCCCATCGCGATCGTCCTCGACCTCCCCGAGGAGGTGTGCGTCGAGCGCAATGCCGCACGGCCGGACCGCAGCGGGGTGTCCCGCCATGTCATCGCCCGGCACCGGCGTGAACTGCGCCGCTCGCTGCGCGGGCTGGAGCGCGAGGGCTTCCGCAAGGTGCACGTCCTGCGCAGCGTCGAGGAGGTGGAGAGCGCCGGGATCACGATCGAGCGGCGCTACAACGACCTCGCCCACCTCACCGGCCCGTTCGACATCATCGGCGACATCCACGGCTGCAGTTCCGAACTGGAGTCGCTGCTCACCGCCTTGGGGTACGCCGACGGCGTCCACCCCGAGGGGCGCACGGCCGTCTTCGTCGGCGACCTCGTCGACCGGGGCCCCGACTCGCCGGGAGTGCTGCGGCGCGTGATGAGGATGGTGGAGGACGGCACCGCGCTGTGCGTGCCCGGCAACCACGAGAACAAGCTGGGCCGCCACCTCAAGGGCAAGAAGGTCCAGCTCACGCACGGACTCGCCGAGACCGTCGAGCAGTTGGACCGGGAGAGCGACGGCTTCAAGGGGCAGGTGCGGGAGTTCATCGACGGACTCGTCAGCCACTATGTGCTTGACGGCGGCAAGCTGGTCGTCTGTCACGCGGGTCTGCCCGAGAAGTACCACGGGCGCACCTCGGGACGGGTCCGCTCGCACGCGCTGTACGGGGACACGACCGGCGAGACCGACGAGTTCGGCCTGCCCGTGCGCTACCCGTGGGCCGAGGACTACCGGGGCCGGGCCGCGGTGGTCTACGGGCACACGCCCGTGCCGAACGCCACGTGGCTCAACAACACCATCTGCCTGGACACCGGCGTGGTCTTCGGCGGCAAGATGACCGCGCTGCGCTGGCCGGAGCGCGAACTCGTGGACGTACCGGCGGAGAAGGTGTGGTACGAGCCGACCAGGCCGCTGGCCACCGAGGCGCCCGGCGGGCACGACGGCCGGCCGCTCGACATCGCGGATGTCAACGGCCGCCGGATCGTGGAGACCCGGCACATGGGCAGGGTCGCCGTGCGCGAGGAGAACGCGGCCGCGGCCCTGGAGGTCATCAGCCGCTTCGCCCTCGACCCCAGGCTGCTCGCCTACCTCCCGCCGACCATGTCGCCGACCGCCACGTCGCGCAGGGACGGCTATCTGGAGCACCCGGCCGAGGCGTTCGCGCAGTACCTGGCGGACGGTGTGGAGACGGTCGTGTGCGAGGAGAAGCACATGGGCTCGCGCGCGGTCGCGCTGGTCTGCCGTGACGCGGACGTGGCGCGCGAGCGCTTCGGCACGGACGGGCCCACGGACGCGCTGTACACCCGCACGGGACGCCCCTTCTTCGACGACGGTGCCGTCACCGAGGAGATCCTGGGCCGGCTGCGCACGGCCGTGACCGCCGCCGGGCTGTGGGACGAACTGGCCACGGACTGGCTGCTGTTCGACGCCGAGCTGATGCCCTGGTCGCTGAAGGCGTCCGGACTGCTGCGCTCGCAGTACGCCGCCGTGGGCGCCGCCGCCGGTGCAGTCTTCCCCGGTGCGCTGGCGGCGCTGGAAGCGGCTGCCGCGCGCGGCGCCGAGGTGGACGGCCTGCTGGCACGGCAGCGCGAACGGGCCGCCGACGCCGCCGCGTTCACCGACGCCTACCGGCGGTACTGCTGGACCACCGACGGTCTGGACGGTGTGCGGCTCGCGCCCTTCCAGATCCTCGCCGCGCAGGGGCGCAGCCTCGCCGCGGTGCCGCACGACGAGCAGCTCGCCTGGCTGGACCGGCTGGTCGAGAACGACCCGACCGGTCTGCTCCAGGCGACCCGGCGCCTGGTCGTCACCACCGGCGATGAGGAGTCCGTGCGGGCGGGCACCGACTGGTGGCTGGAGATGACCGCGGCGGGCGGGGAGGGCATGGTCGTCAAGCCGCTCCGCTCGCTGGTGCGCACCGAAGGCGGCCGGCTGGTCCAGCCGGGCATCAAGGTGCGCGGCCGGGAGTACCTGCGGATCATCTACGGCCCGGAGTACACCCGCCCGGACAACCTCGAGCGGCTGCGTCAGCGTTTCCTCGGCCACAAGCGCTCCCTCGCCCTGCGCGAGTACGCGCTCGGTCTGGAGGCGCTGGACCGGCTGGCGGACGGTGAGCCGCTCTGGCGCGTCCACGAGGCGGTCTTCGCGGTCCTGGCCCTGGAGTCGGAGCCGGTCGACCCCCGGCTCTGACGGGACCGCACCGTGACCGGGAGGCGGGTACCGCACCCGCCTCCCGGGTTCGGGGTTCGCTACCGGCTCCCGGCCACGGCCGCCAGCTCCGCGATCAGCTCCGGGCCCACCCGGCAGCAGCCCCCGATGAGCCGGGCGCCCGCCGCCTGCCACACCTTGGCCTGCGCGGGGTCGTACGCAGGGCTCCCCCGCCAGTCCCGCGCCCGCGCATCCCACCCCTCCCCGCTGTTCGGATACACCACCACCGGCTTGCCCGTCGCCTGTGCCGCGAGCTCCACGGCCCGGTCCACGTCGGCCGGTTCGCAACAGTTGACGCCCACGGCGATGACCTGGTCGTTCCCCGCGGCGAGCGCGAACGCCTCGGCGAGGGGCTGACCCGCGCGGGTGTGCTCGCCGGTGCAGCTGTACGTCAGCCAGACCGGCACCCCGCATCCCCGGACCGCCCGCAGCAGCGCCCGCGCCTCGTCGGCATCCGGCACGGTCTCCAGCGCGAGCACATCCGGTGCGGCCGCGGCCAGCGTCTCGATGCGCGGCCGGTGGAACCGCTCCAGCTCCTCCACACCCAGCCCGTAGCGCCCGCGGTACTCGCTGCCGTCCGCGAGCATCGCCCCGTACGGCCCGACGGACGCGGCGACCCACACCTCCCGCTCCGCCCGGCCCGCCGCCCACCGCGCCAGCTCCACGCTGCGCCGCAGCAAGGCCGCGGCCTCGTCCCTCCCGAGCCCGCGGCGCGCGAACCCCTCGAAGGTGGCCTGATAGCTGGAGGTGATGAGCACCTGTGCCCCCGCCCGGACATACGCCGCGTGCGCCTCCTCGATCTGCCCGGGGTCGTCGGACAGCAGCCGCGCCGACCAGAGGTCGTCGGACAAGTCGCAGCCCTGGGCGGCCAGTTGGTTCGACAGGCCGCCGTCGAGGACGAGCGTCCCGCGCGCGAGCGCGTCGGCGAGCGGTGCAGTGGGTGGGGACATCGGTTGCTCCTTGCTCGGTCCGGGACCGGTCCGGGCTCAGTCCAGCTGGGACTTCACCTGCGATGCGATCAGCTCCAGGTGGTCGAGGTCCTTCAGGTCCAGGACCTGGAGGTAGATCCTCGACGAACCGGTCGCCGCGTACCGCCCGATCTTGTCGACGACCTCGGCCGGGGATCCGGCGAGGCCGTTCTCCTTGAGCTCGTCGACCTCGCGGCCGATGGCCGCGGCCCGGCGGGCCACCTCGGCGTCGTCCTTGCCGACGCACACGACCAGGGCGTTGGAGTACACCAGGTCGTCCGCCGCGCGGCCGGCCGCCTGCGCCGCCGCCCGCACCCGGCCGAACTGCCGCTCGGTGTCCTCGAGGGAGGCGAAGGGGACGTTGAACTCGTCGGCGTACCGTGCGGCGAGCGCGGGGGTGCGCTTCGCCCCGAGCCCTCCGATCAGCACCGGCACCTTGGCCTGGGCGGGCTTGGGCAGCGCAGGCGAACCGGCGAGCTGGTAGTACGTGCCGTCGAAGTCGAACGTCTCGCCGGTCCTGGTCTCCCACAGGCCCGTGACGATCGCGAGCTGCTCCTCGAGCCGGCCCAGCTTCTCCTTCGGGAAGGGGATGCCGTACGCCGTGTGCTCCGCCTCGAACCACCCGGCTCCCAGGCCCAGTTCGACCCGGCCGCCCGACATCTGGTCGACCTGGGCCACCTGGATGGCCAGCACGCCCGGCAGCCGGAACGTGCCGGCGGTCATCAGCGTGCCGAGCCGGATGCGCCGGGTCTCCCGGGCGAGCCCGGCCAGGGTGATCCAGGCGTCGGTCGGGCCGGGCAGGCCGTCGGAGGAGCCCATGGCCAGGTAGTGGTCGGAGCGGAAGAAGGCGTCGTAGCCCAGGTCCTCGGTGGCCTTGGCGACCGTCAGCAGGGTGTCGTAGTCCGCCCCTTGCTGGGGCTCGGTGAATACACGCAGATCCATGCCCCCATCCTGCACTCTCGAACACACGTCAACCGCTCACCCCCCGCACCACTCCGCCCACCCCTGTCGGGTGAAAATCCCCGAGCCCCCTCGGCCGTCGCGGTACCGGCCAGTGTCCGGCACGCCCGGTGATCGTTGGCCTCGGCGGAGCCGGACCGCCCGGCCCGCGCACCGGTGTCCTCTGCCGGAGGCGACGACCGCGACACCGCCCTTCCGCAGCGGGAGGGCCAGGGCCGAGGAGGCCACGATGACCCAGGAAGCCGTGCCCGACGAGGCGGTGCCCACCCAGGCCGCTTCCCAGCAAGCCGCTTCCCAGCAACAGGGCGCACCCAAGGGCCTGTTGCAGCAGATGGAAGAGCTGATGGCAGCACTGAACGCCGATCTGACCCAGCTCGACGCGGACCTTCAGTCCTCGGCCGAGCGGCCCTCGCCCGACCACGGAGGCACCACCGGCTGACCAGCAGCGCTTCATGCGGCACCTCCTCTTTCGCGCAGGGCGAGCCGTCTGAGCAGTCCGCTCACCCGGTCGGTGGTCTCGTCGGCGGCGTCGATGGCCTCGATGCACTGCCAGTACAGCCCGTCCTCCTCACAGGTGCCGGCGACGCCCACCAGGGCGATGCCCACCTCTCCGAGGAGCGCTCCGAGGGACGTCAGCGCCTCCCACGGATCGCGCACCTCGGAGAGCCGATCCGCCCGTAACCCTCCGGCGCCCGGCGCGAACCGGCGCAGCGCGCCGGAGGCCCTGCCTCCCGCCTCGCTCAGGCCGCACGCCGCGGCACGGGCCTCGAAGGGCCCGTGCACCGCGAGGTGCCCGCCGACCGCCTGTGCCAGCGCCTGCGTCTGCCACGCCTCGGTGACGATCTCCTGCACCGCCCTGGCCCGCGCCAGGGCGGTGCGAGTGGCCTCGATCAGCCGCACTGCGTCCATGCCCGGTCCCCCTGTTTTCCGTCTGCCCCGATCTCACTACCCAGAGTGATGACTAACCGCCGGAAAAGCCAGGGGAATTCAGAAATCTGTGGATACCAAATACGCTGTGGACAACTCAATCACTCCGGAGAGTGACGATGACCGCGCTCCTGACCCTCCGCGACCCGCTTGTCCGATGCCGGAAACCGCCGTTCGTTCCGGTCGATCTTGGCCGACAGCGCCGCCAGCACGTCGATCCCGAGCACCTCGCAGAACTGGAGCAGATACGCCAGCACGTCCGCGACCTCGTCCTCGACCCGGCCCGCCGTCGCTTCGTCCGCCATCACCCGCGCCGACTCCTCCGGCGTCAACCACTGGAAGATCTCCACCAGTTCGGACGCCTCGACGCTGAGCGCCGCGGCCAGGTTCTTGGGCGTGTGGTAGGGCTGCCAGTCGCGTGCCGCCGCGAAGTCGGCCAGCCGCCGCTGCAGCGAAGCGAGGTCTGCGGGCTCTGCGGGAATCTCGTTCACCGGGTTCCTCCGAGGATGCCCCGGCCTTCATGCCGGGGAGGAATCGAACTCCTGCGGAGCAGGGTAGGAGAAGCCGAATCGCCACCAGGGCGATTCGGCTTCCACCGGCCCCGCAGGCGAGAGGCGCAGCACAGGCCTGCCGGACTCAACTGTCCGACGTCCCTGGTAGGTTGGCGTTCATGGCGGGGGAAGTGAAGAAGGAGGGCCCGGGACACGCCCGGTACGCCTACCGGCTTCGCCTCTCGAGCGGCGCCCGCACTGCTCTGGAAATGGAGTGGGCACGCTGTCGGTGGGTGTGGAACGAGTGTGTCGCCAAGTCCCGGCAGATCCACGCCCAGGCCAAGACCACCGGTGAGAAGCTGACGTGCGGCCCTGCCTGGCTCGACAGGGTGCTGACCGAGGCCCGCAGGGTGACGCCGTGGCTCACGGAAGGCGCTTCGGTACCGCAGCAGCAGGTCATTCGCGACTTCGCCGCGTCGCGGGCGAAAGCACTGAAGGACATCAAGGGCGGGCGTGCGGTGCGCCGTCGGGCCGGGATGCCCCACTTCAAGCGCAAGCGCGACAGCCGCCCGAGCTTGAACTACACCCGGCGCGGCTTCCGCCTGAAAGACGGGCGCCTGCACCTTGCGGGCGGGATTGAGCTGACGGTGGTGTGGTCGCGTGAGCTGCCCGCCGAACCGTCGAGCGTGCGCGTATACCAGGACAGTCTCGGCCACTGGTACGCGTCCTTTGTCGTACCGGCCCAGGTCGAAGCCCTGCCCGCAACCGGGCGCGTGATCGGTGTGGACTGGGGCGTACGCGAGACGGCAACCACCACATCCGATGCGCACGATCTTCCGCATGCCGGGCACGGGGAGAAGGCCGCGAAGCGTCTCGCGCACTACCAGCGGCAGATGGCCCGGCGCCGCGCCCCGAAAGGCAAGCCCCAGACACGGGGCTACCGCAAAGCCAGGGCACAGGCGGCGAAGGCACACAAGAAGGTGGCCCGGCAGCGACAGGACACCGCGCGCAAGTGGGCGAAGGCAGTGATGCGCGACCATGACGCCGTTGCCGTGGAGGACTTCCGGCCGAAGTTCCTCGCCAAGACCACCATGGCCCGCAAGGCCGCCGACGCCGCCATCGCGGCCACCAAAGCGGCTCTGGTCGAGATGGGCCGCAAACACGCGCGAGACGTGCGTCTCGTGCACCCCGCGCACACCACCATGGACTGCGCCTCGTGCGGAGCGAGAACCAAGCACGCACTACCTCTCTCAGAACGAACGTATACCTGCACCGCGTGCGGAGCCGTGTCCCCCAGGGACAAGAACTCCGCCCGCGTGATGCTGGTCCGGGCTGGTCTGTACCCGGACGGTGCCGAGGGCGTAAGACCACCCGAGCCGCCGGCTCAGATGGCAGCCTGAGCCGTGAATCCTCCCGGAACCACCGAAGCCGGAATTCCGGCTCCAGCCGGAGGAGCAGTCAAGACCCCAGGTCTACCACCGAAGCCCCCGGCACCTCGGCCGCCGCCTGGGCCGTATCCTCCCCCACCGTCCCCACGAGCCGGATGTGCCCCCGCTCGCACATGCGCCCCGCCAACCCCAGCAACTCCCGTGCCTGGCGCGGATCCAGGCACCGGTCGAGGCCGTCCGCGAGCACGGTCAGCACCTGTCGCGCCGACAGCACCTCGGCGGCGGGCTCCACGGCCAGCACGCCCGGCCCCGTCAACAGGACCAGGCACAGCGCCAGATACCGCAGCTCCCCGTCCCCCAGCCGCTCCAGCGGAGTGGCCGCGCCCGCGCGCCGCGCGAGCACCGCCCGTACGTAGCCGCCCCCGAGCCGCTGCACCGTCAGCCCCTCGACCCGGCCCCGGCACCCCGCTCCCGCCGCCCTCACCAGGACCGCGTGCCGGATGGCGCACTCGCTGCGGGTGCGCCCCAGCACCGCGGCGACGTTGTCGCACGCGCTGCGCAGATGCCCGTCCCGCGCGGCGGCGGGCACGCGCATCAGCTCGGGCCGCGGGTCGCACGGGAAGACCGAGCGCAGCGCGAGGACGACCTGTTCGGCGGCGTCGAGGACCAGTCGCTGCCCGGCGGTCGTGCCCGCCACCCGCAGCGGCAGCAGCGCGGTGCCGAGCCGGTCGTCGGGCAGCGGGGCGCGAGTGACGGGCACCGCACCGGCCGTGTGCCAGGCGGCCTCGACCCTCGGCACCCCCGGGTCGCGCAGCGCGGTGGACAGCAGCGTCCGTCCCGCGCCCGTCAACCGCTCGCCGACGACCCGCAGTTCGGGCTCGGCCTGCACGGCCAGGTCCAGGCGGACCGCGCCCGCGGGCCCCTCGACGGTGCAGCCGATCCGGAACCCGCGCCGCCCCTGGGCGTCCGGCGGCGCCCCATGCGGTACGCACGCGGCCCCGCCGCCCGCGACCGGGGCGAGCGCCTCGGCGAGAGTGCTGCCGCCGGCCAGCCGCGCGAGGGCCTCGTACGCCTGCAGCACGCTGGACTTGCCGCTGCCGCTGGGGCCGCGGAAGAAGGTCAGCGGGCCGAGCCGGTAGGTCGCGTTGCGGTGCGACTTGAAGGCGGACAACCGCAGTTCGGTCACGACGGGGCGCTGGGGCCCGGTCGTGACGACCGGGGCGACGGCCGGTCGGGCACGGCTGCTGGTGTCCATGCCCGGACCGTAGGGGCAGGCCCGTCAGCCAAATCGTTTCATCTGATCGGTCTTCCTACGATCGGGGTACCCCGCGGCCACCTCCGTGCCCTCGGGGGCGAGCAGGAAGACGTTGGTGTCGACGCGGTGCATCCCGCTGCCCAGCCCGAAGACGACACCGCTGGAGAAGTCGAGGATGCGCTTGGCGACATCCGTGTCGGCGCTCGTGAGATCCAGCAGCACGGGCGTGCCGGCCATCAGATGCTCCGCCACTTCGCGCGCGTCCGCGAAGACCTGTACGCGGAGGACCACGAGCCTCCGCTGATGTGACGCCGTCTCCGGTTCCGCCTCGGGCAGAGCCCGGTGCGTCGACCAGGACGGCCATGTGTGGTAGCCGCGCAAGGGGACCACCTCGGCCAGCCCCTCCCACTGCTCGTCGGTGGCCTCGGACCTGTTCACCGGATCACCCCTCCGGGGAACGTGCTCGTTATGTACATCCCGCGATTTTAGTGAGGTGGACGCCGCCGTTCGGCCCAATGACACGCGCTGTGTCCGTCCTGGACGATTCACGGCACTCCCAGTAGCCGCAGCCCCGCCGTGACCGCGGCGGCCGCCACCACCGCCACCAGGAACGACGCCCGGCGCAGCGCGAGGACGCCGCCCGCCAGGACGCCCGCCGGGCGGGACCAGCCGGCGAAGCCGTGCCCGTCGGTGAACGCCGAGGTGGCGGCCATCGCGCACAACAGCACGACCGCGGACAGGGAGATCAACGACCGCACCCGGTCCGGCAGATCGAACCGGTGGTGCAGCCAGGGCCCGCACAGCCGCAGTCCGTACGTGCCGGCGGCCAGGAGCAGGATCGCGGACAGGGTCATGCGGAGTCCTCCTCCTTCGTCATGTGCGTCATGCGGGGGTCCACCTCCTTCACGTCCGCGCCCGGGCGTGCTGCCGCGAACAGGCCCGCCAGGCCGCACAGCACGGGCAGTCCGGGTGGCAGGAACGGTGCCGCGGCCAGGGCCACCGCGGTGCCGAGGAGCGCGACCCGGCGGGCGGACCGCTCGCGCAGGGCGGGCAGCACCAGTGCCAGCAGCACCATGGGCTCGGCCGCGTCCAGGCCCAGTGCCCGGGGGTCGCCGACCGCGCGTCCGGCCAGTACGCCCAGCAGCGTGCCGAGGTTCCACGTCACGAACAGCACGGCGCCGCAGGCGAGATAGGCCGCGCGGCGGCGGCGCGGATCACGCTGCGCCCGGGCGAACGCCACCGCCTGGTCCACCAGGAGGTGACTGCCCGCCAGGCGCCGCGGCCAGCGCATGGCCAGGACGTCGGCGATGGTGAGCCCGAAGACGAGGAACCGCGCGTTGAGGACGAGGCCCGCGGCCACGACGGCGACCGTGCCTCCCCCGCTCAGGGCGATGTCGAGCGCCGCGAACTGCGCTCCGCCCGCGAACAGCGTCGCGGACATGACCAGAGGCACCCAGGCGGGCTGTCCGGCGGATGCGGCGATCGCGCCGAAGGAGACCCCGACGACGCCGATGGCCAGGCCCACCGCGGCGATGTCCCGCCACAGCGCGCGGTCCAGTGTTCTCCAGAACGAACGCATGGGCGATATAGTGAACGCGATAGCGAGCGTTCGTCAAGGAGAACGAATGGACCGACAAAACGAACGAGGGCGGGCGGAACGTTCCGCCCGCCCTCCGCTGGACCTCATCGCGGCATCGATCCGCCGGGAGCGCGGACGCGTGGGACTGTCGCTGACCGAGCTGGCCCGGCGCGCCGGCATCGCGAAGTCCACGCTGTCCCAGCTCGAGTCCGGCACCGGCAACCCGAGCGTGGAGACGCTCTGGGCGCTGGGTGTCGCCCTGGACGTGCCGTTCAGCAGGCTGGTCGACCCGCCCCGCCCCCGGGTCGCCGTGCTGCGCCGCGGCGAGGGCGTCACGGTGCCGTCGGAGCGCGACGGCCACACGGCCACCCTGCTCTCCTCGTGCCCGCCGAACGCGCGGCGGGACCTCTACCTCCTGCACATGGAGCCGGGGCTGCCGCGGGATTCCGAGCCCCACATGCCGGGCACGACCGAGCATGCCGTCGTGAGCAGCGGGCGGGTGCTCATCGGCCCGGCCGAGGCGCCCGTCGAGCTGGGCCCGGGCGACTACATCGCTTATCCCGGCGATGTACCGCATGTCTTCCGGGCGCTCGAGGCGGGCACGTCCGTCATCTTGGCAATGGAGCACACCTGATCCGCCCCGGGGCCAGCATCGTGGCGCAGCGGTGGAGTTCGCCCGCCAGTGTGTGGCAGCGGTCGAGGAGTCGCAGGTCCGCGGACCGGGTGCCGTCCGGTCCGGGGACGAAGTCGTCCGGGCAGCCCGCGACCTGTGTGGGCACCACCCAGCCGCCGAGCGCCTTGGCGACCGTGCGCAGCTGTTCGCAGACCACGTTGCCGGTGCGCGGGCCGCTGCCGTGGGCCAGCAGTCCGACGGCCTTGTCGTCGAACGAGCCGCCGGGCAGCCGGTCCAGTGCGGTTTTGAGCAGGCCGGAGTAGCCGGCGTGGTGGACGGGGCTGGCGAGCACGACCGCGTCGGCTTCCTCGACGGCGCGGCGGAACGCGTCGGTTCCGTACGCCTCGAGGGCCAGGTCCACGGTGTGCACGACGGCGCCGCGTTCGCCCAGGGTGCCGGCGACGACCGCGGCCAGCGCGGCGGTTGAGGATCGGGGGTTGGGACTGCCGGCGATCACGAGCGCTCGCACGGTCGGTACGTCCTCTCGGAAGTCGGAAGCAGGGAAGGTCAGCGTGCTGCGACCAGGGTCCACGGGTTGGGCGTGGCCAGGGCCTGGCGCTGCTTGCTGTGTGCCCAGTGCCGTACGGACGCGGCCATCACCTCGCCCGGGTCGCGGACGGGGCGGGTGGGTTCGAAGGGCTCGGACATGCTGGTGTAGCTCTGGAACATGGCGAGCAGGTTGACGGCCTGCTGCTGCACCGGGGAGAGCCACTGCTGGGCGAGCGGCAGGAAGAACCTGTTCCAGCTGTCCGTGGAGACCATCGGCGGCCGGGCGATGGGTTCGACGCCGTGCTCGGCCCGGAAGGTGTTGATGGTGTCGCAGGTGATGTCGATGAGCGTGCTGAGGCGCAGGCTCGCCCCGCCCGCGGTGACGATCTCGGTGCGCGGCGCGGCGGGTGCGGGGCCCAGGGCGGCCTCGGCGATCGCGTCGGCGACCTCGTCGACCGGGCTGATCTCGGCGTAGCCGTCCGGGTCGCCGACGACGACCGCGGCCAGCCCGGAGACCAGGGCCGGGAAGAGGGTGTACGGGCCGGAGAAGCGGGAGATGTGGCCGTCGGCGCGGCGGCCCATGACCAGGGGCGGCCGGATCACGGTCACCGGGCCGGGGTGCTCAGTGGTGACGATGTCCTCGCAGACGGCCTTGGACCACTCGTAGCCGTTGCGGTAGCCCTCGAACTCCTCGCCCCTGAGGTCCTCGGGGTTGCGCACCCCGCCGACGTAGGCGGTGGAGACGTGGACGAAGTGGGTCTCGGGCCCGGCCAGGGCCAGGACGGCCCGCAGGGTACGGACGTTGGCGTCGGTGGCCTCGTCGCGGCTCAGGGTCCAGCGGGTGGAGGCGGCCGTGTGGACGATGGCGTCCCAGGGGCCGGCGAGTTCCGCCGGGGCCGGTTCGCGGCCGATGTCCCAGCGGGTGAGCGGGACCTGGGCGTCCCGGCGGGCGGTGCGGACGACGTGCGGGGCGGCGGGGGCGGTGTTCAGCCGGCCGGCGACCTCGGTGCCGACGACACCGGTCGCTCCGGTGATGAGTATGCGCATGGGTGTTGTTCCTGGTGTGGGAGGGGCCTCGGGCGTCACTGCACGGGCGCGAGGACGAGGCAGGCGTTCTGTCCGCCGAAACCGAAGGAGTTGGAGAGCACGGGCCGTCCCGGCTCGATCGTCCGCGGGGTGCCGGCGACCACGTCGACGCGGTCGGCCTCCGACGGCACCGTCAGGTTGGCCACCGGCGGCACCGTTCCGCGCGCGGCGCAGATCAGGGAGACGGCGGCCTCCAACGCGCCCGAGCCGCCGATGAGATGGCCGGTCACGCCCTTGTTGGCGGTCACCGGGGGTGCCTGGCCGCCGAAGCAGCGGTGGATGGCGGTGGCCTCGGCGCTGTCGTTCAACTGGGTCGAGGTGCCGTGGGCGTTGATGTGGCCGATGTCGGAGAGGAGCAGCCCCGCGTCGGCGACGGCACCGGCCATGCACGCGGCGGCCGCGGCACCGTCCGGCTGGGGCGCGACGATGTGGAACGCGTCCGCGTTGGTCGCGTAGCCCGCGATCTCGCCGTAGATCCGCGCGCCGCGGGCGAGCGCGTTCTCGTACCGTTCGAGGACCAGGACGGCGGCGCCCTCGCCCATGACGAAGCCGTTGCGCTCCGCGTCGAACGGGCGCCCGGCGTGCTCCGGGTCGTCGTTGCGGTCGGACAGTGCCCGCATCCGGGCGAAGCCGCTGAGCAGCATGGTGGTGACGGCGGCGTCGAACCCGCCCGCGACGGCGGCGTCCAGCTCGCCGTACTGGATCTTGCGGGCGGCCTCGCCGAGAGCGGTGGTGCCGCTCGCGCAGGCGGTGGCGTAGGTGGTGCAGGAGCCCTGGAACCCGTAGCGCATGGCGATGCGGGCGGCGGCCGAGTTGGACATCGTCCTGGGCACCGTGTGCACCGGCATGGCCATCGGGTCGGCGCCGTGGTTGCGGGTGGTGGCGTCCATCGTGGGCAGCCCGCCGATGCCGGTGCCGAGATGGACGCCTACGCGGTCCTGCGGCAGCAGTCCGGACAGGCCGGCTTCCTCGACGGCGTCGACGGCGGCGCACAGCGCCAGTTCGGTCGGGCGGTCGATCTGCCGGAGCTCGCGGCGCGTGATGTACGGGCTCACATCGAAGGGCGGCACGAGGCAGCCGAAGCGCACCGGCGCGTCCTGTTCGACGAGTTCGTCCACGAGGGTCGCGGTGGACTTGGCCGCCATGATGGTGGTGACGACCTCGTCGAGGGTGTGGCCCGCCGGGGACTTGACGCCTATGCCGGTGACGACGACGCGGGGGCGCTCGGTGCGGCTCACTGCTGGGCTGCCTTCCGGGCGGTGAGGAGGGCGATGGCGTGCCCGACGTTCTCGGCCGTCACCAGGTCCTCGGTCTCGATCCGCAGGCCCAGTTCGCGCTCGAGCTGGGCGCCGATGGCCATCAGCTCCAGGCTGTCGATGCCGTGGTCGTTCTGCAGATGGGTGCTGTCCTCGATGGCGTCGGGCGTGGTGCCGAGGACCTCGGCGATGGTGGCGCGGACGGTGGCCGCCAGATCGGTATCGGTGGTTTCGGTGGTGGTTTCGGTCATGTCGGTTCTCCTGTGCGGGGGTTGATCAGCCTGCGGCGACGGCGCGGCCGGCGCCGGCGAGCGCGGAGTCGAGGATGTCCAGGGCCTGGTCGAGTTCGGCGGCCGTCGTGGTCAGCGGGGGCAGGAGCCGTACGGTCGTCGGGCGGCTCAGGCACGGCGAGACGAGGAGGCCCGCGTTCGCCAGCCCGACCACCACCTCGCCGGCTGCCTGCGGTGAGGTGAAGTCGATGCCCCACAGCAGGCCCCGGCCGCGGAAGGTGCTCATCACCTGCGGGTGACGCGCCTGCAGCGAGCGCAGCCCGGCCTCCAGGCCGGCCGACAGCACCCGGCCGTGGTCGGCGAGTTCCTCCACGGCGGCCAGGGCCGCCGGGAGCGCGGCGCAGCTGAGCGGGTGCCCGCCGAAGGTGGCCGAGTGCAGGAACGGGTCGGCGGCGAGCGGCTGGTAGAGCTCCTCCGAGCAGACCACGGCGGACAGCGGCACGACGCCGCCGCCGAGCGGCTTGCCGACGAGCACGGCGTCGACGGGGAGCCCCTCGGCGAGGGCGACCGAGCGCTCGCCGCAGCGCCGCAGTCCGCACTGGATCTCGTCGGCGATCACGAACGCGCCGTGCTTGCGGGCGTCCTGTGCCCACCGGTGCAGGATGTCGAGGTGCAGCGGCACCGCGCCGTTCTCGCCCTGGACGGGCTCGAAGACGAGCGCCGCCACCGCGCCGCGCTCGGTTTCCCTGCGGACCGCGTCCGGGTCCTCGGGGTCGATGTGCACGACGTCCACCGCGGCACCGCGCAGCCCGGTCCGGAACATCGGGTTGTGCGTGAGCGCCAGCGCGCCCAGCGACTTGCCGTGGTAGCCGCCCTGTACCGCGAGCACCCGGTCGCGGCCCGAGGCGAGCCGGGCGAGCTTGACGGAGACCTCGACCGCGTCGGCCCCGTTCAGGCCGAAGTAGACCTTCGGCAGGGCGCCGCCGAGGTAGGCGGCGAGCTGTGCGGCGGCCTCGGCCATCACCGGGTTGGCCAGGCTGCGGGTGGAGGTGGGCATCACCTCGAGCTGCCGCCGGACGGCGTCGACCACGCCGGGGTGCCGGTGGCCGAGCAGGGCGACGGCGTACGAGCCGAAGTCGAGGACCGAGCGGCCGTCGGACAGGGTCACCCGCGAGCCCTCGGCGGCCGCCTCCACGGCTCCCTTGCCGGCGAACTTGCCGGTGAGGGCGAGCTTGGGCGACTGGTGCCGGCGCAGCCGTTCGAACACCTCGCCGGACGCGGTCAGTTGGGTCTGCATGCGTGATCTCCTGGGTTTCAGTAAACGTGTGTCACCGGGCGCCGGTCAGGCGGCGCTCGAGGGCGGAGAGCATCTGCTGGGCGTTCTCGCGCAGCGCGGTGGAGGCGACGGGGTTGAGCATCTCGGCGAGCAGCGGGATGCCGATGTCGAACTCGACGTCCAGCGACACCAGGCTGCCGCCGTCGTCGGCGGGGCGGACGGCCCAGTGGCCGACGAAGTGGGCGAGATCCCCGCTGAGCTGGTGGAAGTCGAAGCGGCGGGCCTCGTGGTCGAGCCGCTCGGCCTCGACCCACTCGAGCACCGAGCCCTTCAGGTGGACGGACCAGGCGGTGGTGCGCTCGTCCGGGCCTGTCTGCTCCGTGATCCGGACGGACTGCACGCTGTCCATGCAGTCGGAGTAGCTCTCCACGTCGACGACGGCCTGCCAGCTCTCGGCGGGCGGGGCGGCGATGTGCAGTTCGACCTCGACTCGAGGCATGGGGATCTCCTTGTATCTGTGGGGTGTTGGTTCAGGTCCCGGTACGTCAGGACCGGGGCGCCAGCGTCTCGGCCAGCGCGGCCTTCAGGGCCCGCGGCAGCGTTCGGCGCAGCACGGCCCGCGGCAGGGCGCGGACGTGGGTGATGGCGTAGGACTGCTCGACCAGCTCACAGCCCAGTTCGCGCTTGGGCTCGTAGGCGGTCTGCGCGAATCTGATGTGCCGGCACTTGCGGGCGATGGCCAGCTCGATGGCGGCGTAATGGACGTTGTGGTACAGCCGGGCCTCGTGGGCCAGCCGGTAATCCAGTCCGATCCGTGCGCCGATCGCGCCCTCGCCGCGGAAGAGGACGTGCAGGAAGGCGACGAGCTTCTCGCCCTCGAAGCAGGCCACCAGCCGCTGGTCCGGGCCGCCGGGTTCCTGGAGCGCGCGCAGGAAGCCCTCGTCGAGGACGTCCAGCGTCTGGTCGGCGCGCTCCATCACCTGGTGGTACAGGGCGAGCATGGCGGGCACGTGGTCCGCGAACTCCTCCAGCACCTCGATCCGCAGGTCCTCCCGCGCCC
Organism: Streptomyces sp. SX-6; assembly: GCF_059089585.1. Lineage (NCBI taxonomy): Bacteria > Bacillati > Actinomycetota > Actinomycetes > Kitasatosporales > Streptomycetaceae > Streptomyces > Streptomyces sp. SX-6. Next base: position 78,482 of record NZ_JBTHHU010000004.1, on the reverse strand, counting down.
GGAACTTGCGCAGCTTGCTGCGGGCGTTGCGGCGCGCCTTGCCCGGGAGCGTGGCGAGGTAGTCCTCGAACGTGGCGTGTCCGAGCGGGAGTTCGGTGTCGGGCATGCTCGGCACGGGGAAGAAGCCCTTCCCCTCCAGTGCCGGGCGCAGGGCCGCCATCTCGCCGGGCGCGAAGTCCTTGAAGACGACCGTGCCGAGCCGGTGGCGCCGGGCGTGGTCGAGGACGGCGCTCACCAGCAGCTCGGCGACCGGGGCCGGGAGCGGTCCCCGGCACAGCACGTGCCCCTGGCCGAGGAAGTTGCCGCAGAACAGCATGGGTACGCGCAGCAGTTTGGGGAACACCTTGCCCACCGGCTCCAGCAGACGGCGTTCGCTCGGCCCGACGATCCGGTCCAGCCGCAGGCCGCGGAAGGCGCTCAGCGGCAGGACCGCGACGGTACGGCCGTCCTCGCGCACCACGGCGTACGCGTAGGAGTCGGGGCCGATGGAGCCGCGCTCCATCGCCGCGAACACCTCCCGTGACCACATCGGGTCGTCGGGCGGGGCGAGTTCGTCCCACACGTCGGCCGGGACGGCGTCGACGCCGGGGAGCACCTCGACGGTGTAGGTCATCACATCACCCGACGCGCAGCGGCTCGCCGTCCAGGGCCGCGCACAGCGCCTCGGCCATCCGGCCCCGGGACGGCGGGTGGAAGTTGAGCCCGGCGGCAGCCGAGGCGAGGTACGTGCCCTCGTCGGAGCCGATGAAGGACATCCCGCCGAGGGCGGCGAGCCCGGCCTGGGTCGTGCGGGCGATCGCGTCCTGCGCGGCGTAGCGTGCCGTGAGGGCGGAGACCAGCAGCTTCTCGTCCCAGTGCTCGTCCTCCATCGCACGGGCCACGGCCTCGACGGACAGCATCGCCGCGTCCAGGTCCGTGACCAGGCCGGCCCGGTCGGCGGCCGATCCCCCGCCGTGCCGCAGCACGCGCTCGACCAGGGCGCCGGCGGTGCCCAGGTAGCCGGCGGACATGAGCAGTTCGAACCAGAGGAAGCCCGCGACGTGCAGCGAGTCCAGCACGGAGTCGGCGGTGACGTCGGTGAGCACGACCATCTGCGGGTCCAGCTCGACGTCGGTGAGGACGACCTCCTCGCTCTCGGCGCCGGCCAGCACGGAGCTGCGCCAGAACGGCCGTACGGAGACGCCGTCGGCGCTGGCCGGGACGATGGCCACGGCGAGGCGCTCGGTGCCGTTGTCGTCGGTCATCACCACGGAGGCGGTGAGCAGGTCCATGGAATGGGCCAGGCTGCAGGGCTTCTTGCTGCCGTTGAGGACGACGACGTCGCCGCGGCGCTCGGCGGTGATGGCCGGGCGGAGGATGGACTGCCCGGTGCGGCCCTCGGCGAAGCCGGACGCCAGCAGCATGCGGTCGCCGACGATGGCCTCCAGCAGCATCCACTCGAAGCCGGCCCCGTGCTTGGCGGTCTCGACGAGGCTGGCCACGGAGAAGTGGTGCATGGTGGTGGCCACGGCCAGGGAGGGGCAGCGGGCGCCGACGGCCCGCTGCAGCCGGACGGCCTCGAGGGGGCTCGCGCCGATGCCGGTGTTCTGTCCGGGCACCAGCAGCCCCGCGCCTCCGGCCTCGCGGAACAGGGCGATCGCCGGGCTGCCGGGCCGTTCCAGCTCGGCCAGCGGGTGGCGGGCCAGCGCGGCGTCGAGGCCGGGCAGCAGCCGGTCGAGGACTTCGCGGTCGGTGTCGAGGAAACTCATGAACGGGCCTTCGCGTTGATCGGGCTGATGGTGACGGGCAGGTCCTCGTAGACCCGGAGGCTGAAGGACTCCCGGCGCACCGGGTCCCCCGCGAGCTCCAGGCCGGGGAAGCGGGTGAGCAGCCGGCGTACGGCCACCGCTCCCTCCATGCGGGCCAGGGCGGCGCCCAGGCAGTAGTGCGGGCCGGCGCTGAAGCTGAGCACCTTGGTGCCGGTGCGCCGTACGTCGAAGCGGTGCGGGTCGGGGTGCTGCGCGGGGTCGCGGTTGGCGGCGGCCAGCACGGTGGTGACGTTGGCGCCCGCCGGGACGAGGATGCCGCCGATCTCCGTCTCCTGGCCGGCGATGCGCTCGGTCATCTGGACCGGCGTGTCCCAGCGCAGCGACTCCTCGACGGCTCCCGGCGCGAGGGCGTCGTCCGCGGCGACCAGGGCCAGCTGGTCGGGGTGGCGCAGCAGGGCGTGGGCGGTCAGACCCAGCAGGCCGGTGGTGGTCTCGAAGCCCGCCACGAAGGTCAGCAGCAGGGTGTCGATCAGCTCGCCCCGGGTCAGCCGCTCGTCGCCCTCGTGGGCCCGCAGCAGCGTGGTGGTCAGGTCCTCGGCGGGCTCACGGCTGCGCCGGTCGGCCAACTCCTCGAAGTACGCGCGGAGTTCGACGACGGCCCGGTCCGCCCGCTCCCAGTCCTCCGGGGTGCGCACGGGCTCCAGCAGACGGCTGGCGTCGCTGCCGAGCTTGCGGAACCGGATGCGGTCCGCCTCCGGCACGCCGATCAGCTCGCCGACCACGGCCACGGGCAGCGGGTAGCCCACGAGGTCCTGGAAGTTGGCCGTGCCGCCGTCCGACGTGGCGTCGGCGAGGTCGTCGAGCAGACCGTCGGTGATCTTCTCGATGGCGGCCTCGAGCGCCGCCACCTTGCGCGCGGTGAAGCCACTGCTGACCAGCCGGCGCAGCCGGAGGTGGTCGGTGCCGTTCGCCCGCAGCATCGACGCGTAGAAGAAGTCGGCCGCCGGGTGTTCGCGCCAGTCCGGCAGGTGGTCCTCGCACCAGCTCAGGTCCGGGGTGCGGAAGCTCGCGTCGGTGAGGACGGCCTGGCAGTCGGCGTAGGTCGTCAGGAAGTAGGTGTCGAGATCCTTGTCGTAGTAGACCGGAGCGATCTCGCGCAGCGCCTCGAGAGCGGGGAAGGGGTTCTCCCGTCCTTCCGGTGTGAACATGGAGAAGAGGAGAGTCTGGGGTTCCAAGTGGAGCACCTCGGCAGATCGGCTGTTCGTTCCGTTCGTTCCGGAAGAGAGCGTCACATCAGCGAATCTGCGGTCGGTCAACGAAGCATCAACGCCCCATCAACGGACGATAACCACGCAGGAACAGACAAACAGGAACAGACAAAAAGGCGCCCACCGATCCGTCGGGAATCGGTGGGCGCCGCCGGTCAGCGGGACGGGCTACCCCGTCAGCCGGGCCATGTCCTCGGCCTCGGGCATGCCGAGCCGGGCGAACAGGGCGTGCGCATGCCGGAAGTAGAAGACTGCCTGGCTCTGGTGTCCGCGCCCGGCGCTCGCGTGGCCGAGCTGGGCGAGGGCGCGGCCGAGGAAGTAGCCGTCGCCGTGCCGGGTGGCGACCTCCCGGGCCTCCTCCGCGTAGGCGGCGGCCCGGTCGTGCTGCCCCATCATGTTGTGGGCCTCGGCGAGCACGCCGAGCGTCAGGGACTCGCGGAAGAGGGACCCGGTCGCGCGCCACAGCTCCAGGCTGCGCTCGAAGCATTCCAGCGCCTCGTCCTGGCGCCCGGTCCACAGGCAGATCTGGCCCAGGTCCCGCAGGGCGCTGGCGAATCCGGCGCGGTCGCCGGTGGCCTCGGTGAGCGCGACGGCGGCGCGGGCCGACTCCAGGGCGGCGTCCGGCCGTCCCTGCACCAGCAGCGTGAAGCCGAGGTAGCCGCGGGTGTACGCCTCGCAGCTGGGGCTGCCGACCTCGACGGCGAGCGGCAGCGCCTCGGACAGCGTCTCGTGTGCGGTCGCGAAGTCGCGCAGGCCCAGGGAGGATCCGCCGAGGACGTTGAGCGAGAGCGCGAGGAGCGTGCGCAGTCCCTCGCGGCGGCAGATGTCGACCGTGGTGCGGAAGTGCCCCACGGCGGTGGCGAGTTCGAAGCGCAGGGCGTACGCGCCGCCCATCATGTAGTGCGCGACCGCGTCGGTGACCGGGTCGCCGGACCGGGCGGCCGCCTCGCGCAGGGCCCGTGCCGCCGACTCCATGCCGTGCGACGCGAAGCCGAACCGGCCCAGCGGGTCGCTGGCCAGCAGCAGTCCGGCGCAGGCGGACGGGGGGATGCGGGGCCGGCGCGCGCCCTGCTCGACGAGGGCGAGCAGGGCGGACTGTTCGTCGAGCAGCCAGCCGGCGGCCTCCTCCTGGGTGGCGAAGTGCGGTTCCGCGTCCGGGTCGTGCGCGTCGTCCGTGGGGAAGACGTCGCCCGCCGTGGCGACCCGGTAGGCGTCGCGGCCGCGGGCCAGGTACGTCTCGAGGAGCCGCAGGAGGGCGGCGTCCCGCTCCTCGCCGGGTATCTCCTCGGCGGCGGTCTTGCGGGCGAACAGCCGCAGCAGGTCGTGATAGCGGTAGCGGCCGGGCGAGACGGACTCCAGCAGGCTCAGGTCGACCAGTCCTTCGCACAGCTCCTCGGCCTGTCGCCGGGGCCTCTCCAGCAGGGCCGCCGCCCCGGCGAGCGTGACCTCCGGGAGGTCGGGCAGGGCCAGCAGCCGGAAGGCTCGCAGCTGTTCGGCGTCGAGCAGGTCGATGCCGAGCCGGAAGGTCGTCTCGACGGCGTCGGTGTCGCCGGACAGCTCGGCCAGCCGCCGGCGTTCGTCGGCCAGCGCCCGCGCCGTCTCGGCGACGGGGCTCGCGGGCCGGGCCGCCAGGCGGGCCGCGACGATCCGGATCGCCAGCGGCAGCCGGCCGCAGTCGGCGAGCAACTGCCGGGCGGTCTCCTCCTCGGCCCGGACCCGGCGTTCGCCGATGAGCCGTGCGAGCAGGGTCATCGCCTCGTGCTCGGTCAGCTCGCGCAGGTCGACCAGGGTGGCGCCGGGCAGCCCGGCCAGCCGGGTGCGGCTGGTGACCAGGACGCCGCAGCCGGGACCGCCCGGCAGCAGGTCGCGGACCTGGGCGAGGTCCCGGGCGTTGTCCAGGACGACGAACACGCGCCGGTCCGCCATCAGCGAGCGGTACAGGGCCGCACGGTCGGCCGGCAGGGCCGGGAGATGGCCGGGGCCGACGCCCAGGGCACGCAGGAAGTCGCCGAGCACCCGGGCCGGTTCGGCGGGCACGGGGTCGGTGCCGCGCAGGTCCACGAACAGCTGCCCGTCCGGGAACCGCTCGCTCATGCCGTGCGCCACATGCACGGCGAGGGCCGTCTTGCCCACGCCGCCCATGCCGCTGACCGCGCTGACGGCCACCACCCGCCCGTGGTCGAGGGCCGCGCGCAGCCGGCCGGCGACCTCCTCGCGGCCGGTGAAGTCGGCCGTGCCGGGCGGCAGTCGCAGCGAGGCGGCCGCGGCGCCCGGACCGGGCGGGGGCGTCCCTCCGTCGAGGATGCGCCGCTGGGCGCGCTCCAGGCCGGGGCCGGGCGTCACGCCGGGGCCACTCCGCAGGGCACGGCCGATACGGGCGTGGACCTCCAGGGCCTCGGCCTGGCGGCCCGCGGCGTGCAGCGCGGCCATCAGCAGTTCGTGCGTCCGCTCCCGCAGGGGGTTCGCGTCCGCGAGGGCCCGCAGCGGGCCGATCGCCCGTGCGTGGCCGCCCAGTTCGAGCTCCGTCTCCCAGCGGTCCTCCTGCGCCGCCAGCCGCCGCCCGGCCAGCGCGGTCCGCCGGGCGGCGGCGTACGGGCCGGGCACGCCGGCCAGCGGCTCGCCGCGCCACAGCCCGAGCGCCGAGTCCAGCAGCCGCCGCGCCTCTTCCGGGCGCCCGTCGCGGCGGGCGCGCTCCGCGGCGCCCGTGAGCCGCTCGAACACCGTGAGGTCCAGGGCGTCCGGGGCGAGCCGCAGGGCGTAGCCGTCGTCACGGGAGACGAGGACGCGGGACGGGGCGCGGGGCGGGCGCCCGGGTTCCAGCAGCCCGCGCAGCCGGGACGCGTGGGTGCGCAGCGCGCCGAGCGCGTGGGGCGGGGCGGCGTCCCCCCACACCGCCTCGACGAGGGAGGCGGTGGAGCCGCGCCGCCCCTGGCGCAGCAGCAGGGCGCAGAGCAGTGCCGCGCACAGGGGTGGCCGGACGGCCGTCTCGGTTCCGCCGACGACGACCTGGAGGGGGCCGAGGACGCGGAAGGACGGTTCGGGGGTGTCGGACGGCAAGGTCAACTCTCCGGTGTGCTGGGGTCGTTCGGGTCAGGCAGCGGTGACGGCGGCGCAGGACGGGCAGCGGACGGGCGTCCGCTGTTCGCCCTGGCAGCGCGGACAGTCCTGTGCGTACGGGGCCGGGGGCTCGGCTGCCGCGCAGGAGCGGGCGAACTCGCCGAGGAGCCCGTGGAAGCGGTACCGGCCGGGTGCCGGGGACTCGAGCAGGCTCGCGTCGACCAGCGACTCGCACAGTTCCTCCGCGCCGTGCGCCAGGCCGCCGAGGGCCGCGGCGGCGTCACCGGCCCGGAAGTCGGCGTCCGGCCGACCGGTCGGGGGCAGCAGGCGGAAGGCGCGCTGGAGGGGTTCGGGCAGCCGGCCGTACTCGCGGCGGAAGACGCTCTCCACCGCCAGGTCGGCCACCCTCAGTTCGGCCAGCCGGTCCTCGCTCTCCGCCATCCGTTCGACGAGGGACGCGGCGGTCCACGCGGGGCGGATGGCCAGGCGGATGGCCATGATGCGCACGGCCAGCGGCAGATGGCCGCAGGCCTCGACGAGCCGGGCGCACGCCTCGGGTTCGGCGGCCACGCGCTCGGGGCCGATCACCCGTCCCAGCAGGGCGAGCGCCTCGTCGGGGGGCATGACGTCGAGGTGGACGAACCGGGTGCCGGGCAGCCCGGCGAGCTTGGCGCCGCTGGTGATCAGCACGGAGCACGTGGAGGTGTCGGGGAGGAAGGGCCGGGCCTGTCCGGCGTCGTCGGCGTTGTCCAGCACGACCATCATGCGCCGCCCGGCCACCCGGGCCCGGAAGAGGCGGCCGCGGTCGTCGAGCCCGTCGGGGACGTCAGCGTCGGACACGCCCAGCGCGCGCAGGAACGAGCCGAGCACCGTCGCGGGGTCGACGGGGCATCCGCAGGGGCTGCGCAGGTCGGCGTAGAGCTGGCCGTGCCGGAAGCCGTCCCGCACCCGGTGGGCCGCGTGCACGGCGAGCGCGCTCTTGCCCACGCCGCCCAGGCCGGACACGGCCACGACGCCGGCACCGCTGCCGCACTCCCGGGCGAGCAGGCCGCACAGGTCCCGTACGGTCCGCTCGCGGCCGGTGAAGTCGGCGATGTCGCCGGGAAGCTGGGCGGGCGCGGAGGCGGAACCGTCCTCGCGCAACACCGTGAGGGCAGGCGCGGGGAGCACGGCGGGGGTGTCGTCCGCCGTGATGCCCCGGGCCAGCGCGGCCAGTTCGTGCCCCGGGTCGAGGCCGAACTCGGCGGCCAGGGCACGGCGGGTGCGCTCGTAGGCCGCCAGGGCCTCGTCCGGCCGGCGGCCGCGTACCAGGGCCTGCATCAGCAGACCGCACAGCCGCTCCCGTAATGGGTGCCGCTCCGCGAGCGCCGAGAGCTCGCCAGTCGCCTCGGCGTGCTCGCCCAGTTCCAGGTCGAGGGCGAGCCTGGTCTCCAGCACCGCGAGCCGCCGCTCGGCGAGTTGTGCCCGCTGGGCCTCGATGCCCGGTCCGGCCAGCCCCCGCAGCGGCTCCTCGCCCCACAGGGCGAGGGCCGAGCGCAGCAGGTCGCGCGCCTCGGCCGGACGGTCCGCCGCCCGGGCGCGTTCCGCGGCGGTGACGTAGCTCTCGAACTCCCCGAGGTCGAGCGCGTCCGGAGGCAGGCGCACGGCGTATCCGTCGCACACCGACACCAGGATCCGCGGGGCCTGTCCCGCGGCGTGCCCGGGTTCCAGGAGTTTGCGCAGCCGCGACACATAGGTGCGCAGCGTGCCCACCGCCCGCGCGGGGGGATCCTCGCCCCACACCGCGGCCACCAGCGTGCCGACCGGTACGGGCTCGCCCTGCCGCAGCAACAGCAGGGTGAGCAGCGTGCGTTGCTGCCGGGAGCCCGGATCCACCTCGGTGCCGCCGCGCCAGACCCGCAGCCGACCGAGCACGGCGAAGCGCACTATGTCGTCGGTCATGCCATTGCCCCTGTCCCCCTGGGTACGCCGTCGCGCGACTGTTCGGACGGTCGCCCCATATGAATACCATCAGAGGGAAATGGCCCGGTCTTTACCGCCCCTGGCGTGCCGCACAGATCGTGACTTCTTGATGAATTCCATGCATTGCGGCCACCGTTCCCCTCTCCGACGACAGTGCTGTAGACGATAACGCTGCAGCCGAATTCACGGCCGGCACCGCCGGGACATCGACGAGGGGAAAGCGCCTCAGCGCCTTGCGGGCCGCACGGAAGACGGCCTCGGACACGAAGGCGGGGGTGCCCGGGGCCGCGACGAAGGAGACCGGCACCGGCCCGGGCGGGGGCGGCAGCATCCCCGGGGGAACGGGCCGGAGTTGCCATAGTTCGTCGCCGTTGGCGAGGAAACAGCCGAATCCGAGACCGGCCCGGGTGGCCGCCCGCATCCCGGCCAGGTCCGGCCCCTCGTAGGCGATGTGCCACGGCACACCGCAGGCGTCCAGCGCGGCCCTGACGTGCGAACGCATCGTGCACGGCTCGGTGGACAGCACCACGGGGAGCGAAGCGGGGACGGACGGGCAGCCGGCGTCCGGGCCGAACCAGGCCAGCCGCACCGAGCCGAGGGAGCGGCCGCGGGCCTCGCGGACCGGCCGGGTGACCACCGCCACGTCGATTTCCTGGTCGGCCACGCGGGCGGCGATGGGTTCACTCATTCCGGTGCGTACTGTCGGCCGGACCCGTGGGAGCAACCGGGTGAGTTCGCCGAGCAGTTCGGGCAGTGCCTCCCCCAACTGCTCCGAGACGCCGATCGCGAGCCGGAACTCGTCCTGCGGAATCGTCAGCCGGGCAAGGGCCTCGTCGTTCAGATTGATGATCCGGCGGGCGTAGCCGAGGAGTTCCTCTCCCGCGGCGCTGAGCCTGAGCGGACGGCGGGTACTGGTGAAGACCGGGCCGTCGAGAATCACCTCGAGCTGGCGTATGTGCTGGCTCACCGCGGACTGGGTCAGGGAAAGGGCGGCGGCCGCCCGCCGGAAGCCGCCGGTCTCCACGATGGTGCTGAGCGTGCGGAGTTGGTTCATGTCGAGGTTGCGATACATCGGCATCTTTGTCCATGTTCTTGTCGCCCCCGTTCGCAGATCACTTTGATTTTGCTCCCGTTCACGGGCACTTACTCCCGCACGGATGCATCACGGGACCGTCCGGCGAAACGTCCGGATCAAACCGGTTTCGTGGGACACGTACCCCCTCTTGGAGGGCCGGGTGAACAGCGCTCCTTATCCGGACGATAGCGAACAGTTGTTGGATTATTCGAGAGCCGCCTCATAGACTCATGCGGTCTGAACCAAATCGCATCTCCCGGAATAAAGAAGCCATTTGAGGCCCGCCCACAAGGAATTCGGGACGATGCCCCATGAAAGGTGTTGGACGTGTCCCAGCCCCCTGCCTCCGCGACCGACCTGTGGAATCCGGAGACCTACGACGCGCTGCGCCGACAGCTCATCCCCTCCTTCGACCTGCTCTACGACAGCGCCGTCGACGTCGTCGCCATGAGCGTCCCCGACCGGCCGCGCATCCTGGACCTCGGCGCCGGGACCGGCCTGCTCAGCGCCGCCCTGCGGCACCGGCTGCCGCAGGCCGGACTGCTCCTCCAGGACCGCTCGGAATTGATGCTCGGCCAGGCCAGGCAACGCTTTTCCGCGGACGACCAGGTGGCCATCCGCGTGGCCGACCACATGGATCCGCTGCCCGCGGAGCCCTTTGACGCGGTGGTGTCCGCGCTTTCCATCCACCACCTCACGCACGAGAACAAGCAGGACCTTTTCCAGCGAATTCGCAAGGCATTGCGGCCCGGTGGAATTTTTGTGAACGTCGAGCAGGTGCTGGCCCCGGCCACCGGCCTCGAGGCCATGTACGACCGCCGGCACGAGGGTCACGTCCACGCCTCCGGCACGCCGGAGGAGGAGTGGGCGGCGGGCCGCGAGCGCATGAAGCACGACATCTGCGTCGACCTCGAGACCCAGCTCGGCTGGCTGCGCGACGCGGGCTTCGCCCACGTCGACTGCCTCGCCAAGGACTGGCGGTTCGCGACGTACGCGGGCTGGAACCCGGCCTGATCCCACCCGGCGTACCACCGGCGCATCGGCATCACGGGGGCATCCGGAAAGGGAACCACCACCCATGTTGTACGAGAGACTCCGCGACATCGCCGGCACCCGGCCCGATGCGCCGGCACTCCGCACCCCTCAGGGCGGCCAACTGACCTACGGCGGGCTGCTGGCGGCCGTCGACCGGACCACCGCGGGACTGCACCGCGCCGGGGTCCGGGCGGGGCGGACCGTGGCCTGCTCCCTGGACAACAGCACCGGCTACGTGGCACTGATCCTGGCCGCCGCACGGCTCGGGGCCGCGTACGTCCCGATGATCCGCGAGTTCCGCCCGCAGGACATCACGGCCGCCCTGGAACTCACCCGGCCCTCCCTCGTCGTCACCGACGGCAGCCGGCCGCCCCTGCCCGCCGGCGGCACGCGCACCGTCACCCTGTCCGAGCTCTCCGCCGGCGACCCGCTGCCGCCGCGCACGGACGAGCCGTCCACCGGCCGGTTCCGGATGCTGTGGAGCTCGGGCTCGACGGGCCTGCCGAAGATGATCGCCTGGCGGCAGGACGCGTTCGTCACCGAACGGCTGCGCTGGAACCGGCACATCGGCATCACCGACACCGACGTCTTCTTCTGCCGCCATCCCCTGGACGTCGCCCACGCCACCGACCTGCACCTGTTCTCCGCGCTGCTCGCCGGGGCGCAATGCGTGCTCGCCGACTCCCGGGCCGAACCCGCCGACATGGCACGGCAGCTCGCGGCGAGCGACGCCACCGTGATGAGCGCCCTGCCCGGCCACTACGAGGAACTGGTGCGCACGGCCCGCGAGAACGGCGGCATCGACCTCGGCCGGATGCGCCTGCCCCTGTGCGGCGGCACCTACGTGAGCCCCCAGGTGATCCGCGACTGCGACGAGGTACTGGGCCTGCGCATCCGGCAGTTGTACGGCTCGACCGAATTCGGGCTGGCCGCGGTGAACCTGACGGACACCGTGCAGACCGATGCCGACGTCCGCCTCGTCGGCGGCGTCGGGGCCCGCCTGGTGCCGCTGTCACCCGGCGACCCCGACGTCGGCGAGCTGGTACTGCGCTCCGGCTGCACCAGCGAGGGCTACCTCAACAACCCGGAGGCCCACGCCCGTACGTTCCGCGACGGCGAGTACTGGACCGGCGACATCGCCCGGCGCACCGCCGAGGACACCTACCGCGTCCTCGGCCGCGAGAACGAACTGCTGGACGCCACCGGCGGACCGGTGCTCGCCCCCGCGCTGGACGAGGAGATCCAGCGGGACCCCGCCGTCCTCGAGTCCGTCACCCTGGCCGCCGACCCGGGCACGCGCGGCAACGCCGTGTCCGTGATCGTCCGGCCGGCGCCCGGAGCCGCCGACGCCTCCGCGACGCACGCGGTGCGCCGGGTGCTGGAACGGCACGGTCTGACCGGCGAGGTCCACCCGGTCTCGTCCATCGCGCGCACCGCCGTCGGCAAACCGCACAAGTCCCTGCTGCGCGAGCAGTGGCTGACCCCCGTCCACTGCACCCGGTACACGGGCAAGGGCCCCACCGTGGTGCTCGTCCCGGGCCTGGGCATGACGTCCCGGTACTTCGAGCCGGTCGTCAACGGGCTGCGCGGCGAAGGCGACCACGACGTCGTCACGGTCGACCTGAGGGGCCACGGCACCGCGCCCGAACCCCCGGCGGGCTGGGCCCTCGAGGGCGCCGCCGAGGACCTGCACCGGGTGATCGAACGGCTCGGCCTCCGCGAGGTCGTGCTCGTCGGCTGGTCGCTGGGCGCGGCCGTCGCCTACGCCTATCTCGACACCTACGGCACCGGCCGGGTCGCCAAGCTGGTGTCCGTCGAGATGTCCCCGCGCCTCCTCGCGGAAGAGGGCTGGGAACACGCGGCGTTCGGCGGCCTCGACGCGGCCGGGGCCCTGGGCGCGGCACACCAGCAGTGGACCGACCCCGGGGCGTATCTCGAGGCCCTCGTCTCGGCGTGCTTCGCCGCCGGGAGCGAGCCCGGCCCCGAGGTCACGGGACCGCTCCTGGCGGAGTCCTCGCACACCTCGCCGCTCGCCCTGCTGGCCCTGTGGACGGACGTGGCGGGGCGGGACTGGCGCCCTTGGCTGCGCGCCCTGACGCTCCCCACGCTCTTCGTCCACGGCTCCAGGAGCCAGGTGTTCCCCACCGAGTTGGGGAAGTGGCTGCTGGACGCGGTGCCCGGCGCACGGCTGGAGCTCTTCACGGACAGCGGCCACGTCCCCTTCGTCGAGGAGCCGGAGAAGTTCGTCTCCCGGCTCCGCGAGTTCATCCAGGAATGAGTGCATCCAGGAATGAGGAAGCAGTGATCGGAAGAATCGACCGGGACACCCTTCTGGCGCACGCCAGGCGGCTCGCCGAGCACCACGGCGGGAAGCCGGTTGACCCGGCTGCTCGCGACCTGACGGACCTGGAGGTCTCCGGGCCCGCCGAGATCACGGCGATGACGCGGGCCGCCGCCGAGCGGCACGGCAGCGTCCTCATGTCCAGCGGCGGCACCACGGGCACACCGAAGCTGACGTACGTCCCCCACGACATGGCCCTCGAGCGCCTGTTGAAGGAGTGGCGCCCGCTGCGGCCGGGCAACGTGCTGCTCAACCTGTACAACCCGGGCCGCATGTGGGGCACGCACTACTACATGCAGAAGCTGGCCGAGGTCAGCGGATGCACGGTCATCCCGTCGGGCCCGTACTCCCCCGAAGAGCTCGGGACGTGGCTGCCGATGTTCCGTGACGTGGGCGTCGACGCGCTCGCCGCGACCCCGACCGGACTCGCCGACTTCGCCGAGGGCGTCCTCGCCACCGGCGTCAAGCTGCCTATCTCGACCATCATCTGGATGGGCGACCCGTGGACCGGGCACAAGCGCGAGCTCGTCCGCGAGGCCTTCCCCGAGGCCGAGTTGTGGGGCAACTACGGCTCGGTCGAGACCTGGGTGATGGCCACCACCCGGCCGGGCTGCGACGAGTCGACGCTGCATCTGCTCCCCGGCCAGATCATCGAGCCGGACCACGCGGGCGCCCTGCTGACCCGCGCGGGCGACGGCTGGACGGTGCCCGTCGTGCGCTACCGGCTCGGCGACCGGGTGGAGGCCGTCGAGTGCCGGTGCGGCCGGGACGACGCCCTGCGCATCCTGGGCCGCGCCGACGACGCGTTCAATTTCTTCGGCATCCTGTTCAACGTCCGCGAGATCCTCGACGCCGTCCGCAAGGCTCCCGGGGTCGTCGACGCGCAGCTCGTCCTGACCCGCAGCGCCGACTCCCCCAAGGCCGCCCAGGCCCTCACGGTCGAGTTCACCGGCACCGCCGACCCGCACTCGGTGCAGCGCACGCTGCTGAACGGCTTCTACCGGATCGCCACCCTCGACTCCCAGCATCCGGGCGCCGTTTCGGCCCACCGCGTCGACCAGCTGCGGCGCATCGCCCGTACCAACAAGACCCCGGCCGCCGTATGGCGCGACCTCCCGGGGAGGGCCGCGTGACGAAGCTCCGTGGCAATCCCTGGGCCACCCTGGTGGTGCTGTCCTTAGGGTTCTTCCTCACGCTGCTGGACCTGACGATCGTCAACATCGCCATTCCCAGCATCTCCAAGACCCTGCACGCCGACCTGCCGCAGGTGCTGTGGGCGGTGAACAGCTACGTCATCGCGCTCACCGCACTGCTGATCACGGCGGGCCGGCTCGGCGACATGCGCGGCCCGCGCCAGCTGTTCGCCCTGGGCGTCGGGGTGTTCACCGTCGCGAGCCTGCTGTGCGGGATGGCACAGAGCCCCGGCGAACTCGTCGCGGCGCGCGTGCTGCAGGGCGTGGGCGCGGCGCTGCTGCTGCCGCAGACCATGACCCTGATCGTCAGCTCCTTCCCCGCCGAACGGCGCGGCGCCGCCCTCGGCGTGTGGGGTGCGATCACCGGTGTGGCCTCGGTGGTCGGCCCGACCCTCGGCGGCCTGCTGATCAGCACGGTGGGCTGGCGCTGGATCTTCTACATGAACCTCCCCATCGGCGTGCTGATCCTCGTGAGCACCGCGCTGATCATCCCGGACCTGCGCACGGGGCAGTCGCGGCGGCTGGACGTCCTGGGTGTCGTCATCGCCTCAACGGCCCTGGTCTGTCTCGCCTTCGCCCTCATCAACGGGCAGGACTTCCACTGGAACGCCACGATCTGGCTGACGCTCTCGGCCGCCGTGGTGCTCGGCGTCGTCTTCTTCCTCCAGCAGCGCCGCCGCCAGGGGCGGGACCCACTGGTGCCGTTCGAGATGTTCCGCAGTCGCAACTTCTCGTTGCTCAACGGTGTTTCCGCGTCGACGACGGGCGGCATCTTCGGGCTGACGCTGCTGCTGTCCCTGTACTGCCAGTCCGTCCTCCACTTCAGCGCGCTCAAGGCGGGCATGATCCTGGTGCCCGCGTCGGTGATGTCCGTCCTGCTCGCCCCGTTCGCCGGGCGGCTGGCCGACCGGATCGAGGGGAAGTACATCCTGCTGACCGGGATGCTGCTGACCGCGGCCGGGATGCTGTGGGCGTCGCTGCTGATGTCGGGCTCGGCCTCCTGGCCCGTGTTCATGGCGCCGATGCTGCTCGTCGGCACGGGCAACGGCTTCGTCAACGCCCCGCTGGCGGCCGTCGCGATGCGGGGTGTCGATCCCGCGCTCGTGGGCGCGGCGTCCGGAACCCTCAACACCATGCGGCAGTTGGGCTCGGTGATCTGCAGCGCGGGCGTCGGCGCGCTCGTCCAGGGCCGGCAGGCGGCGACGGGCAGCGCGGGCAGCGCGATGCAGACCACGATGGCCCTGCCGATCGGGGTGATCCTCCTCGGTGCCCTCGCCTGTCTGTCCATACGGCGCGGCAGCACCGCTCCGTCCGCGCCGGCCGGCCGGCCTGTCTCCGCGGCCGCCGGGAACAGCGGGCAGCGGTCATGACGCAACGACCGTCGGGGATGCCGGTGCACAAGTACCGCCCGTACGAGGCCGTGGACCTGCCGGACCGTACGTGGCCGGAGCAGCGGATCACGGTTGCGCCGCGTTGGCTGTCGACCGATCTGCGGGACGGTAACCAGGCGCTGATCGATCCGATGTCTCCGGCGCGTAAGCGGGAGATGTTCGATCTGCTGGTGCGCATGGGTTACAAGGAGATCGAGGTCGGTTTTCCGTCGTCGGGTGCGACGGATTTCGACTTCGTGCGGTCGATCATCGAAGAGGGTGCGATCCCCGAGGATGTGACGATCTCCGTCCTGACGCAGGCGCGTGAGGAGCTGATCGAGCGGACGGTGGAGTCCCTGCGCGGTGCGCACCGGGCGACGGTGCATCTGTACAACGCGACGGCGCCGGTCTTTAGGCGGGTGGTCTTCCGTGGGTCGCGGGAGCAGGTGAAGCAGATCGCGGTGGACGGCACGCGGCTGGTGATGGAGTACGCGGACAAGATCCTCGGTGACCGGACCGTCTTCGGCTATCAGTACAGCCCGGAGATCTTCACCGACACCGAGCTGGACTTCGCCCTCGAGGTCTGCGAGGGCGTGATGGACGTCTGGCAGCCGGAACCCGGCCGCGAGATCATCCTCAACCTGCCTGCCACGGTGGAGCGTTCGACGCCGAGCACGCACGCCGACCGGTTCGAGTGGATGTCGCGGCATCTGTCGCGCAGGCAGTGGGTGTGTCTGTCGACGCATCCGCACAACGACCGGGGCACGGCGGTCGCGGCGGCGGAACTGGCGGTGATGGCCGGGGCGGACCGGATCGAGGGCTGTCTGTTCGGGCAGGGCGAGCGCACGGGCAATGTCGACCTGGTGACGCTGGGCATGAACCTGTTCTCGCAAGGCGTCGACCCGCAGATCGACTTCTCGCAGATCGACGAGATACGCCGCACGGTGGAGCACTGCACGCAGATGGAGGTCCACCCGCGCCATCCGTATGCGGGCGATCTCGTCTACACCTCCTTCTCCGGCTCCCACCAGGACGCCATCAAAAAGGGCTTCGAGGCCATGGAGGCGGGCACCGGCACCGAGTGGGCGGTGCCGTACCTGCCGATTGACCCGAAGGACGTCGGCCGTTCCTACGAGGCCGTCATCCGCGTCAACTCCCAGTCCGGCAAGGGCGGCATCGCGTACGTCCTCAAGAACAACCACAAGCTCGACCTGCCGCGCCGCATGCAAATCGAGTTCTCCCGCATCATCCAGGCCAGAACCGACGCGGAGGGCGGCGAGGTCA
This sequence comes from Streptomyces sp. SX-6, assembly GCF_059089585.1. Classification (NCBI taxonomy): domain Bacteria; kingdom Bacillati; phylum Actinomycetota; class Actinomycetes; order Kitasatosporales; family Streptomycetaceae; genus Streptomyces; species Streptomyces sp. SX-6. The sequence goes on along the minus strand of NZ_JBTHHU010000004.1, from coordinate 62,149 downwards.
CGCCGCAGGAGATCTGGTCGGTCTTCCACGACGAGTACCTCCGCCCCGGGGGCCGCGTCGGCCTGCGCACCGTACGGACCGCCACGGCCGGCGAACTGACCGTGGAGGCCGTCGTGGACGGCACCGCCACCGTGCTGCACGGCACCGGCAACGGCCCGGTCTCCGCGTTCTGCGAGGCGCTGGCCTCGGCCGGGCTCGACATCCGCGTCCTGGACCACACCCGGCACATCCGTGGCAGCGGCGCCGGTGCCGAGGCCGCCTCGTACGCGGAGTGCGTGGTCGGCGGCGAGGCGCTGTGGGGCATCGGCATCGACCCCAGCTCCACCACGGCGGCGCTGAAGGCGATCGTCTCGGCGGTGAACCGGGCCCATCGCGGGTGATTTCGGGATGAGTGCACTTCCGGCCAACAACAGTCCGGAAATTAGCCAACCTTGACACTTATTTTTCCATGCGCGGATGATTCACGAAGGGCCGAGTCAGAATCGATCTCTGCACCAGAGGGGGGTCCTTGTCTTCACCGCACCCAGGCAACCCGGATGCCAAGAAGCATCTCCGCGACCTCCTGAGACAGTGCCGCGCGCGGCGGACACCGGACGACCGCGCGCACGGCAGGACAGTACGGCGCAGGCGGGGCATCTCCCAGGAGAGCACCGCCGCCCTGCTGGGCTGTTCGACACGGTGGTACGCCACGCTGGAGTCCGGGCGCATGGAGAACCCGTCCCGGGACTTCCTGGAAAAGGTGGCCGACGCGCTGCGCATGAACGGCCATGAACGACAAGCCCTGTTCATCTACGCGACCGGTCAGCTCCCCCCTCCGGAACACAGGTCCACCGCCCAGCCGCATCCGGACTGGGACACCCTGGTGCACATGCAGCTCCAGCCCGCGTGCATCTACACACGGACCTGGGAACTGGTCGCCGCCAACGCCGACTACCTGGACCTGCTGTACGGAGACGCCCAAGGCGGCGTGAAAGGGCTCGCCGACCGCAACGTCCTGCGCCGCGTGCTGCTGCACCGGGCCCCCCATCTGCCCAGCCTGGTGTCCTGGAAGGAGAGTTGGGCCGTACCGATGCTCGGCGAGCTGCGGGCCGCGCTCGCCGCCGCGCCCGGCTGCCCGGAGCTCACGGCGCTCCTGCGCGGCGTCCTCGCCGACCCCGCGGTCAGGGACATCTGGCACCGCGAAGCCGGCACGATCCACACGCACCCCGACGGCGCCACCCGCGCCATCGACCACCCCTGGCGGGGCCGGGTCGGCTTCACGATCCTCGCCGCGAACCTCATGCACGCCCAGCACCTGCGCTTCGTGACCCTGATGACCGCCGAACCGGCCGTGGTGCGCCCGCCCGGTGCCGACACGACCGGCGCGCTCCCCCAGGCGAGGACCTGTCGTGTCGGCATCGGCCTGACGGACCGCTGAACGCCTAACCGGTCACCGACGGTTCACCTGCGGACGAGGAACGGGCCGAGGGCGAGCGCGTCGAGCGGCGACCTGGCGAAGGTCGCCAGGGCATCGAGCGGCGAGCTGACGACAGGTTCCGCGTTGCCGTTGAACGAGGTGTTGAGAAGTACGGCGTGTCCTGTGCGCTCCTCCACCTCCCCCAGCAGGCGGTGGTACAGGGGGTTGGCGTCCGCCGAGACGGTCTGCGGGCGCGTGGTGCCGTCCACGTGCGTCGCGGCGGCCATCAGCTGCCGGTTGCGCTCGGGAACCGGCATCGTCACGATCATGTAGGGCAACGACTGGTGCAGATCGAGGAGTTCGGGGGCGGACTCCTCCCGCAGGCTCGGCGCGAACGGGCGCCACCGCTCACGGTCCTTGATGGTCAGGTTGATCCGGTCCTGCTGCGCGGCCGGGTTCGGCGTCGCGAGGATGCTGCGGTGGCCCAGGGCCCGCGGCCCGCCCTCGCCCCGCCCCTGGTGCCAGCCCACGATCGCCCCCTCCGACAGCAACTGCGCCGTCTGCGCCGCGATGTCGGCGGGCTCGGTGTAGGACGTACCGGTCTTGTGGAGGACGTGCCGGATCGACTCCGCGTCCCACCGGGGCCCCCACGCGACCGTTCCCCGCATGGGCCGGATGGTCTCCCCGGCCTGTGCGGCCACCCATCCCGCCGCGCCCAGGCTCACGCCCTGGTCGCCGGCCAGCGGCTGCACGAACAGGTCCGACACCTCCGGGAGCCGCATCAGCTTCCCGTTGAGCGTGGCGTTGAACCCCACTCCGCCGGCCACCAGCAGCGTCGACTCGCCGGTGTCGCGCAGCAGTCCGCGCACCATGGCCACCACACACTGCTCCAGCGCGTCCTGCGCGGTCGCCGCCAGGTCGCGGTAGTCGAACGGATCCCGCTCGGTGCGGCGCTTGTAGCGGCCCAGCGCCGGGTCGTACTGGCGCGAGACGCCGTTGGGCGGGGTGCGCAGGGTCTTCTCGAGCCGGTTCATCCACAGCCGGATGGTGTCCTGCTCCTCGTCCGTGGTGCCGTGCGAGAGCAGGTTCTCGGGCACGGCGTCCACCGTGTAGCCGTCCCCGTGCACGCGCAGCGCACCGCCGAAGGTGGTGTCCCCCACCGTCCCGTACGGGGCCAGTCCCATCAGCTTGCCCGCGGCGTCGGCACCCAGACCGGCGTACTGGCACACCGCGGCGTAGAAGTAGCCCAGGGACCAGCCCGGCGACACCGTGCGCAGCACCTTGAGGTTGCCGCCGATGCCCAGCGCCAGCGTGGCGCTCTCGGTCTCGCCCTGCCCGTCGAGGATCAGCACCGCGCCGCTCTCGCGCCCCGAGAAGTAGTAGGCACTCGCGGCATGGGCCATGTGGTGCTCGACGAACAGCAGTTGGGGATCACGGCGCCGCGGGAACAGGCTGCGCGGCAGGAGGAACTCCAGGGCGTCCGCCGTGGTCGGGAACCACTCCAGGCCGCGCTGCGTGAGCAGTTCGGGCATCTCCCAGCCGTGGGCCACGAAGTCGATGTCCTCGATGCCCAGGCCCGCCTCGGCGAGGCAGTAGGCGACGGCGTGGTGCGGGGCCTGGCCGTAGGAATGCTTGTCGCGAGTGAACCGCTCCTCCTCGGCGAAGGCCACGACCTCGCCGTCGACGAGCAGGCAGGCCGATGCGTCGTGACTTGCGCCCGGCCATCCGTTCACACCGAGAATGCGCATGGTTCTCCCCTGAGAATCGATATCCGTGGGCGCAGTCATTGACAGCTGCCACCCCTCGTGCCAACACTGGGGAAAGCGCCTCCGATTGGGGATCGGAAATCCCTCGGAGGGCCTCTCCTCCAATTCCTGTGATTTCTCCGGGAATTGGATTACCTCAACTCTGATTCGGGCGACGGTCTCCCGTCAATAGGCTTCGGAGGTCTTTCGGATGTTGCACACGGAAAGCCCGGCGGATGATTTCCACCAGGACACGGAACGCATGCGCTTCCTGCGCCGGCAGGGAGTCGGCGTACGCCGGCCCGCCGTGCGGGACGCCTCGATGCTGCTGGAGGAGAGCGACGGCGCGTGGTTCATGTGGAAGGGGCCCACCGGGACCCCCGACCCCGGGACACTGCGCGGACTGCTCTCCTCCTGTGCCGGGTTGAAGCGGGTCACCCTGGTGCTGCAGCCCGAGTGGGACATGCCCGAGGTGCTGGCCGCCGCGGGGTTCCGGCCGGCCGAGGCCTTCGGCACCCTGCTCGTCGACACCGGCGGAACCGACGAGGACATGCTCGCCAGGATGCGCCCCAGCACCAGGAGCCGGGTCCGGCGGTCCCTGCGGGCCGGGTTCGCCTTCACCGACGACCCCGCCCTGCTCGGCCGCTTCCACCCCTTCTACACCGACGGGATGCGCAATGCGAATTCCCCCGACTTCGCATCGGAGGAATACCTGCGGGAGTTGCTCGAACTCCCGCGGGTGCACCTCTTCGGAGCCATGGACGGATCGGAGATGGCGGCGGGTTCGGTGTGCCTGGTGAACGGTTCCTCGGTCGAGGCCCGGTATGTCGCCACCAATCCCGCCCACCGGGCCGAGGCACCGCTCAACTTCGTTCACTTCCAGACGATGAAATGGGCCGCCGAGCACGGTAGGCAGTATTTCGACCTGAGCGGGATCGACACCGGCGAGACGAGCGAGAAGACCCGGCTGATCAACCGGTTCAAACTCGGTTTCGGGGGCACCGGGTTCGCCTATCCCACCTACTGCCGCTGAGCCTGCCGCCGCTGAGCCTGCCGCCCCGCCCCTGGGCCTACTGCCCCTGGGCGAGGGAGGGTTCGCGGGCCGGGGCGGGGGTGCGGAAGACGGACAGGTCCTCGACCGGTTCGATGATCCGCCCCCGCGCCCGGTGCGACCGGCGCAGCCGCTCGCGCTGCTCCGGCGTCAGCTTCGGGCAGTGCTCCGGTATGGACCGGAGCATGCGGACCCGCCCCGCGTTGGCCGGCATCCGCCCGCGGACCTCGAAGGGGTCCCGCAGCAGGTGGTAGACCGTGGCGGTGTGGAAGGTGGCCTGCATCAGCCCGTAGAAGGCCGCCGCGGCCGGGCCCTTGTCCCGCGCACAGCCGACGAGCGTCCTCGCGGAGTCGTACACCCGCCACAGCACGGGGATCGCGGGCGTGGTGAAGACGCCGAGCTGCTGCCCGATGCCCTCGCCGATGCCGTAGCGCCAGTAGCTGCGCAGGTTCTGCAGACCGTGCTGGGCGTCGTGGTGGATCACGGCGTCCGGCAGGTGCACCACGGGGATCTCGGCCAGCTGCAGCCGGAAGTCGAACTCCCGGTCCTCGCACCAGTGGACCAGCGGGTCGTAGTGGTAGCCCCCGATGTGGTCGGCGACGCGGCGGTCGTAGATGAGCGGCGGGGAGAGGGCGCTGATGTAGTCGCCCTCGTCGTACTCCCGTACCCGCGCGGTGAGTTGACTGAGCACGCCGTCCGATTCCCCGTACACCACCTGGCCCTTGACCACGGGGTGTTCGAGCACGGCCGCGACCATCATCCGCAGGGTGCCGGGTTCGAAGACGCAGTCGGAGTCCATGTACAGCAGGTACTGTCCGCTCGCCGCCTCCGCGCCGGCGTTGTAGGCACCGCCGAGATTCCCCGCGTCGGGGATCTCGGTGACCACCAGCGGGCGCGGGTGCTCGGCGATGATGCGCCGGATCTCGTCGGAGGCGCCGTTGAGCGCCAGGACGATCTCCACGTCCTCGTCCACCGACGCGATGCAGTCGACGATCCGCACGTCGTCCTTGAGCGCGATGACGACGCTGGTCCGGGCGAAGCCCTCCTTGAGCTCTTCCTCGGTGACTGTCATGCTTCCTCCTCGGTCAGCCCTTGCGCAGGACGTAGACGTGCGTGGTGTGCTGCGGGGAGTACCCGTCGCCGTCGATGTTCCGCACGGACAGGGTCTGCAGGCCGTGGCCCCGCGCGACCTCCTCGAGCGTGAACGGGTCGACGACGTACTGGACGTGCGTCTCGCGCCAGAGCGTCCGCCCCTCCCGGCGCAGGGTCAGCACCGTGCGGCTGCGGTCGAAGGCCCGCTCGAAGCAGTGACGGCGGTGCAGGGCGTAACCGTCCTTCTCCTGCTCGTACTCGAGGCTGGCCCAGTCCGACGAGAGCACCTTGCGCGAGGAGTAATCGAAGACCATGTGCCCGCCGGGGCGCAGGGCGTCGGCCGCGCACGCCAGGCAGCTCGCCAGGGCCTGCGGGGGAAGGTAGTTGAGCGCGTCGAAGCCGGAGACGACGAAGTCGTAGCCCTTGTCCACCCGGAAGTCGGCCATGTCGGCCACGATCTGGCGGTTCCTGGGGACCTTGCCCCGATCCAGCATCTCCTGCGAACGGTCCAGGGAGGTCACCTCGAGGTCCGGGAGGAGCCCGGCGAGCACCCGGGCGCCCATGCCGGTGCCCGCGCCGAGGTCGAGCACCCGGGCAGGCCCGGTGGCCAGCTTCGCCAGGTCCGCGCCGATCCCCTGCCGCCAGGTGTCCTGTGCGGTCTCGCCCTCGAACAGCTCGTAGGTGTCGGCCCATTGGGCGTATGCGATCGTCATCGGTTCCCTTCCGGGGTTCTAAAAGGTGTGTGCGAGTGGTCGAGCTTCAGCGGGAGCCGGGCCAGGACCTCGTACGCCACTGCCTCGGCCGCCGCGGCGTCGTCACCGGTGACGATCACCCCGGCCAGCGGTTCCGCGCCGCCGCTGAAGGGCGGGAGCGTCATGCCGGGCGTCAACTCCGTTCCCCAGAACAGGTCGTGGACCTCGGGCGGCGTGGCGACGTCCCGGAGGTCGCCGACCCATTCGACGGTGCCGCCGTCCAGGGGCAGATAGCGCTGCACCACGGCCCGCCCGGCCGTGGGCGTCAGTTCCTCCGTCACCACGGGCCGGCCGAGGGCGAGGCGTACGGCGTTGGGCAGCGGGTTGATGCCGTTGGCCAGCGGCATGATCTCGGTGGCGATCCGTGCCCCGGTCAGCCGGCAGGTGATCTCCAGCAGGAAGACCCGGCCGTCATGCGTGCGCAGGATGTCGGTGTTGACGACGCACTCGTCCAGCCCGAGGGCGCGGACGCCCGCCCGCACCACGGCCACGACCTCCTCGGCCTGCCCCGCGTCGAGCACGGTGGGCAGGGTGTCGCCGCCCTCGAAGAAGTGCGGGGCGAACTCCTCCTTGCGCCCGTACTCGCGGTCGGCGAATCCCGTGACATGGAAGATGCCCGTCGTCACCAGACCGGCGACGGTGTGCTCGGTCCCCTCCAGGAACTCCTCCACCAGCACCCGGCCCGAGGTGCTCAGGCGCAGTGCCGTACGGATCAGCTCGGGCGCCGTCCGCGGCGAGTCCAGCTTGAACACCCCTGCGGAGCCGGTCAGATCGCGCGGCTTGACCACCGCGGGCAGCCCGGTCTCCGCGAGGGCGGCGAGCGCGCCGTCCATGTCACCGGCGGAGCGGTGCCGCGGGACGTGCAGGCCCGCGCCGCCCAGGACGGCGAGCCGGCGGTCCTTGAGGGTGCAGTCCAGGGCGACCTCCTCCGCGACGCCCGGGCAGCCGAAGCGGCGGGCGAGGCGGGAGACCACCGGAGGGTTGTCGAAGCCGAGCGAGAGGACGCCGTCGGCCCGGGCGAGCCCGGCGTCACGGACGGCCCGTTCGACGGCGGCGCCGTCCCCCGGGTCGGCCACCAGCACCGTGTCCGCGGCATGGCGGACACGGTGGGTGGGGCGGTCGGTCACCACGACCAGGTCCAGGCCCATGTCCTTGAGGGACACCAGGGACCGGTCCATGCCGGAGCCGATGCCGCACACGACAAGCCGCTCGTTCATGGCGTTCCCCGGCCGCCCAGACTGATCACCTCGAAGACCTCGGCGTACGGGGTGCCGGTGGCGACCGCGCCGCGGTACTGCGCCAGGCCGCGCACGGCCTGGTCCCACGCGGCGAACCGCAGCTGGGACTCGTACGCCCGCATCGCCTCGACCTTGCGGTCGATGAACCCGCTGACGTCCTCGGCGTACTGGAACTCCGGCAGCGGGGCCCAGACCTCGTAGCCGAGGACGAGCCGGGGCGCGGGCACGGGCTCCCCGGTCTCCCCGAAGAACGCCGAGGTGGCCATCCACAGGGCCTCGGTGGCCAGTTGGTGGACCATGCGGTGCTCCACGTCGCCGTCCCCGCGGTGCGGCACGTACATGATGTCGGGCCGCACCTCCCGGATCAGGCGGACGAGATCCAGGTGCACCTTGCGGGACAACTGGAAGTCCCGTGACGGCTCGTCGAGCATGACCCAGCGGCGCACGCCGAGCGCGGCGCACGCCTTGCTCGTCTCGTCCGCGAAGTCGGCGTCGGTGCGGTGCGTGTCGTGGAGGCTGCGTTCCCGGCCGATGACGACGGCCAGGGTCACCTCGGCGCCCTCGGCGGCGTGTTTGGCCATCGAGGCGCCGCAGCCGATGACGTCGTCGTCCGGGTGCGGGGCGACGACCAGCACGTTGGTCATGCGGTGCCCCCGGCGAGCCCGGCCCACTTCGCCCAGGCGCCGGTCAGGGTCATGCCCTCCACCAGCGTGGTGGCGCGGTCCGCTCCCAGCAGCCGGGACGCACCGGTGGAGGCGACGCGCGCGGTGGAGCGGTAGAGCTCGGCCTCCCAGTCCGGGACGTCCGCCGAGGACGCGTCGACGGCGGCCGGGTCCAGGGCCCGCAGGTCGCGGAAGCAGTCGAAGAACTGCCCCCAGGTGATGTGCTGCCGGCCCGCGACGAGGATGCGCTCGCCCGCGATGCCGGGGCGGTGACAGGCGGCGAGCACCGTGTCCACGACGTCGTCGACGTAGACGGCGTTGCACGCGCCGCCGTCCGCGCCGGAGGGCAGCACCGCGAAGTCGTCCGCGGGGCGGCGGAGTTGGGCGGTGGTCCACTGCTCGCCCCACGGCCCGTAGACCACGCCCGGCTGGAGGGCGACGACCTCGAGCCCGTCGCCGTTCGCGCGGAGGGCCAGTTCCTCGGCGGCGAGCTTCTGCTGCTCGTACTCGCGGTCGCCGGGGTCGGCGGGGCGGGCGGGGGCGCTCTCGTCGAACTCCCCGTCGGCCGGGGCGTACACGTCGACGGTGCTGAGGTGCACGACGCGGCGCACCCCGGCCGCGCGGGCCGCGGCGAGGACGCGCGCGGTGCCGTCCACGGTCGCCGCCCAGCGCTCCTCCACCTCGCCGGTGCTGCCGAACGCGCAGTGCACGACCACGTCGCAGCCCTCGAACGCCCGCCGGAGCGCGGCCTCGTCGGCGAGGTCCGCCGCCCGGAAGTCCAGCTGCTCCTGGGGCAGCGCGGACAGGCGCGCGGCGCGGCCGAAGCCGCGGACCACGGGCCGCACTCGGGCATCGGTGCCCAGGGCGAGACGTTCGACCACGCGTCCGCCGATGAAGCCGCTCGCGCCGGTGACCGCGATCCGGGTGCCGGCAGGCTCCTGGGTATCGGTCCTGTTGGTGGTCCACGGCTGGGGCATGCTGTGACGGGCCTGGCCGCCGTAGCAGGCGTCGATGAGGTCGACGACGCGCTTGCCGTCCTCGGCCGTCGAGTACGGTTCGACGCCCTGCTTGCCGCACGCCGTCGCGAAGTTGGCCAGCTGCTCGACGAACAGGGCCTCCCACTCGTCCTGGGCCGGGGCGACCGCGGCGACGTCGCCGCGGTGGAGGACCTCGCCGCTCTTGGTCGTCAGGGTGCACTCGCCGGCGGGGAAGTCCGTGCCGATGCTCACCTCGGCCTCGCTGCCGGTGATCACGCAGGAGGTGCCCAGTGCGCGCAGCCGGCTCAGTTCGACGATCACGTCGACCGACCCGAAGCGCAGCCAGGTGCGGGTGTCGCTGTCGACGCCGCCGAGCGAGTTGTCCTGGTGGTGGAGCAGGGTCATGTCCTCGCCGAGCCACCAGAAGAGGGTGTCGAAGACGTGCGACCCGGTGTCGGTGAGGACACCGCCGTGGGCGAGCCGCCGGTCGAACATGGACCAGGTGAGCGGCTCCCAGCTGTAGGGGTGGCCCTCGTTCCAGTGGACGCGCTCGACGGTGCCGAGCGCCCCGCTGCGGATCAGCCGCCGCACCCAGGCGTAGGCCGGGAACAGACGGCGGGGGTGGGCCATGGCGAGCAGGGTGTCCGGATGGGCGGCGGCCGTCTTGAGCAGGCGGTCGGCGTCCGCTGGGGTCGTGGTCATGGGCTTCTCCATGAGCACGTGCTTGCCGTTCTCCAGCAGGTCGACGGCCAGTTGGGCGTGGGCGGTGTGCGGCACCGCCACCACCGCGGCGTCGAAGGAGCCGAGCGCCTCCTTCCAGGAGGTGGCCAGCTGCGGGGAACCCTCGCCGCCGAACTCGCGGTACGCCGCGAGGGCGCTCTCGGCGTGGGCGAGGTCGGCGTCCACCAGGGCGGTGAGCCGGGCTCCGGGGACCCTCGGCAGCGCGGGCAGGTGGCAGGCCCGGGCCGCGGCGCCACAGCCGATCACGGCCAGGCGTAGTGAAGACATGAGCACTCCGTTCGGATGGGGTGTCGTGAAGGTCGTCAAGCCCTGTGGAAGACCCAGACGTTGGGCTCGGTGTAGGTGGCCGTGCCGTCCTCGTCGGCACGGACCGGGGCGAGGGCGCCGGGGACGATGTAGTCGCCCGGGCCGGGCATGGCGAGGCCGGTCTCGCGCTCCCAGCGTCCGACCGGCTGCCGGATCACCAGCGACCGTTCGGCGACGGCGAGTTGCTCGGCGCCCAGCCGTGCGTGGGTGCGCAGCCAGGGATCGAACGGCTCGCCCTGCGGGGTCCGCCAGTCCGCGTACGCGCTCATCGGGATGACCGGGTACGCGGACTTGCCCGTGGGCCGGACCGGGATGACGACGCCGCGCCATCCCGCCCCGGCCGCGACCGCCCGGGCCCGTTCCAGCAGCAGGCGGGGCAGTCCGCTGCGGCGGTGCCCGGCGGCCACCGACACCGACAACAGGCACAGTGCGGTGGGCCGTTCGGCCAGGTCGTCGTCGACGGCGCGTACCAGGACGTCGTCGGCGCCCCCGGGCAGGCCGCCGACGGTACCGTCCCACCGCACCGGCAGGCCGTTCGCCGCCGCGATGAGGGTGCCCCGCTCGTCGGTCACGCACATCTGGTGGGCGGCGAACCGTTCGTGGAGATGGTGCCAGCGCCAGTTCCCGGGGGACTCCCACGTCATGTAGACCGGCATGTTCCCGGTGACCAGCGTGTCCACCGCGTCCCGCAGCCCGGGTGTCCGCGCCAGCGTGGTGACCGTCGGGTGCGGGGTGTCGGTGCCCGTCGGCATGGCCGGCCTAGCCGATCAGCCGGGAGTCGGCCGAGGCCCGCATCTCACGGGACTTGCGCAGGTCGCTGGTCACGTTGACCCGCTTGAGCCAGCGGTCGGTGCCGTCGAAGCGCGCGGTGAACGGCAGACGCCCGTGCACGGCCAGGTGGTTGTTGACGCACAGGACGTCCCCCTGGAGCAGGGCGACCTCGCCCATCGCCCGGTCCAGGACCTCGGTGACGGCCTCCAGCGCGGCACGGGCCGCGGGGTCCTCGGGGGTCTCCATGAAGTAGGGGTCGAGCCGGATGTACGGGGAAGTGCGCGATCCGTACAGCACCGCGACCGGCTTGCGGTCGGTGACGAGGCGCTCGATGCTCGCGAAGCGGAGCCTCGCCTCCTCGTCGTCCGACGCCGAGTTGTTCTTGGGCAGGTGGGACTCGTCGGGGGCGATGTGGAAGCGCGGCTCGAAGAGGGTCTCGACGTGCTCGGGCGCGAGTGCGCCCAGGTCGAGCTCGCCGATCGTGGTGGCCACGTCGTCCGGGTTGCGCAGGGCGGACAGCAGCAGGTAGTCGCCCCGGTGCGGGTGGAAGGCGTCCTCGATGTGCCAGGTGAGCAACTCGGCGCTTCCGGTGCCGAGTTGCTCGCTGTCGTGGCCCTTGATGGGGAAGACGTCGTGGACGAGCCGGCCGTCCTGCTGGGTGGCCCAGCCGAAGGGCTCGCCGAGGACGGCGCCGTAGAGCAGGAGGAGGATCTCCTCGGGGAACTCCGGGCCGGGGCGGGTGCGGCCCCGCCAGTGGTCGGGCGTGGGGCCGATGCGCTCGGTGTCGATGCGGTGGCCGCGCACCACACAGTGGCCGTGCCGCTCGCCCAGCGTGAAGTCGCGCAGGAACTTGCGGGTGCGTTCGGGCAGTCCGGCCGCGAGGACCGGCAGGTCGAACAGGAGATGCGGGTCCTCGGGCGAGGCGTAGCTCCGGGCCAGCTCCACGGCGAGGTCGGCGGACTGCGCGGCCTCCTGTTCGGTCAGGTCGAGGATGTTGCGCGTGGCGGTTTTCAAGATTCCGGTTCCTGATTCGTGAGGGGACGGTTCCGGGTTCTGCTCAGCGGCGGCCGGCGATGCGTTCGGCCAGGCGCCGCGGGGTGGGACAGTCGAAGAGCGCGGTGACGCGCAGGGCGCCGGCCGCCGGGAGGTCCGAGCGCAGTTCGCTCACCAGGCGCATGGCCAGGATCGACTGGCCGCCGTGGGCGAAGAAGTCCTCGTCCGGTCCCAGCGAAGGCGCCTGGAGGACGGTCCGGAAGCGCTCGACCACGGCCACCAGGACGGGGTCCTGGGCGAAGGGCGCGGCGGGCGGGGGCGCCCATCGGGCGGCCTCCTCGGCCACGGCCGCGGCGAGTGCCGCCGTGTCGATCTTTCCGTGCGGGTTCTTGGGGAGTTCCCCGGCCCAGTACAGGCGCGTGGGAACGGCCCAGCCCGGCAGGGCGGTTGCCAGCGGGCCGACGGCCCGGTCGCGCTGCTCGCCGGTGAGGCGTGCGACGGTGCCCGCCGCGGGCCGCAGCGCGGGGTCGGCCGGTACGAGGCAGGCCATCAGCGAGCTGCTGTCACAGGGGTCGAGCAGGACGGCGGCCTGGGCCACCGCCGCGTCGCCCTCCAGCGCGCGCTCCACGGCCGTCGCCTCGAGACGGTGGCCGCGCACCTTGAGCTGCGCGTCCTTCCGGCCGAGGAACTCGATCGCCCCGTCGGGCAGTTGGCGGCCGAGGTCGCCGGTCGCGTACGTCCGCTCGCCGGACGGGTCCGCGCGGAACCGCTCGGCGGTGCGCCGCTCGTCGTGGAGGTAGCCGCGGGCGAGCAAGGGGCCGGCGATGTGGATCTCACCCACCTCCCCGGCGGGCAGGACGTGTCCGTCGCGGCGCACGGTGACCGTGGCGTTGGACAGCGGTGTGCCGATGGGGACTTCGCCGGCGTCCCCGGGCAGCAGGCCGGTGTACATGGTGGAGGTCACCGTGCACTCGGTCAGCCCGTACACGTGCACCAGCGCGGCCGGATGCCGCTGCTGCCAGTCGCGGTAGGCCCCCGGGTCCATCCGCTCGCCGCCGACCAGCACCGCCCGCAGGGAGCCGGGGGTGCTCTCCCCGGCCGCCCGCAGCCAGCGGGCGTACTCGCGCCAGTACTGGGTGGACAGTTCGACCACGGTGGATCCACTGTCCCGCAACAGCCGGTGCAGGTCGCGCGGTTCCAGGGGGCGGGAGTCGGGCCGGCACACGACCGTGCCGCCGGCGGCGAGCACGGGGAAGACCTCCTCGATCACCACGTCGAAGCCGAGGGAGGCGACCTGGAGCCAGCGGTCGTCGGGGGTCAGCGCGAGACGCTCGCGGACCGCGTCGGCGAAGCCGGCCAGCGAACCCCGCTCGATCATCACGCCCTTGGGGCGGCCGGTGGATCCGGAGGTGAAGAGGATGTAGGCGAGCCGCGAGCCGTCGTGGCTGTGGGAGGCAGGCGGTGCGCCGGCCGCTGGCGCATCGATGTCCAGGCAGGGGGTGCCGGCGGGCAGCGGCTCGGCACCATCGCACAGCCAGACCTTCGCACCGGCCGCGCGGACGAGATCCGCACGCGGCCCTTCGGGCAGGCCCGCGTCCAGCACGGTGAACGCCGCTCCCGCCTTGAGCGCGGCCAGCATGCCGAGGACGGCGTCCCGGGGCCGGTCGAGGGCGAGACCGACGACGCTCCCCGGGCCTGCGCCCGCCGCGTGAAGGCGCGCGGCGAGCTCTTCGGCACGGGCGTCCGCCTGCCGGTAGGTCCACCCCGTGTCGCCCTCCGCCAGGGCGACCGCCTCGGGGCGCCCGTGTACGTGGTGGTCCCACCGGCCGAGGAAGTCCGCCCGTGCGTCGTTCATCGCCCGCTCCCCCGGCTGCCGAGGAACGCGGAGAGCCGCTCCAGGCCCTCGCCCAACTCCTTCTCCGCACCACCGAATCCGAGGCGCACGCCGCCCGGGCGGTCGAAGGCGGTGCCGGGCACCAGCAGCGTGGCGTACCGGTCGAGCAGCTCCAGGCAGAACGCCTCGGTGTCCTCGACACCGGGCAACTCGAGCAGGCCGCACACACCGCCCTGCGGGCGCTGCCAGGCGACGGCTCCCTCGTGCCGGGCCACCCACGCGTCGACCAACTCCAGGTTGCGCCGCGCCTGCCGGGCCCGTGGCCCGATCAGCCGGTCGGCGGCGCGCACGGTGTGCAGGGCGATGCGCTCGACCAGCGGGGAGAGGAACAGCGTCGTGCGGTCGCGCAGCGCGAAGGTCTCCTCGATCAGCCCCGGGTCCGCGACGCACCAGCCGAAGCGCAGACCGGGCAGACCGAATACCTTGGAAAACGTCCCGTAGGAGACGGTGCGCGGATAGCGCAACCCCGGCTCGGGCAACACCTCGCCGCCGTGGGTGATTTCGGCGGTCGCCGCGTCCCATACCAGCAGGGCGCCGACCTCGGCGACCCGGTCGATGAATTCCTCGTATCCCGCACGGGACAGCGTGCAACCCGTGGGATTGTGCGGGAAATTCACCACGACGGCCCGGGTGCCGGGTGCGATCACCTCGTCCAGCACGGTTTTCGGGAACGCGCCGCCGGCCAGCCGGCCCAGCGGCAGGGTGCTGATCTCGCAGCCCTTTTCCCGCGCGAAGTGGCCCAGCGAATGGTAGACGGAGTCGGGCAGGACCACGCGGTCGCCGGGCGCCAGCACGGTGCCCAGCGTGAGCGCGATGGCCTCGCTCGAGCCGTGGGTCACCATGACGTGGTCGGCCCGCCCCGCCGCGTACCGGTCGGCGAGCGCCTGCCGCAGCCCGAGGGATCCCTGGGAGGTGCTGTCGTCCATGACGATGCCGTCGAGATCCTCGGGAGCGATGCCGGCGATACGGCGCAACTCCGAAAAGGAATAGGGCTGTACACCGCTCGAGCTGATATCGAATTCGGCCCTGTCAAGATGCCGCCGGTACCACTCCTCGAGTATCGGCGGCCCCGGCGGACTGCCCGCTGCATCGACGTTGAGTACGCGCGACAAATCGACTCCAGGATTGATGGGTGGGGGTTGCAAGCAGGTGGTGGGACCACAGGCAGCGAACCTCAGCCCCGCAAAGATCCGCAAGGATCGGACCGATAACGCGAGTTCACATTTCACGGGACGGAAACTTGGTTACAACACTCCGGGAGGCGGGCAGTGTGGCCGCCATGGACGGGATACCGCTCAGCGTTCCGCGGCTCTTGGACGCCGCCATCGGCCACGGCATCCCGGTGCGTCCCGGCTCGGCCGTCCCGGACGAGTCGGGCTGGGATTTCCGCGTCGTGCACTGCGCGGACGAGGAGGGCCGGGAATGGATTCTGCGCACCCCCCGGCGCGCGGACGTCACGGCCCACGCCGAGACGGAGGGCAAGCTGCTGCGCCTGCTGCGCGACCGGCTGCCCGTACAGCTGCCCCACTGGCACGTACAGCAAAGGGAGTTGATCGCCTACCCCAGACTTCCGGGTTCCCCCGCCGGAACCGAGGACCCCGCAACACTTCGCTACCGATGGTCGATCGACCCGTTCGCCCCCACGGCGGACTACCTGGGCTCGCTCGCCCGCGTCCTGGTCGCGCTGCACTCCGTGCCACGCCGCGGCGCCACCGGCGCCGGCGTGCGGGAGGTCACCGCGGACCAGTCACGCGAGCGCGTCGCACGCCAACTCCACGAGGCACACAAGGTGTTCGGCCTACCGGACGAGCGGTACCGGCACTGGAGCCTGTGGCTGGCGGACGACGACGCGTGGCCCGACGACACCGTGCTCGTCCACGGCGACGTCCACCCCGGCCACACCCTCGTCGCCGGCACACCGGACGGCGGCGGACGGCTCACCGGCCTGCTCGACTGGACCAACGCCCGTATCGACGACCCCGCCCTGGATTTCGTCGACATGTACTATGCCGGTGGCCCGGCCGTCCTCGACGCCCTGCTGCACGCCTACCGTGAGCACGGCGGACGGGTACGCGACGGGATGCGCGACCACATCGCCGCCCGCGGCACCTTCCTGTGGGTCCACGTCGCCCTGCTGGGCCTGCGCACCGGCCGCCCCCACCTGGTGAGCACCGCCACCTCGCACCTGTTCCGGAACACCGACTACCGGAACGCTCCCTTCATTGCGGAAGCCGACAGGCGGCGCCAAAGATGAAACGCACAGCGCGCTCCTCACCCCTCCCCGCGCGCTGGTCCACTGGAGAAACAGTGTGAAGGATGTACCAAGAATGCCGGAAGACACCCCGAAGACCGCTGCTGATCGGGCATTTCGCATACTCAGGACACTGGATACGCTCGGCCCCGGTGCACACTCCCTCGACACCCTCACCCGGCTGACCGGCCTCGCCCGCTCCACCGCTCACCGCATCCTCCAGTCCGCCGTGCGCGAGGGCGCGGTGCTGCAGAGCGGATACGGACGGTACAGGCTCGCCCAGCCTTCGGCCACACCCCCGGCCGGCCCCTTCCCCAACCTGCCCCTCTCCCTGTCCCATGTACGCCTCCATCTCGCCGAGCTGCGCGAGCGGGTGGGGCACGCGGCGCTCCTCCACGTTCCCGTCATGCTCCGGCCCCCACTGCGCGTCAGCCTGATCTGCAGCCACGAACCGGGCGGGGAGGCCGAGGAGGCGCTGGCCGACAACAGCCGCTCGGGCCTGCTGTTCCGTGCTCCCCTGCACGCGGACGCGGCCGGGCTCGTACTCCTCGCACACCTCCCCGGCGCCCCGCCCGGCGATCCGACGCTGGAGCGCATCCGCGTCCTCGGGCACGCGCGGTCCCACTCGGCACTGGCCGGCTGGGACCTCGTCTCCGCTCCCGTGCGGTACGGCGCCACCTGCGTGGCCGCGGTCAGCCTGCTCGTCCGGCCCACGGAATCGCCCCTCGCCCGCAAGCGCGAGGCCGTCGAGGTCATGAGAACGGCCGACGGTCTGGGCGGCCCGTCCCCCGCGCCCGCCCTGTCCGACACCCACCCCGCACCCCTGGGAGCGGTCTGCCATGCCCGCTGACATCACCGTCGCCCTGGCCGGGCACCCTCTCCCCGACGCCTGGTCCGCCTCCGTCTACCTCTGCGGCCCCACCCCCACCGACCCCGCCACGCCCTCGTGGCGCGCCGAGGCGGTACGCCTGCTCACGGAACTCTGGCGGGACCAGGGCAAGTTGACCGTCTTCCTCCCAGAGCCGGGCACGGGCGAATCCCTCGCGTACGAGGACCAGATCGCCTGGGAGGAGGACGCGATGCGCATGAGCGACGTCATCCTCTTCCACGTGCCCCGCACCATGCCCTCCCTCCCGGGCCTGGTGACGAACATCAAGTGGGGGGTGTGGCACCGCTCCGGCCGGGTCGTGCTGGGCTCCCCGGCGCAGGCCGAACGCAACGAATACCTGCTGCACTTCGCCCGCGAGCTGTCGGTTCCGGTGGCCGGCTCCCTCGAGGGCGCCGTACGGGCGGCCCTGGAACGGCTCGAGGAGCCCGCCCACCGCTCGGGCGGCGAGCGCTGGATCCCGCTCGCCCTGTGGCACACGCCCGCGTTCCGGCGCTGGTACGGCGAACAGGCCGCCGCCGGGCGGGTCCTGCGGTCGGCCGAGGTGCTGTGGTCGCAGGGCAGCCCGTTCCGCGAGTGGGCGCTGCG
The DNA here is from genome assembly GCF_059089585.1 of Streptomyces sp. SX-6. Classification (NCBI taxonomy): domain Bacteria; kingdom Bacillati; phylum Actinomycetota; class Actinomycetes; order Kitasatosporales; family Streptomycetaceae; genus Streptomyces; species Streptomyces sp. SX-6. Next base: position 44,806 of record NZ_JBTHHU010000004.1, on the reverse strand, counting down.
GGCCGTCCTGGACGACGCCGGGCGGACCCGCAGCACGCTCGTGGTCCACGGGCAGGACTGCGACGTGACCTGACCAACCGGCCCTTGTGACCTGACCAACTGGCCCTTCCCCTGACAACGGCCCCGGCTCACACGGTGAGCCGGGGCCGTTGTCACGTGCGGGTGCGGCTGAGCACCGGCAGCAGCAGCCGGGAGGGCCGGCGTGTGCCGTGGTGCAGGGTGTTGACGAGCGTCCGGTACGGCTGCCGGGCGAGCGCGAGGGCTTCGCCTCCGGTACCGGGGTTGACGTCGAAGCGGGGGAAGTTGCTGCCGGCCACGTCCAGCCTGATCCGGTGCCCCGGGGCGAAGACATGCCCGACGGCCCCGAGCCGCACGGTGAGTTCGACGACGCTCCCCGGTGTCAGCGACCCGCCGACGTGGTACCGGGCGCGGACGATGCCGTCGCAGAGGATCTCCGCGCGGCCGTCCGGGGCCACGTCGGCCAGCTTGGCCGCGAGGTCGGTGTCCGGCCCGGTGGAGGAGAGGTGGGCGGTCAGCAACACCTCGCCGATCACCGTCAGTTCGTCGTCCAGCGGCTCGCTGGTGTAGCAGAGCACGTCCGGGCGCCGTTCCACCTCGCGCTGGTCCAGCGGCCCGCAGTCGCCGCCCACGTACTGGCCGGTCATCAGGGTGGCGCCGCCGGTGGTGGGCACCGGGTCGGCGGGGTCGTGGCGGAAGTCGTCGCTGCCGGGCGCCGTGGGCCCGCCGGGCAGCAGACGTCCGTCGCCGGCCGCGGTGTTGGCGTGCCGGGCCCCGCTGGTGAGGTGCCAGGCCATGGCCCGGGTGCCGGGGACCGGCCAGTCCGGGAAGCTCTCCCAGCGGTCCGCCCCGGTCAGGAAGAGCCGCGCCCGTTCCCGGACGCCGTCCCCGATGCCCTTGAGGGTGCGGTCGAAGTGGGCGATGTGCATCGCGGTCACGTCCGCGAACTGTTCGTCCGCCCGGGTGCCGTAGCGGCGCTGCGGGAAGATCCCTCCGGTCACCATGTGCGACCAGGGCCCCACGACCAGTGCGGACAGCTCCCGGGCCGCCGTCGAGGCGCCCTGGGAGCGCATTCCCGTGTAGTTCTCGAGCGTTCCGTTCAGGAAGATGTCGTGCCAGCCGCCGATGTGCAGACCCGGCGCGCGCATCGCGGCGTAGCGGCGGTTGGGGGCAGCCCGTTCCCAATAGCCGTCCCGCCGCGGGTGTTCCAGCCAGCCGCGGTAGTAGGGGGCGTGCCGGTCCAGCAACTCCAGTGCGCGCCAGGGCGTCCGCTGGAGGTCCTCGATGCCGTCGAGCGCGTCGATCACGTGCCCGGCGTCCGCGCCGGCTTCGAGCAGGGCGGGCAGGACGAGGTCGATCAGGGTCCAGTGCAGACAGAACCCGAGCTGGAAGACGCCCCCTTGGTAGCACCACCCCTCGTGGAACTCGGAACCGGCCACATGCGGGACGACCGCGCCGAGAGCGGCGGGCGCCTCGCCGGCCGCCAGCAGGGCCGCCGTGCCGTCGTAGGAGCGGCCCAGCATGCCGACCGTACCGTCGCAATACGGCTGTGCCGCGGCCCAGTCGACGGTGTCGGCGCCGTCCGCGCCTTCACTCCAGAAAGGCTCGAATTCCCCCTCGGACGCACCGCGTCCCCGCACATCCTGAACGAGCAGGTTGTAGCCGGCACGCACCAAGCGGAAAGCATCGGCCGACGCTCCCGCGGGCGGGCCGCCGCGGCCGTACGGGGTGCGCCGGATGATGGTCGGCAACCGGTCACGTGTATCCGGCCGGTAGAGGTCGGCACGCAATACGGTGCCGTCTCCCATCGGGACCCTCACCTCGTGTTCCACTGTGACGCGCACACGTGATCCTTACGCAGGGGACGCAGAACACCGTCCAGGATCGGCCACTTCGGCGGTGGCGCATGCTTTTCGGGTGGAGAATTCCGTGTAGTGGGATCTTGTTGACATGCGCTTTCGGTGCCGTGGAGGATCGCCGAATCCATCCTGTGCATCGCGCTCCGCGATAGTTCTTGGAGAAAATCCCTTGCCCGTCGGTCTGTTCAGGCCCGCCGAGTCCCCGGCGGCCGTTCCCGAAGCCGACCACCGCACCGCCTGGCGTTATCTGTGGTGGCTGGTCCGCGTACGCCCGTGGCCGCTGATTCTCAGTACGGTCATGGGCGCGCTGTGGATGCTTCCGCTCGCGCTCATCCCGCTGTTCGTCGGATACGCCATCGACGACGGCATCCGGGGGGAGTCGGCCACCTCGCTGTGGCAATGGGTGGCCGCCGTCGGCGTACTGGCCGTGGTCCAGACCGGCGCGGGAGCCGGGCTGGTCCAGGTGGCGATGGCCGGGCAGATGCACGCGGTCTCCTTCAGCCACCGCGTGCTCGTGCGCCAGGCCGCCCGGCTCGGCGCCTCCCTGCGCTACCGGACCGGCTCCGGCGACGTGGTGGCCGTCGCGGCGGGCGACGTGCCCAACATCGGCCGCGCCTTCGAGGTGGTGGGCAGGTCCACGGGCGCCGTCGTGTCCTTCCTCGTGATCGCGATCGCCCTGACCTTCACCTCGCCCGTCCTCGGCGTGGTCGTGCTGATCGGCGTGCCCGCGGCGATGCTGGGCATCGGCCCGCTGCTGCGGCCCCTGCAGCGGCGCAACGAGGAGCAGCGTGACCGCCTCGGCACCGCGACGTCCCAGGCCGGGGACATCTGCTCCGGGTTGCGCATCCTGCGCGGCATCGGCGGCGAGCGGAAGTTCACGGAGCGCTTCGTCGGCATCAGCCAGGAGGTGCGCCGCGCCGGGGTGTCGGCGGGACGCCTGGAGGCCTGGCTCGGGGCGGCCGGGGTGTTCCTCCCCGGCCTGGTGACCATCGGCGTCGCCTGGCTGGGCGCCCGGCTCGTGCTCTCCGACGTCATCACCCCCGGTGAACTGGTCGCGTTCTACGGCGCCGCGGTCTTCCTCGTGATCCCGGTGAGCACCGCGACCGAGGCCGTGGAGTCGATCAGCCTGGCGCACGTGGCCGCCGGGCGGATCTGCCGCCTCCTCGCGCTCGAGCCGGAACCCGCGCCCCCCGCCGACCCGCTTCCGCTGCCGGCCGGCCCGCTGTCGCTGACGGACCCCGGCACCGGCATCCACGCACCCGCCGCACAGATGACGGCCGTTGCCGCCTCCGGCGAGCAGGGCACCGGGGCCGCCGCACGCATCACGCGCTACGGGCCCTTCGACGACCCCGCGGCGGCTGCGCAGTTGACGGACGTACGGCTGGCGGACGTGCCGATGGACCGCGCCGATCTCACCGAGCTGAGGCGGCGCGTGGTGCTGTCCGGCCACTCCGACATCCTGTTCAGCGGCCCGCTCAGGGCGGAACTGTCGGGCGAACGCGACCACACCGACGGCGAGTTGGAGGACGCGCTGTACGCCGCCGCGGCCACCGATGTCGTCGAGGCCCTGCCGCACGGGCTGGACAGCGTCCTCGTCGAGGGCGGCCGGTCCCTGTCGGGCGGGCAGCGGCAGCGCCTCGTCCTCGCCCGGGCCCTGCTGACCGGCGCCGACGTCCTGGTCCTCGACGATCCGACCTCGGCGGTGGACGCGTCGACCGAAGCCCTGATCGCCCAGCGTGTGGCGTCCTACCGGGCGGGCAGGACCACGATCGTCTTCAGCGGCAGCCCCCTGTGGATGAACGCGGCACAGACGGTCGTGCGAGCACACGAAGGGGAGCGAACCGCCTCATGACGATCCAGACCACTGAGGACACCGCCGAGGACACCGCTCCGGCGGAAGTCCTCGGGACTCCCGAGCAGGCCCGTCTGCCACTGGCCCGGCAGCAGGAGGTCAAGCACTGGTTCTGGTCATTCGCGCGCCGCAACTCCGGCCGGATCTGCGCCATGCTGCTCTTCTTCGGGCTCGCCCTGTGCGCAGGCCTGGTCGGCCCCCGGCTGCTGGGACACCTCGTCGAGTCCGTGCAGAAGGGCACCACGACAGGGCACGTCGACATGGTCGCCCTGGCCTTCGTGGGCGTGCTCGCCGCGCAGGCGGTGTTCACCCGCTTCGCCCAGGTGCAGACCACGCTGCTCGGCGAGAAGGTGCTCGCCGAGACCCGGGAGAACTTCGTCCGGCGCGTGATGCGGCTGCCGCTCGGCACAGTGGAGTCCGTCGGCTCCGGCGATCTCCTCAGCCGTGCCACGTCCGACGTCGACCGGCTCAACGAGGGGATCCGGCTGGCACTGCCGAGGATCCTGCTCGCGGCCGTCACCCTCGTCTTCACCGTGGCCGCGATGCTGCTGACCTCGCCGCTGCTCGCGCTCGTTCTTCTCGCCGGCGTGCCGTTCGCGGTGTTCTCCACCCGCTGGTACCGCCCGCGCGCCACCCAGGGCTACGAGGACCTGCTGATCGACGAGGCCGACGTACTGGCCAGCACGCACGAGACGGTCCGCGGCGCCACCGCGGTCGAGACGCTGGGCCTGGCGCGGCGCAGGACGGCCCACCACGGCGACGCCGTGGGGCGGGTGGTCCGTCACCGCAGCCGGATCACCTGGCTGCAGACGATCTGGTTCCCCAGCCTCGACCTGGCCACCATGCTCCCCCTGGCGCTGACCCTGCTGGCGGGCGGGGCCGCCTACCGCCAGGGCTGGGCGAGCCTGGCCGACATCACCGCGATGCTGCTGTACGTCCAGGGCCTCAACGGCCCGCTCGTGGAACTGCTGTCCTGGACGGACGAGTTGCAGGTGGGCAACGCCGCGCTGCGCCGCATCCTCGGAGTGGAGCGCCTGCCCGTGGAGCAGGCGGACACCGGCGCGGTGCCGGACGGACGGCGGATCCGGCTGCGCGACGTGCGCTTCAGCTACGAAGGTGAGCGGGAGGTCCTCCACTCCATCGACCTGGACATCGCGCCCGGCGAACGCATCGCCGTCGTCGGCACCTCGGGCGCGGGCAAGTCCACGCTCGGCAAGCTGCTGGCCGGGGTGCACCATCCGACCTCGGGCACGCTCGAGATCGGGGGCGCGGCGGTGAACGCCATGTCCATCGAGACCCTGCGGCGCGAAGTCGCCCTGGTCACCCAGGAGAACCACGTGTTCTCGGGCACCGTCCGCGGCAATCTGACCCTGCCGGAGAAGAAAGACGCCGACGCCGACGCCAACACCGGCACCGGCACCGACGGCTCCTGGAGCGACGACGAGCTGTGGGACGCCCTGCGGAGCGTGGGCCTGGAGGACTGGGTACGCGCACTGCCCGAGGGCCTCGACACCGAGATCGCGACGGGCGGCGTCGAGGTGTCCGCCGCGGCGGCCCAGCAACTCGCCCTGGCCCGGCTGCTGTTGGCGGATCCGCACACGCTGGTCCTGGACGAGGCCACGGCGCTCATGGACACCTCGGCGTCGCGCCAGGTGGAGCAGTCGATGGCCGCCCTGCTCGAGGGCCGGTCGGTGATCTCGATCGTGCACCGGCTCGACTCCATCCAGGACGCCGACCGCATCGCGGTGATGGACGCCGGCCGCATCGTCGAGATCGGCAGCCACCGCGAACTGCTCGCGGCGAACGGGGCGTACGCCCGGCTGTGGTCCTCGTGGTCCGCGGCGGTACGCGTCTGACGACGTGCCGACAGGAGGAGGGCGTCCGTTCCGGCGGGCGCCCTCCTCCTGTTCACCGCTCCGCGGTACCGAAGAATCGCAGGATGGCGTCGTTCACCGCGTCGGGCCGTTCCAGGTGGCCGTAGTGCCCGCAGTCCGGGATCTCCTCGTACCGCCCGTGCGGCAGGGCCGCCGCCACCTCGCGGCCGAGCTCGGGCCGGGCGACGATGTCGTGCCGGAACCCGAGGACCAGTACGGGCACGGACACCCCGGCCAGGGCGTCCAGTTGATCCGCGGTCCCGTCGTCCGGCGGCGCCGGGTCGGTGGCCCCGGAGCGTGCCGCGGCCTCGAAGAGATCGAGCCAGTCCAGGATGGCGTCCTGCTGCTGCCAGGTGGCGGGCGCCAGATGCACGGCCGCCTGGACGTACGCCTCGTACTGCGGCGGCAGAACGACGCCGTGCGCACGGAACGCGCGCTCCGCGGCGAGCATCGCGTCGCCGAGCGGATCACTGCGGCCCCGTGTCGCCATCACCACGGCCTGCGTACAGACCTCCGGCCGACGGATGAGGATCTCCTGGACGGCCCGGGCTCCCGCCGAGAATCCCACGAACCGGGAGGGCGACAGGCCCAGGCCTGCCATGAGTTCCACGACGTCGTCGGCCGGTCCCGGGTCGCACATGACCACCTCGTGCCCGGCGGCGACCAGGGCCGCCGCCTGATGATGCCAGGCACCTTTGCCGAGGAGCAGGACCGGCGGCCCCTCCCCCCGCCGCTCGTAGTGCAGTTGACGCATAGGTCTCGCCTCTCACACACGGATCACACACGGAGGCCACGCGCGGAGGGGATGCCTCCGCGCGTGGCCCTCTTGCCCGTTCACCGCCCAGCGGTCAGTGCCATTCGCGGTGGACGTTCTTGTAGTACGCGACGAGCTCGTCCTGCTCCTCGCGCTCCGCGAACATGATCGCGGTCATCAGGTCGGCCGGCGGGGTGTACGTGTCGCTCAGCCGGTCCGCGAGTTCGGCGAAGGGCCCCCGCAGGAAGGTCTCCATCAGGTGCGGCCACTCCAGCGGCAGGGTCCACGGGAACTCGTACCCCGTCGCCATGGTGTGGCGGACGACGTCCTCCAGGACCTCCTCCCGGCTCCACGCGGAGAGCGGCTCGCGTTCGGGCCGGAACTCGGCCAGTTCGGCGACGCCCGTACCGCCGCCCACGAGCGAGGCGATGTGCCGGCCGATGAGCGGGGACATGTGCAGCCCGTCGCGGTACGTACCCGACACCATCCACAGGCCGTCGACCGAGGTGCCGCCGATGAGCGGGAAGCCGTCGATCGAGGCCGGCCGGCTGCCCGCCTGGATCTTGCGTATCTCCGAGCCGTTCAGCCCCCGGTTCAGCTGGTGCGTCGCACAGTTGAAGAGGAAGACCGCCTCGTCGATGCTGGCCGCGCCGCGCGGCTCCAGGCAGACGGCGTTCGTGGCGCCGATGTAGACGGACCCGCCGGCCCGGGGCACGCAGTGCAGGCCGCAGGCGAAGGCACGGTTCGAGGTGCGCAGCACCGTGGAGGGGCCTGAGCCGTCCCAGGTGTCGATCACCGCCGAGACGCCCACGCCGTCGTAGACCCGGGGGATGCGGTGCTCGAGCCCCGGCAGCGTCGACGTCAGCCGCTGGCTGCGCGCTCCGGCGGCCACCACCACGTGTCCGGCCGCGAGGAATTCCCCGGACTCCGTGACCACGCCCTCGATACGCCCGTTCCCGGCGCGGAGTTCGGTCACGTCCTCGTGCCGGATCTCACCGCCCGCCTGCCGGAACGCGCGCTCGAGCGAGCTCAGCAGAATTCCGGAATCGACCGAGCCCTCGCCCTCGATGTGCAGGGCGCGCAGCGGACGGGAATTGGGGTCCGGGTCGATCCACTCGACCGATTCCACATCGATTTCCGCGTGCGGCGCGTTCGCCTCCTTGAGCGCCCGCTGCACGGCGGCGAAGTTGGCGTCGTCCAGAGCGGAATGCCCCACGGTGTTGAGCAGTACCACCGTGTCGTCCGAGGTCCGGATCCTTCCGTCCTCCGCGGAGCCGGTGGCCTCCAGGCTCTCGATCCACTCCGGCCACAGGCGCTGCGCCTGGACGGCGAGCGCGTGCTTCTTCCTGCCATGCTCCGAGGCGAGCAGGTGGGCGGTCACTTCGCCGAAGACGCCGAGCATGGCGCCCGCCGCGGGGGTGGCCCCGTATTTCCGATCGGGCTTTCCCAGAAGCACCACCCGGGCATCGGGCTGGGAACGGGCCAATTCCACGCCGACTGTCAATCCGAGCACGCCATTGCCTACGACGACGATGTCCGACATCTTCACCTCATCCATGGGTAAGAAGCATCACTGGGCCGGTACGGTCTTTCGCATACTGTCCGCAAGCGAACCGCACACCACCGACAGCTGCAAGGAGCCGCCAGGAAAGGGCAGTTGACATTTCACTCGGCGGAAAGTTCTGTTTGCCGGTGAGCGGCGAGGAGAAATGATGGACGACGAGCTGCGGGTCTCGGCCGACGACAGCGGATGGGACTTCCGGGTGTTCCGCGTCGGCACGTTGTGCCTGCGCGTCGCCCGCAGGCAGGAGGTGGTGGCGGCCATGGCCCGCGAGGCCGAGGCGCTGGCGGTCATCCGTACGGCGCTGGACGTGCCGGTGCCGGCGCCGACTGAACTCATGCCCGGGGTCACCGCCGGACCGTGGCTGGAGGGACGTCCGCTGCGGGAAGCGGACGTCCCTCTGGTCGCCGCCGAACTGGCCCGTGCACTGCGGACGTTGCACGGACTGACCGGGATCCCCGGCGTGGTGGCCACCGATCAGCGTTCCCGTGCGGCCGCCGTCCTCGAAGAGGCACGGTGCCGCGGCCTGCGGTCACCGGACGTGAACGTCCTGGCGGACGGCCTCGAGGACGAGCACCTGTGGCGGTTCCGTCCCGCCGTCGTGCACGCCGATCTCACCCCGAACCACATCCTGGTGACCGAGGACGGCTCGGCCCTCGCGGGGCTGATCGACTGGAGCGACATCCGCCTGGACGACCCGGCGATCGATCTGGCAGGCGTCGGCAGCACCTTGGGCGAGGCGGCAGGCGACGCCCTGCTGTCCGCCTACCTCCCGCCTCACGGACGCGACGCGTCCTTCATACGACGGGTACGCCTCCGAGAGGCATGGGCCCGGCTCGTCGAGGGCATGCACGCCGCCGGATCAGACCAGGGCCTCCTGCGACTCGAGGAGCCCCTGCTGTGAGATGAGGCAGCCGAACTCCGCGCGGCGGCTCAGTCGGTGACCTGGTCGTCGGGGGCGGACCGGGCGAGTTCGGCGAGCGTGGCGAGCGCCTGCGACAGGGCGTCGGCCGTGGGCGAGGCCAGGCCCAGCCGGATCGCGCTGGGAGTGCGGTGACGGCCCACGGTGAATGCCGCGGCCGGCGCCACCCCGATGCCGTGCCGCGCCGCGGCGGCGACGAAGGTGTCCGCGCGCCAGGGGCGCGGCAGTTCCCACCAGCAGTAGAACGAGCGCGGGTCGCCCTGCACCGTGAAGGCGCCCAGATGCCGCCGGGCGATCTCCTGCCGCGCGGCGGCCTCCCGCTGCTTGGCCCGCACCAGCGCCTGCACAGTGCCGTCCGCCTGCCAGTGGGACGCGGCCTCCAGGGCAAACCTCATGGGCGTCCAGCCGCCCGAGCGCAACGCGGTGGCGACACTGCCGACGACGGCACCGGGCGCCACCACGAACCCGAGGGTCAGACCGGGGGCGATCCTCTTGGACAAGCTGTCGACGAGGACGGTCCGTTCGGGAGCCAGCGCGGCGAGCGGGGGCAGATCATCACGAAGGAAGGCCCACACGGCGTCCTCGACCGCGTGAATCCCCAACCGCCGCAGCACCTCGGCCAAATGCTCCACCCGCTGCTTCGGCATGGTCAGCGACAGCGGATTGTGCAGGACCGGCTGGACATAGACGGCGTGCAACGGACCATCACGGTGGGCCTCTTCAACAGCCTCGGGGATCAGCCCGGCCTCGTCCATGGCGAGCGGCACCAGCGTGACCCCGAGCCGGGCGGCAATCGCCTTGAGCACGGGGTAGGTCAGCTCCTCGACACCCAGCCGGGCGCCCTGCGGCACCAGCGCGGTGATGACGGCCGAGATCGCCTGCCGCCCGTTCCCGGCGAACAGCACCTGCCCCGGGTCGGGGCGCCAGCCGCCGCGTGCCAGCAGATCGGCCGCGCTATTGCGCGCGTCGGCCGTACCGAATGCACCGACCGGCGCCAGTACGGACTCCAGCACATCGGGGCGCAGCAGCCCGCCCAGCCCACCGGCCAGCAGCTCGGCCTGCTCGGGCACCACCGGGTAGTTGAGCTCCAAGTCGACCCGACTGTCTGCGGGTTCGGTGAGCACGGTCACGGAGGTGGACGCGCGGGGCACGGCACGCACAAAGGTCCCGCGCCCCACCTCACCGACCGTGAGGCCGCGCCGGGCGAGCTCCTGGTAGACGCGGGTGGCGGTGGAGTTGGCGATGCCGTGCCGGCGGGCGAACTCCCGCTGCGGAGGCAGCCGGTCGCCGGGCCTGAGGCGGCCCGCCCTGATCTCCCCCGCCACGGTGTCGGCAACGCGCTGGTAGTCCTTCACGGTGTTCCCCGGCTCCCCTCCTACATCCTGCTCGTCCCCTCGGCATCCAAGCACAGAATTGCACCGAGGGCAATATCGATATTGCCCTGACCCAATACCCCGACCTACACTCGCAATTGCTCTGGCCGACACAGCGAGAGAGGACCCCGCCCCGGTGAACACCACAGCACGCACCAGCCTGCCTCGGTGCAACCGGTGCGAGTTCACCTCCCGCCCGTTCGGCCACCGCAACGGGACCTCCTCGACGCGCAGCTGACCGTCGACTTCTTCACCCGCTATTTCCTCCACGACATCGTGCACGACCTCTACGAGGTGTCACGGGGGTCGAACCACAGAACATGCGAGAGCGAGAAGCTGTCATGATCACATTGAGCGGAATCCTCGGCGTCGCGATGGTGTCCCTGGGAATGGTGCTCACCCCGGGCCCGAACATGATCTATCTCGTCTCCCGCAGCATCACCCAGGGACGACGCGCCGGAATCATCTCCCTGGGCGGCGTCGCCATCGGCTTCATGATCTACCTGCTGGCCGCCAACCTGGGCCTGTCGGCCATCTTCATGGCCGTCCCCGAACTGTACGTCGGCATCAAGCTCGCCGGCGCGGCCTACCTCGCCTACCTCGCCTGGAACGCCCTCAAACCGGGCGGCGTCAACGTCTTCTCCCCCCAGGACGTCCCACACGACTCCCCGCACAAGCTGTTCACGATGGGCCTGATGACGAACCTCCTCAACCCGAAGATCGCCATCATGTACGTCTCCCTCATCCCCCAGTTCATCAACCTCAAGGCAGGCCACGTCCTGTTCCAGGGCATCCTGCTCGGCTCCATCCAGATCGTCGTGAGCATCGCCGTCAACCTCACCATCGTCCTGGCGGCGGGCACCATAGCCGTCTTCCTCAACCGCCGCCCGTCCTGGCTGCGGGCGCAGCGCTACATGATGGGAGCGGTCCTCGGCACACTGGCCATAACCCTGGCCGTCGACACCTCGGGGCCTGCGGTCACGGGCTGAACGCGCCGCGCGGGAACGCGACTTCGGGTGGATGGAACGCAAACGCTGCGATCCACGCGCCCGAAGTCACATTCACCAGCTCGCCCTTCTGGCACCGGGCGGCCAGTTGACGAGCAGCGCCCGAACGCTCTCGGGCCGAGCCAGCCTGCCACCGTTGTCCGGCGCCGAGAGAAGCCAGTAGGCACCCGGCGGATCCTTGCGTGTGGGCATGGGAACCGCAAGGTAGTTGATGGGATGGTTGCTACCGATGCACTCCGTCCCGGGCTCGGTCCAGTCCAGGGCCGTGCCAGGCGGTACGAGGACGCTGTACCGGTCCTGTGCGCGCGAGACGACAACGGCACTGGTGATGCCGGCCGCGCGGAAACGGCGCTCGATTGCAGCCCTGTCCTTGATGCCTTGGATGCCGCCCTCCACAAGAGTGGTGGACAGGCGGACGACGTCGAAGTGGATGCCCACTCGGAGAGTGGCGGTCGTCCCTCGCACCCACGCTTCGTAGGCGTCGCTCGGACGTCGTTCTCGTGACACAAGCCAGGCCGCAGATCCGAGCGATGTGAGGGCTGCGGTAATGGGCGAGTAGGTCATGCGACTACTTTCGGTAGAAGGAGTTGCCCTACTGAGCTGTCAGCTCTGGCGCTAGGCATCTGGGGCGGGCTGCAAATCAGCGATGTCGCACTGCCACTCGGTGCCACCACTCACCGGCCGCAGATAGATCACGGTGGGGTGCCCGTCCATGCCGTACGGCTTGCCGATGCCGGTCACCACCCCGACTTTGCGGCACACGGTGTCGAACGCCTGAACCCACGGCTTCAGCCATGTCGGCACCGGATCGCCGTGTGCCGTCGGGTTACCGGCACGGGGCCATGCAGACATAAGCGCTGCTCCTTCGGTGGGCGTCCTGTGGGGATGGCACGCCACTGCTGAGCCGTGAGACGGCGGACGAGCTCAGCGGTGCGTCCGCCGAGGCGCAACCACCTTGGCTGCACGCCCAGTTAATGTGCAAGAGAATCTGCGCTGAATCTGCGCGCAGCACGAAAGTGGCACATGCCAAGACGAGGACAGGGGCTTGCGCGACGTGGGCATGAGTGCGCATGACGGAAGCTGGACCGTTCAGGACGGCGACGGCAGTTCACACGACGCCAACGCGGAAGTGCGTGCGTGGCTTACGGACTGCCAGACTCAGCCCGGCAAGGCGGCCAAACGAACAGGGAGGGCAAGGCGAGTGGCAGCACGGATCGGCCCGACTGCTCGACGGATCGAGCTGGGCCTGGAACTGCGTCGTCTACGGAAGGAGGCGAGCCTCACGCTCCAGGAAGCGGTTGCCGACCTCGGGTTCAGCGACACCAAGCTCCAGCGCCTCGAGACCGGGCACGCACCTCTCAAGCAGGCGGCGGACATAAAGAAACTCCTCGAGCGATACGGCATCGACGACGAGGAGCACATCAAGAGGCTCCTGGAACTGCACCGCGAGTCGGGCAGCCAGGACTGGTGGACGGCCTTCGGCAGCACAGTTCCTGCCACCGTGCGCAACTTCGTCGGTGTCGAGTCCGTGGCACGCTCGATCAGGGCGTGGCACCCAACCCTCGTGCTGGGCCTGCTCCAGACCGAAAGCTACGCCCGTGCACTGTTCGAGATGGAGAAGCACACCGACGAGTCGACGAGCGAGTTCATCGATCAGGGCGTCCGCCTGCGGATGCTGCGCAAGGACCTGCTGACCCGCACGGAGAACCCAGTACGGTTCTGGGCGATCCTCGGCGAAGCGGCACTGCGCCACGTCGTCGGCGACCCCGACGTGATGAGCAAGCAGTACGAGGAAATCATCCAGCTGACCGAGCTCGACAACGTCACGGTCCAGATCTTGCAAACCAATGAGGTCGGCTACCGGTTCGCCGGCGACTTCACGGTCCTGGACCTGGGCGAACGCATGCCGTCCGCGGTTCACGTCGACAACGCGTGGGGCGGGATGTCCATGTCGGACAAGCCGCGCGAAGTCGGCCGATTCTCCAGGAAGTTCACCGCCCTCCAAGCAGCGTCCATGCCGCCCGAGAAAACCCCTGGGTTCCTGCAACAACTATCGCGAGAGATCAGAGATGTCTGACACCCACACCCCCGATACCCTGCATCACGTCGACGAAAGCGCCTGGCTCAAGTCCTCGTACAGCAACGCAGGCAACAACTGCGTGGAAGTCGCGAACCTCAGCACCCGGACCGCTGTCCGCGACTCCAAGGACAAGGCACGTATACCCATCGCGGTACCGCACTCAGCCTGGTCCTCGTTCCTGTCCGACATTCAAGCCAATCCCCTCTGGTCAACTCTCAGTGACGATCGCAGTCCCTTGCAACATCGACTCAGGAATGACGATCGCCGCCCACCAGGGGCGCAGCCGAACCGAACTGGCCTCCAGGAGAAATCCCTGTGACCGCGACTGCCCTGCACCCAGGCACCATGGGCGCAACCGTCGCCGCGAAAGCCGTGGTGGCAGGACATCAGGTCCTCTGACTGCCCGAAGAGGTCGCAGCACGTGCGTGGCGGTCGGTGCCTGAGATGTCCGAGGCCTCCAAACCTCTGCACGAAGCGAGCCTGCCAACGGAGTTGACAGCCTTGCCCTCGCGGACGCAATCCAACATCCGAGGAACACGTGAGGCTCAGTAGTGGCGACATCGTCGTGGCCGGGCCCACCACTACCGAAGCACTCGGAGCCGAGCTGGGCATCGCGTACGACGAGGAGCTCGACGGCGAATGACCCACCCCGAGAAGGGGAGTAGGCGGCACCAGTACACGGTTCAAGCAAATCCAGGGCGTATACGGTCCGTGAAGAGGGGTGTACGAGCAGGCGCGAGCATGCCATGATCACTTCGACTCGCCGCGGCCTCAGGGGTGGTTTGACGCAGCGCAATTCGGCGCTAGGGCCAGGGGAGTCGGGGGGAACGACTGTGAACGTAAGCAGGAAGCGCAAGGCCTCGCCTTTCAGGGCACGAACTTTGCGTACAGCCGTTATTGGCCTGATGACGGTGCTAGCAGGTCTCCAGGCCACCTCAGTTTCTGTCGCCGCGCAGGGACTGCCCGCCACGGGACCGGCTTCGCCGACTGCCGCCGCACAGGCGCGGCTTGAAGTCTTTGGCCTGGGACCCCACGGGCACACGCCGGTGCGGGCCGGCGGTATTGCCGCTGTCCACCTCAGTGGGATGCCGCGCGGCTGGGACAAAGCCACTATCGAGGCCCGGCCTGCCGACCCGAATGACCACCTGTCATATTTCTGGCGCTATGACGTCTCGCCGCGCGACAGCCAAGCGACGGAGAGCGCAGACGAATACGGTCATTACACGACTGACTCTCCGGCCCGGTATGTGGTCACTGCCACCTATCAGGGACGGGAGATCGCCAGCACTGAGGTGACGGTGGAGGGCGGACCATATTCCAGCTACGTTCGCCGCTTCGACGTCTACCCCCGCTACGCGCGTGACCCCGTCGCCCCGGCAGAGCAAGCGCATTGGGTACGTCCCGGTACTCAGGCAGCCGTCTCCCTCGCTGTCGACGACGACGAGCCCGGAACCCTTCAGGCAAAGTCACCAGCCTTCGAGCACCCGTTGGCCCTGCGCATGCACACCAGCGATGACCCGGATCTCCGGCAGGACGCGGAGAACGGACCCTATGTGTATGCGGGACATATCCAATTGCGGCCGAATCTTCCCGAGGGCGTCTATCCGGTGACGGTGTCCTCGCACGGAGGACGGCAGAGCGTGACCCAGAACCTGATCGTCTCCGCAAAAGCCGGAGATCCGCCGCCTCCGCCTCCCGGCTCTTCCGCATCAACTACGCCCGGCGGTCAGCTCAGCCTCTGGCTGTGGGTCGCCATCACAGTCGCTTCCGTCGGCCTGGTGGTCATCATCGTCCGCATCGT
This sequence comes from Streptomyces sp. SX-6, assembly GCF_059089585.1. Classification (NCBI taxonomy): domain Bacteria; kingdom Bacillati; phylum Actinomycetota; class Actinomycetes; order Kitasatosporales; family Streptomycetaceae; genus Streptomyces; species Streptomyces sp. SX-6. Next base: position 29,705 of record NZ_JBTHHU010000004.1, on the reverse strand, counting down.
GGACCGGCTGCGCCGGAACTCCACCGCGGCCTGAAGCCCCCCTTCCACGAACCTTCCGGAACCGGATTCCCTCTGGGCCGGAGGTCTCTTCGGCGAGCCCCCATTCGTTGTCGGCGCTCGCCTTAAAAGCCTTCCCTGAAAACAGGGAGGCCGTAATCAGAATGAAAGTGAAACGCAATGTCGTTGCACGGAGCACGGCTTCGGCGTGGCGTCATGGCCGCGGCAAGCCTCCTTGTCTTGGCCGTCGGCCCGGCAGCAGCCGCAGACATACCCACGCCAAACCCTTCCGGTACCGCCCCCAGCACGGAGGCAACCCCCACCCCGAATTCCTCAACGCCTGTCCCCCCAAAACAAGATTCCTCTCCTGCCTCGACAGGTCCGGGGCAGGATGGCACGGACGGCGATAGGGAAGCGGAGGAGCTGATCCGGTTCTGGACGCCGGAGCGCATGGCCTCCGCCACCACCCCCTCCGAACGGTCAGCTGCGCCGCCGACCGAGAATCCGACCCCGAGCGATGCGGGGACAGGCGCAGCTGCGGGCGACAAGGTGGATCACTTCGGCGGCATGAAGTCCGTCGGCGCGCTCTTCGGTCTCGATGAGAAGGACAAGAAGCATTACTGCTCAGCCAGTGTGGTGCAAAGCCTAGGGCACAATCTCATCCTGACCGCAGGTCACTGCAAAGTCAAACTCACGAAAAAAGTGGGATTCGTACCCAAGTACAATGGCTATGACACGCACGCCATACCGTACGGAATCTGGCCAGTGAAAGATTGGTTCATCTATTCGCAGTACGTGCATAACGATACAACTATCGTCTCTGACCTGGATTTTTCGTTCGCCAGCCTGAAGTCAGTCAAAGGCAAGAACGTGCAGGACGTGGTGGGCGGCAACACCCTTGCGCGAACCAAGAGCTTCTACAACAACGTCACGATCGTCGGCTACCCCGATAACGGCAGTCACAACCCGAATGACATGCCGGTGAAGTGTTCCACCACGACGAAGCCGCTGCCGGGGTACAACCAAATGCAGATCGACTGCGCCGGCATGTGGGGCGGCGTCTCGGGAGGTCCCTGGTTCTCCAAGCTTCACGACGACGGAACCGGTGAAATCATCGGCAACGTCGGTGGTTTCTACGGGGGCGGCATAACCAAAACCGACCCGCGGTACCCCCGCATGTACGACCGCATCACTTACAGCCCGATGCACCAGGACTACTTCTTCCGTCTCTACGACGACGCCCAGTACGGCCGTCACCCCAACTACGGCAACTACCAACAGCCCAGCGTCCCTGGTTACACCATGGGCGGCGCCAGCACGTGGAAGCACGCCAAGCTGATGGCCGCCGGCGACTTCAACGGCCGCGGGCGCAGCGACCTGATCGTGGTGTGGACCGACGGTGAGGTCACCCTCTACAACAGCGACGGCCGTGGCGGTTTCAACGGCGAGCGGCAACTCGTGGGCCAGGACAGCATATGGACGCACGCGGAAGGGATCACCGCCGGTGACTTCACCGGCTCCAACCAGTTCGACCTGATCGTGCGCTGGTCCGACGGCGAGGTCTCGCTCTACGGCGACGTCGGCTCCAACGGCCTGAAGGGGGACGGCATCACGATGGTCGACAAGAACAAGGACAAGAAGAAGGCCGAGACCTGGAAGCACGCCACCCAGATCACTGCGGGCCGCTTCAACGCCACCAAGTATGTCACCGACCTGATGGTGCGCTGGTCCGACGGCGAGCTCACCCTCTACACGAACGTCGGTGCCGAGAAGAAGTTCTCGGAGGAGCACAAGCTCAAGGACCCCAACAAGGCCTGGGAAGACGCGACTTTGCTGACCGCTGGCGAGTACAGCGGCAACACCAATTGGGACCTGCTGGTGCGATGGAAGGACGGCTCGATCAACACCTACGTGGGCACCACCACCAGCAGCCTGGGCGCCACGCACACCGTCCACGGCGGCAACTTCAGCACCTGGACCCACAGCACCGTGATGACCACCGGTAATTTCACAGGCAACGGCCGCACCGACGACCTCGTCATCCGCTGGTCCGACGGCGAGACCTCCCTCTACGAGGACACCACCGCCGAAGGCCTCGGCACCGAACACACCCTCGTCCCCTCGACGGGCTGACCCGCCAAGGGCTGGTGCGGAGCCCCCAGGCCACACCCACGGCACTCCGCGACTTCGGGCGGGTGGATCGCAAGCGCTGCGATGCACCCGCCCGAAGTCCGCCCGGACTCAGCCTGTAGTGATCTTCCAGCGCTGATTGTCGTCGCCCGTGCACTTCCACACCCCGAGCGCCGATCCCAGCCGCTCGCCGGTCAGGCAACCACCGTCCTGCGCCACCACCTCGTACCGATCCGAACCGACTGGCCGCAGTGTCCACTTCTGGTTCTCGCCGCCGCCATAACCCCAGATCTGGGCGAAGTAACTGGTGCCGTCGACGGAGCGAGCACGGTCATTGTTGGCGTCCAACACCTTGCCGGTGTCGATCACCGGCCGGATGAGGTAACGGCCATCGTCCAGCCGCTGGAGGTTCCAGCGCTCGGCGGCATCACCGGCGTTGCGCATCTCCGACTTCACCTTGGTGCCGTCGGCGGTCCAGGCCATGTCCACGTCCATCGCCCAGCCATTGCGCACGTTGGTGAACAGGGCATTGGCGGTCGGGAGGTTCGTACCCCGGTCCCGGATCAGGAACTCGCTGTCGGCGACGTTGAGATGGCTCGCCAGATAGCCGCCCGGCCGGGGGTTGGGGTTGAAGTACGAGTCAGGGGTGCAGTCGATCCAGCCGCCGCCCGGGTGGCAGTCCGGGTCGAGGTCGATCATCCGGCCCGGCGTCCTGGGTATGCCACCGTCGTCGTAGCACATCAGGTCGCCGTTGAGGTAGCAGTGACCATTGCTGGTCGCATACGGCGCCGTGCTCTGCACCGCGCCGAAGGTGTGCAGCAGCTCATGGACGTCGGCGTCCTTGCTGTCGAAGAAGCACTGGTTCAGACCGACCATCGCCCACCGGCCGCCCCAGGAAAGTCCGCACAGCGTCTGGGCGTTGGGGATCCCGGCATAACTGATCGTTTCAGAATCGGGTGTCGGCGTACACGTGAACGTGCCCAGTCGGGTACGGGTGTACGTACCCAGCCGCAGGAAGGGCGCCTGGAGGTCTTCTTGACCTGAAGCACGATTGAGGTTCTAGCGTGTCGCCTACTTGATCATCTGACGACGGGAAGACACGCCCATGATCCTCGTGACCGGAGCCACCGGAAACATAGGCAGTGCACTGCTCAAGGAACTGCACTCACGCGGTGCCGGGCCGCTGAGAGGACTCACTCGTGATGCTGCACGGGCCGTCTTCCCCGAAGGGGTCGATGCCGTGGAGGGCGACTTCGCGGAGCCGGCGTCGTTGAAGCCCGCGCTGGAGGGGGTGCGCTCACTGTTTCTCGTGTCGCGTCTCGGCCCGGACGCAGACATCCTCGAAGCCGCCCGGCAGGCGGGTGTGCAGCACGTCGTGCTGGTGTCGTCCATCACCGTCCAGACCCACCCGCACCTCGGTCCCGCCGGCGAGAACCTGGCGGTGGAGGAACTGCTCAAGGCGAGCGGCATGGCCTGGACGATCCTGCGGCCGACGCAGTTCGCCTCGAACGCCCTGATGTGGGCGGCTTCCATCCGAGGTCACGAGACCGTCCGCGCGCCGTATGCCGAGACCGCGTTGCCGACCATCCACCCCGCGGACATCGCGTCGGTGGGTCGGGTGGCGCTGACCGAGCCCGGCCACCAGGGGCGCACGTATGCCTTGACCGGTCCGGAGTTGGTGACCGCCCGACAGCAGGTGCAGGCCATCGGGGCAGCACTGGGCCGTGAGGTGTCCTTCGCCGAAATCAGCCGCCAACAAGCCCACACACAGATGGCCGCGGTCTTCGGGGCCGAGGCCGCGGACGCGGTGCTCGACGTCACGGGCGGAGACGTGAACGACGAGCTGCTGATGGTGCGCGACACGGTTTCACAGGTCACCGGAACGCCGGCCCGCCCGTTCCAGCAGTGGGCCTCGGAGAACGCCAACGCGTTCCGCTGAACCGTCTGGGCCTGAGCACGTTCATCCGTACCCAGGCGCGCACTTTCAGTCAGGAGTACGCCGACATCAGGTTCTGGGGGTGCGAGCCTTGAAAAGTACCGTGGAGCGGGCGACGCTCTCGGGGTTGGACCGTTGCCGCGGCTGGAAGTGTCTTCACCGTTCTCGGACACACCGTCACCCGCCGCACGATCACTGTGCTTGGGCAGCAGAAGCAGGCACTGCGGCTGTCTTGGCCGGGCGCAGCGGCTTGGCCCAGCGGTAGGTGCCGGGGCGCCGGCGCTCCGCTCGCAGGGATGCGAGGGTGTATCGGTTGATCCACTCGTTGATCCTGGCGGCCGGCCGGCCGGTGATCACCAGGCTGTGCGCCGAGTCATCGGTGCGAACCGGCTGAATGACGCCGTCGCGGCGACCGAGGCTGATGGACTGCGCTAGGTAACGGAACCTGAGCGGCTTGGGCTCGCGGCCATGGTTGAGTGCGTCGATGGCCTCGGCGGCGTGCGCTCCGGTGGGCATCGCCGTCGCGCACGCCATGCGGAGTTCGCCCGTGCCGGGCACTGTGACGCGTGCCGCGTCGCCCACGATGAACACGTCGGGGTGGGAGAGCGAGCGCATGGCTGTGTCCACCAGCGCGCGGCCTCGCTCGTCCACGCGAAGCCCGGCCTCGGCGGCCAGCGACGGAACGGTGAACGCGGCAGCCCAGACAACCACGTCCCCGGCCAGCTCACCGTGGTTGGTTGACAGTCCACCGCGGTGGACGGCTTGGACCCGGGTGTGTGGGTGCAGATGGACGCCCAGACGTTCCAGGGAGTTGCGCACATGGGTCCGGCCGGCTACTGAAAGCCCGTTCCCGGGCTCGCTTCCGGTGACCAGACGTACCTGCCACGTGATGGCCGACTCGGCGAGCTCTGCGGCCAGTTCGATGCCGGTCGCTCCGCCGCCGACGACGGTGACAGTGCCGGATCCACGAGACAGTCGATCACTGAGGTCCTGAGCCTGCTCCAGTGTGTAGGCGTGCTCGTCGATGCCGGGAACGCGGGTGGTGTCGGTGCTGCTGCCGAGGGCGTAGACAAGTCGGTCATAGGTCAGCGTGGTGCCGCTGTCCAGAAGGACTGTACGGGCATCCGGATCGATCGACGTGGCCTTGGCCTTGACTGTGTTGATGTCCCTGCCGGCAACGAGCTCACGCAGGACGACGGGTGTGCTGGCGCGGCCAGCGGCCATTTCGTGCAGCCGGATCCGCTCGGTGAAGCATTCCTTGGGGTCGACGAGGGTCACCCGGTGGCGGCGGCTGACGCGGAGGGCCGCGGTCACTCCCGCATATCCGGCACCCACCACCACGACGTGCTGTTTCTGTCCCATGTCGATGCTCCCGTTCCACTCTCACGAGGCTCCGCGCGTGCCCCTCGGCATGAGGACCAGAGAGCGCGCCGGATCGTGACATCGTTCCGCCCCTCTGTCGCGTGAAGTAGATCTCATGCCCGCTTCCGACAACTGACAGATCACATTCCGAAGGGCTGGTCGGTTCAGAACGACTTGCGGAGTCGGCGGAGGCAGATGATGCTGCACGCCAGCTCCAGCAGGCCATGGTGAAGGCCGGCGCGGTGCTCGTAGCGGATGCGCAGGCGCTTGAACTGGTGGAGCCAGGCGGTTGGGTCGGCCGCGCGGCGAGGTACCCACCGCGGCGAGCCCTTTTCCGCGCGGCCTCCCGCCGAACCGGACATGACGGTTTCCCTGTCATCCGGCTCTCCAGTGACTACCGCGTGATTGATTCAGCCGTTCGTGCGACATGGATGTGGTCGTGGCAACTGACGCAGGCCACAACGGTCTTGCGGCGCCGGTCGAGCATCACGCGCCCCCAGTCGGACGGCGGCCACCCGGAACGCGCGAGATCGGCGAGAGCACGGATGTGATGAACTTCGACATCACCGTTGCTGCCGCAGATTTCGCAGGTGTCCGCCAGGAGCCTTGTGATCAGCTCCTTTTGCGGATAGTCCACCCAGACAGGCCGACGGTCGACTACTTTCGCCGACCGCTGCTGTTGGAGCGGAATTCCACCGAACCTTGCCACCAGCGGCTTCCTGTTCTTCCGCTCGATGCGGGCCTCGAAGCAGACCCGAGGCCCGTTGGACGTGTCGATTCTGGCTTTGTGCTTGGCTGCCATCTTCGATGCCGACGAGCGGTGCTTGGACGCGAGGGTCTTGAGCATGGACGTCTCCATGACCCATCGCAGCCGATGCAGCCGGAAGACATCTCCGGCGAGCAGGTAGTACTGGGTGATGCCCCGGAACACGGCTCCATAGGTCGCAACGATCGCATGGTCGCTGCTGTTGACCAGAGCGTTCCTCCTCGCGGGTTTTCCGCGGAACAGATAGGGGGCGCATTTGGCCTTGATCACGTCCAGCGGGACTCGAAGAGCGATCTGACCGTTCACGCACCGATAACGGCCGGTCTTCTTCGTGTCGTTGTGCTGGGTTGTGATCTCGTAGCCGAGAAACTTTGCAGCCCGGGTTCGGGCATGAGTGATCAGCGTCTTGTCCTGGGACAGTTCCAGCTTGAGTTCGTCACGCAGGAACTCTGCCAGGCGCCGTTTGATCTGCTCGGCCTCGGCTTTCGGTCCGGTGAATCCGAGGAGGTGATCGTCGGCGTAGCGGATGTAGCGCAGTCTCCGGAAGCCCGGGTCATTTGGATCCGAGCTCGGCAGGCTGGTCATCCGCTGACGCAGTTCCCGGGCCTGGGCCCGATCGCCGCGCCGACGGGCTTTCGCCAGGAGATTCTGCAACTCCAGATAGCCCGGGTTGCGGGCCCGGCGGCCTCCTCGGGTGTATTCCGGGATCAGAACTGTTTCGACGAACTCGTCCAGCTTGTGCAGGTAGATGTTGGACAGGACCGGGGAGGCCACTCCACCCTGCGGAGCGCCGGAGAGCGTGGCTCCCCACTTCCAGTCCTCCAGGTATCCAGCTGTCAGCATGTTGCGCACCAGCCGCAGAAACCGCTGGTCATGGATCTTCTCGCCGAGGATCGACAGCAGGACCTGGTGGTCCAAGCTGCCGAAGCAGTCGGCGATGTCCCCTTCGATGAACCAGGACGTCCCGGTCCAGGTGTGGGCCACCTCCCGCAGTGCGGTGTGGCAGCCCCTCCGGGGACGGAATCCATGGGAACGGTCGGAGAACGTCGGCTCGTAATACGCCTCCAGCAGGAGACGGACGACCTCGCCGACGAGCTTGTCCGACCACGTTGGCAGCCCCAAAGGGCGCGTCTTCCCATTCGGTTTCGGGATATGGACGCGCCGGACCGGACGGAAGCGGTATCGCTCGTGGCGCATTGCCTCGATGATCCGGCTGATCTTCCGCTGGGACATGCCGTCCACGGTTTCCGGAGTGACCCCGGGCGTCATCGCGCCATGGTTGGCGTAGATGCGTCCGTAGGCCAGCAGATACAACTGCGGGTTGAACAACTGTCGATACAGCTCGTTGCACGGCAAGCTACGCCTGCCGCGTTCACGCAGGACACCCAGCACCGTTTCGGCGCTCTGCATTTCGCATACCTCCCGAGTCTTGGGTGTCCGAATCACCTGGCCCCCTTCGCCCGATGTGGACGGCTTTCCCGTCCTCCCTGGCCGGTCGTGACTCCGGCGACTACTACGGGGCCTCCGTCGCCATAGGACTCGCATCCCGTAGGCGATCCCACGTTCGTCCCTGTCTGTACGTTCTAGCGCGACGTAGGCGTCCCACTCATCTCCTTGAATGTCCTCGCTGGACATCGCTCCGTACTCTGGAAGTTGCATCGGCCCACGAATCGATGCCGAGGCAGAGTCGGCGCCGGTTTCAGTTGTCTTTCCGGCGGATGGGAACTTGCATCCTCTGGAGATTGGGCTTCAAACAATCCAGTCTTCGCCATATCGCGCGGGCCGCCCGGCGCACCGGTCCTGACAACTGGGCCTGGTCACCGGTTTCCTGACATGCTGTTGTCCCCTTCGCCTTTCGACTCCAGGTAAGTCATTCGGCCCAGAAACCTCCTTCCAAGTTCCTCCCGGTTGAGCCGGGGGTACAAACAGAGCGCCTCGTGGCGCACAAGGTGCGCTCGACTACCCACCTGGTGCGCCCGAGGCCAGAGCCGTGGGCGACGCCGCGTCTGGCGATGAGGGGCTTGATGCCGCGCTTCCAGAGCAGGCGGCGGTACTTGTCGAAGTCGTAGCCGCGGTCGGCGAGCAGGCGCTTGGGTCTGCTGCGGGGCCGTCCGCTCAGTCCCCGGATCCGGGGAATCGCGTCCAGCAACGGGATCAGCTGGGTGACATCGTGCCGGTTACCGCCGGTCAGGGAGACGGTCAGCGGCGTGCCGTGCCGGTCGACGATCACGTGGTGCTTGGAGCCGGGGCGAGCTCGATCGACGGGCGAGGGCCCGACGTGATCCCCCTCTTTTAGCGCTCTGACGTGGGAGCCGTCGATCGCGCAGTCGTCCATCTCCAGCAAGCCCGCCTTCCGCAGCTCAGCGAGCAGCTTCTCGTGCAGCCGGGACCAGACCCCGGCCTCGGTCCAGTCCCTCAACCGGCGCCAGCTGGTGACTCCCGAGCAGCCCACAACCTGTTTCGGGACGTCACGCCAGGACACGCCCTTGCGCAGGACATAGACGATGCCGGCGAGCGCGACCCGGTCCGGCACCGGAAGCCGCCCGGGGTGCCGGTGCCTTCGTGGCGGGTGAGGTGGGAGCAAGGGGGCTATGCGCTCCCACAGGTCATCGGGAACCAGATCAGCGCACACCACTCAGACCTTGCCCAGACGGGCCGTCAACCGCCAGCCCCATTCCGAAACAATCAGTAAGTGAGGTACTTGCGGTTGCCGTCCCGGTAGCCGCGCTGCTCCAGAGCGTCCCCGATCTTGATCGGCCCCTGGTCGACCACGCTCTGCGGCACCACTTCCTCCTTGAGGACCGGTGCGCAGTTCGACGGATCCTGGAGGAAGCGGACCTCACGATGGCCGCCCAGTGCCTCCGAGCTCTGCACGAACCTGCCGTTGAGGTGCACGGCGTGAGCCTGCAGGTTGCTCTGCAACTGCCCGAAGCGGCTGCCCGTGCGATCGCCCCGGACGTACATGATCTGCACCCGCTTGCCGCTGGTGCCGTCACCGTCGCAGGACGGCGGTACAGAGACGTCGTCCGGCAGCGCGCGCCCTGCGGTCAGGCCGTGGCGCGGGGCGCTCTTCTTGGCGAACTCGGTCTCATTCTTGGGCACTTCATGCCGTACCGAAGCGGTGGCCGTCCCCGGCTGGGCGGCCGCCACCAGCCACAGGCCCAGAGCGGCGCCGGTCAGCGCACGGCGCAAGGCGATCGGTCTGTGCATGGGTCCTCCACTGGTCCGTCGTGCCGGGTACTCCCGGTTCGCCGGACAGTGCAGACCCGTTCGGTCAACAGTGGATAAACGCCTGGTCGGTCAGCCGTCGGAGCAAGTGGGCGTCTATCCCGTGACCGTGTCCTCGCACGGAGGACGACACAGCGTCACCCAGAACCTGGCCGTCTCCGCGAAAGCCGAAGACCCGCCGCCTCCGCCTCCCGGCTCTTCCACGTCAACTGCGCCCAATGACCGGATCAGCCTCTGGCTGTGGGCCGTCATCGTCGCCGCTTCCATCGGCCTGGTGACCATCGTCCTCCTCGTCATCAGCGACCGGTGGCACAGGAATTCCACCGCGGCCTGAAGCACCTTTCCAAGGCTCGCCCAAGGCGCTCCGCCAGGCGGGCCAGTTCAAAGCCTGCCTGCCCTGTTGCATAGGGTTGTGTACATGCCACGCACACGCACCACCGTTCTCACTGTCCTCCTTGCTATTACCGCCCTGACCTCCTGCTCCAGCGGCTCGGGAGACGACTCCGGAAAGCCCATCACCAAGGCTCTCGGCCAAGGCGACATCACGCAGGCACTGCCGGGCACCGGCGAAGCGCTTCCGGGCTGGGACCCTTACAGGGGCAAGGGGACGATGAAGCAAGGTGACTCCTGCGCGCCGTTGAAGGACGGCAAGGACGAGGACACCCCGCCCAAGGGGTGGGTGCGCGGTGGCAGCGCCACGTTCATCTACAACGGCTCGACCGACAACATGATGGACATCGACATCTGCCAGTACGACACACCGGAGAACGCCAAGAGCGCGTACACCGCGTGGAAGGGCACCGAGGCGAACAAGGAACAGGCGCCCAAGAAGGACGAGAAGGTGGGCGACGAGTCCGTCTTCGTCATCAACCCCGGGCTGAGCGAGAAGTTGGCCGAGGGCTACAGCCTCTCGGGCAACGTCAACATCCGGGTCAAGCTCGACGGTGCCGCCGGCGATACGACCGGCGTCCAGGACATGCTCGCCACTACGCTCAAGCGCCTGCAGCAGGTCCAGGACGGCAAGCGCGCCACAGCGACCGCCGCAGGCGAACGGGCGAAGAAGCAGTAGGACTTCGGGCCGGCTACACGCCCGTGGTGCCGTCGATACGCTCCCGGAGCAGGTCGGCATGGCCGTTGTGGCGGGCGTACTCCTCGATCATGTGGACGTAGATCCAGCGGAGACTGACGTCCTGCTCCATGAAGCGACCGGTGTCGGTCAGCGCACGGTCGGCGCAGAGCTCGCGGGCGCGGTCGATCTCCGCGCGCCAGGTGGCAAGGGCGTCGCGCAGGGTGGCGCCCTCAGCCAGTTCGAAGCCGCCGTCGGGGGCATTCGGATCGGCCTGCGGGTCGTAGATGGGCGGGGCCTGTTCCCCGGCGAACACGCGCCGGAACCAGTTCCGTTCCACCTCCGCCATGTGCTGGACGAGACCGGCCAGCGTAAAGCCGGACGGCGGCACGGACGCGGTGGCGGCCTGCTCGTCGTCCAGGCCCTCGCATTTCATGGCGAGGGTGGTGCGGTGGAAGTCGAGCCAAGTCTCGAGCGTGGTGCGCTCGTCGGCGTTCAAGGGCGGCATGGGGCGTTCGTTGGTGCTCACCCGTCGATTATCGGCAAAGGGTGGATCCGGCGGAGTCGGGTACCGGTTTCCTCACGAAAACGGCCCTCAGACGTGAGGAAACCGGTACCCGGTTCGCCATTCACCATCCGGACGCGCGGTGCAGGGGGTTAACCCCACCCGAGAGCAGGTGGGTAGCGGGATCCCCGACGCGGGACTTATCCGCACATACTCAGTCCCACAGGCCAGTTGGCACCCACCGACTCACAGGAGCCCTTTCATGTACGGGCATGTGCATGCAGCAGACGGAGCGGCGGTGCGTACGGCACGGAGATTGCGGGCAGGCGCTGTCAGCGCAATCGCAACGGCGGTGCTGGCTACCGGCTTCACGACGCCCGCTTCGGCGTCGGACGCGCGGGGCGGCCATCGGCCCACCCAGGCAGCCATTGACGGGGTGGTCAGGAATGGACCGCCCGGAGGTATCGCGGTCGCCGAACAGGGGCACGACACCTGGGTCGGCCGCGCAGGCACCGCCGATCTGGCAACCGGCAGAAAGCCACAGGCCAATAACCGGTTCCGGGTGGGCTCGATCACCAAGACATTCGTGGCCACGGTGATACTCCAGCTGGAGGCCGAGGGGAAGCTGAGCCTGGACGACACCGTGGACCACTGGCTGCCGGGCCTGGTCCGAGGCAGCGGGCACGACGGCCGCCGGATCACGGTGCGGCAAATCCTCAACCACACCAGCGGGGTCTACAGCTACACCGAAGACGAGGATTTCAAACGGAAGGAGTTCGGCACCGACTTCCTCCGGCACCGCTACGACACCTGGACGCCGAGGCAAATCGTCCGGCTTGCCATGACCCATCAACCGGACTTCGCACCCGGCAGCGAGTGGCGTTACTCCGACACCAACTACATCATCGCCGGAATGGTGATCGAGAAGGTCACCGGCCATGCGTACGCCCATGAAATCGAGCGGCGTATCCTGCGCCCCCTGCACTTGAACTCCACCACACTGCCGGGCACCCGGGCCCGCATACCGGGGCCCAGCGGCCGGGCCTACTCGAAGCTGACCGGAGAGCTCGCGGGCCCCGGAACGCCGGGGAGCGTGACGTACGACGTCACCGAGCTCAACCCGTCCCTCGCAGGCTCGGCCGGCGAAATCATCTCCAACTCCTCCGATCTCAACCGGTTTTACCGCGCCCTGCTTTCCGGAAGGCTCCTCAAGCCTCGCCAGCTGAAGGAGATGACCACCACCGTGCCGATCGGTCAACTGGCGACCGCCTCCTACGGCCTCGGCCTCATGAAACTGAAACTGTCCTGTGGCGTCGACGTGTGGGGCCACAATGGCGGCATCCAGGGTTCCATATCGGAAACCATAACGACCGCGGACGGCGGGCACGCGCTGACGATCAATTTCAACGGCGATTGGAACGTGCATGAGCAGCAGGTCGTCAACGCCGAGTTCTGCGGCACGTGACCGAGCGGAACAGGACAGTCGGACAGGCCACGGGGAGTAGTGCGAAACACCAACAACCATGCGATACATATGCGGCTGGAGGTGTCCCTGAGGCTGGTGGGAGCCCAGCGTGCCGACGGAACTTGTCCTGATGTCGGCAGTTGCTATAGGGCTGTCGTCGTGACCCTGTTGCGCACCATCCGTCGGACCGGGCGCGTGGCCGAGCCCGCACCGCCGAAACCCGACGGCCAAGCGCCGCCGAAAGCCCGGGAGTTGGCCGGATCGGTGCAGGTCCGGTGCGTGGACGCCGGATCGTGCAACGGATGCGAGATCGAGATCGGCAACGCCTTCGGGCCGGTGTACGACGCGGAGCGGTACGGGGCCCGGCTGGTGGCATCGCCGCGGCACGCCGACGCGGCACTGGTGACCGGTCCGGTCACCCGCAACATGGCCACCGCGCTGCGGCGCACGGTGGAGGCGATGTCCGAGCCCCGGCTGGTCGTCGCGGTCGGCGACTGCGCGATGAACTGCGGCGAGTTCGCCGGGGGTTACGGGGTCGAGGGCGCGGTCGCCGATGTCGTACCCGTGGACGTGCAGGTGCCGGGGTGCCCGCCGAGGCCGGAGGCGATCGTGGCGGCGCTGCGCACCGTGACCGGCCGGTGAACGCCGTCGGCTCCGCCCTGGCCCTCGGCGCGGGGCTGGCCGGGGCCGGCGCGTCGGCCGGTGCGCTCCTGCCCGTACGGGCCCGGGTCGTGGCGGCCGGGGTGTGCACGGCCGGGGTCGGCGCCGCCGGTGCGGTCGCCGGTGCCGCCGCGCTGCGCGGCGCGCACTGGTCGGCGTCGCTGCCCGGACTGCTGCCGCTCGCCGGGGTCCGTCTCGAAGTGGACGCCTTGTCCGGGCTGTTCATGGCGGTCGCCGGTGCGGTGACCGTGGCGGTCGCGGTCTACGGGATCGGGTACGCCGGGCACGGCTACGAGGCCCGCTGGGTGCAGGCCGCGCTGCCCGTCTTCGCGGGCGCCCTGGTGTTCGTCCCGGCGGCGTCCGCCGTCTCCTCCTTCCTGCTGCTGTGGGAAGTGATGGCGCTGGCCTCGCTGCTGCTGGTGGTCGCGGAGCACCGGCAGCGGGCCGAGGTGCGACAGGCCGGGCTCTGGTACGCGGTGATGACCCACCTGGGCTTCGTACTGCTGCTGGCCGCCTTCGCGTTGTTCGCGGCCCGCGCGGGCGGCGAGACGTTCGCCGCCCTTCGCGCGGGGGCGGCGGGGCTGTCACCGGCCGCGCGGGGAACGGTCTTCGTGCTGGCGCTGGCGGCCTTCGCGTCCAAGGCGGGCATGATGCCGCTGCACGCCTGGCTGCCGCGCGCGCATCCCGAAGCCCCCAGCCATGTCTCGGCGTTGATGAGCGCGGCCATGGTCAACCTGGGCGTGTACGGGATCGTGCGCGTCGGGTTCGACCTGCTGGGCGGCGGCCCGCACTGGTGGTGGCTGCTCGTCCTGGTGCTGGGCACGCTGTCGGCGATGTACGGGATCCTGCAGGCGGCGATGGCCAAGGACCTCAAGCGGCTGCTGGCCTATTCGACCAGCGAGAACCTGGGGCTGGTACTGACCGGGGTGGGCGCGGCGGGGCTGTTCGCCACCTCGGGCTACCAGGCGCGGGCGGTGCTCGCGCTGGCGGCGGCACTGCTGCACGTGGTCAACCACTCCGCGTTCAAGGCGCTGTTGTTCTGCGGGGCCGGGTCCGTACTGAAGGCCACCGGGGAGCGCAACCTGGACCTGCTGGGCGGGCTGCGGGCGCGGATGCCGGCGACCGCCGGGCTGTTCGCCGTGGCCGCGCTCGGTGCGGTGGCGCTCCCTCCGGGCAACGGCTTCGTCAGCGAGTGGCTGCTGTTCCAGGCGCTCATCCACGGTCTCGCGGTACCGGGGGCGACCACGGCGGTGATGCTGCCGGTGGCCGTCGCCGCCATCGCGTTGTCCGCGGGGCTGGCGGCCGCCGTCTTCGTCAAGGCGCTCGGGATCGGGTTCTTCGCCCGGCCGCGCAGCGCGGGGGCCGCCGGGGCGCGGGAGAGCGGGCCGGTGATGCTCGTCGGCATGGGGCTGCTGGCCGCCTTCTGCGCCGCCCTCGCCCTGGTGCCCCAGATGCTGGCCGGCGGGCTGTCACGGGCGGTCGCCGCGGCCGGACTGACCGGTGGGCAGCCGTTGGACAGCGGTCTGCTGCGGCTGCGTCTGGCCCGTTTCCCCGCGATGTTCTCGCCGTTGTGGGTGGCGGTCGCCCTGGTCGCCGGTGTGCTGACCGTGGGCGCCCTGGTGCGGCTGGCCGGCCGCCGCCGACGCCGCGTGGGCGTCAGGCTGTGGGACTGCGGCGGCGGTGCGCCGACACCGCGCATGGCGTACACGGCGACCTCGTTCGCCGAACCGCTGCAACGGGTCTTCGACGACGTCCTCGCCCCGGAGCGGGACGTCGACGTCACCCACGCGCAGGAGTCGGCCTACCTGGTGGAGAAGGTGCGGTATCAGAGCCGGGTGCCCGATCGGGTCGAACACCGCCTGTACCGGCCGGTGTTGGCCGCGCTGTCCGGTGCGGGCGTCTTCGCCCGCCGGTTCGCGAACGGCAGCCTCCATCTGTACCTGGGCTACGGCTTCTCCGGCCTGGTGGCCCTCCTGGTGATCCTGGCGGTGGCCCGGTGAACGGTGCGGGCGCGGCGGCGGTGGCCGCCCAGGTCGTCCTCGTGACCGGCGGGGCGCCACTGCTGACCGGTCTGATGCGGCAGGTACGGGCGGGTCTGGAGGGCCGCGCCGGGGCGGGGATCACCCAGCCGTGGCGGGACATGCGCAAGTTGCTGCGCAAGGAGCCCGTCTCCCCTTCCGGCACCGGGCCCGCCTTCCGTACGGCGCCCCTGCTGCTGGTCGTCACCGCCGCCGTCATCGCCGCGCTGGTTCCGCTCGCGTCCACCGCGACGCCGGTCAGCGCGAGCGCCGACCTGATCGTGGTGGTGGCGCTGCTCGCCCTGGGCACCGCCGCGCTGGCGCTCGCCGGGCTGGACACCGGCACGGCGTTCGGCGGCATGGGGGCGTCGCGGGAGATGACGGTGGCCGCGCTGGTCGAGCCGACGATCCTGCTGGCGGCCCTCGCCCTGTCGATACCGTCCGGTTCCACCAACCTCGCGCACATCGTCACCGACCGCATCCACGAGCCCGCGCGCCTGGCTTCTCCTTCCGGTCTGCTGGCCGTCCTGGCGCTGGCCGTGGTGACCCTCGCCGAGACCGGACGGCTGCCCGTGGACAACCCGTCCACCCATCTGGAACTGACCATGATCCACGAGGCGATGGTCCTGGAGTACGCCGGTCCCGATCTCGCCCTGGTCGAACTCGGCGCCCAGATGCGGCTCGCCGTCCTCCTCGGACTGCTGGCCTCCCTGGCCGCACCGTGGGGGACGGCCACCGGCACCGCGCCGGCCGCGGTCGTCGTCGGCCTCGTGCTGTTCGCCGCCAAGGTGACGCTGCTGGGCGCGGCGCTGGCGGCGGTCGAGGTGTTCTGGGCCAAGCTGCGCCTGTTCCGGGTGCCCGAACTGCTCGCCGGGTCCTTCCTGCTGGCGCTGCTCGCGGTGACCGCCTCGTACTTCCTGACGGGAGAGTGAGGAGAGTGAGCCGACGGTGAGCGCCGGTACGTACACCCAGCTCCTCGACCTGGCCTGCGGTGCCTTCATGCTGGCCGCCGTCCTGGTGCTGTGGTACCGCGAACTGTCCGCGGTCGTCCGGGTCTTCGCCCTGCAGGGCGTCGCGCTGGCCGCGATCGGCGCGCTGCTGGGCGCGCATGAGGCCCGCTGGGACCTGGTCGGCGTCGCCGTCGGCGTGGGGGTGCTGCGGGCCGGGGTGCTGCCGTACCTGATGCGGCGGGCCCTGGTGAGGAGCGGGCAGACCCGGGAGACCCAGCCCCTGGCCAACGTGGCGGCCTCGCTGCTGACGGCTGCGGTGCTGACGCTGCTCGCCTACACCGCGGCCCGTCCGCTGGTCGAGCTCGCGCCCTCGCCCGCGACCCGCGCGCTGCCGGTGGGCCTGGCCGTCGTGCTGATCGGCTTCCTCGTTCTCGCCACCCGGCGCCGGGCGCTGGCCCAGATGGTCGGCTTCCTGAGCCTGGACAACGGGATCACGGCGACCGCGTTCCTGGCCACCTCGGGGGTGCCGCTGATCGTCGAACTCGGCGTCTCCTTCGACCTGTTGCTCGCCGTCCTGGTGCTGCACCTGCTCACCGCCCGGATGCGGGCCGCCTTCGGCGGTACGGACATCGACGACCTGCGGGGGCTCCACGACTGATGCCGAACACTTCCAGTGGGGCCACCACCGGCCTGCTGCTCGCCCTGCCCGTCGCCGTGCCGCTGGCGACCGCCGGCGCATATCTGCTGCCGGTGAAGCGGACGGTCAGCGGCTGGGCCGGCCTGATCTCGCCCGCCGCCATCCTCGCCGCCGGTGCCGCCCTGGCCGTGGGCCACCACAACCGTCCCGTCGCCGCCTACGGCCATCTGCTGCGCGCCGACGCGCTGAGCGTGTGGATGCTGCTGGTCATCGGCGCCGTCGCCGCCCTGGCCTGCGCCGCGACTCCCGCGTACCTCGCGGGCGAACAGGATGAACGGGACGAACAGGGCGAGCACGACGACGGGCAGGCCGCCCGCCGCTACTGCGTCCTGGTGCACGTCTTCCTCGCCGCGATGGCCGCCGCCGTGCTCGCCGAGAACCTCGGCGTGCTGTGGGTCGCCATCGAGGCCACCACCGTCGTGACCGCGTTCCTCGTCGGCCACCGCAACACCCGCACCTCCGTCGAAGCCGCCTGGAAGTACGTGGTGATCTGCTCGGCGGGCATCGCGCTGGCCTTCCTCGGCACCGTGCTGATCTACTACGCGGCCCGCCGGGCCGGGCTCTCCGAAGCGGCGGCACTGGACTGGCCCGCCCTGGCCGCCCATGCCCACGGGCTCGACCCGGACGTCACCCGCCTCGGCACCGGACTGGTCGTGCTCGGCTTCGGGGCGAAAGCGGGCCTGGTGCCGCTGCACGCCTGGCTGCCGGACGCCCACAGCCAAGCACCCGCGCCCGTCTCGGCGTTGATGTCCGGAGTGCTGCTCTCGGTCGCCTTCACCGCGATCCTGCGCTACAAAGTCGTCGCCGATGCGGCCCTGGGCTCCGGTTACGCCCGTCTCCTGCTCGCCGTGACCGCGTTGGCGACCCTCGCGCTCGCGGCGGGGATCCTGCTGGGGCAGCGCGACTACAAGCGCATGCTGGCCTATTCGAGCATGGAGCACATGGCCCTGATCGCCCTGGGCAGTGCCGTGGGCAGCCCCCTGGCGATCGCCGCCGTGCTGCTGCACATCGCCGGGCACGGCCTGGTCAAGGCCGTCGCGTTCTGCTCGGCCGGGCACATCCTCCGGTTGCGCCGCACCAGTGCCATCGGGCGGGTGCGCGGTCTGCTGGCCCGCGCGCCGCTGCTGGGCGCGGTCTTCGGGCTGGCGGTGCTGGCCCTGCTGGGCATGCCGCCGTTCAGCCTGTTCGCCTCCGAACTGGGCATCGTCCGGGCCGGGTTCGCCGCCGGGATGGGGTGGCCCGTCGGCGTGGCCCTGCTGCTGGTCCTCGCCGCGTTCGCGGCGCTCGCACTGCGCACCGCGCGGATGACCCTCGGACCCGCGCCCGCGGCCCCCGGCACGCCGGCCGCCGTAGTACGGATCGGGGCCGCCGCCGCTGCCCCACTCGTGGCCGGGCTGCTGGCCTGTGCCGTCCTCGGTACGACCACCGGCCCGCTGACCGGTCTGCTGCACGATGCCGCCGCGATCATCGGAGGGCGCTGACCCATGCACCACCGCACCATCGAGGAGGCCGGCCCGGACCAGGTCGTGGCCCGCGTCGGCGAGTTGATCGGCCAGGGCCACCGGCCGGCGCTGATCGCCGCCCACCACGACGAGACGGCCCTTCGCGTGGTGTACCTGTTCGTCTCCGGCCCGCCCGACACCCGTACCGAACTCCATGTGCGGCTCGACCCGGCCGCACCCGAGGTGCCCACCGTGGCCCATCTCTCCTTCGCCGCGGGCCGGTTCGAACGCGAGATGCGCGACCTGCACGGCGTCGTCCCCTTGGACCACCCGCTGCCCCGGCGCCTGGTACGCCACTACCACTGGCCGCGCGGCTGGTACCCCATGCGCCCGGACGCGGGGCCTCCGCCGTCGTTCTCCGAACCCGAGGGCCCCTACCCCTTCCACGAGGTCGAGGGGGACAGCGTCTACGAGATCCCCGTCGGCCCCGTCCACGCCGGACTGATCGAACCCGGCCACTTCCGGTTCTCGGTCGTCGGCGAGACCATCATCAAGCTCAAGGCGCGGCTGTGGTTCGTCCACAAGGGCATCGAGAAGCTCTTCCAGGGCCGTACCGTCGAGCGCGGCCTCCCGCTGGCCGAACGCATCAGCGGTGACACCGCCGTCGGCCACGCCCTCGCCTACTGCCTCGCCACGGAAGAGGCCACCGGCACGGTCGTACCCGAACAGGCACAGCGCGCCCGTGCGTTGCTGCTCGAGCTCGAGCGCCTGTACAACCACATCACCGACATCGGAGCGCTCTGCAACGACGTGGGTCACGGCATCCTCAACGCCCACGCCCTGCGGATCCGCGAACAGCTCCTGCGCCTCAACGACGAGATCACCGGGCACCGCCTGTTGCGCGGCGGCGTGCTCCCCGGCGGTGCGGCGCTGCGTGCCCTGCCTGGCGCGCGGCGGATGGCGGCGATCGGCGCGGACATCCGTGAGATCACCGGCCTCGCCCTCGGCCACAGCACGATCCGCGACCGTTTGACCACCACGGCCCGGCTCTCCCCCACCGCCGCCCGGGACCTCGGCTGCCTCGGGTACGTGGCCCGGGCCAGCGGCCTGGAGACGGATGCCCGGCTGTCGCACCCCTTCCATGACCTGGGCGGCGCCCTGACCGTGCCCGTTCACCTCACCGGCGACGTCCTGGCCCGCTTCCTCGTCCGCGCCGACGAGACCGACGCCTCGCTCGCCCTGATCGCCCGCCTCGCCGAGGGCCTGCGGCCGGGGACCGTCCGCGTTCCCCTGGCCCACGTCCCCCCGGCCCGCGGCGACAGCCCGCGATCGGGAGTGGGGATCGTCGAGGGCTGGCGCGGCACCATCACCACCCGCGTCGAGCTCGCACCCGATCACACCCTGAGCCGGGTCAAGCCCGTCGACCCGTCCTTCTTCAACTGGCCCGCGCTGCCCGTCGCCCTGGCCGACACGATCGTCCCGGACTTCCCGCTGACCAACAAGAGCTTCAACCTCTCGTACGCGGGCAACGACTTGTGACACCCGGCTCCCGGCCGGCGGGGCGGCCCCGCGACAGGGAATTGCAAACTTCTGCAATTCCCTACATGATGCATTGACCGTCCCCGCAAGCGATCGAGGGTTTTTGGTGTCAGTCCCGCTGTACCAGGCGAAAGCCGAGTTCTTCCGGATGCTGGGGCACCCTGTCCGCATCCGGGTGCTGGAGCTGCTCCAGGACGGGCCCACCCCTGTGCGCGACCTGCTGGCCGCGATGGAGGTGGAACCGGCCGCGCTCTCCCAGCAGCTGGCGGTGCTGCGCCGCTCGGGGATCGTCATGTCCACCCGCACCGGCTCCACGGTCGTCTACGAACTCGCGGGCGGGGACGTGGCCGAGCTGATGCGCGCCGCCCGGCGGATCCTCACGCAGATGATCAATGGCCAGAACGCGCTCCTGCGGGAGCTGCGGGAAACCGGGGGCGGGGCCGAGTGAGCACGATCACCGTCCGGGCCGCCCTGGCCCGGGTGCGCTCCCTCCTGCCCGGCCGCGACGACCTCGCCGCCGCGCGCCGCGATCCCGGGCGCGACCTGCTGGCGGGACTGACCGTGGCGATAGTGGCCCTGCCGCTCGCGCTGGGCTTCGGCGTCTCCTCGGGCCTCGGCGCCGAGGCCGGGCTGGCCACGGCCGTGGTCGCCGGCGCGCTGGCGGCGATCTTCGGCGGCTCGAACCTCCAGGTCTCCGGCCCCACCGGCGCGATGACGGTCGTCCTCGTCCCGATCGTCGCCCAGTACGGCCCCGGCGGCGTCCTGGCCGTCGGGCTGCTGGCAGGCGTACTGCTCATCGCCCTCGCGCTCGCCCGCGCCGGGCGCTGCATGCGGTACGTCCCGGCTCCGGTCGTGGAGGGCTTCACGCTCGGCATCGCCTGCGTGATCGGCCTGCAGCAGGTGCCGAACGCCCTGGGGGTGCCCAAACCGGAGGGCGACAAAGTCCTGGTAGTGGCCTGGCGGGCGATCGAGACGTTCACCAGGACCCCCAACTGGACGGCCATTGCCCTCGCCGCCGCCGTGGCCGTGGTCATGCTGGCCGGTGCGCGGTGGCGGCCGACGATCCCGTTCTCGATCGTGGCGGTGACCGGTGCGACGGTCGTGGCCCAGGCGTGCCACCTGGACGCGGCCCGTCCGATCGGGGACCTGCCCGCCGGACTGCCCGCCCCCTCCCTCGCCTTCCTCCACCCGGACGCCCTGGGCTCGCTGCTGACGCCCGCTGTCGCGGTGGCGGCCCTGGCGGCCCTCGAGTCCCTGCTGTCCGCATCCGTCGCCGACGGGATGACCACCGGACAACGACACGACCCCGACCGCGAGTTGTTCGGCCAGGGCCTGGCCAACATCGCCGCTCCGCTCTTCGGCGGCGTCCCGGCGACCGGTGCGATAGCGCGTACGGCGGTCAATGTCCGTACCGGTGCCACGTCACGGCTGGCCGCCCTCACCCACGCCGCCGTGCTCGCGGTCGTCGTCTTCGCCGCGGCCCCGCTCGTCTCCCGTATCCCGCTCGCCGCCCTCGCCGGCGTGCTGATCGCCACCGCGATCCGCATGGTCGAGGCCGGCTCGCTCCGGGCCATGGCCCGTGCCACCCGCTCCGACGGCCTCGTCCTCGTCCTCACCGCCGTGGCGACCGTGACGCTCGACCTGGTCTACGCGGTCCTCATCGGCCTGGCCGTCGCCGGTGCGCTGGCGCTGCGCGCGGTGGCCCGGCAGGCCAGCCTCGACCGGACGCCTCTCACGACCGACACCACCGGCGAACATGCCCTGCCGGACGGGCACATCGTGGCGTACCGGCTCGACGGGCCGCTGTTCTTCGCCGCCGCGCACCGCTTCCTGCTCGAGCTGTCCGAGGTGACGGACGTACGCGTCGTCATACTGCGCATGTCCCGGGTGTCCACCATCGACGCCACCGGCGCCCTCGTGCTCAAGGACGCCGTGACCGGACTCCGCCGCCGCGGCATCACCGTCCTGGCCTCCGGCGTACGCCCCGGCCAGCGTCAAGTCCTCGAATCCCTCGGCGTACTGGACCTGATACGGCCGGACGGCAAGGAGTACGCCACCACACCGGAAGCCATCGCCGCCGCACGCACCCACCTGCAAGAGGAGCCCGCCCGATGACCGCAACTCCCGCGCCGCGCCGCATGGTCGACGTCTCCGGGGAGGAGGCCCTCTACCTGCTCGGCGGCGCCGACCAGGGTCGGTTGGTGTACGGGCAGCGCGATGCCGTCGCGGTGCGGCCGGCCTCACACGTCCTGGAGTACGGCCGCCTCATCGTCCGCACCCCCGCCCCCGCCCTCACCGGCCAGGTCACCGTCACCTATCACTCGGACCTCATCAACCCCACCACCGGGACGGGTTGGGCGGTGACGGCCACCGGTCCGGTGGAGAGCGTCACCGACCCGGACGAGGCCGCCCACTACCGCCGCACCCTGCCCGGCTGGACCCACGGCCCCCACGACTCGCTCCTGCGCATCCATCCGCGCACCGTGTACGGCTACCGCTTCGGCCACTCAGGCTGACAGTGCGCGCCGCCCACGGCGGTTGAGGTCGGTCACGATCGCGATGAAAGTGGCGGCCACGGCAAGCAGCGCGCCGACCACATTGGGCGAGGCGTAGCCATAGCCCGCGTCGATGACCACGCCGCCGAGCCAGGCGGCAAGCGCGTTGCCGACGTTGAGCGCCGCGACATTGGCGGCCGAGGCGAGAGTGCGTGCCTCGGAGGCCACGTGCATGATGCGGTGCTGCAAGGTGGGAATCGCGGCGGTCCCGCACAGCCCCAGCACCGTCAGGGTGATCACGGCAGGTGTCTTGAAGTGGACGGTCCAGGCGAACGCCGCGAGCAGCACCGCCAACGCGACGAGCGTGCCGTGCAGTGTGGCGACCGGGAATTTCCCGGCAAGGTGTCCGCCGAGAAGGTTGCCTATGGACATCCCGATTCCGTAGAGCATGAGAATCATCGTGACCGCGGCCGGCGCGAAGCCGCTCACCTTCACGAGCATGGGCTCGATGTAGGTGAAGGAGGCGAATATCGCCGCGGAAACCAGCGTGGTGACGAGGAGGGTGATCCACACTTGTTTCCGGCGGAACGCACCCAATTCGGTGCGGAGTCCGCCGCCTTCAGGGCGGGGTTGTGCGGGCAGGAGCACAAGGATGCTGAGAAGTCCGACAGCACCGATCAGTGCCACACCCAAGAAGGTTGCCCGCCAGCCGAAATGCTGGCCGATGAAGGTTCCCAGGGGCACGCCGAGAATCGTCGAGACGGTCATGCCGCTGAACATCAGCGAGATGGCGGTCGCCCGGCGGTGCGGGGGGACAAGATCAGCGGCGGCGACCGAGGCGACACCGAAGAACGCACCGTGGGCGAGTGACACCAGTACGCGTGCGGACAGCAGCAGGGTGTATCCGGGTGCGACGCTCGCCAGGAAGTTGCCCACGACGAAGACGGCCATGAGCAGTACGAGAATCGCCCGGCGGGGGAAACGAGTGGTCAAGGCCGCCAGGGGCAGGGCACCGACCACGACGCCGAGGGCGTAGCCGGACACCAGATAGCCGGCCACGGGTACGGAGACGGACAGGTCGGCGGCCACGTCCGAGAGTAATCCCATGATGACGAACTCGGTCGTACCGACCGCGAAAGCGCTGACGGCCAGTGCGAGGATTGCCAGGGGCATGAATGAAGAGACTCCTTCGACTTCAACTTCTTCGACTTCTTCGACTTCGATTTCAACTTCGAGGCGGCGGTCCCGCAGAGTCCCGCTGGACGAACTCGACCGGCAGGACGGTCCTGGTCTTCTCGGCGTCGTTGCGCAGGAGTTGCTCCATTCCCAGGCGGCCGAGTTCACGGGCGGGAAGGCGCACCGTGGTGAGGGCGGGTACCAGCAAGGAGGCGATGGGCAGGTCGTCGAACCCGATGACGGACAGGTCACGCGGGATGGACAGGCCCAGGCTCTGCGCGGCGGAGTAGGCGCTGACGGCCATGTTGTCGTCGTCGCAGATGATTCCGGTCACCGCGGTGTCGCGGCGCAGCGCGGCCACGATGATCTCTCGCGCCCGTACGCCGTCGAACGGGACGACCAGGCTTCGGCCTTGCACATCACCGTGGACGGCGAGCCGACTGCGGAATGCCTCGGCGCGCTGCCTGAACGTCCAGGCGTCACGTTCCGCGCGTACGTGGAGGAGATTCCGGTGTCCCAAATCGACCAGGCAGTCCACGGCGGACCGCATTCCGGCGCCGACGTCCATGGTGATCGAGGAAATGTCGGCGTCGTCCGGATCGCTGTCGAGGGCGACCGCGGCAACACCGTCCCGCAGGGCGTCGATGCTGCCGGTGGACACGGCGCACGCGAGGACCCCGTCGATGGCTTGTCGCGGGGAAGGGAACGGGCCTTGTCCGTCCTCGCCGTCGAGGGGGTACACGATCACGCCGGTCCCCCGGCCGGCTCCGCTGTGGGCCGCTCCGCTGTGCACGTCGGCGAAATAGGGGTTCGTCATGGACGGCACGACCAGCAGCACCGTGCCGGTCCGCCCCAATCGCAGGCTGCGCGCCGCGAGATTGGGTTTGTACCCCAAGTCGACAGCGCCATCCAGTACTTTCTGCGCCGTTCTGGCCGAGACGCGGCCGTGCCACTTGCCCGACATCACCAGTGAGACGGTGCTCTGGGACACACCGAGCCTGAAGGCCAGGTCCTTTCCCGTCATGTGAGGTGCGTCGGCCGGGGAGCTCTCCGTCCCGTGGAGCCATTCAGACAACGGTTTCCCCAACTCTTCCCTGCGCGGTGGAGGTTCAGCTTCCGGTACTCCTTGCGCAGGACATCATACGTATGATGTGGTTGCCCAACCAGAGGTAAAGTCATCGAAGTTCAGCACTTGGAGACCTCATGACAGCGGCCGTTACCGTGTATTGCGGGGCCTCATCCGGCGGGCATCCCGGCTATATCGACGCGGCACGCCGATTAGGGCAGGCACTGGCCCGGGAAGGTATGGACCTGGTCTACGGCGGAGCGTCCACCGGCCTGATGGGATGTGTGGCGGACGCGGCACTTCAGGGCGGCAGCCATGTCACCGGAGTGATTCCACAGAGCATCGTCCAACACGAAGTCGCCCACACCGCCCTGACCGACTTACGCGTCGTACAGACCATGCATGAACGCAAGGCATTGATGGCCGAGTTGGGCGACGCCTTCGTTGCAATGCCAGGCGGATTCGGCACCGCGGAGGAGCTGTTCGAGGTCCTGACATGGGCCCAGCTCGGACTGCACAGCAAGCCGTGCGCCCTGCTGAACACCAATGGCTACTACACCCCCCTCCTGAGGTTCCTGGAACACGCGGCCGACGAAGGCTTCGTGCACCGGCGCTACCTCGACAACGTGATCGTCGAGGACGACCCCCACGTCCTCCTCTCCCGCCTCGCGCATCACCGCGCGCTGCCGCACCTGTTCGCGGAGGTGGCGGAAGCATGACCTTCCCCACTGCTGACGTCCCCGCCCTTGCCGTGTTCGATCTCGACGGGACCTTGCTTCCGGAGACGACCTCATGCCGGGAGATCGCCCGAGTGGTCGGCGCCCAGGCGGACATCCACGAGCTGGAAGCGGCATACGACCGAGGTGAGATCGACAGCCGCGCCTTCGCGGTCAGCGCTCTGGAATGCTGGAGTACAGGCGGCCCGGCCGTCTACCGCCAGGCCTTCGACACCGCACGCTTCATCGGTGGCATGCGGGAGAGTCTGGCGTGGCTGCGCGAATGCGGGACGACGACCGTCCTGGTCACGATGTCGCACAGGGAGTTCGCCGAGTGCCTCGACGGCTTCGACCACGTCTTCGCGTCCGACTACCCCGACGCCATCCTCAACCCCGAGGACAAGCCGCTGGTAGTGGAGAAATTACGGGCCGAACTCGGCATCGCGACGGCCGATGACGTCATAGCCTTCGGCGACTCGACCTCCGACCTCCCGCTCTTCCGCACCCTCCGGCGGACGGTCGCCGTCAACGCCTCCCCCGCCCTCACCGCGCTGGCCGCGCACGGTTACCGGGGCGACGACCTGCGCACGGCACTGCGCCTGGTCTGCCCGGCAGCAGAGGAGCTGGTCTCATGAGCGCCGGCACCGGCACCATCACCGTCGCATGCCGGTCCTTCGCCGACGACTTCCCCGACGGGCTCAGCGCCCTGCACGACGCCCTGGACCGACGCGGCCTGGCCGCCGAGAAGCACGAGCTGGTCGACGGACGGTTCCCCGACGGCGAGTTGTGCGTCGACCTGCCCGGCGACCCCACCGGCGCGCATGTGGTCATCCACCAGTCCCTGACGGGGCCCGCCGAGCAGGTCGACCAGTCCACGATGGCCCTGCTGGCCGTGGCCCGCGCCTACCGTGAGCACGGGGCCCGCACCGTCACCGCCGTCGTCCCGCACCTCGCCTACGCGCGCCACGACCGGCACGTAGCCGGTGAACGCCGCCCGGTCATGGCAGGGTTGCTGGCCCAGCTCGCCGCGACAGCCGGTATCGACCGGATCGTCACCCTGGCCTCGGGCGCCCAGGACCGTCTCGGACCGCTCAGCGAGCCGGTCGACCTGGTGCAACTTCCCCCGGACAACGCGCTGACGTACCTGGTCCGACCCTGGGTCGTGCCCGGCCGTACGGTACTCGTGGCACCGGACGCGGGGGCAGCCGGCCAAGTCCGCCGCCTGGCCGACCGGTTGGGCTTGCCAGTCGCCACCGCCACGAAGACCCGCACCGGGCCCGACTCCGTCACCGCGACCCTCGCCGCCACCGCACTCGGCCCGTTCGACCGCGCCATCGTCGTCGACGACCTGATCACCAGCGCGGGAACCATGCTCGCGGTGGCCCGGCTGATGCAGACGGAGTTCGAGGGATGCCAGGTGCTCTGTGCGGCAACCCACCTGCGCCCCACGGCAACCGGCGAACAGCGACTGGCCGATGCCCTGGACGACGGGACGCTGCGCCGCGTCCTCACCACCGATTCGGCGGGCCACCGGCCCCGTATCCCCGGCGTCGATGTCACCCCCGTCCTCCCCCTGATCGCCGACGCCGTAGCCGAACAGATCTCCCCCTCCCCCTCCCCCTCCCCGTCCCCGTCCCCGAACCCGTCCCCGTCAGAGGAAAGGCTCGCCGCACATGCAGGCTCCCACTGAGCTGCTCGCCCCCGCCCTCACCCCCACGGCCGGGCGGCTGCCGACGCTGTCGATGTCCGTGGTCTGCCTCGACCTGACCCGACTCGGCGAACACATCGAGCGCGTGAGCGCGTTGGGGATCAGCCGGCTGCACGTCGACCTCATCGACCCGGCCTTCGCGCAGAACGTCGGACTGCCCCTGGAGACCATCAGCGACCTGGCGGCCGGCTGCGGCCTGCCGATCGACGTGCACGCCATGCTGGAGCACCCCGGCGACCTGCTGGAGCAGGCCGCGGAGCGCGGCGCCTCGACCGTCTGCGTCCACCAGCGGACCGTCACCCCACAGGTCCTGGCCAGCTTGCAGCGCCTGACCGCCACCGGGTCCACCGAGGTGGGCCTGGTCGTCGATCCGGGAGAGCAGCTGAACCGCGACCTGGTCGAGCGGCTGGCACCCGCCCAGCTGACCGTGATGAGCGTCGAACCGGGCGGCGTGGGAAGGCCGTTCCGCGACGAGGCCCTGCTCACTCTCGCCGAGGCCGCCGAGCTGCGCGAGCGCGGAGTGGTGCGGCGGGTCGAGGCCGACGGGGCGGTCGGACCCGCCACGGCCCCGCGCCTGGTGGCCGCCGGAGCGGACCAACTCGTGCTGGGCAGCACGGTCTTTCCGCTGCGCGGCCCCGAAGGCAACCGCCTGGACGATCTGGCACTCGCCCTCACCGCTCTCCCCTCCGTCTGAATCCAGGACTGTGTCATGACGCTTACGCACACCATCACCATCGGCGACGTCCGTCGCGAGCTGCCGGTCGTTCAAGTGGCAGACGGAGTCGGTATCGCCTTCCTCAAGCTGTATGGCGACGTGGAACTCACCGTCGCCTGCGCCCGCGAACTTGCCCAGCGGATACCCGACGACGTCGATGTCATCGTGGGTCCGGAGACCGGAGGCATCCTGCTCGCGCACGAGCTCGCCGAGCACTCCGGGTGCCCCTACGTGATCGCCCGCAAGAAGCTGCGTCCCAACATGACCAAGCCTCTTCGCGTTCCGGTCCAGAGCATCGGCACTCCGGGACAGCAGGAACTCTTCCTCGGCGAGGACGATGTCGAACTCATCGAGGGCCGCCAAGTAGCCATCGTCGACGAGGTCATCAGCAGCGGCGGCACCCTCAAGGCACTCCGCGAGCTCGTCGCCGCGGCCGGCGGAACGGTGCGGCAGGTACTGACCGTGGCCACGGAGGGAGAGCGCAGACCCGACGTGGAGGCACTGCTGCACCTCCCCGTCTACACCCCCTAGCCCCGCACGAGCCCCAGGAGCAACACCATGACGCCCACCTTCCACGCAAGCGACGTCGCCGACGCCAGCCTCGCGAGCCACGGCGCGGGACTGTGCGACTGGTCGTCCCAGTCCATGCCCATCCTGGCGCGGATCCGCGAGCGCTACGCCGTCGAGAAGCCCTTCCAGGGCAAGCGCATCGCCATCGCCGTCCACATCACCACCGAGACCGCCAACCTCGCCCTGACCCTCCAGGCCGGCGGCGCCGAGGTCTTCCTGTGCGCGTCCAATGTGAGGACGACGAACGACGCGGTCGCCGCGTACGCGGCCCAACAGGGCGTGTACGTCTACGGCATCCAGGGCGAGGACCGCGAGACCTACACCAAGCACTGCCACCACGTCCTCGACGCCCGCCCCCACCTGGTCATCGACGACGGCGCCGACCTGACCGGCCTGCTGCACGGCCCGCGCACGGATGCCGCGTCCGATGTCATCGCCGGTCTGGAGGAGACCACGGCAGGCATCCAACGCCTCCGCAGCCTCGAGACCGACGGGCTGCTGCGGTTCCCCGTCATAGCCGTCAACGAGGCGCGCACCAAGCACATGTTCGACAATCGCTACGGCACCGGTCAGAGCACCATGGATGCCATCCTCCGGCTGACCAACACCCTGGTCGCGGGCTCACGCGTGGTCGTGGCCGGTTACGGCATGTGCGGAAAGGGTGTCGCGGCACGGGCCCGCGGCATGGGCGCCGACGTCCTGGTGACCGAGGTCGACCACGTCCGTGCCCTGGAAGCCGTCATGGACGGGTACCGGGTCATGGAGATGGACCGCGCTGCAGAGCTCGGCAACATCTTCGTCACCGTCACCAGCAACAAGAACGTCCTCACGGCGGAGCACTTCGCCCGCATGCCCGACGGCGCCATCGTCTGCAACTCCGGTCACTTCGACGTGGAGATCGACGTCCCGGCACTGCGCGCCGCGGCACTCAAGCACACCCAACCCCGCCCCGGCGTCGACCAGTACACCCTCGCCAACGGTCGCCGCGTCAACCTGCTCGCGGCGGGTGAAGTCGTGAACCTCGCCGCGGCCGAGGGCAACCCTGCCACCCTGATGGACATGTCCTTCACCAACCAGGTCCTGGGCTGCGAGTACCTCGTCAAGAACGCCGCGGACATGGACCGCCGCGTCCACACCCTGCCGGCCGACATCGACGACCAGGTGGCGCACCTGAAACTCCAGACGCTGGGCGTCGACATCGACACTCTGACCGATGAGCAGGTCGCCTACCTCAACTCCTGGGACCAGGGCAACGCCTGACAGCCCCGGCCGCAGCGGCACGCGTTGACCGCTGCGGCCGTAAACTCCCCTTTCCAGCACCGCACTTCACTTCCGGAAGGCCGCCCCGTGCCAGCAGTTCCCCCCGAACCGGTCCTCGTTGTCGATTTCGGTGCGCAGTATGCGCAGCTCATTGCTCGTCGGGTCCGTGAGGCCCGGGTGTACAGCGAGATTGTGCCGAGCACGATGCCTGTGGCGGAGATGCTCGCGAAGAATCCGA
>NZ_JBTHHU010000003.1:143254-366217 GCF_059089585.1 Streptomyces sp. SX-6 | reverse complement strand
ACCGCCCTCATCCCTCCATGCCCCAGCGCCCGCGCTTCAGCTCCTATCACCAACCGCCGCTGCCGCTCATCGAGATGAGGGAAGAGCTCCCTGAACTTCACCGCCAGCGCACTGCCCACGTCCCCAGGCACACCCACACCAGGACAACGACAACCGACCCCACGAGGTTGCACGTTATTAATCGACGCGCTCAAAGTTACGCTCCATGCCACTTATGTCCGGTATGGAACGTAACCAACTCACCGCTGACGCGCCGTCACATCACACCCGTCCCATCCGCACCGCAAACCGCCCACCCCGGCGACGGCAACGGCGCCCAGGCGACCCGCACCCGCTCCCGTAACCCGCCGCTTTTCAAACGCCCGCCACGACGAAACGGGCGGACGGCCAAGCACCCGCCACGTAAACCACCCACCGTTGCCGCCGCCCCGCGCGGGGAGGGGATTGGTGCCCCGGTCCCGCCCTTTCACCGTTTCCTCCGGGGGCTACGCCCCCGGGCCCCCGCAACGCGGCTCCGCCGCGTTGGTCCTCAAACGCCGGACAGGCTGGATGGTGCCGGGCCGGGCTGGTTTTTCGCGCGGGCGCGAAAATCAAGCCCGGCCGGCGATTGAGGCCGAGCGGCGGAGCCGCGACAAGCGGGGTCTGGGGCGCAGCCCCAGGAGACGGCGAGAGGGTGGGACTGGGGCCCCACCTACCGGCGGACCACCACCGCACCCGGCACCGGCCCCGCCGCCACCCGTACCGCCCGGCACGTGCCCGACGCCCGCAGCCCCTCCGCGACCTTCTCCGCCGCCTCCGGGCCCTCGACCAGGACCGCCGTGGTCGGGCCGGAGCCCGAGACCATGGCGGCCAGCGCACCTACCTCCGTACCCACAGCCAGCGTCTCCGTCAGCGAAGGGCGCAACGAAACAGCCGCCGCCTGAAGGTCGTTGGAGACCGCGCCCGCCAGGGCGACGGGGTCGCCGTCCCGCAACGCCGCGAGAAGGGCATCCGAAGGACGAGGCTCGTCCGCCACCGGGCGCAGGCGGTCGCACTCCGCGTACACCGCGGGGGTGGACAGCCCGCCGTCCGCGACCGCGAAGACCCAGTGGAAGGAGCCGCCGACCTCCAGCGGCGTGAGCAGCTCGCCGCGCCCGCGGCCAAGCGCCGCCCCGCCCACCAGCGAGAACGGCACGTCGCTGCCCAACTCGGCACAAATGGCGAGGAGTTCGTCTCTCGACGCACCCGTACCCCACAGCGCGTCGCACGCGAGCAGCGCGCCCGCGCCGTCCGCGCTGCCGCCGGCCATGCCGCCGGCGACGGGGATGTCCTTGTCGATGTGGATGTGGACGTCAGCCGTCGGGCGCCCGTACCGCTTCGCCAGCGCCAGCGCCGCGCGCGCCGCCAAGTTGGTTGCGTCGAGGGGGACTTGGGACGCGTCCGGCCCGGCGCAGGTCACCCTCAGCTCGTCCGCCGGGGTGACCGTGACCTCGTCGTACAGGCCCACCGCGAGGAAGACGTTCGCCAGGTCGTGGAAGCCGTCGGGGCGCGGGGGGCCCACGGCGAGCTGGACGTTGACCTTGGCGGGGACGCGGACGGCGACGGACGGGACGCTCACGCGCTCGGCTCCTTGTTCTCGGCGATCGCCGCGAACTCTTCCACAGTCAGCGACTCGCCCCGCGCCTGCGGCGAGATGCCGGCCGCCACCAGCGCGGCCTCCGCCGCGGCCGCGGAACCGGCCCAGCCGGCGAGCGCTGCGCGCAGCGTCTTGCGGCGCTGGGCGAAGGCGGCGTCGACGACGGCGAAGACCTCCGCCTTCGTGGCCGTGGTCTTCAGCGGCTCGGTGCGTCGCACCAGGGAGACGAGGCCCGAGTCGACGTTCGGGGCGGGCCAGAAGACGTTGCGGCCGATCGAGCCGGCGCGCTTGACGTCGGCGTACCAGGCGGCCTTGACCGACGGGACGCCGTAGACCTTGGAGCCCGGAGGGGCCGCCAGGCGGTCGGCGACCTCGGCCTGGACCATCACGAGGGTGCGCTCGATGCTGGGGAACTGCGCGAGCATGTGCAGAAGCACAGGCACCGCGACGTTGTACGGCAGGTTGGCGACCAGCGCGGTGGGCGGCGGGCCGGGCAGCTCGGCGACGTGCATCGCGTCGCTGTGCACGAGCGCGAAGCGGTCGGCGCGGTCGGGCAGGCGGGCGGCGACGGTGGACGGGAGGGCCGCGGCGAGTACGTCGTCGATCTCGACGGCGACGACCCGGTCGGCGGCCTCGAGCAGGGCGAGGGTGAGCGAGCCGAGACCGGGGCCGACCTCGACGACGACGTCGTCGGGGCGCACCTCGGCGGTGCGCACGATGCGGCGGACGGTGTTGGCGTCGATCACGAAGTTCTGGCCGCGCTGCTTGGTGGGCCGCACCCCGAGGGCGGCGGCCAGTTCGCGGATGTCGGCGGGGCCGAGCAGGGCGCCGGAATCGTCTGCGCTGGGGCTGGTGCTGGGGCTGGAGCTCACCCGTGAAGTTTACGGCCGCACATGGGCCACGGGCTCGCCCCCCGCTTGACGTAGAGCTTCTTGGCCCGGAGGGTCTGCTCACCGGCGGGGGCGTCCTGGGGGCGGCCGCTGCCGCCGAGGGACTGCCAGGTGTGCACATCGAACTGGTAGAGGCCGCCGTAGGTGCCGGAGGGGTCCACGGCGTCGGGGCGTCCGCCGGCCTCGCACTGGGCGAGTCCGTGCCAGTTCAGCCCGTCGGAGCCCTGGACCGAGGTGGGCATGGGCTTGGTGCCGACCTTGACGATCTGGGTGCGGGGCTTGCTCACGGTCTCCGAGCTGATCTTCTTCGGTTTCTGCTTGACGCCGTTGACGGTGCGCAGCTCGTATGTGACGCGTTCGACGCCCTTCTCGCCGCGCTGGGAGACGACCTGGGTGCCCTTGGGGAGGCCAGGGTCGTCGTGGCGTTCGGTGGTGAAGTCGATGGGCTCCTCGCGGACCTCCCGGCCGCCGCTGATGCGCATGATCGAGACGGTCTGGCCCTCGCGGGGGAAGCTCTCCGGGTCGACGGAGGTGGTGTCCTGGCCGTGCAGGGCGATGCCGGCCTGCCGGATGGCCTCGCGGATGGTGGCGGCGTTCGTACGGACGAGGTACTCGTGCCCGTCGACCATGAACGTGACGGTGCGCTCGGTGCGGACGTCCAGGTTCAGGCCGTGGCGGGAGATGGGGGCGGAGCGGGAGGCGGAGAGGTAGGCGCCCTCGGCCCGTACGCCGAGCTGGCGAAGGGCGCCGTCGACGGTCTCGGCGGTGGTCCAGATCTGCCGGCGCTCGCCGTCGAGGTTGAGGGTGACGGGGCGCCCGTAGCGGACGATGACGCGGTCGCCGGTGGCCAGGTCGTGGTGGCGGCCGGGGGCGACGATGTCGTGCTCGCTGACGGCCATGCCCTCGTCGGCGAGGAGCTCGTCCACGTCCCCGGCGAAGGTGTGCAGGGTGCGGGGGCGGCCGTCGACGCTGAGCTGGACGGCCTTGTCGCTGGCGATGAAGGCGGAGGTGCCGCCGGCGAGGAAGGCGACGACGAGGGCCTGGGGCAGCAGCCTGCGCAGCGGCTCGGTTCCGATGCCCTGGCGCTTGCGGCGCGCGGCCCGGCGGGACGTGGCCGATACGGCCGGGGCCGGGGCGGGGGCCGGGGCGGGTGCGGCGGGTTCCGCCGGGGGGACGTCGGTGGTCCCGGGCGGGGCGGACTGACGGGGGACGTACGGCTCGTGCGGCTCACCGGGCCCGCCGAAGCCCTGGGGCTCACCGAAGCCGTGCAGCTCGCCGGGCTCGCCGAACCCGTAGGGCTCGTGCGGTCCGTACGTCTCGTACGTCTCACGCGGTTCGTACGTC
Organism: Streptomyces sp. SX-6; assembly: GCF_059089585.1. Taxonomy (NCBI): domain Bacteria; kingdom Bacillati; phylum Actinomycetota; class Actinomycetes; order Kitasatosporales; family Streptomycetaceae; genus Streptomyces; species Streptomyces sp. SX-6. The sequence continues at coordinate 362,368 of NZ_JBTHHU010000003.1, read as the reverse complement.
TCGAAGGGCGCATAGGGGCCGTACGGCGGCGCTGGGGAGCCGCCCTGCGGATGACTCACGACACTCCATCGGATCCGGGCCAACGGGCCAGGACTGTAGCGGAGCTTTCGTCACTCTCCAAAGCCCGATGTTCACACTGTGTCGCGATACCGGGGTCAGTAGGCGAACACGCGCGCGGTGTTCTCGGCGATCGCCGTGGCCAGCACGTCCTCGTCCAGCCCTCGGACGGCGGCCATCGCCCGCAACGTGACCGGAATGAGGTAGGGCGCGTTGGGGCGCCCGCGGTAGGGCGCGGGAGTCAGGAACGGCGCGTCGGTCTCGACGAGAACCCGGTCGAGCGGGGCCACGGCGAGGGCGTCGCGCAGGTGCTGGGCGTTCTTGAAGGTGACATTCCCGGCGAAGGAGAGGTAATAGCCCTCCTCGGCACAGATCTTGACCATCGCGGCGTCGCCGGAGTAGCAGTGGAAGACGACGGTCTCGGGGGCGCCTTCCTCGGCCAGGACGCGCAGGACGTCGTCATGCGCGTCCCGGTCGTGGATGACGAGGGCCTTGCCGTGCCGCTTGGCGATGTCGATGTGGCGGCGGAAGGAGAGCTCCTGCGCGGCCATGCCCTCGGGGCCCGTACGGAACCGGTCCAGGCCGGTCTCGCCCACGCCGCGCACCGCCTCCAGTGCGGCCAGGGCGTCGATCTCCTCGAGCGCCGCCTCGAGCGCGGCCTCGCCGCCGGGCTCGCGGGCGCCCTGGCGCGACCATCCGTCGGGATCGCCGAGGACGATCCGCGGGGCCTCGTTGGGGTGCAGGGCGACCGTGGCCCAGACGTTCTCGTGCGCGGCGGCCGTCTCGGCGGCCCAGCGCGACCCGGCGAGGTCGCAGCCGACCTGGATCACCGTGGCGACCCCGACGGACGCGGCCTTGGCGAGGGACTCCGCGACGGTGCCCCCCTGCATGTCGAGGTGGGTGTGCGAGTCGGCCACCGGCACGTTCAGCGGTGCGGGGAGCGGCGGGGGAGCGTCCTTGTCGCTCTGCTTCTTCTGCTCGCCGGTGCCGCTGTTCGATGCCATGCCGGAAGTCTAAGGATGCTGCTTCTTGTGGTGCTGGAAGGGGTGCAGCAGGTCCGAGAGGTGCCAGTGGTGCTCGCGGCGCGGTTCCTTCTCGGCGGAGAGCTCGGGCTCGCCCAGGGCGGGGCCGGCGCCGAGGGCGCCGTAGCCGATCGGCCCGGCGGTGCCGACGACCGGGGTCGCGGTGCGCGAGGCGAGGTGCAGGGCGTCGGCGACCTGGGACACCCGGCCGGGGCGCATGATCCGTACGACGTGCGCGCCGCAGACCTCGCAGGTCGGCTGCGTGAGGGGGGAGGGCACCCGCTTGCCGTCCGCGTAGTAGACGACGTAGGGCCGGCCCTCGGCGTCCAGATGGTGCGTTATTTCATACGCCTGTTCCCACCCGTGCCCGCATCGCATGCAGGCGAAGGCGTACGCCTCATGCGCGGTGTCGTGCTCCGACGTGCCCACGGTGTCGCTCATGGCAGCTCCTTGTCGCCCGTCGGACACCGCGTGATGACGGTGTCCGCCGGCCTCGTTCCGGGATGCTGGGACGTCCCACCCCCAGGGAACGCCCATCCCGGCCGCTGCGCAGCAGCTCAGCCCACGAATTGGGGCAAACTTAACGGCTTCATGCCCAAAGGGCCCGGGACCTGGGCCCGGGCTTTGCCATTGGGGACAACGCTTTACTTCAGGGCGCCGAGTGACCAGTGCCGGCGGCGTTCTTCGCGGCGACCACGGCGTCGAACACCTCGCGCTTGGGCACACCGGCCTCGGCGGCCACCGCGGCGATCGCCTCCTTGCGGCGCTCCCCCGCCTCCTCCCGGACCCGCACCCGGCGCACCAGCTCCGCGGGGTCGGTCTCCCTGGGCTGCTCGGACGCGCCCTGGACGACGATCGTGATCTCGCCGCGGACGTCCCCGGCGGCCCAGACGGCCAGCTCCTTGAGCGGACCGCGCTTGACCTCCTCGTACGTCTTGGTCAGCTCGCGGCAGACGGCGGCCCGCCGGTCCTCGCCGAAGGCCTCGGCCATGGCGACGAGGGTGTCCTCCAGCCGGTGCGGGGACTCGAAGTAGACGAGCGTGCGGCGCTCGTCCGCGACCTCGCGCAGCCGGGCGAGCCGCTCCCCCGCCTTGCGCGGCGGGAAGCCCTCGAAGCAGAACCGGTCGACCGGCAGGCCGGACACCGCGAGCGCGGTGAGCACGGCGGACGGGCCGGGCACGGCGGTGACCTTGACCCCCTGCTCCACCGCGGCGGCCACCAGCCGGTAGCCGGGGTCGGAGACGGACGGCATGCCCGCGTCGGTGACCAGCAGCACCCGCGCCCCGCCCACCAGCGCCTCCACCAGCTCCGGCGTACGGGCGGATTCGTTGCCCTCGAAGTAGGAGACCACCCGGCCCGTCGTGTGCACGCCCAGCGCCTGGGTGAGCCGGCGCAGCCGCCGGGTGTCCTCGGCGGCGATCACCTCGGCGGCGGCGAGCTCGGCGGCCAGCCGAGGCGGTGCGTCGGCCACGTCGCCGATGGGGGTTCCTGCGAGTACGAGCGTTCCAGTCACGCCCCCATCCTCGCAGGGTCGCGCGCGGTCCCCGGGACGTGCACAGGCCGGTTCCCTACGATGGCGCGGTGACCAGTGACACCGCGACGCAAGACCGCCAGGGCCGGACCGCGGACGGGCAGCCGCCTTTGTGGCAGCTCCGGCTGCGCCGCTTCGGCTACACGGCCCCCGCCGGGCCCGGCGTGCGCGAGCGGCTGGTGCCACCCCACCGCGAGCCCGGCACCCGGCTGTGGACGGTGCTCGGGCTGGGGCCGCGCGCGGCCCACGCGGTGGCCCGGTCGCTGGGCTGGGTCGGACCGCTGCTGGTGACGCTCGTCGCGGGGCTGATCCGGTTCTGGAACCTGGGCAGCCCGAACGCGGTGATATTCGACGAGACGTACTACGCCAAGGACGCCTGGGCGCTGTGGAAGTACGGCTACGAGGTCGACTGGCAGAAGATCCCCAACGAGCAGATCATCGCCGGTCACCACGGGGTCGGCGACGCCGCGACCTTTGTGGTGCACCCGCCGGTCGGCAAGTGGGTCATCGGCATCGGCGAGCAGCTTTTCGGGATGAACCCTTTCGGCTGGCGGTTCATGCCGGCCCTGCTGGGCACGCTGTCCGTCCTGATCCTGTGCCGCATCGGGCGGCGGCTGTTCCGCTCCACCCTGCTCGGCTGTCTCGCGGGCGCGCTGCTGGCCGTGGACGGACTGCACTTCGTCATGAGCCGCACCTCGCTGCTCGACTCGGTGCTGATGTTCTTCGTCGTGGCCGCGTTCGGCTGTGTGCTGGTCGACCGCGACAAGGCGCGTGAACGGCTGGCCTCGGCACTGCCGCACGCGGACGACGGCACGCCGCGCCCCGACGACGCGGTGGGCGACCGGCTGAAGCTCGGGTGGCGCCCCTGGCGGATCGCGGCCGGCGTGTTCCTGGGACTGGCCTGCGCCACCAAGTGGAACGGCGCGATCTATCTGGCCGCGTTCGGCGTGCTGATCGTCCTGTGGGACGTGGGCTCGCGCCGGGTGGCGGGCGCCCGCCGGCCGTGGCGCTCGATGCTGCGCCGCGACGCGCCCTGGGCCTTCCTGTCCACGGTGCCGGTGACGGTGGGGGTCTATCTCGCCTCCTGGACGGGCTGGTTCGTCCACAGCGGTACGTACAGCTCCACGGCGGGCTGGCAGCACAGCGGCTTCTACCGGCACTGGGCGGAGACCGAGGGCGGCCGCAGCTCGGACGGCTTCCTCGCCGGGATCATCAACCCGCTGGTGAGCCTGTGGCATTACGAGCGCGACGTGTGGAAGTTCAACACCAACCTCACCTCGGCGCACACCTATCAGTCCAACCCCTGGAGCTGGTTCGTCCAGGGGCGTCCTGTCTCCTACTTCTACGACTCGCCCAAGCCCGGCGCCGACGGCTGCCCTTCGGACGCGACCGGCAAGTGCGCGCGCGAAGTGCTCGCGCTGGGCACCCCGTTGCTGTGGTGGGCGGCGTGCTTCGCGGTGGTGTACCTGCTGTACCGGTGGGCGATGCGGCGCGACTGGCGGGCCGGCGCGATCCTGTGCGCGGTGGCCGCGGGCATCCTGCCGTGGTTCAAGTACCAGGAGCGCACCATCTTCGTCTTCTACGCGGAGGTGTTCGTCCCGTTCCTGTGCCTGGCGGTGGCCATGATGATCGGGGCGATCCTGGGGCCGCCCGGCTCCTCGGAACGCCGCCGGGTGGCCGGGGCGGCCGGGGCGGGGGCGCTGGTGCTGCTGATCGCGTGGAATTTCATCTACTTCTGGCCGATTTACACGGGCCAGGCGATCCCGATCGACGCGTGGCGCGACCGGATGTGGTTCGACACCTGGATCTGACGATCAGGCGCGCGCTAGGTTCGTGATCATGACCCCGCTGGTTGCCGCCGCCGTCCTCATAGCGGCCGTCACGCACGCGAGTTGGAACGCCATCGCCCATGGGATCAGGGACCAGGCCGTGGCCTTCACCCTGGTCGGCGGCGGTGGCGCGCTCTGCGGGCTGGCGATGCTGCCGTTCGTGCCCCTGCCGGCGGGCGGGGCGTGGCCGTACCTGGTCGCGTCCGCGCTGGTGCACATCGTGTACCAGGTGCTGCTGATGCGGTCCTTCTCGCTCGGCGACTTCGGCCAGATGTATCCGATCGCGCGCGGCACCGCGCCCCTGACCGTCACCCTCCTCGCCGCCGTCTTCGCCGGCGAACTCCCGGACGCCTGGCAGCTCACGGGCGTCGCCGTGGCCTCGGCCGGGCTCGTCGGCCTCGCCCTCTGGGGCATCCGCGGGACGGGCGCGAGACCTCATTGGGCGGCGATCGGGGCGGCCGTCGCCACGGGGCTGTCCATTGCCGGGTACTCGGTCATCGACGGCCTGGGCGTACGGGCGTCGGGCTCCTCGCTGGGCTATATCGCGTGGCTGATGATCCTCGAGGCGCTGCCGATTCCGCTGTGGGTGCTGGCCACCCGGCGCGGCCGGTTCCTCGCGGATGTCCGCCCGTTCGCGGTGCGGGGGCTGGCGGGCGGGGTGCTGTCCCTGTTCGCGTACGGCCTGGTGCTGTGGGCCCAGACGCGTGCGGCGCTCGCGCCGATCGCGGCGCTGCGGGAGTCGTCCATCATCGTGGGGGCGGGGATCGGGGCGGTGTTCATGAAGGAGCGGTTCGGCGCGCCTCGGATCGCGGCTGCGGGGTTGATGGTGGCCGGCATCGGCCTGATGCTGCACTCGAGTTGATCACTCTTCTCGGTCTTGGCTGCGGAGGGCTTTACGCAGGCCGATGTTGCCGATGAGGATGCCGCCGTCCACGGGCAGTGTGATGCCGGTGATCCAGGACGCGTCCGGGGAGGCGAGGAAGGCGACGGCCGCCGCGATGTCCTCGGGACGTCCGATCCGCCCCAGGGGGTAGAGCGGAGCGGCGCGCTCCAACGCCTCTTCCCGGCCGTCCCAGTTGGGCGTGCGGACGGTGCCGGGGGCGATGAGGTTGACCCGTACGCCGCGCGGGGCGCACTGGCCCGCGAGCGTGCGGGTCAGGCTCGCGAGGCCGGCCTTGGCGGCGCTGTAGGCGTGACTGCCGAAGTCCTGCTCGCCGTTGACGGAACCGATGTTGACGACCGAGCCGCGGCCGCCCGCGGCGGCGAGGTGCGGCATGGCCGCCCGTACGCAGCGGAAGGCGCCGGTGAGGGTGATGTCGAAGTCGCGGTGCCAGGGCTCGTCCGGGTGGTCCTCGACGAGTGGGGGGTCGGGGGCGCACGATGCGGCGTTGTTGACGAGTACGTCGAGGCGGCCGAAGCGGGTCACCGCGTGGGCGACGGCCGCCTCGACCGCGGTGCGGTCGGCGACGTCGCACGGCAGCGCTTCCGCTGTGCGGTTTTGCGCGCGGAGGGCGGAGGCGGCTCGTTCGGCGCGGTCGCCGTCCGCGTCGGTGACGAGCACGCGGGCGCCTTCCGCCGCGAGGCGGCGGGCGGTTGCCTCGCCGATGCCGCGGCCGGCGCCGGTGACGATGACGGCGTAGCCGTCGAGTCTGCGGGCCAGGGGGTCCATGAGGGGAGTGTGCCCGGGTTCCGCCGGAGGTACCTGTGCCCCGGTCCCGCCCTCTCGCCGTCTCCTGGGGCTGCGCCCCAGACCCCCTTGTCGCGGCTCCGCCGCTCGTCCTCAAACGCCGGACGGGCTGGATTTCCGCGCCCGGGCCGGCACCCTCCAGCCCGTCCGGCGTTTGAGGACCAACGCGGCGAAGCCGCGTTGCGGGGGCCCGGGGGCTTGCCCCCCGGAGGAAACGGTGAAAGGGCGGGGCCGGGGCGGGACTAGCCGGCCGCCAGGCAGCCGGACACGGCTCGTACTAGCGCCTGTGCCCTCGGATCCGCCGTGACGTTCTTCTGCATGCCGTTCGTGACGTAGCCGAAGGCGACACCCGCCTCCGGGTCGGCGAAGGCGAGGGACCCACCCCGCCCGGGGTGGCCGAACGAACCCGCCCCCAGCAGCGGCGAAGCCGCGCCGTGCAGCATGTACCCCAGCCCGAAGCGCGTGTTGACGACCAGGACGCGGTCCGGCCCGGCGGACTCCTCCGTGCGCGCCACGGTCAGCGTGGCGGGCGCGAACAGGCGGCGCCCGCCCTCCACGTCACCGATGAGCGCGGCGTAGAAGCGCGCCAGCGCCTCCGCCGTGGCGATGCCCGAGGAGGCGGGCAGCTCGGCGGCCCGGTACGCCGGATCGTTCTCGTCCGGCACCGGGTCGATCGCGGCGAAGGCGCGCCGGGTGAGGGAGTCCGGGTCCCGGTATGCGTCGGAGACGGACTGGCGGGGCCGTACGCGCAGGCCCGCCGCGGCAGGCGCGACAGGCGGGGCCACGTCGCCTATTCGTCCGGCGCGCCACGCCTCGGACCGCGGCAGTCCGACCCACAGGTCCAGGCCGAGCGGTCCGGCGATCTCCTCCGCGAGCCAGTCGCCGACCGTACGCCCGGTCACGCGCCGCACCAGCTCGCCGATCAGCCAGCTGTAGGTCTGCGCGTGGTAGCCGTGCGCCGCACCCGGCTCCCAGGCGGGCGCCTGGGCCGCGACGGCCCGCGCGCCGGCCTCCGGGTCCAGGGCCTGGGCCGGGGTGAGCGGGGTGTCCAGGGCGGGCACCCCCGCGCGGTGCGCGAGCAGGTGGCGTACGAGCACCCGCTCCTTGCCCGCCGCCTTGAACTCGGGCCAGTACGTGCCGACCGGCGCGTCCAGGTCGACCAGCCCGCGCTGGTGCAGCAGCAGCGGCACGGCCGCGGCGACACCCTTCGTCGCGGACCGGACGATCTGCGCGGTGCCGCGCTCCCACGGCGCGGTGCCGTCGACGTCCCTCGTACCGCCCCACAGGTCGACGACCTTGCGGCCGTCGCGGTAGACGGCCACGGCCGCGCCACGCTCGCCGCGCCGCGCGAAGTTGTCGCAGAAGGCGTCCCGGACCGGCTCGAAGCCGTCCGTCACCGTGCCCTGGACGTCCACCACTGTCGCCCGCTCCCCATCCGTACCGTTCTCTGGCAAAACTCCCTCCATGGTGCAATGCGCCCGCGGACGCGCGTAGACCGGGTCGGGACTACGTACCACTCGGGCTTTACTGCACATTGATTGCACTTGGGCACTGATCGCAGTGAAGTGGTGTGTCTTCCGTCAGCACCGCACACCACAGAGAGCAGTACGCACATGACCGGCACCGCGCGCCTGCGGCGCATCCGTACGTCGATCACCAGGAAGGAGTGGGCCCGCCTCGGCGGCATGGCGGCGTTCATCCTCGCCCTGCACGTGATCGGCTGGTTCACCCTGGCGGTGATCGTCGCCCCCGAGCACTACACGGTGGGCAGCAAGGCCTTCGGCATCGGCATGGGCGTCACCGCCTACACCCTCGGCATGCGGCACGCCTTCGACGCGGACCACATAGCCGCCATCGACAACACCACCCGCAAGCTGATGCACCAGGGGCAGCGCCCGCTGTCCGTCGGCTTCTGGTTCTCGCTGGGCCACTCCAGCGTCGTCTTCGGACTGACCTTCCTGCTCTCGCTCGGCATCAAGGCCCTGGCCGGGCCCGTCCAGGACGACAACTCCGAGCTGCACGACGTCACCGGCCTGATCGGTACGTCCGTCTCCGGCGTCTTCCTCTACCTCATCGCCGCCATGAACCTCGTGGTGCTGGCCGGGATCTGGAAGGTCTTCCGGCAGATGCGCTCCGGCCACTTCGACGAGGGCGAGCTGGAGCGGCACCTGGAGAGCCGGGGGCTGATGAACCGGGTCCTCGGCCGGCTGATGTCCTCGATCACCAAGCCGTGGCACATGTACCCGCTGGGGCTGCTGTTCGGCCTGGGCTTCGACACCGCCACGGAGATCGCGCTGATGGTGCTGGCCGGTTCCGGCGCCGCCTCCGGCCTGCCGTGGTACGCGATCCTGTGCCTGCCGGTGCTGTTCGCCGCGGGCATGAGCCTGCTGGACACCATCGACGGCTCGTTCATGAACTTCGCCTACGGGTGGGCGTTCTCCAAGCCCGTCCGCAAGGTCTACTACAACCTCACGATCACCGGCCTGTCCGTGGCCGTCGCCCTGATCATCGGCACCGTCGAGCTGCTCGGCCTCCTCGCCGACAAGCTGGGCCTGCACGGCTGGTTCTGGGACTGGATCGGCGGCCTCGACCTGAACACGGTCGGCTTCCTGATCGTCGGCCTGTTCTTCGTCACGTGGCTCGTGGCGCTGGCGGTGTGGCGCCTCGGCCGCATCGAGGAGAAGTGGAACGCGAACCTCCGGCCCGCCCCGGCGGAACAGACGGGCGACTAGGGGGTGGCCGATGGGTCAGTGCGGGCCCCGCGGCGTCTGGTGCGGTGCATCGCAAGGCGGAGCATCGCCCTCGGACTGGGTGTCCGTGGGTGATGCGACAACGCGGCGAGGTGCCGTGCCAGGCGTCGCGGGGCCTGTGCTGACCCATCGGCCACCCCCTAGAGCGCGGCCCGGCTGCCCGTGTCCACTGCGGCCGTCGCCGTCGCCGCGCGCTGCGCGTCGGCGGCGACCTGCTCCGCGGTCAGCACATAGCCCGTCTCGGCGTTGGCCGTGGAACGGGCGAACACGACGCCGTAGACCTTGCCGGACGGGGTCAGCAGCGGGCCGCCGGAGTTGCCGGGGCGGACGGTGGAGCGCACCGAGTAGACGTGGCGGGTGGTGACGCCGTCGCCGTAGATGTCCTGGCCCTTGGCCCGGACCTCGTTGGCCACGGTGGCGGCGCGCAGGTCGAGGCCGCCGTTCTCCGGGAAGCCCGCGACCACGGCCGGGTCACCGCGCTTGGCGCTCTTGTCGAAGGGCAGCACGGGGGCCTCCAGGCCGGGGACGTCGAGGACGGCCACATCGGTCTTCGGGTCGAAGAGGACGACCTTCGCGCGGTACGGGCGACCGACCCCGCCGATGCGGACGGTCGGCTCGTTCACGCCGGCCACGACGTGCGCGTTGGTCATCACATGGCCCTGGGCGTAGACGAAGCCGCTGCCCTCCTGGCCGCGCCGGCCCTCGTCGACGTCCGCCACGCCCTCGACCTTCACCACGCTGGACCGGGCCACCCGGGTCGCGGCGGCGGTGACGGCATCGCCGGAGGGCTTGGCGACGCTGGTGACGGGCTCGTTCTCGAACGGGTTGAAGACCTGCGGGAAGCCGGCGTCGCCGAGCGAGTCCGTGGCCCTGGTGAACCACGTGGGCGCCTGCTCGGGCATGGCGTCCTGGACGGCGCCGAGCAGGCGCGAGTCCTGGATCTGCCGGTCGAGGATGGTGGAGTTCGCCGAGACGAGGACGCTCGCGGCCACCCAGGCGACGAGCAGCACGGCCAGCGAGTTCACCGCGGCGCCGCCCACGCCGTCCACGCCCCGGATGGGCGCCCACGTGAGCCTGCGGCGCAGCCCCCAGGCGAGCCGCCCGGCGAGGGCGTGCCCGATGGCGGCGGGAAGCAGGACGACGATCACGGCCACGACCGCCGCGGTCACCGTCCCGGCCTCGAAGTGCTTCATGACGAACGGCAGGGCCCAGACGCCGATCACGGCGCCGCCGAGAAACCCTGCGAGCAGGATGGCGCTGGCGACGAGGCCGCGCCGGAAGCCGGATATGGCATAGGCGACGACGACGAGCATGAGCAGCAGATCGAGCAGGTTCAACGCGGAGCCCTTTCCTTCGCACGCGCCCCCGATCGCGTCCGCGGGGTCGTGTTCCCGTGGACTAAGGAAAACGCGTGTTCCGCTGTGTGCGGTTCCCAGGGGTGGGGTTTCCCACGTTTTCCGGCTGACCGCCGGTGGGTGGGCAGCCCCTGCGGGGTGTAGTGCTCCCCGCCCACGCGCCACCCGTTGCCCGGCACCGGGTCGGCTCGCTTTCCTGTGGGGGTTGCCCGCCGCCGGCGTCAGCCGCCGGCGGTGGCGCGCCCCCGCGGGAAACCTCGCGGCCCGGTGCCGCGTCACGGGCGGGCGGGAGGGTGCGCCTACGCCCCGCAGGGGCGTGCCCACCCACCGGCGGTTTGCCGGATACGCACCGGCACCCGGCAAACCGCACACCGCGGAAGACGCGCACGCGTCAGACGCGCGTCAGCTCCGGTTCGGCGGACGCGCCGTGATCGCCCGCCCCGGCCGGGACGGCATTCAGCTTCTCGCCCTCGACGTCGACGTTCGGCAGGATGCGGTCCAGCCACGCCGGCAGCCACCAGGCCGCCTTGCCCAGCAGCGCCAGCACCGCCGGCACGATCGCCATCCGGACCACGAACGCGTCGAAGAAGACCGCGATCGCCAGGCCGAAGCCCATCATCTTGATCATCGATTCCGACGAGCCGATGAACCCGGCGAAGACGCTGATCATGATGACCGCGGCAGCCGTGACCACCCGCGCGCCGTGGCGGAAGCCGGTCACGATCGCCTCGCCCGGCCGCTCGCCGTGCACGAAGGCCTCCCGCATCCGGGTCACGAGGAAGACCTCGTAGTCCATCGCGAGACCGAACACGACACCCACCATGAAGATCGGCATCATGCTCATGATCGGCCCGGTCTCCTCGACGCCGATGAGCGAGGAGAGCCAGCCCCACTGGAAGACCGCGACGACCGCACCCAGGGCGGCGATCACGGAGAGCAGGAAGCCCAGGGCCGCCTTGAGCGGCACCAGCAGCGACCGGAAGACGAGGATCAGCAGCAGGAAGGCCAGGCCGACGACCAGCGCCAGATACGGCAGCAGCGCGTCGTTCAGCTTCTGCGAGACGTCGATGTTCATGGCCGTCGTACCGGTGACGAGCACCTTCGCACCGGCGTCCTCGCCGGCCGCACGGCCCTTGTCACGGATCTCGTGGACCAGGTCCTCGGTCGTGGTGCTGCTCGGCTTAGACTTCGGCACCACGTTGAACAGGGCCGTGTCGCCCGCCTTGTTGAACGTGGCGGGGGTGACGGCCGCGACGTCGTCCATCTTCGCGACCTTCTTGGCGACGGCCTGCGTCGCGGCCTTGGCGTTCTTGCCCTCGCCCGCGTCGACGGCGACCATCAGCGGGCCGTTGAAGCCGGGGCCGAAGCCCTCGGCGATCAGGTCGTACGCCTTGCGCTGCGTGGTCTTCACCGGCTGCGAGGACTCGTCCGGCAGGCCCAGCTCCAGGGAGGCGGCGGGCGCGGCGAGGGCGCCGAGGCCCACGATGCCGACGAGCAGCACGACCAGCGGGCGGCGCAGCACGAAGCGGGCCCAGCGGGTGCCCATGTTGGGCTTGCCGCCGTCCACAGCCGTGCCCTTGCGGTCCTTGCGGGCCAGCACCTGGCGGCCCGCGAAGCCCAGCAGCGCCGGGATGAGGGTCAGCGCGATGAGCACCGCGATGACGACCGTACCGGCGGCGGCCATGCCCATCTGCGTCAGCATCGGGATGTTGACGACCGCGAGGCCGACGAGGGCGATCACGACCGTGAGGCCCGCGAAGACCACCGCGGAGCCCGCGGTGCCGACGGCACGTCCCGCCGCTTCCTCGCGTTCGCGGCCCTCGGCCAGCTCGGCCCGGTAGCGGGAGACGATGAACAGCGCGTAGTCGATGCCGACCGCGAGGCCGATCATCATGGCGAGCGTCGAGGTGTTGCTGGACAGGCCCAGCGTGGACGCGAGCGCGGTGATCGACGAGACGCCGATGCCCACGCCGATGATCGCGGTGAGCAGCGGCAGCCCGGCGGCGACCAGCGAGCCGAAGGTGAGCAGCAGGACGACCGCGGAGACACCGATGCCGATGCCCTCGGTGTTGCCGGTCTCCGGCATCTTCTGCAGGGCGCTGCCGCCCATCTCCACCGTCAGCCCGCTGTCCTGCCCGTGCTTCTGCGCGTCCGTGAGCCGGTCGCGCGAGGCGTCGGTGAGGTCGGTGGACTTCACCTTGTACATGACCTGGGTGTAGGCCATGGTGCCGTCCTTGCTGACGGTCTTGGCCTGGAACGGGTTGGGGGCCATGGCCACCTGGGGCCCGGCGAGCTCGCGGACGACCTTGTCCACGGCCGTCTTGTTCTTCGGGTCCGTGATCTTCTGGCCGTCCGGGGCCTTGAAGACGACGCGCGCGGAGGCGGCGTCGGCCTTCTGGCCCGGGAAGCGCTCACCGAGCAGGTCGAAGGCGTGCTGCGCCTCGGTGCCCGGGATGGAGAAGCTGTCGTTGGTGGACTTGGAGGCGGTGGCGGCGCCCGTACCGGCGAGCCCCAGCAGCACCACCCATATCAGGGCGACGTACCAGCGGCGCCGGAAGGCGAGCCTGCCGACTTTGTAGAGGAAGGTGGCCACGAGGAGTTACTGCTCCCGTCGGATCGGAGAACGTGCGTTTCTGGCAGTGGGGAACCAGCCCGACGTCAAGAGCGGTGCGACGGGTGGGGTGTGGGGGGGGAATCAGAGGCCGAGAGCGGGGAGGATCACGGCATCGATGTAACGGACGAGGTAATCGCGGTCCGGGGGACGGTCCTCGATCATCGGCCGGGCGATGAAGGCGCCGACCATCATGTGGGCGATGTACGGAATCGCGGACGTGCCCACGGCCACCTCGCCCCGGTCGACCGCGCGGCGCAGCATGGCGTCGAGTGCGGCCTTCTCGGGTTCGATCAGCAGTTCGCGCAGCGCGCGCCTGAGGTCCGGATTGCTGTGGACTGCATGACTCAGCCCCCGCATGAGGGCCGCGTCGCGCTCCATCTGGGCCTCGTCGGCGTTGCACGTCAACGCCATCAGGTCGCCGCGCAGGGTGCCGGTGTCGACCTCCTCGGAACGCACCGGCTTGTTGTGCCGCAGCGCGCTCGCGACCAGCTCGGGCTTGCCCTTCCACTGGCGGTAGAGGGTGGCCTTGCTGGACCGCGTACGAGCCGCCACGGCGTCCATCGTCAGGGCGTCGTAGCCGACCTCGCGCAGGATCGCGAGAACAGCCTCGTAGAGCTCGCCCTCCCGTTCGGGTGTGAGCCGGGTGCGACGCACCGGCGGTGTGGGTGTCTCCGACGACATGCCGCGCCCTCCTTCACGCTTCACGGGAACCAATCGAACGAAACGGTTTCGTACCGTACGAGCGTACGACCGCCGCAAGCGAAACGGAGCCGTTTCGGTGGTGTTCTGCGTCACGGACCGAGTTGCCGCACCCTCCCCGGGCCGAAACGATGGTGGGGTGACCGCGAACGCCACGGCCGACGCCTATCTCCGGTACCCCCACCTCCACGGCGATCTGCTCTGTTTCGTCGCCGAGGACGACCTGTGGCTGGCGTCCACCGGCCCCGGAAGCGGGCGGGCCTGGCGGCTGACCGTCGACCGGACCCGGCTCGGGCACCCCCGCTTCTCCCCCGACGGCCGCCACATCGCCTTCACCAGCTGGCGCAGCCTCGACCCCGAGATCCACCTCGTCCCGGTCGAGGGCGGCCCGGCCCGGCGGCTGACCTACTGGGGCAGCTCGGACGCCCGGGTCTGCGGCTGGACGCCGCCGGACCACGAGGGGCGCAGCGACATCCTCGCCGTCTCCTCGCACGGCCAGCCCTTCTCCTACTTCTCCTGGGCCTACCGCCTGCCCACCGACGGCAGCCCCGGCGGGCGGCTGCCCTGGGGCCCGGTGTCCGACATCGCCCTGCGCGGCACCGGGGACGCGCCCGGGCAGCCGCTGGTGCTGACGGGCAAGCCGCCGCACGAGCCGGCCGCGTGGAAGCGCTACCGGGGCGGGGCCATGGGGCGGCTGTGGCTCCAGGACACCCGGCTGGTGCCGGACATCAACGGGCACCTGGACTCGGTGATGTTCGTCGGCGACCGGATCGCCTTCCTCTCCGACCACGAGGGCGTCGCCAACCTCTACTCCTGCCTGCCCGACGGCACCGGCCTGCGCCGCCACACCGACCACGACGACTTCTACGCCCGGCACGCCTCCACCGACGGCACCCGCGTCGTCTACCAGTGCGCGGGCGACCTGTGGCTGGTCGACGACTTCGGCCCGCGCGGCGTCCCGCGCCGGCTGGACGTCCGGCTCTGCGGTACGCGCGCCGGGCGCCGCCCGTACCAGGTACAGGCCGCGCACCACGTCGAGTCGCTCTCCGTGGACGGCACCGGGCGCGCCAGCGCCGTCCTGGTGCGCGGCAGCCTCTACTGGCTCACCCACCGCGACGGCCCGGCCCGCGCCATCGCCGACACCCCGGGCGTACGGGTCCGGCTGCCCGAGATGCTGGGCTCGACGGGCCGCATCGCGTACATCACCGACGCGGAGGGCGACGACGCCGTCGAGATCTCCGAACTCCCGCGCGCCGCGGGCACGCACGCGCTGCGGCGGCTGGCGCAGGGCCGGATCGGCCGGGTGCAGGAGACGCTCTCCTCGCCCGACGGCGAGCGGCTGGCCGTCGCCGCGCACGACGGGCGGCTGCTGCTCGTGGACACCTCGCCGGAGGGGGACGGCGAGGTGAGCGAGCTGATCCAGTCCGTCAACGGGCCCGTGCGCGACCTCGCCTTCTCCCCCGACTCGGCCTGGCTGACCTGGTCGCACCCGGGCATCGGCCGCTCGCTGCGGCAGATCAAGATCGCCCGGCTCGCGGACCGGCACATCGTCGACGTCACCAACGGCCGCTTCGAGGACGAGCAGCCTGTCTTCACCCGCGACGGCCGCTATCTCGCCTTCCTGTCCTGGCGCGGCTTCGACCCCGTCTACGACGTGCACACCGGCGACCTGTCCTTCCCGCTCGGCTGCCGCCCGTACCTGGTGCCGCTGTCGTCGGCCACGCCCTCGCCCTTCGCGCTGACCACCGAGGGCCGCCCGCCGGGCGGCGGGCTCGACCTGGACGCGGGCGGCGAGGGCGACGGCGCGGTGACGGTGGAGGTGGAGGGGCTGGAGAACCGGGTGACGCCCTTCCCGGTGGCCGCCTCCAAGTACTCGCACCTCCACCCCGTGCACGGCGGCGGGCTGGTGTGGCTGCGCTGGCCGATCTCCGGCGCGCTCGGCGAGACCTTCGCCAACCCGGCCGACATCTCGGGCAAGCCGACCCTCGAGTACTTCGACCTGGGCAAGGCCAAGCGCACCGAACTCACCTCGGCCATCGACTGGTTCGCGGTCAGCGGCGACGGCTCGCGGCTCGTCGTCAACGACGACGGCGACCTGCGGGCCGTGCCCGCGACCGACACCGCCGACCTCGACTCGACCGTCTACATCGACATGCGCCGCATCCTGCACGAGGCGGACCCGCCCGCCGAGTGGCGGCAGGCGTACGCGGAGGCGGGCCGCATCGTCCGCGCGTACTTCTGGGACCCGGGCATGTGCGGCATCGACTGGGACGGCGTGCTCGGCCAGTACCGCCCCCTGGTCGAACGGGTCGCCTCCCCCGACGACTTCGCGGACCTGCTGCGCGAGGTCCTCGGCGAGCTGGGCACCTCGCACGCGTACGTCACCGCGGCCCGCCGCAACGAGGGCCCGCCCCACTACCAGCGCGCCATCGGCCTGCTCGGCGCGAACCTGACCCACCACAAGGACGGCTCCTGGACCGTACGCCGCATCCTGCCCGGCGACTCCTCCGACTCCAAGGCCCGCTCCCCACTGGCCGGTACGGGCATCCACGAGGGCTCCGCCCTCACCCACGTCGACGGCCGCCCGGTCGACCCCGTCACCGGCCCGTACCCGCTGCTCGCGGCGGCCGGCGGGACGACCGTCGAGCTCACCTTCCAGCCGCCCGGGGGCGGCCCGCCGCGCCGCGTCGCCGCCGTGCCGCTGATCGACGAACGGCCGCTGCGCTACCAGGACTGGGTGGCCAAACGCCGGGCGGTCGTACGGGAGTTGAGCGGCGGCAAGTGCGGCTATCTGCACATCCCCGACATGGGCGGCTCGGGCTGGGCCCAGTTCAACCGCGACCTGCGGATGGAGATGTCCCGCCCCGCCCTCATCGTCGACGTGCGCGGCAACGCGGGCGGCAACATCAGCGAGCTGGTCGTCGAGAAGCTGACCCGCACGATCATCGGCTGGGACCTCACGCGCGGTGCGCAGCCGGTCAGTTACGCCTCCACCGCACCGCGGGGGCCCGTCGTCGCCATCGCGGACGAGATGACGTCCTCCGACGGCGACATGATCACCGCGGCGTTCAGACTCCAGGGCATCGGCCCCGTCGTCGGCCTGCGCACGTGGGGCGGCGTCATCGGCATGACCGGCCGGCACCGGCTCGGTGACGGTACGTCCATCACCGTGCCGATGAACGCGGCGTGGTTCGACGCGTACGGGTGGGGCGTGGAGAACCACGGGGTCGAGCCGGACATCGAGATCGACCGGACCCCGCTCGACTGGGCGGAGGGCCGCCACAAGCAGCTCGACGACGCGGTCAGGCTGGCGCTGGACCTCCTGGAACGCCACGGGGCGTCCACGCCCCCGGACTACTCCACGGTCCCGGACCTACGCCGCCCGAAACTCCCGGGCCGCAACCCCGGGTAGTCGCGCCCCGGTCCCCGCAACGCGGCTTCGCCGCGTTGGTCCTCAATCGCCGGACGGGCTGGAAAGCCGCCCCTCCAACTCCCCCCGCACCCGCCGGTCCATCGCCATCGCCACCTCCGCGTCGACGACCGCCTTCGCCACCGGCCGCAGCCGGTCCAGCACCTCCACCACCCGCTCGACCTCCCCTGCCCCCACGCCCTCCCCCTCCGCCACCCGCGCCAGCACATCCGCCAGCACATGCGTCCGCACCAACGTCGTGAACGTCTCCGCCAGCGCATCCGCATGCGCCCGCACCTCGCGCCCCGCCGCCAGCACCGCCGCGAGCGGCACACCGCTCCGCAGCAGATCGGCCGACGCCTCCAGCAGCCGTCGGCTGACGTGCACGAACTCCCCGCCGTCCGGCGCGAGATAGCCTATGTCGATCGAATCGGCGAGGTTCTCCGGCGTCACCTCGTCCCCGAACCACTCCGCGAGGTCACCGGAGGTGAGCCGCACCGGCGTCTCCTCGGACCACGGCGCGGCGATCGCCCCGCTCAGGCCCAGCAGTTCGCCCATGCAGCGCCCGCCCTCGAACGCGGCCAGCAACTCCGCGATGCCGCCCAGCGTGTGCCCCCGCTCCAGCAGCGCGGCGATCGTCCGCAGCCGTTCCAGGTGGCGGCCGTTGTACCAGGCGATACGGCCCTCCCGCCGCGGCGGCGGAATGAGCTTGCGCTCGCGGTAGAAACGCAGCGTACGGACGGTGATGCCGGCCTCCCGGGCCAGCTCCGCCACCCGGTACTCGTTCTCGCCCTGCTCCTCGTTGCTCACTCAGGCAGATTAAGCGCCCTCGACTCAAGCGCCTTCAACTTCCTTGCGTACGGCCTCTGTCGCCCCACCGGATCCGTGGCCTACGCTCCCACTGTGCCAGTAATCACTGGCACAGTCCGCAAGGGCAACGCAACGCAGGAGGCGGCAGCATGACCGTACGGGTACGCGTGGCGGTGATCGGAGCCGGATTCGGCGGGCTGGGCGCAGCCATCCGGCTGCGTCGCGAGGGCGTCGGCGACTTCGTCGTCCTCGAGCGCGCCGAGACCATCGGCGGCACCTGGCGGGACAACACCTATCCCGGCTGTGCCTGCGATGTGCCGTCCCACCTCTATTCGTTCTCCTTCGCCCCCAACCCCGCCTGGCCGCGCAGCTTCTCCGGACAGCCGCACATACGGGCGTACCTGGAGCATGTCACCGACGTCTACGGCCTGCGCCCGTACCTCCGTCTCGGACACGAGGTGCTCCAAATCCGCTGGAACACCGACGACTTGCACTGGGAAGTGCGAACGTCCCGCGGCGACTTCACCGCCGACGTCGTCGTCTCCGCCGGCGGCCCGCTCGCCGACCCGAAGGTCCCCGGCATACCCGGCCTCGCGGACTTCCCCGGCGCGGTCTTCCACTCGTCCCGCTGGGACCACGGCTATGACCTGCGCGGCAAGCGCGTCGCCATGGTCGGCACGGGCGCCTCGGCCATCCAGATCGTCCCGAGCATCCAGCCGGACGTCTCCCGGCTCACTCTCTTCCAGCGCACCCCGCCCTGGGTGGTCCCCCGGGTCGACCGCCCGATCACCGCCGCCGAGAGGTGGCTGCACGAGAAGGTCCCGCTCACCCGCGTCGCGCGCCGCGGACTCCTGTGGAGCATACGGGAGTTGCAGGTCGGCGCGTTCGCCAAGCGGCCCGACCGGATGAAGGGCGTCGAACGGCTCGCCTCGGCCCACATGCGCAGAGCCGTCAGGGATCCGGCGCTGCGCGCCAGGCTCACCCCCGACTACCGCATCGGCTGCAAGCGCATCCTGCTGTCCAACGACTACTACCCGGCCCTCACCCGGCCCAACGTGGACCTCGTGCCCTCCGCCCTCGCCGAGGTACGCGGCTCCACCCTCGTCGCCGCCGACGGCACCCGCGCCGAGGCCGATGCCATCGTCTTCGGCACCGGCTTCCACGTCACCGACATGCCGATCGCCGAGCGCGTCACGGGCGCGGCGGGCACCACGCTCGCCGAGGAGTGGAAGGACGGCATGGCCGCGCTCCGCGGCGCCAGCGCCGCCGGGTTCCCCAACTTCCTCACCGTCATCGGGCCCAACACGGCCCTCGGGAACAGCTCGATGATCCTCATGATCGAGTCCCAGCTGAACTATCTGGCGGATTTCCTGCGCCAGTTGGACGTCCTCGGCGGCCGGGTCGCGCTCGACGCCCGCCCGTCCGCCGTCCGGTCCTGGAACCGCGCACTGCAGACCCGCCTGGACCGTTCCGTATGGAACACCGGCAGCTGCAGCAGCTGGTACCTCGACGCGGAGGGCCGCAACACCACCGTCTGGCCGGGCACGACCGCCGAGTTCCGCCGGGCCACCCGCCATGTCGACCTTTCCGAATACGAGGTGCTTCGTTGAGCCGACGCGTGGAACTCCCCGGACAGGTCGCCGTCATCACCGGCGCCGCACGCGGCGTGGGCGAGCAGCTGGCCCGCAAGCTCTCCGCGCGCGGCGCGAGCGTGGCGCTGGTGGGCCTGGAGCCCGCCGAACTGCGGCGCGTCGCCGGGTCGTTGCGCACCGACGCGGCGCACTGGTACGCGGACGTCACCGACCACGAGGCGATGGCCCAGGTCGCCCGCGAGGTCAAGGACCGTTTCGGCAAGGCCGACATCGTCGTCGCCAACGCCGGTGTCGCCACCGGCGGCCCGCTCGACGGCTCGGACCCCGACGCCTGGCGGCGGGTCATCGAGGTCAACCTCATCGGCAGCGCCGTCACGGGCCGCGCGTTCCTGCCCGTCCTCGCCGAGAGCCGGGGCTACCTCCTCCAGATCGCCTCGCTCGCCGCGATCACGCCCGCGCCCATGATGACCGCGTACTGCGCCTCGAAGGCGGGCGTCGAGGCCTACGCCCACAGCCTGCGCGCCGAGGTCGCCCACCGGGGCGTACGCGTCGGGGTCGCCTACCTCAGCTGGACCGACACCGACATGGTCCGCGGCGCCGACGCCCACGACGCCATGCGCGAGATGCGCCGCCGCCTGCCGTGGCCCGCCAACCGCACCTACCCCCTGGAGCCCACCGTCGACCGCCTGGTGGCGGGCATCGAGCGCCGCTCGGCACACGTGTACGGCCAGGGCTGGCTGCGCGGCCTGCAGTCCGTACGGGGCCTGTTGCCGGGCGTCATCGGCACGTTCGGCCCACGCGAGGTCCGCCGCGTCGGCGACGTCCCCCCGCCGGGCGGCCTCGTGGGCGCCGGAGGCGCGGCGGACGAGAAGGCGCGCACGGAGCGTCACTGATCGAAATGCGACGTTCGTCCCCTCATGTGAGGCTGGTCGCGGCCCGTTCCCCCCGACCTCCCCTAGGAGTGACACACATGGGCATCAAGGACGAGATGCAGAACAAGGCCCAGCAGGCCAGGCAGAAGGCCCAGCAGGCCAAGCAGCAGGCGCAGCAGAAGGGCCAGCAGTCGCAGGACAAGGTCCGCCAGCAGCAGCAGGAGCAGCAGCAGCGCCAGCAGCAACAGCAGGGCCGCCAGCAGTCCTTGGACGACATCCAGGACGAAGACCTGCAGTAGGGCCGTCGACAGCCGAGGGGCGCGCCATGCGCAGGCGCGCCCCTCGTTCTGTGCCGTTCAGCGGGAGATGCGCGCGGCGACCCCGTCCAGCACATGGCCGAGGCCGTTCTCGAAGACGGCGTCCGCGCCTACGAGTCCGCGATGCTGCCGCGCGCCCTCGAGGCCGCCGAATTACGCCGCACCGCTCCCGTACGGCCTGGTGATGATCTCGAGGATGTGCCCGTCCGGATCCTGGAAGTACGTACCGCGCCCGCCGTCGTGGTGGTTGATCTCCCCCGGCCGGTCGAGCGCGGGCCCGTAGTAGTACGTGACCCCCGCGTCCTTGATCCGCTGGAAGATCACATCGAACTCGTCCTCGGACACGAGGAACGCGTAGTGCCCCGGGACGATCCTTTCCGACTCGACCGTGGCGAAGTCCAGCGTCACGCTGTTGTCCGTCCCTACGGGGATGAACGGGCCAAAGGGCGGCCCGACCTCGAGGCCGAGGATCTCCGCGGTGAACTTGGCCGACGCGTGCTTGTCACGGGAGTGAACGATGGTGTGGTTCAGCTCAACTGCCATGCTCCCGATGGTAGGCGCCCGGGGCAACGAACTCCCAGGGCCCGCACGGGATTTCATCCCAAGGTCTGAGGGGTCCTAGGACCCCTCAGACCGACGTGGCGCCCGCCGGACCAGGGCCGGACTAGAGCTCGTAGACCACCGTCACCGGCGCATGATCCGACCACCGCTGGTCATGGCTGGCCGCCCGCTCCACCACCGCCTTCACCGCACGCTCCGCGAGACCCGCGCTCGCCGCCTGGTAGTCGATGCGCCAGCCGGAGTCGTTGTCGAAGGCGCGGCCGCGGTAGGACCACCACGAGTACGGGCCCGCGACGTCCGGGTGGAGGGCGCGGACGACGTCCGTGTACTCGGCGAAGACCTGGGTCAGCCAGGCGCGCTCCTCCGGGAGGAAGCCCGCGCTCTTGCGGTTGGCCTTCCAGTTCTTGAGGTCGGCCTCCTGGTGGGCGATGTTCCAGTCGCCGCAGACGACGACCTCGCGGCCCTCGGCCGCGGCCCGGGCCTTCAGCCCCACGAGATACGGCAGGAACTCGGCCATGAAGCGTTCCTTCTCGTCCTGCCGCTCCGTGCCCACCTCGCCCGAGGGGAGGTAGAGGCTGGCGACCGTGAGGCCCGGCAGGTCGGCCTCCGCGTAGCGGCCGCTGCCGTCGAACTCCTCCGAGCCGAAGCCGATCCGTACCGCCTCCGGCTCGCGCCGGGTGTAGACGGACACGCCCGCGCGGCCCTTGGCCGCCGCCGGGGCGTGCAGGGTGTGCCAGCCCTCGGGCTCGCGCACCTCGTCGGGGAGCTGGTGCGGTTCGGCGCGGACCTCCTGGAGGCAGACGACGTCGGCCTCGGTCGCCGCCAGCCACTCCACGAAGCCCTTCTTGGCCGCGGCGCGCAGGCCGTTCACATTCACGGTCGTCACAGTGAGCATTCCGGAACGATACCGACTTCCGGGGCGGCACTGCCGCCCGCGGTCGGACGTCCGTACGATCCCCGGCATGCGGATCATGACCGTCGCGTACGACCATCCCGATGCCGTGACCCTCGACGACCAGGTACAGCTCGAATACGCGGAGCGCTACGGGGAGGGCGACCTGACCCCCATGGACCCGGCGGAGTTCGCCCCGCCGCGTGGCCGGTATCTCATCGTCTACGACGCCGACGGGAAGCCCGTCGCCACCGGCGGCTGGCGGGCGCAGGAGGAGAACGAGGAGGGCTACGCGGACGGGGACGCCGAGCTGAAGCGGATGTACGTGATCCCCGCGGCGCGCGGCCTGGGACTGGCACGGCGGATGCTCGCGGTGCTGGAGGACGACGCACGCGAGGCGGGGCGTACGCGCATGGTGCTGGAGACCGGGATCATGCAGCCGGAGGCCATCGCCCTCTACACGTCCAGCGGCTACGCGCCGGCGCCGAAGTTCGGGCTCTACCGCACGTACGACTCGAGCCGCTGCTTCGCGAAGGCGCTGCACCTCTAACGCTCGCGCGTGCCCTCCGCGATCGCCGCCTCGACCTCCTCGCGCAGGTCGTCGGCCGAGTAGCGGGTGACCATGCCGTACGGCGCGAGGGCGCGGTCGGCGGTTTCGGGCCCGTCCTCGCCGACCTCGGCCACGAGGACCGTGACGCCCGGCGGCACCTCCGCAGCCAGCATCTCGAGCGCGGCGTTGGCCGCGGTGGCCCGGCGTGCGTCGTGCGCGCCGCCGATCAGGCCGCCAGCGCCAAAGCCGATCATGACGCCGAGCGGGCCGCCGAGGATGCCGAGGAGCCCGCCGATCAGGCCGCCGACGGTGAAGGCACGGGCGGTGCCGGTGTGGTCCACGGCGTCGGGGAAGTCGAGGGTGCCGTCCGCGGCGCGGGCGATCACCGCGGCCTCGTGCAGCCGGACGGCACCGTCGGCGTGGGCCAGGCGGAGACCGTCCAGCGCCCGGTGGCCGGTGTCGGGGTCGGGGACGCTCAGGAACAGGACGTTGTCAGCAGTGGTCATGGCTCCACTGTTGGGCCGCTCCGGCCCGTCCGCATGTCAGGCCTCGGGCGATGGTGCCGGGGACGGGACCGAGCCGCTCAGGTCCAGCGTGGCCTCCGCGCCGCCGCCGTCGGGGTTGGCGAAGGTCAGCCGGGCGCCCAGCACCCGTGCCTGCCCGGCGGCGATCGTCAGGCCCAGGCCCAGACCCGCGCCGGAACCGGTGCGGAAACGCTGCGGGCCGCGGGTCAGCAGCCGTTCCGGGAAGCCGGGGCCCCGGTCGCGGACCCGGACCACGGGGCCGTCGACCTCGGCGACGACGGGCCCGGTGCCGTGCCGGAAGGCGTTGGTGACCAGGTTGGCCACTATGCGCTCGACCCGCCGGGCGTCCGTTTCGACCAGGCTGTCGCGCAGGACCCGTACCTCCACCGGCTCCTGCCCCGGCACGGCCGCCGCCCGCACCGCGCGCAGGGTGAGCTCGCCCAGCTCCCGTACGTCCACCTCGGCGCGCTCGGCGTCGCCGTCGAGGCGGGCCACCTCGAGGACGTCCTCCATCAGGGAGCTGACCCGGCGGGCCCGGTCCTGGACCATCTCGGCGGGCCGGCCCGGCGGCAGCAGGCCCGCCGCCGCGACCAGGCCCGCGACGGGCGTGCGCAGCTCGTGCGCGATGTTGGAGGTGACCTCGCGCTCGGCCTGGATGCGGGCGGCCAGCGCGTCGGCCATGGAGTTGACGGCCACGGTCAGGCGGGCGATCTCGTCCCGGCCGCCCCTCGGCCGCAACCGCGCGGTGAGGTCGCCGCCCGCGATCCGCTCGGCGGCCCGGGCGGAGGCGTTCAACCGCCGCCCGACGACGGTTGCGAGCCCCACCCCCACGACGCCGGCGAACCCGGTGCCGATGCCGCCGGCCAGCAGCAGGACCTCGTCGAGGTTGTCGAGATTGCGCGTCTCACGGCTGTAGGGGCGTGTGACGACAACGATGTCGTCACCGAGACGGCTGGCGGCCCACAGCATCGGGACCCGGCCGCCGCGGTCCAGATAGACGGCGCGCTTGCCGCCCTCGGCGGCCTTGCGCAGCGGGCCGGGCATCCGGGCCGGGTTCACGAGCGTGTGCGGGCGCCAGTCGTTGCCCACCGCATGGTCCTCGACGGCGGACACCAGCCGGCTGTCGATGCTGTCGGCCGCGGACTCGAACTGGTTCTGCGCGGTGCGGTGGTGCACGACGAAGCCCATGAGGACAGCGACCAGCGCGGCGGTGAAGGTGATCGCCACGCCGACCTTCGTACGCAGTCCCATCGCTACAAGGCTCCCCGGCCGCTAACGCTTCGGTACGTAGAGCCGCAGGTCGCGCAGCTCCGCGTGCTGTCCGGGCGGCAGCCCGTCGGCCACGACCGCTGCCCTGCTGTAGTAAGCGGAACGATCCTGCCGTACGAGGCCGCTGAGCATGACGGAGGCCGGCCGCGGGCTCGCGGCGCAGTCCGGCGTGCACCAGGTCACCTCGCCGGTCGCCTCCGCGATCGGCCCGTCCCAGCTCCGCCAGCGCAGCCCGGTGAGCCGGACCGTGCCGTTCGCCTCGAAGGACACGGGGCGCCTCAGGTGCATGCCGCCCGGTCTCTCGACGACGTACGAGGGCACGGCCACCGCCGCGGGACTGACCGCACGGCCCGTCACCTTCAGCCCGCCCGGATCACCGCATCCGCACAGGAGCACGCCCAGCAGACCGACGGCGGCGGCAATGGCGCCGAAGGCCGGGGTGAGTGCTCGCACAGGACTCCTCACGCAGGCAGATGGATCGGAACGGCTGGGCTATTCGTGCCAAATGTAGCCGCTGTGGGTGACTTGACCACCGCGCCCTTGACCGTGCGCGGATATCGGCTCATAGGATCTCCGCGCTTACGTGGTCCAGTCCAGGCACCACAGCGCCATGGGAGGTCACCCCATGCACATCGCCCGTCGCACGATCCTCGGAGCCCTCGCCGGATCCGCCGCTCTCGGCGCGATGGCCGTGCCCGCCGCCTCGGCGGAACCGGCCGATTCGGGAGGAGGCAACGGTGCACAAGGAGGCAACGGCGGGCCGGCCGCCGCGGCCCTCGCCCGGCTGCTCCCCCGTCACCACCGCCAGGTCGCCTTCCGTACGCTGCCGCGGCGCGGCGGCGCGGACGTCTTCCGGGTGACCGGGAGCGCGGGCCGGATCCTCGTCGAGGGCAGCACTCCGGCCGTACAGCTCACCGGCTTCCACTGGTACCTCAGAAACACCGCGCACGCCCACTTCTCCTGGGCCGGCGAGCAGACCGGCCTCCCCGACAGGCTCCCCGCCGTCCGTACCCCGATCACCTCGGCGGCGAACGCCCGGCACCGCTTTGTGTTCAACGACACCAACGACGCCTATACCGCGCCTTATCGCGGCTGGGAGCAGTGGGAACGCGAGATCGACGTCCTCGCCCTGCACGGCTTCAACGAGGTGCTCGTCTACACGGGCGCGGAGGCCGTCTACCACCGCACCTTCCTCGAACACGGCTACAGTGACGCCGAGTTGAGGGAGTGGATCCCGGGCCCGGCCCACCAGCCGTGGTGGCTGATGCAGAACATGTCCGCCTTCGGCGGCCCCGTCTCCCGCCAGCTCCTCGACCGCCGCACCGCGCTGGGCAAGCGGATCGTGGGGCGGCTGCGTGAGCTGGGCATGACGCCCGTGTTCCCCGGCTACTACGGCACCGTGCCGCCCGGCTTCGCCAAGCGCGTGCCGGGTGCGCGCACCGTCCCGCAGGGCGACTGGCAGGGCTTCCCCAGACCCGACTGGCTCGACCCGCGCTGTGCGCCCTTCGCCAAGGTCGCCCGCACCTTCTACCGCGTCCAGCAGGAGCTGTACGGCACGACCTCGATGTACAAGATGGACCTGCTGCACGAGGGCGGCACCCCCGGGGACGTCCCCGTCGGCGCCGCCGCCAAGGCCGTCGAGAAGGCCCTGCGCGCCGCCCACCCCGATGCGGTCTGGGCCGTCCTCGGCTGGCAGTCGAACCCGCGGCGGGACATCCTCGACGCGGTCGACCGCTCCCGGATGCTCGTCGTCGACGGGCTCTCCGACCGCTACCCCACCGTGACCGACCGCGAGCGGGACTGGGGCGGCACCCCCTACGCCTTCGGCTCCATCTGGAACTTCGGCGGCCACACCGCGCTGGGCGCCAACGCGCCCGACTGGGCCGAGCTGTACCACCGCTGGCGCACCAAGCCGGGCAGCGCGCTGCGCGGCATCGCGCTGATGCCCGAGGCCGCCGACAACAACCCTGCCGCGCTGGCCCTGTTCGCGGATCTGGCCTGGACCAACGGCCCGGTGAACCTGGACACCTGGTTCGAGCGGTGGGCCGGCTGCCGCTACGGCGGCAACGACCGCTCGGCGGTACGCGCCTGGTCGGTGCTGCGGCACACCGCGTACGGCACGTCCCGCGCCGACCAGTGGAGCGAGGCTGCGGAGGGACTGTTCGGCGCCCGGCCGGACCTCGCCGTCGCGCACGCCGCGAGCTGGTCGCCGCATCAACTGCGCTACAGCGCCGCCGAGTTCGAGAAGGCGCTGCCCGCGCTGCTCGCGGTCGCGCCGGCGCTGCAGCGCAGTTCGGCGTACCGATACGACCTTGTCGACGTCGCCCGGCAGGCGGTCGCCAACCGCAGCCGGCTGCTGCTGCCGCGGATCCGTGCCGCGTACGAGGCCAAGGACCGGGCGCGGCTGGGCGAGCTGACCAAGCAGTGGCTGGGGTGGATGGACCTCATGGAGGAGGTCGTCGCGACCGACGGACGGCATCTGCTGGGCCGCTGGATCGCCGACGCCCGGTCCTGGGGGACGTCCGGCGCCGAGCGCGACCGCCTGGAGCACGACGCCGTCTCGCTGCTGACCGTGTGGGGGCCGCGCGCCTCGGCCAACGGGGGCAAGCTGCACGACTACGCGAACCGTGAGTGGGCGGGGCTGGTCGGCGGGCTCTACCGGCTGCGCTGGGCCACGTACTTCGGCGAGCTGGACGCGGCGCTGACGGCGAGGCGCAAGCCGAAGCCGATCGACTGGTTCGCGCTGGAGGACGGCTGGACGCGGCACCGCCCGTCGTACCCCGCGAATCCGGTGGGCGACACACTGAAGGCGGCCCGCAAGGTGGCGAGCCGCCTGTAGCGGTACGCGTGGTGCCCGCAGCCCCCGACTGCGGGCACCACGCGGGGCATTACTTGTTGGGGGACCCCGCCAGACGCCACTCCTTGTGGATCCCCGGCAGCGGCAGCTTCCGCTCGAATATCGGCGTGCCGAAGATGTCGAGCCGCAGCTGGAGCGCGCCGTTCACATCGACACCGCCGAACGCGGCCCAATTCCCCTTGACCTCAGGGCGCTTGCCGCCACCGGCACTCGCCTGCACGGCCCCCTCGGCCCGCAGGTACGGCGCGACCTCTCCGGTCACGCCCACCTTCCCGTACAGGCCGACGGACGCCTCCGCGCCCAGCGCGGCCCTGACCTTGCCCTCGGCGGACGCCGTGGCCTTCACCGGGGTGCCCTTGATGTCCGACTCGCTGACCGGGTTCCAGCCCGCGGACCGGCTGTAGGAGCCGCCGACCTTGAAGCCGCCCTTGACGTCCTGCTTGACGTCCACGCTGATCTTGCCGTCGCCGTCGACCTGCAGGTAGCAGGTCAAGTCGGTGTTGACGACCACCGGCACGGGCCCGACGTTGATGACCGGGTCCGCGTGCAGCTTCGCGAACGGGATCCGCAGCGGCTTGGCGTCCGTCGAGGCCGCCGCCTGGCCCTTCAGCTCCCACTGCGCGGACCAGTCACCGGACAGCGCGAGCGACGCCGTGCCGGGCGCGCGGCCGCCCGTCCCACGGCCGTCGTACGAGAAGTCGACCTCGGGCGCCAGCTGCACAAAGCCGTTCACCGACGCGCCCGCGGACGCCGGTGCGCCCTTCGCGGTGGCGATGGCCGTGCCGACGTCCACCCGCAGGTTGCCCATCGGCAACTTCGCGCCCTCGGGCCCGAAGTGGACGTCACCGCGCTTCGCCCAGGAGACCTTGACCCCGGAGACGAGCGGCTGGACCTTGACGGCGGACGGGTCGACCGCGACCTTCCCCGCCGCCTTGGACGCGCCCAGCAGGGCGTTCAGCGTGGCGGGTTCGGTGTGGACCTCGGTGCCGTGGTCGGTCGTACGCCCCACCTTGGTGACCTTGGCCAGGACGCCGTTGGGCGCACCGGGCGCGGGCGCGCTGGCGATCACGTCACCGGCGGCGACCTTCGCCGGCTTGGCCACGGACTTCTTCGACGGACCGGATATGACGGCCCGTCCGGTCTTCTCGTCGAAGGAGGCGACCTTCAGCGAGGACTTCTCCGCCGGAGCCGGCGCGGCACTCGTCTGCGTGCCGTCCTCCGCCGGGCGGGCCACGGCGCTCGGGGCACCGCCGGCCGACGCGGCGGCAACGGCGAGCTGGGGCGCGTCGGTCGGGGACGGCGCGGCGGCCGTGGCGGCGGCCGGGTCCGCGGTGTCCTTCGCGGCGTTCGACGACCCCGCCGAGCACCCGGCGAGCGCGAGAGAGGCGGCGGTCAGGGCAGCGGCGGGGAAAATCACGTTCCTGTGAGACTTGCGCAAGTTGTTTCCTCGGGGGCGCACGGGGGGACAGGAAAAGCTGCGACTACTCGCAAGTAACCGCAGCGTGCCCCGATCGTGTCATGCGCATCACGAACCCGGAATCCATTCCGCACAGCGCAAACGATGATCTACGTCACAACGGCCGGTACACGGACAACCGGCAGGAAACGGTGGCCCGGAACGGCACTTCCAGACGTGCCACACGCCGCCGCAGCTCCTCCGGCGCGATGTGCCGCGCGGAGGGCCCCATGGAGATCAGGTTCTCGACATCCCCGGCCGCGAGTTCGGCAAGGCACTCGTGCCGCTCCGCGCGCTCCGCGCGGAAATGCCCGCCCAGCGTGCGGTGCAGCCGCTCCTCCTTGGCCGCGTCGACCGCCAGCAGCCCCACGGGCCGCCGCAGTTCGGCGAGATGACGCGGCGTGGGCGTGACGACCACGAGCGCCCCGCCGGGCGCCAGCACCCGGCGGAACTCCTCGCCGTTGCGGGGCGCGAAGACATTGAGCACCACGTCGACAGAACCGGAACGCACCGGCAGCGGCCGCCACACGTCCCAACTCGCCGCCCCCGCCCGCGCATGTGCCCGCGCCGCCTGGCGCAGGGCGAACTTCGAGGCGTCCAGCCCCAGTCCGACGGCCTCCGGGAGGGCGTCCAGCACGGCGCCCAGGTAGTACCCGGTACCGACCCCGGCGTCGAGCACGACACCGTCGGCCGGGGCCAGGTCCGCCACGAGCCCCGCGAGCGCACCCGCCAACGGCGCGTAGTGCCCGGCCCGCAGGAACGCGGCGCGGGCCTGCACCATGGACGCGGTGTCGGCCGTACCCGCCCGCATATCGCCCGTCAGCAGCCCGGCATACCCCTGCCGGGCGATGTCGTACGCATGCCGGCCGGCGCACCGCAACGATCCGGCGGACCGCAGGAAGGACCCGCCGCACAGCGGACAGATCAGGACGTCGAGCAGCGCATCGCGCGCGAGGGGCTTGGCGGGCATGGTTTTCCGAGCATAGCCGCGCAAACGTTCCTTGATCATCTTCTTTCGAGCCACCCGAGCGCCGGGCCACCGCCACGCACAACAAGAAAGTCCCTGCCGGATTTCTCCGACAGGGACTTTCTCATGTGCGGTGGACCTGTGGGGATTTGAACCCCAGACCCCCTCGATGCGAACGAGGTGCGCTACCAGACTGCGCCACAGGCCCTTGCAACGAGTGAAACTCTAGCACCTCCATCGGGCTGGTCGGAAATCGCTCCCCTGACGCACCCTCGCTGGTCAGCGCGGCAGCCGTCACTCGTTGGCCGCGCGCGGCCGCTCGCCCTCGGCGTACTGGTCGAAGAGCGGGGTGCGGCCGCGCTCGCGCGGGCGGCGGCGGGGGCGCGGGCCGCGGCGGTCGTCCGCGGGCGCCCTGCGGTCAGCGGCGGGCTCGGCGGCGCTGGACCGGGCGGAGCTCCAGGTGTCGGGCGCCTCGGTGCCTTCGCCGCGGGGGGCGACGGGCGCGGTGACGTACGTCGGCAGGGGCACCGGCACCGGTTCCCAGCCCTCGCCCGTGCCGCGGTCGCGCTGCTGATCGACCCACTCGGCGTGATCGGTCTGCTCGACGAGGGCGCGCCGGCCCGCGCTGCGGGCGGACGGCCGCTCCGCCGGAGCCCGGTCGGGCCCGGGGTGCACCACGGTGTCGGCGTCGGTCTCGAGGTCGGCGGCCACCGGGTCAGCCGCCTGGTGAGGGCGGGGACGGCCCTCGCGCAGCCGCTGCGCGGCCAGTTCGGCGCGGTGCTGGTCCATGGTGAAGGCGAACCGCCGCCGCTCCTGGATCCGCAGGTAGAAGATGTACGCGCTGAGGAGCGCCGCCGGGATGCCCGGGGCCCACAGGAACGCCAGGCCGCCGACCCCCGCGACGACGGCACCGACGCTGAAGCAGAGGAAGAGCATCACGGTGGTGCGGCGGCGGCGCGCGAGGACCTTGGAGCGGCGGGCCCGCTCGGCGGGCGTCAGGGTGTGGCCGGGCACCGGGGAGTGGCCGGGTGCGGCGGACGGCCGGGCGGCGACCGGCTCGGCCACGGTCTCCGGCTCCGGCGCGTGGCGCTCCGCGGTGGGGGTACCTCCCATGCGTTGAGCCATGGGGGAGGGTTCGTCGGGGACGGGCACGTCGGTCGCGGTGCGCCCCTCGAGTTCCTTGGCGTAACGGCGCTCCATGCCCGCCCGCCCGGACAGCAACCGGATGGCGGTGCTGAAGCGTTCCGTCGGACGGGCCTCGTTGAGCTCGTCCTGCCTACGGAGCCACATCGGCACCAAGTAGGCGGCCCAGGCTCCGACGATGACTGCGTAGATCAGGCCGCTGCTGCTCACACGGACACGGTAGAGGGCCGTGTGCAAGGGATTCCGCCAATTGGCGCGGTGTGTCGCACGAACTGGCTGATATCTCGAACTTTTTTTGTGATTGTTGAGCCCGTAACCCGACGGAATCCGACCATCGACAGTCAATTTCGAACACTTATTTTATTTGCCGGTGCCAGCGGACCAACAGTCCGTCCGTCACTTCCTCGGCCGTCAGGACGTAGACGAGATGGTCCCGCCAGGCGCCGTCGATGTGGAGATAGCGCGGGCGCAGCCCCTCCTCGCGGAAGCCGAGTTTCTCCACGACCCGGCGGCTGGGCGCGTTCTCGGGCCGGATGCACACCTCGACCCGGTGCAGCCCGAGGGCGTGGAAGCAGTGGTCGGTGACGAGGGCGACGGCCGTCGGCATCACGCCCCGGCCGGCGATCGCCTGGTCCACCCAGTAGCCGATGTGCGCCGAGCACATCGAGCCCCAGGTGATCCCCGCCACGGTCAGCTGACCGGCCAGCTGACCCCGGTACTCGATGACGAACGGCAGCATGCGGCCCGCGTGGGCCTCGGAGCGCAGGTGGCGGACCATCTGCCGGTAGGTGGGCCGCCGGGTGACGGGGCCGCTGGGCGGCGCGGGCGGGACGGTCGCCTCCCAGGGGCGCAGCCACTCGCGGTTGCGCCGGTTGACCTCCCGCCAGGCGCGCTGGTCGCGCTGCCGGATGGGGCGCAGGACCACGTCCCCGTACGCGAGCGCGACCGGCCAGCCGCTCATGCCGGGTTCCGGGTGTCCGGTCTCGGGTGGTCGCCGCCGCGCAGCTGCTCGACGGCGTGCACCAGCAGCCGCTCCAGGACGGCCAGGCCATCGCGGACGCCGCCCGTGGAGCCGGGCAGGTTGACGATCAGCGTGCGCCCGGCCACCCCCGCGCGCCCCCGGGAGAGCGCGGCGGCGGGCGCCGTGGCCAGCCCCTGGGCCCGGATGGCCTCGGGGATGCCGGGGATCTCGTAGTCGAGGAGCTTCAGGGTGGCCTCGGGGGTGCGGTCGGTGGGCGAGATCCCGGTGCCGCCGGTGGTCACGACGACGTCGTACGACGCCTCGACCGCTTCCCGCAGGGCCTGCTCCACGGGGTCCCCGTCGGGGACGACCCGGGGGCCGTCGACGGCGAACCCCAGCCCGGCCAGTCCCTCGGCCAGCAGGGGGCCGCCCCGGTCCGGGTAGACGCCCGCCGCGGCCCGGTTGGAGGCGGTGACGACCAGGGCTCTCATGCGCGGCTCCAGTCCCCGGACTTGCCGCCCGTCTTCTCCTCGACGCGCACGGCGGTGATGGTGGCGCCCTTGTCGACGGCCTTGACCATGTCGACGACGGTGAGCGCGGCCACGCTCACCGCGGTGAGGGCCTCCATCTCCACGCCCGTACGCCCGGTGGTCTTCACCGTGGCGCGGATCTCGACCGCGTCGTCGGCGACCGACAGGTCCACCGTGACGCCGGAGACGTCGAGCGGGTGGCAGAGCGGGATGAGGTCGGGGGTGCGCTTGGCGCCCATGATGCCCGCGATGCGGGAGACGGCGAGGGCATCGCCCTTGGGGACGCCCTCGCCGCGCAGCAGCTCCACGACGCGCGGCGAGACGAGCACACGCCCGCTCGCCGTGGCGGTGCGGGCGGTGACGTCCTTGGCCGAGACGTCGACCATGCGCGCCGCGCCCGTCTCGTCGATGTGGGTGAGACGGTCGAGGGGGTCCTGGGCGCTGCTCATCGTTCTCCTGGTCCGGTCCGGTGCGGTCAGACAGTGGGCAGCACGGTACCCGGAGAGGTGAGCGGTCAGTCGAGAAGGATCACTTCGAGTTCCGTACCGGCCGCCACCTCGGTGGTGTCCTCGGGGACGACGATCAGGGCGTTGGCGTCGGCGAGGGCCTTGACCAGGTGCGATCCCGTGCCACCGAGGGTGGTGACCTTGCCGTCCTCGTGGCGGCCCCGCAGGTACTGGCGGCGGCCCTTCGGGGAGGACGTGACGGCGTCGGCGCACACCGCGCGCACGACGGTCCGGTCGCGGGGCTCGAGCCCCATCAGGGCCCGCAGGGCCGGGCGCACGAAGAGCTCGAAGGAGACGTACGAGCTGACCGGGTTGCCCGGCAGGGCGAACAGCGGGGTGCGGTCGGGGCCGATGCGCCCGAAGCCCTGGGGCTTGCCGGGCTGCATGGCCAGCCGCCGGAAATCGACGCTGCCGTCCTCGCCGGTGAGAGAGGACAGGGCCTCCTTGACCACGTCGTACGCCCCCACACTCACGCCGCCGCTGGTGACCACGGCGTCGGCGCGCACGAGCTGGTCCTCGAGGGTGGAGCGCAGCGTCCCGGGGTCGTCGCCCACCGAACCGGCGTGGTAGGCGATGGCTCCCGCGTCGTGGGCGCAGGCGGTGAGCATGAAGCTGTTGGAGTCGTGGATCAGGCCGGGGCCGAGCTCCTCGCCGGGCGGGACCAGCTCGCTGCCCGTGGACAGGACGACCACGCGCGGGCGCGGGCGGACGCGCACGGCGGCGCGGCCGATCGCCGCCAGCAGCCCGATCTCGGACGGCCCCAGCACCGTGCCCGCGCCGAGGGCGAGCTCTCCGGCGCCCACGTCGCTGCCCCGGGCCCGTACGTGCGCACGGGCGGCGGCGGGGCGGTGGACGCGGACCTCGCCCATGGGGGCACCTCCCGTGCCGTTAAGGCTACGGGGGACGCTGCCGGCGGCCATGGTGGCGGCGGGGCCGCCGCCCAGGCCGCCGTCGGTCCACTCGACGGGGACGACGGCCTCCGCACCGGGCGGCAGCGGTGCGCCCGTCATGATGCGGACCGCCTCGCCGGGGCCCACGGCGGGCGGTTCGCCGCCGCCCGCCGCGGCCTCGCCGACGACGGTGAGCACCGCCGGGAACTCCTCGCTCGCGCCCTCGACGTCGGCCACGCGGACCGCGTAGCCGTCCATGGAGCTGTTGTCGAAGGGCGGCAGGGCCGCGGGCACCACGACGTCCTCGACCAGCACACAGCCCTGGGCGTCGAGGAGCTGGAGCTCGAGCGGCTCCAGCGGGCGGATCCTGCCGAGGATGTCGTCGAGGTGCTCGTCGACCGTCCACAGGCGGTCGGTGTCGTCGGCGTTCCGGCTCACTCGCTACATCTCCTCGGTGACATAACTCCGCAGCCAGGCCCGGAAGTCCGGCCCCAGATCCTCGCGCTCGCAGGCGAGCCTGACGATGGCCCGCAGATAGTCGCCGCGGTCCCCGGTGTCGTAGCGGCGGCCCTTGAAGACCAGGCCGTGGACCGGGCCGCCGAGGCCGGGCTCGGCGGCGAGGGCCTGCAGGGCGTCGGTCAGCTGGATCTCGCCGCCGCGGCCGGGCGGGGTCTCGCGCAGCACGCCGAAGACGGCGGGGTCGAGAACGTAGCGGCCGATGATCACGTAGTTGCTGGGGGCCTCGGCGGGGTCGGGCTTCTCGACCAGGCCCGTGATCTCGACCACGTCCTCGGTGTCGGTGGGCTTGAAGGCCGCGCAGCCGTAGAGGTGGACCTGGGAGGGGTCGACCTCCATGAGCGCGACCACACTGCCGCCGTGCCGGCGCTGGATCTCGACCATGCGCGAGAGCAGCGGGTCACGGGCGTCGATGAGGTCGTCGCCCAGCAGCACCGCGAAGGGCTCGTCGCCCACGTGCGGCGCGGCGCACAGGATCGCGTGGCCGAGGCCGCGGGGGTCGCCCTGCCGCACGTAGTGGATGGTCCCCAGGTTGCTGGACTCCTGGACCCGGGCGAGCCGGGACTCGTCGCCCTTGCGGCGCAGGGCCTCCTCCAGCTCGAAGTTGCGGTCGAAGTGATCCTCGAGCGGTCGCTTGTTGCGACCGGTGATCATCAGGACGTCCGACAGGCCCGCACCGACCGCTTCTTCCACCACGTACTGGATCGCCGGCTTGTCGACGACCGGCAGCATTTCCTTGGGGGTGGCCTTCGTGGCCGGGAGGAAGCGGGTTCCCAGGCCGGCGGCCGGGATGACAGCCTTGCTGATCCGAGGGCGCGCTTGAGTCATGGGTCGAACACTATCCAGAGCCAGAGACGGAATATACGGCTCCACCGAGTATGGACCGCGAAAAGGAGTTTGTACGAACATGAACAAGCAGGACAGCGCCAAAGCCGCCCTGCGGCGCGATCTGCTCGCCCGCCGGACTGCGCTGAGCGCCGGCGCGCGCGAGGCGGCGCAGGAGGCTCTGGGGCGGCGCGCGCTCGAGCTCCCGGAGCTCGCGGGGGCGGGGACGGTGGCCGCGTACGTCTCCGTGGGGACGGAACCCGGCACCCGCGCCCTGCTGGACGCGCTGCACGCACGAGGCGTGCGGGTGCTGCTGCCGGTCCTGCTGCCGGACAACGATCTCGACTGGGGCCGCTACCGGGGCTCCGCCCACCTGGTCCGCGCCGCCCGTGGCCTGCTGGAGCCGGACGGCGAGCGGCTCGGGCCCGACGCCGTGACCGGGGCCCGGGCCGTGCTGCTGCCGGGACTCGCCGTGGACGGCCGGGGCATGCGGCTGGGGCGCGGCGGCGGCTCGTACGACCGCGTGCTGGCCCGGCTGGAGCGGGCGGGGGTCTCGCCCGCCCTGATCGTGCTGCTCTACGACGACGAGGTGGTCGCGCGGGTCCCGGAGGAACCGCACGACCACCCCGTTCACGCGGTGATCACTCCCGGCGGCGTGCGCCGGTTCCCGGACGCTACGGCTTCAGCGTGAGGGTGTCCTCCGTCGCCTTCTTGACCGCGTCCCGGCTGTAGGCCCACGGCAGCAGCTCGCCCTTGGCCCACTTGTCGGTCTGGTCGTAGTAGTGCGCGTTGTACGCGTGCCCGGAGGCGCCGGTGAGGTTGATCCAGCGGGACTTGTCGAGGTCCTCGAGGTTGACGACCATCCGCATCGACGGCACCCAGACCACGTCGTAGCCGCCCGCCGCGTTCCAGCCCACGGCGTTGACCGCCGCCTCGCCGCCGGCGAGGTTCCACGGGCCGCGGTTGAGGAGCCACTTGACGATCGCGGGGCCCTCCTTGCCGAGCGTCTGGTTCTTGAGGGTCAGCTGGTGCAGCCGGCCCCAGCTCCAGGAGTTGACGTCCTTGCCGAGCTTGGAGGTCAGCTCCCAGCGCGCGTCCTGCATGGCCTTGTTCAGCAGCTCGTCGCGGCCGGCCGCACCGGGGACGGCACGGGTGCCGGGGGTCTTCCACCACGGGCTGTCCGGCTTGTCGAGGATGCCGCGCACGACCTCGGTCCAGCGGTCGCCGCCGTCCGGCTGCGCCTCGTCCGGGTCACGCTCGCCGCACTCGTTGACCAGACGGGTGTTGCCGTCCAGGTCCTCCTGCGGCCCCGAGTCGTTGGGGCGGACCCGCAGGCACTGGCCCTTGACCCGCAGCTCCTTGGGCAGCTTGTTGCCGAAGGCGAGCTTGAGGGTGTTGCGCCAGACCGCGTTGAAGTACGCGGCGGCGGCCGAGTCGGCGTCCTGGTGGTAGTCCCAGTCCTTCAGCAGCTTCTGGGCCTCGCGGACGTACGCGGTCTCCTTCGCGTTGGCGGCCTTGACCTTGACCTTGAGCAGGTAGGGCGTCAGCAGCTTGGCGATCTCGCTGCTGTTGTCCATCTGCATCTTCTGCATGTCGTCGGTCGAGATCTTCCCGCCGTCCTTGATCTTCGACTGGATCAAGTCGTTGATGCGCTGGCTGCGGGTGCCGTAGTCCCAGTCGGTCGTGAGCTTGTTGGGGTACTTCTGGTCGATGACCGGCTGGTTGGCCGTCACGATGTAGCCGCGCTTGGGGTCGTAGTCCCAGGGCAGCGCGGACTGCGGGAGGAAGCCGGTCCAGCGGGAGCCCGGGTCCCAGCCGGCCGCCGGGAGACTGCCGTCGTTGTTCTTGCCGCGCACCGGGATCCTGCCGGGCGCCTGGTAGCCGATGTGGTTCTTGGTGTCGGCGTAGATCAGGTTCTGCGAGGGGACGTCGAAGTCCGCCGCCGCCGAACGGAACTGCTTGAAGTCCGCGGCCCGGTCGAGCTCGAAGATCGCGTCCATGGTCCTGCCGGGCGTCAGGGCGGTCCAGCGCAGCGAGACCGCGTAGCCCTCCGAGCGGTCGGGGGCCGGGTCCTTGACGGGCGCGTCCTGGCCGACCTTGCCCAGCTCGTCGTTGCGGTCGGAGACGATCGGCTTGCCGTCGGCGGTCGACCGGACCGTGAACTCGCGGTCCTTGCCGCCCGCGACCTTCACGGTCTCCTTGCGGGTGACGAGGGGCATCTGCTTGCCGTCGTACAGGTACGTGCTGCCGGAGACCTTCTCGAGGTAGAGGTCGGCCACGTCCGCGCCGAGGTTGGTCATGCCCCAGGCGATGTCCTGGTTGTGGCCGATGACGACGCCCGGCATGCCGGCGAAGGTGTAACCGGCGACGTCGTACGGGCACTGCGGTCCGGTTTTGGTGCAGTGCAGCCCCATCTGGTACCAGAGCGAGGGCATCTGCGGTGCCAGGTGCGGGTCATTGGCCAGCAGCGGCTTGCCGGTGGTCGTGTACTTGCCGGACACGACCCAGGAGTTGGAGCCGATGCCGTTGCCGTTGGGGCCGAGCAGCGCCGGGAGCTTGTCGAGGGTCTTCGACAGCGAGGACAGCCCGCTGCGCAGCCCGGTGCCCGCGGACCCGCCGGTGGTCGGGGTGGTGCCGGGCGCGGTGGACGAACCGCGCGTCCCGGACGTACCGGGGGTGCCGGTGGACGTGCCGGGGGTGCCGGTCGTCCCGGTCCCGGTGCCGGTCGTGCCAGTGCCGGTCGTGCCGGTGCCGGTCGTGCCGGGGGTGCCGGTGGAGTTCTGCGAGGTCTCGTCCGGGGTGCCCTTGGGGTCGTACTTCTTGGTGACGGAGTCGTAGGAACCGCCCTCGACGATCGGCTTGTTCCGCTCGTACGGGTACGGCGGGTACAGCTCGTCGATCTGCTTGGGGCTCAGCCGCGTCGAGGCGAGCGAGCGGTCGATCTCATCGCGCAGATTGGCGCGCAGGTCCCAGGCCATGGCCTTGAGCCAGGCGACCGAGTCGACCGGGGTCCACTTCTCGGGCTTGTAGTCGTTCTCGAACTCCAGGGCCGCGTACTCGACGGACAGCGACTTGCCCTGGTGGTCCTTGAGGTACTCGTTGACGCCGTCGGAATAGGCCTGCAGGTACTTCTTGGTGGCCGGCGACAGCTTGGTGTCGTACTCCTGCTGCGCGACCCGGCGCCAGCCCATGGTCCGTACGAAGGCGTCCGTCTCCACCTGTCCGGAGCCGAACATCTCGGACAGCCGTCCCGCCGTCAGATGCCTGCGGACGTCCATCTCCCAGAAGCGGTCCTGGGCCTGGACGAAGCCCTGGGCGCGGAAGAGGTCCTCGGCGTTGTCCGCGTACACCTGCGGTATCCCGTTGCCGTCCCGCTCCACCGTGACCTGCCCCGTCAGGCCCTTGAGGCGCAGGGTGCCGGTCGTCTCCGGGAAGGAGGCGCGGACGGTGCTGACGGTCCAGTAGCCGCCGAAGCCGACACCCGCGACGAGCAGCAGCACGAGCGTGATCACGAGCAGGCGGGCACGTCGCCCCTTCTTTTTCTTGCCGGAAGGGCCGGTCTTGTTGGCGGGCATCGCTGTCCTTCGCGGGGCAGGGTGGTCCTGGAGTGCTGGAAGCAACCATAGGCGCAGGGCGCCCGGAGGCCGGACGCGGCTGGGGACAGGCGTTAAGAACCCGTAAAATGTTAGATGAGGAAATGAAGTTCCCATCGGCTGACGGAACGTTCCACCGGCCGATGGGGCTAGTGATGGGAGCGGCCCCTGACTGTCCACCACCTCAACGAACTCCTGCTGATCTGCTCGCTCGTGCTGCTCGTCGCGGTCGTAGCGGTCCGCATCTCGTCCCGCAGCGGGCTTCCCAGCCTGCTCATCTATCTCGGCATAGGCGTCGCGATCGGCCAGGACGGCATCGGCGTCCACTTCAACGATGTCGGCCTGACCCAGGTCATCGGCTACGCCGCCCTCGTGGTGATCCTCGCGGAGGGCGGTCTCGGCACGAAGTGGCACGAGATCAAACCCGCCCTGCCCTCCGCCGCCCTGCTCTCCACCTTCGGCGTCGCCGTGAGCGTCGGCATCACGGCGTCGGCCGCGCACTATCTGACGGGCATGGAGTGGCGTCAGTCACTCATCATCGGCGCGGTCGTGTCCTCCACGGACGCGGCGGCCGTCTTCTCCGTCCTGCGCAACGTTCCGCTCCCCGGACGTCTGACGGGTGTTCTGGAAGCCGAGTCCGGCTTCAACGACGCACCCGTCGTCATCCTCGTCGTCGCCTTCTCCGCCACCGGACCGGTCGACCACTGGTACATGCTGATCGGCAAGATCGCCCTGGAGCTGGCCATCGGCGCCGCCGCGGGCCTCACGGTCGGCATGCTGGGCGCGTACACCCTGCGCCATGTCGCCCTGCCGGCCTCGGGCCTCTATCCGATCGCCGTCATGGCCATCGCCACCGTCGCCTACGCCGGCGGCGCGCTCGCGCACGGCTCGGGCTTCCTCGCCGTGTACCTCGCCGCGCTGATCCTGGGCAACGCCAAGCTGCCGCACCAGCCCGCCACCCGCGGCTTCGCGGAGGGGCTCGGCTGGATCGCCCAGATCGGCATGTTCGTCCTGCTCGGTCTGCTCGTCACCCCGCACGAGCTGGGCTCCGACATACTCCCGGCCCTGATCGTCGGCCTGGTGCTGACCGTGGTGGCCCGGCCGGTGTCGGTGTTCCTGAGTACGGCGCCGTTCCGCACCCCGTGGCAGGAGAAGGCACTGCTGTCATGGGCCGGGCTGCGCGGGGCGGTGCCCATCGTGCTGGCCACCATCCCGATGGTGGCCGCGGTCCCGGACAGCCGCCGGATCTTCAACATCGTGTTCGTGCTGGTGATCGTCTACACCCTGGTGCAGGGCCCCACCCTGCCCTGGCTCGCCCGTCACCTCGACCTCGGCAAGACCGAGGCCGAGGACCTGGGCATCGAATCGGCGCCCCTCGAGCGGCTGCGCGGCCATCTGCTGTCGGTCGCGATACCGGACACCTCGAAGATGCACGGCGTGGAGGTCGCCGAGCTCCGGCTGCCCGCCGGATCGGCCGTCACGCTGGTCGTACGGGAGGGCTCGAGCTTCGTACCGCTGCCCAGCACGGTGCTGCGGCACGGCGACGAACTGCTCGTGGTGGCCACCGACCCGGTGCGCGACGCGGCCGAGGAACGGCTGCGGGCGGTCGGCGAGGGCGGCAAGCTCGCGGGGTGGTTGGGTACTACAGGAACCAGGGGTGCCCCAGGTATGGTAGAGAGGAAGTAGGCCGTTCGAGTGTGCGCTCGGGGCCTCACTCTTTGTTACTGACAGCGTTTGTTACAAAACCCCGAACCAACTCTGCCTGATGCAGGGCTGGCGCGACCGCACGGCGGCCGGAACCGGCATCTACCACGGTCCTGCGCGAGAGGACAGCTCTCGGCGCGCTCCGTGGCTGTGCGGGCGCGCTACCAGGTGGCGGAAAGGCCAAGCCGTGGCAACCACGGCTACCGACCGGCCCGGATACGGGCAGCTGCTGCGCACGCGCGGCGCCTGGACGTTCCTGCTCCCCGGCTTCGTGGCACGACAGCCGTTCGCCATGCTGACGATCGGCATCCTGCTGCTCGTCCAGCACACCTCCGGCTCGTACACCACCGCGGGCGCCGTCTCGGCGACCGCGGGTGTGTCGATGGCCCTGTTCGCCCCCCAGGGCGGCAAGCTCGCGGACCGCTTCGGGCAGGCCGCGGTGCTGCTGCCGGGTGTCATCGTGCACGCCGCGGCGATCGCGGTGCTGGTGACGCTGGCGCTGTCGGACGCCCCGCTGTGGGCGCTGTTCGTCGCGGCGGTGCCCGCGGGCGCGTCCACCCCGCAGATCGGCCCGATGGTGCGGGCCCGCTGGGCGGAGAAGCTGGCGGGCACGCCGCTGATGGGCACGTCGGCGGCCTTCGAGTCGGTCACCGACGAGTTCACGTTCGTGATCGGTCCGGTGCTGGCCACCGCGCTGTGCACGGGCATCCACCCGTCGGCCGGCCTGATCGCGGAGGCCGCGCTCACCATCGTCGGCGGCCTGCTCTTCGCCTCCCAGCGGGGCACCCAGCCGCGGCCGGTACGCGCCGAGGGCGACCGGAAGAAGGGCGCCTCGGCGCTCTCCGTGCCGGGCGTGCGGGTGCTGATCGCCGTCTTCCTGGGCATCGGCTCGGTCTTCGGCGGCATGCAGGTCTCGCTCGCCGCCTTCACCGAGCACATCGGTGAGCCGGGCCTCAACGGCCTGCTCTACGGCATCTTCGCGGCCGGGAACATGACCGCGGGCATCATCTGCGGCGCCGTCGTCTGGCGCAGCGCCCCGCAGCGCCGTCTGCTGGCCGCCTACCCGGTGCTGGTGCTGGCCACCAGCCCGCTGTGGGCGGTGCACTCGCTGCCGCTGCTGGGCGGGCTGGGCCTGGTCGTCGGTCTGTCCATCGCTCCGGCGCTGATCACCGGCTTCACGCTGGTCGAGAAGCTGGTGCGGGCGGACGTCCGTACCGAGGCCTTCACCTGGCTGACCGGCGCCGTGGGCCTGGGCCAGGCGGCCGCCGCTGCCATCGGTGGCTCCCTGATCGACAAGCACGGTCCGAACAGCGGCTTCCTGGTGCCGCTGGCCGGCACGGCGCTGGCGCTGATGGTCCTGCTGGTGCTGCGCAAGGCGCTGGCGACCGGGCCCGTGGCCTCGCGGGTGGCGGCCAGTGGGGTCGGTCACCGTGAGCCCGTCTCGGTGGACTGACGGACAGGAATACTGCACTATGGAGCGTCGTTAGCACTCATCGAGTGAGAGTGCCAGGAGGAAGCAAGTGCCGACTTACCAGTATCAGTGCACCGAGTGCGGCGAGGGCCTCGAGGCGGTGCAGAAGTTCACCGACGACGCCCTCACCGTGTGCCCGAACTGCGACGGGCGCCTGAA
Source organism: Streptomyces sp. SX-6 (assembly GCF_059089585.1). Taxonomy (NCBI): domain Bacteria; kingdom Bacillati; phylum Actinomycetota; class Actinomycetes; order Kitasatosporales; family Streptomycetaceae; genus Streptomyces; species Streptomyces sp. SX-6. The sequence continues at coordinate 320,450 of NZ_JBTHHU010000003.1, read as the reverse complement.
GAAGGTTTTCTCCGCCGTCGGCATTGTCTTCAAGGGCTCCGGCTTCTACCGGAACGACAGCCGCGGCTCGTCGTCGAGCAGCACTCCGGCGGCGAAGACCGGCTCTTCCGCGACTTCGACCTCGTCGACGTCGTCTTCCTCTTCTTCTTCGACCTCTTCGTCGACTTCTTCGTCGAGCAGCAGCTCCACCGCCGCCTGACGCGCATATCTCACGTACGCCGAAGTCCACCGTCCCCGCCGGGCGGTGGACTTCGGCGTACGTGCGCGACGGCCACGCCCTAGGGTGGCCGCATGGTCGAACAGCAGGCTGACATTGGTGTCATCGGAGGATCGGGCTTCTACTCGTTCCTGGACGACGTGACCGAAATCACCGTGGAGACGCCCTACGGGGCGCCGAGCGACTCGCTCTTCCTCGGCGAACTCACAGGGCGTACGGTCGCCTTCCTCCCCCGCCACGGGCGCGGCCACCATCTGCCGCCGCACCGCATCAACTACCGGGCCAATCTCTGGGCCCTGCGGTCCCTGGGCGTACGGCAGGTGCTGGGCCCGTGCGCGGTGGGCGGGCTGCGGCAGGAGTACGGGCCGGGGACCCTGCTCGTCCCCGACCAGCTGGTGGACCGCACCAAGTCCCGTGCCCAGACCTACTTCGACGGGGAACCTCTCCCGGACGGAACGGTCCCCGCGGTGGTGCACCTGGCCTTCGCCGACCCGTACTGCCCCGCCGGGCGCGCGGCCGCGCTGGCCGCCGCGCGCGGGCGCGACTGGGAGCCGGTGGACGGCGGGACCATGGTGGTGATCGAGGGTCCGCGCTTCTCGACCCGCGCCGAGTCCCGCTGGCACGCGGCCCAGGGCTGGTCGGTGGTCGGCATGACCGGGCACCCGGAAGCGGTCCTCGCCCGTGAACTGGGGCTCTGCTACACGTCGATGGCGCTGGTCACCGATCTGGACGCCGGAGCGGAGACGGGCGACGGCGTCACCCACCACGAGGTGCTGCGGGTCTTCGCCGAGAACACGGCGCGGCTGCGCGAGGTGCTCTTCGACGCGGTGACCGCGCTGCCGAAGACCGAGGCGCGGGACTGTCTGTGCACCCGCGTGCACGAGGGCTGGGACCTGGGTATCGAACTGCCCTGACTCCCAAGCCCTGACTCCCAAGGGTGACAGGGTTGTTCACAACTTCTCAATCCTCCACAGCCCTCAGCGGGATCCGTCGGGAACCGGGATCGTGGGGAGCGTGCACCGGACGCTCCCCACGACAGACGGAGGTCGCCATGTCCCCTCTCGCCAGGCCCGTCCCGACCCTCCCCCAGCGGCCCTGCGCGCCCCCGCCCGCGCGTGTGGTGCCGCTCTTCGCCCCCGTCCGCGTGGGCCCGCGCCGACGCCGTCGGCGCGGTGCAGCGATGTGGTGTCTGGCGGCCGCCGGTGCGTTGATCTTCTGCGGCTCACAGCTGCTTCCGGGGTATCTGGGCTGATCGTGTTCAACGATTGGACAGACAGCCCGGACCGTCTCGTATGGTGTGGAATCGACCATTCCGGAACATTGGTGTGCACAGAGAGGCTGCTCGGTGGGCGAGAAGAAGACAGGGGTCCTTGGAGGCTTCAAGGCATTCCTGATGCGGGGCAACGTGATCGACCTCGCGGTCGCCGTTGTCATCGGCGCGGCGTTCACCAACATCGTGAACTCTGTGGTCAAGGGCGTGATCAACCCGGTTGTGGGCGCCTTCGGCACACAGGATCTCGAGCGCTACTCGTCCTGCATCAAGGGTCCCTGCGTCACGAACAAGGCGGGTGAGGTCACCAAGGGTGTCTTCATCCAGTGGGGTTCGGTGCTGAGTGCCTCGCTCACGTTCCTGATCACCGCGGCGGTGGTGTACTTCCTGATGATCCTGCCGATGAAGCGTTGGCAGGACCGGCAGGCCGCGAAGTCCCCGACGGAGGAGAAGGCTTCCGCGCCCACGGAGATCGAGCTTCTCGCGCAGATCCGCGACACGCTCATCGAGCAGCGCCGGGGCCCGGGCACGGATTCGGTTCCGGCCCCGCGCTAGACCGCGCTGCAGGGGTTGTGCCCCGGTCCCGCCCTCTCACCGTCTCCTCCGGGGCTCCGCCCCGGGCCCCGAAACCGCGCTTCGCGCGGTTGTCCTCAATCGCCGGACGGGCTGACTTGTAGCCCGGCCGGCGCTTGAGGCCGAGCGGCGGAGCCGCGACAAGGGGGTCCGGGGGCGGAGCCCCGGGAAACGGTGAAAGGGTGGGACTGGGGCGCAGGCACCCCTCACAGATGATGCGGCGGCTTCTCGTCCAGGAAGCGCGCCAGATCCGCAGCCGCACCGCCTCCGGAGGAGCCCCTCTCCCCCCAACCCGCATCCGTGTCGTCCGACGACTGCCGGTCCAGCGGGTCGTCGAAGACCAGGCCGGAGGGGACGGGCACAGACGGCTCGGGCGAAGGGGAAGCACTCATACCCCCCAGCGTACGGGCGCCGCCTCCGCGCGCGCCCCGCGCCGGTCACGGCGACAATCGCCGTATGAGCGAGGAGCACCCCGCACCCGACCGGTCATGGGGCGGCTGGGGCGTCCTGCGCCCCATGGCCGCGCGCGGCCGCGAGGAGAGCCACCGCGCCGCGACCCCACTGGAGCTCTTCTTCGACCTCTGCTTCGTCGTCGCCGTCGCCCAGGCGGGCCGCCAGCTGGCGCACGCCCTCGCCGAGGGCCACCCGGCCCACGGCGTCGAGGGCTACGCGATGATGTTCTTCGCCGTCTGGTGGGCGTGGATGAACTTCAGCTGGTTCTCCTCCGCCTATGACACGGACGACGTGCTCTATCGCGTCGTGACCCTGATCCAGATCGCGGGTGTGCTGATCCTCGCCGCGGGCGTACCCCGCGCCTTCGACAGCGGCGACTTCACGGTCGTCTGGTTCGGCTACCTCGTCATGCGGCTAGCGATGGTCTCCCAGTGGCTGCGAGCCGCCTGCGGCTCGACCGGCCAGGAGCGCCGCACGGCGCTCAGCTACGCGACGGGCATCGCCCTGTGCCAGATCGGCTGGCTCGGCCTGCTCTTCCTGCCCGCCCACGCCAAGCCATGGGGCTTCCTGGTGATGGCCGTCTGCGAGCTGACCGTGCCCCCGATCGCCGAGCGCGACCACCAGACCGGCTGGCACCCCCACCACATCGCCGAGCGGTACGGCCTGTTCACGATCATCGTGCTCGGCGAGACCGTCTCGGCGGCCACGGTCGCTGTCCAGTCCGCGGTCGACGCGCACACCGGCAAGCACGCGCTGAGCACCTTGCTGCTCACCGCGGCCGGCGGCCTCCTGATCATCTTCGCCGCCTACTGGATCTACTTCGCCGTGCCCATCCACCTCCATCTGGCCTCCAACAAGCAGGCATTTCTGTGGGGTTACGGCCACTACCTGATCTTCACCTCCGCCGCCGCCATCGGCGCGGGCATCGAGGTCGCCATCGAGGAGGCCACCGGCAAGGCCCACATCTCGGCGCTCGCCGCCGCGAGTTCCGTCACCGTGCCCGCCGCACTCTTCGCGTTCACGGTGTGGCTGATCCACGCCCGGCACCACAAGCGCGGCGCGGCCCAGCAGGCGGTGCTGCCCGTCGCCTCGGTGCTGCTCCTGGCCTGTACGTTCGCCGGGCAGCACGCCGTGCTCGCCGCCGGGCTGGTGTCCGTCGCCACCGTCGTCGTCGGGGTCGCCCTGCATGTGAGCAGCGACGCGGCCAACTCCCCACCGCCCGCGCGTGATACGCATGCCGCATGACTGACGCGACGCAGCACACCACCCCCACCGGCCCCCTCGACGCCCTCACCGACGTCGCCGGCCTGCGGGTCGGCCACGCGGAGCTGACCGGCGACGGCGCCCTCTCCGGCACGACCGTGGTCCTCACCGAACCGGGCGGCGCGATCACCGCCGTGGACGTACGCGGCAGCGGACCCGGTACGCGCGAGACCGACGCGCTCGACCCGCGCAACCTCGTCCAGCGCATCGAGGCCGTCGTCCTCACCGGCGGCAGCGCCTTCGGCCTCGACGCCGCCTCCGGCGTGATGGCCTGGCTGGAGGAGCAGGGCCGGGGCGTACGGGTCGGGCCGGACCCCGCCCAGCTGGTGCCGGTCGTCCCGGCCGCCGCCCTCTTCGACCTCGGCCGCGGCGGCGACTGGCGCGCCCGCCCCGGTGCCGCGCTCGGCCGCGCCGCCGTCGAGGCCGCGGCCCGTACGGCGCCCGGCGCACCCGTCGCGCAGGGCAACGTCGGCGCCGGCATGGGCGCCGTGGCGGGCGGGCTCAAGGGCGGCATCGGCACGGCGAGCGTCGTCCTGCCCTCCGGGGTGACCGTCGCCGCCCTCGCGGCGGTCAACGCCGCGGGCTCCGTCGTCGACCCGGAAACGGGCGCGCTCCACGGCGCCACGCGGACCGAGAGCCCCTCCCCCGAGCGCCACCGCGCCGCCCAACTCGCCCTGGCCGAGGCCCGCGAGGAGTCCGCGAAGCGGCTCGCCGCCTCGGCGCGCCCGCCGCTCAACACCACGCTCGCGGTCATCGCCACCGACGCCGTGCTCACCCGGGCGCAGGCCCAGAAGCTCGCGGGCACCGGCCACGACGGCCTGGCCCGCGCCGTCCGCCCCGCCCACCTGCTCACCGACGGCGACACAATCTTCGCCCTGGCCACCGGTTCCCGTCCGCTGCCCGTCGAGGAGCACCTGCCGGAAGGCGTCGACTACTCCCTCGGCGCCGTCAACGAGATCCTCGCCGCCGGTGCCGACATCCTGACCCGGGCGATGGTCAAGGCCGTGCTCGCGGCGGACAGTGTGGACGGGCCGGGCGGTGTCTTCCCCTCCTACCGCGAGCTCTACGAGAACTGATAGCCCATCAGATCGGACGGCGGTGCAGCATCACCCAGGTCAGCGCGACCAGCGCCCCCGCGAGGCCGAGGAACACCGCCGTCTCGATCCACTGGAACACCCAGAAATCGCCGCTGGGATAGACCTTGTGGTATCGGGCGACGAAGCCGTGCTCGGCCATGCACCGCTTGAGATCCGCGCCCGAGGTCTGGCAGTAGCGGTCGATGGAGTACTCCCGGCCCGCCTTGTCGAGGTACCCGAACTGCCCGGTCGACCAGGCGCTCCCGACCGGCGTCTTGGGCGTCATGCCCGGCGTGACGCGCCGCACCGGCGAGATCCAGTCGGAACGGACGGTGGTGAGCAGCAGCCGCACCGCCACAACCGCCCCGAGCGTCACGCCCATTGCGGGCAGCGTACGCCGCAGCAGCAGCCCCGACGCCGTGCCCACGGCGAGCCCGAAGAGCGCACAGGCGACAGCGGCGGGGCCGGTGGCGTTGAAGATGAAGCCGTCGTGCCAGTACAGCCCGTCCAGCATGTTGGAGACCGGCGCCCACCACCAGGCGACGAGCCCGGCGACCACCGCCGAGCCGACGGCCGCGCACACCGCGGCCAGCGCGAAGCGGCTGGTGAACCACCGTCCCGCGCCCACGCCTTGGGTGAGCGCCAGCTTGGCCGTACCGCTCTCCAGCTCGCGTCCGATCAGTGGCGCTCCCCAGAACAGCCCGATGAGCGCGGGCAGGGCGGTGCTGAGCGCGCCGAGCGCGCGGATGGAGTCGGTGTTGTCCCGCAGCAGCCTCTCGGAGAGATCGAGGTTGGTACCCGGACACTCCTCGATGTCCCAGCCCTTGCAGATCTTCAGATGGCTGTCGTCGATGAACGCCATCATGTCCGCGCGCCGCCAGGCGACCCAGGCCGCGAGGACGACCAGGACCGCGGCACCGGCGAGGACCAGGGTGCGCTGCTGGCGCCAGGCCAGCCAGAGGGTCCCCTTCACGCCGCGGCCTCGGACGGGGCGGCGGGGGAACGGAGGTAAGCGAGCAAGAGGTCTTCCAGCGTGGGGGGTTCGGTGATCCAGTGATCGTCGGGCACGAAGCCGGTGCGGCGCACGAAGGCGGTGACCTGGCGCCCGGTGACGGCCGACTCGACGACGGCGCCGCGGTCCAGGCCGGGCGGCAGCCCGTCCGGCGTGGCCCCGTCGGCGCGGCCGGTGATCCGTATGTGCGTCTCGGTCAGCTCCTGGGCGTCGCCCGTGAGCCGTACGCCGCCCTGCCGCAGGAGCAGGACGTGATCGCAGGCGTCCTCCAGCTCGGACAGGATGTGCGAGGACAGCACGACGGTGACGCCCCGCTCGGCGACCTCGGACATCACCAGCGCCATCATCTCGTGGCGCACCAGCGGGTCGAGGTCGGCCAACGGCTCGTCGAGCAGCAGCAGTTCGGGCCGCTTGCCGAAGGCCAGCGCGAGGGCGATCCGGGTGCACTGCCCCCGGGAGAGGGTGCCGACCTGGGCGGTCGGCGCGATGTCACCGGCGCGCACGATGCGCTCGGCGGCGGCGTGGTCGAAGTCGCCGTTCATCTCGCGCCCGAAGCGGAGCGTGTCCGCGACGGTGAAGCGGGGGTAGAGCGGCTTGTCCTGGGCCACGAACGCCACCCGGTCCCGGGCGGCGGGGGTGCCGGGCACCTCGCCGAAGACACTCAGCTCGCCGTCCGTGGGGCGCAGCAGCCCGGTCGCGAGGTGGAAGAGCGTGCTCTTGCCGGCCCCGTTGGGGCCGACGAGCCCGGTGATCCGGCCCGCGGGCAGGGCGAAATCACAGTCCCGCAGCGCCCATCCGCCCCGGAATCTGCGTCCGAGCCGGGTCGCCGCCAAGGCCGCCGCGATCATTTCCACCTCGTTTCACTAAGCCCTTAGTGGAATGATGCGGACAGGTCGTCCGTGCCGTCAAATCCCTGTGGAAACGAAAAACGGGCGGGCTGGAGGACCCAGCCCGCCCTTCACCCGAAGTCACCTGGCGGCGACGGCCCCCTTGCTTGAGCAGCACGACTTGAGCAGCACGACCGCACCGGCGCTCACCACCGTGCCCGCCGCCACCGCGGCCAGGTACGGCAGCGGGCTGCTGATCAGCGGCACCACGAACACGCCCCCGTGCGGTGCCCGCAGCCCGCACCCGAAGGCCATCGACAGCGCGCCGGTCACCGCGCCGCCGGCCATAGCCGAGGGGATCACCCGCAGCGGGTCCGCCGCCGCGAACGGAATCGCACCCTCGGTGATGAACGAAGCCCCCAGCACCCAAGCCGCCTTGCCGTTCTCCCGCTCGGCCTCGGTGAACAGCCGCCCGCGCACGGTGGTGGCCAGCGCCATCGCCAGCGGCGGCACCATGCCCGCCGCCATCACGGCGGCCATCACCTTGAGGCTGCCCTCGTTGGGGTGGGCGAGCCCGCCGACGGCGAAGGCGTAGGCGACCTTGTTCAGCGGCCCGCCGAGGTCGAAGCACATCATCAGCCCGAGCAGGGCGCCCAGGATCACGGCGTTGGCGCCGGACAGTTCGCCCAGCCAGTCCGTCAGCGCGGTCTGCAGCGAGGCGACGGGCTTGCCGACGACGAGGAACATCAGGAACGCGACCACCGCCGAGGACAGCAGCGGGATCACCACCACCGGCATGATCCCGCGCAGCACGGCCGGTACGTTCACCCGCTGTACGGCCATCACCACCGCACCGGCGATCAGGCCCGCGATCAGCCCGCCCAGGAACCCGGCGTTGATGGTCACCGCCACCGCGCCGCCGACGAAGCCGGGCACGAGCCCGGGCCGGTCGGCCATGCCGTACGCGATGAAGCCGGCCAGCACCGGCACGAGGAAGCCGAAGGCGACGCCGCCGGTCTGGAACAGCAGCGCGGCCCAGCTCGCGGACTCGGTCCACACGAAGTGGTCCGCGACGGACGGGGCCTTGTTGACCTCGTAGCCGCCGATGGCGAAGGCGAGCGCGATGAGCAGTCCGCCCGCGGCGACGAAGGGGACCATGTAACTGACGCCCGTCATCAGCCACTTGCGCAGGCAGGTGCCGAAGCCGTCCCCCGCGGCGGCTCCGGCGTCCATGGGGGCCGCGGCCCGCGGCGCGGTGGCCTCGCCGCGTCCGGCCTTGGCCCGTACCTCGGCTATCAGCTCGTCGGCCCGGTTGATGCCGGCCTTGACCCCCACGTCGACGGTCGGCTTGCCCGCGAAGCGGTCCTTGTCCCGTACCTCGACGTCGTGGGCGAGGATCACGCCGTCGGCGGCGGCGATGACGGCCGGGTCGAGCCGGGTGAACCCGGCCGAGCCCTGGGTCTCCACCACGACCTCGGCCCCGGCGGCCTGCCCGGCGCGCTGGAGCGCCTCGGCGGCCATATAGGTGTGGGCGATACCGGTGGGACAGGAGGTGACGGCGACGACCCGGAAGACGGGCTCTTCCTCAGCTTCTTCAGCTTCCTCAGCGGTTTCAGGCTCCGAAGCGGCCGCCTCCTCGCCACGGATCATGGCCGCGGCCCGCGCGGGATCGCCCACCTCGCGCAGGGCGCCCGTGAAGGCGTCGTCCGTCAACTGCCGTGCCAGAGCGGAGAGGATGGTGAGGTGATCGCTGTCCGCGCCCGCCGGGGCGGCGATGAGGAAGACTAGGTCCGCCGGACCGTCCGCCGCCCCGAAGTCGATGCGTGCGGCGGAGCGGCCGAAGGCCAGGGTCGGCTCGGTGACGTGTTCGCTGCGGCAGTGCGGGATGCCGATGCCGCCGTCCAGGCCGGTCGGCATCTGGGCCTCGCGCGCGGCCACGTCGGCGAGGAAGCCGTCGAGGTCGGTGACCCGGCCGAGGGCCACCATGCGCTCGGCGAGCGACCGGGCAGCCGCCTCCTTGGTGTCCGCGGAGAGGTCGAGGTCGACCAGGTCAGCGGTGATCAGCTCACTCATCGCATGCTCCCTTGCATGTTCACCGGCCGCATGTCACCGGCTCCGTCAGCGCGCGGCTCCACGGGACGTCCCGCGTGACCGTGACGGCGGACGGTTCGAGGTCCGCCGGAGCGGGCATCGCGCTCCCGGGCAGTTGCACCGCCGCCGCACCGTGCGCCAGCGCGGCGGCCAGGGCCGCCTCGCCCTCGCCGCCCGCCGCGAGGAACCCGGCCAACGACGCGTCGCCCGCACCGACGTTGCTGCGTACGGACGCGACCCGCGCGGTGCCGAAGCACACGCCGGACGCGTCGACGAGCAGCTGCCCGTCCGCGCCGAGGCTGGCCAGTACGGACCGGGCGCCCAACTCCCGCAGTTCGCGGGCCGCTTCGACCGCGTCCGCGACCGTGGCCAGCGGGCGGCCGACGGCCTGGGCGAGCTCCTCCGCGTTGGGCTTGACCACGTCCGGGCGTTCCCGCAGCGCGGCGGTCAGCGCCGGGCCCGACGTGTCGAGCGCGATCCGTGCCCCCGCGGCGTGCGCCCGGGCCACCAGCGCGCCGTACCACTGCGGCGCGAGGCCGCGCGGCAGGCTGCCGCAGCAGGCGATCCAGCCGGCCCCCGCCGACCGCTCGGCCACGGCGGCGAGCAGCAACTCGGCTTCATCCGCGCTGAGTTCGGGACCGCCCGCGTTCACCTTCGTGAGCGTCCCGTCCGGTTCCGCGACAGCGACGTTCACCCGTGTCGCGCCGGTCACCGGAACACCGGCGACCTCGATGCCCTGCTCGTCCAGCAGCCGCGCCAGTTGCGCGCCTTCCGGACCGCCGAGCGGCAGTACGGCCACGGTCCGCCGGCCCGCGGCGGCCACGGCGCGCGAGACGTTGACGCCCTTGCCTCCGGGATCCACGCGGTCGGCGGCGGCCCGCAGCACGGCACCGCGCTCCAGCGACGGGACCTCGTACGTGCGGTCGAGGCTCGGGTTGGGGGTGACGGTGAGGATCATGCGCGCACCACGGCCGTACCGGCCCGCTCGATGTCCCGCGCGTCCTCGGCGCTCAGGCCCGCGTCGGTGATCAGCACGTCGACGTCCGTCAGATCGCCGAAGCGCGCGAAGTGCTGCTGCCCGAACTTGCCCGAATCCGCGATCAGTACGACCCGCCGCGCGGCGGCGACGGCCGCCCGCTTGACCGCGGCCTCGGCGAGGTCGGGCGTGGTGAGCCCGCCGTCGAGCGAGAAGCCGTTGGTGGCGACGAAGGCGACGTCGGCCGTGATCTCCCCGTACGCCCGCAGCGCCCAGGCGTCGACGGCCGCGCGGGTGCGGTGCCGTACGCGCCCGCCGACGAGGTGGAGCGCGATGCCCGGGTGGTCCGCGAGCCGGGCGGCGACCGGCAGGGCGTGTGTGACGACGGTGAGGCCGGAGTCCAGCGGGATGAGGTCCGCGAGCCGGGCGGCCGTCGACCCCGCGTCGATGATCACGCTGCCGCCGGCGGGCAGTTCGGCGAGCGCGGCACGCGCGATGGCGTCCTTCTCGTCCGCCGCCGTCGTCTCCCGCTCGGCGAGGTCCGGCTCGAAGTCCAGCCGCCCGGCCGGGATCGCCCCTCCGTGCACGCGCCGCACCAGACCGGCCCGGTCCAGGGCCTTGAGGTCGCGCCGCACGGTCTCGGCGGTGACCTGGAACAGGTCCGCGAGGGAGAGGACCTCCACCCGCCCGCTCTCCCGGGCGAGCCGCAGGATCTCCTGCTGGCGCTCTGGTGCGTACATGTTGATTTGAGTCCGTTCCATGCCCGAATCTGTGACTTCGGCGCGAGCCTAAGCCGGAAATGGCGAAAAGTAAACGCATTCGGGCATGAGCTCGGCGGGACTTGACCTTCACACTGATGTGAGGGCCAGAACATGCATGGCATGGACAACGAGCTCTACGACTACAGCCCGATCACCGAGCGCGCGCCGATCCAGTGGCCGGGCGGCGCCCGGGTCGCCTTCTACGTCGGCCTGAACATCGAGCACTACGCCGTCGACCGCCCCTCGACCAGCACCTTCCAGGGCACCGCGCACCTCGCGCCCGACCCGCTGAACTACGGCTGGCGCGACTACGGGCCCCGCGTGGGCTTCTGGCGGATCCTCGAGGCCCTCGACCGGCACGGGATGCGCGCGAGCGTGCTCCTCAACTCCGAGGCCGGCGAACGCTATCCGCAGATCGTCCAGGCGGGCCGGGAGCGTGACTGGGTCTGGCTCGCGCACGGCAAGAACAACTCCACATTCCAGGCCGACATGACCGTCGAGGAGGAGCGCGCCTACCTCACGGACGTCGTCACCTCGATCGAGAAGACGACGGGCCGGCGGCCGCGCGGCTGGATGGGCCCGGCCCTGACCGAGACCTTCCGCACGCCGGAACTGGCCGCCGAACTCGGCCTGGACTACGTGCTCGACTGGACCAACGACGACCAGCCGTACCGGCTGAACGTGCCGGGCATGCTGAGCGTGCCGTACTCGGTCGAGCTCAACGACATCGGCCTGTTCGTCAGCAAGGGCCTCACCGGGCCGGACTTCGTCCAGATCGTGAAGGACCAACTCGACCAGCTGTACGCCGACTCGGCGGACAGCGGCCGGGTGATGGCCCTGGCCCTGCACCCGTTCGTCACCGGCCAGGCGTTCCGGAGCAAGTACCTCGACCAGGCCCTCGAGTACGTGGCGAACCATCCCGGGGTCTGGCTGACGACCAGCGACGACATTGCCGAACATTTTCGCACTAGTTCATAAATTCCTTGCGGCTAGTGCATTTGAGGGCTTACCTTCGCGGCATGATCGCAACGCTGCCCTCGACCTCGACCGTCCTGACCGGCCGCCACGTCCGGCTGGAGCCTCTGAGCCGCGCCCATGTGCCCGATCTGTTAGAGGCCGTGGGCGGGGACGAGGAGGTGTGGCGGTGGCTGTCGTCCCCGACGCCGCGCACCGAGGACGAGCTCCGCGCGGTCGTGGACGCACGGATATCGAGCCCGGACCTGTTCCCGTTCGCGGTCGTCCTGTCGGACACCGGGCGGGCCGTGGGCAGCACGTGCTACTGCGAACCGAGCGCGACACACGAGCTGTTGGAGATCGGCGGCACCTTCTACGGCCGCGCGGTCTGGCGCACCGCCGTCAACACGGAGTCCAAGCTGTTGCTGCTGACCCACGCCTTCGAGGAACTCGGCATGGGGCGCGTGATGTGGCGCACCGACCATCGCAACGAGCGCTCGCAGAAGGCGATCCGGCGGCTCGGTGCGGCGTACGAAGGCACGTTCCGGCGCCACCGGCGGCGTCACGACGGGACGTGGCGGCACAGCGTGCAGTTCGCGATGCTGCGGGACGAGTGGCCGACGGCGAAGGCGCGGCTGACGGAACGGCTGATGGAACGACTCAGCCCCGCCCGGGAGATACCCGAACGGGGCTGATGCGCAGCGGCGGTTACGCCGCGACCGCCTCCGCGGGCACGCTGTCCTCGACGGTCTCCGACGCGTTCCGCTTCGGCAGGGCCCACATCAGCGCGAGCACGACGCACAGCACACCGACGACCCACCACATCGCGTGCGTGAACGCGTCCGCGAACGCCGTGGCGGCGTGGCCGCGGGCCACCGCGCCCTCGTCCAGTGCGCTGAAGAAGACAACCGAGACGAGCCCGAGGCCCACCGCGTTGCCCAGCTGCTGGGTCGTGTTGATGAGGCCGGACGCGGATCCGGAGTGCTCGCGCGGCACTTCGGAGATCACGGCCTCGGTCAGCGGGGAGACGATGAGGCCCATGCCCGCACCCATGATCACCAGCGGCAGGGCCATCTGCCAGGGCTGGATGTCGGCGCCGTAGCGGCCGGCCTCCCAGATGTAGGTCAGGACACCGGTCATCATCGTCAGCGCACCGGCCTGGAGGACCTTGCGCCCGAACCGCGGCACGAGCTTCTGCACGGACATTCCGGCGGCGGCGGAGACGGCCAGCGAGAACGGGATGCCGGTCAGGCCGGCGCGCAGCGGGGACCAGCCCAGGCCGAGCTGCATGTAGAGGGTCCAGACCAGGAAGAAGATGCCGCAGGCGACGCCGAAGGCGGTCTGGAGGCCGATGCCCGCCGCGAAGCTCTTGACCTTGAACAGCGACAGCTCCACCAGCGGCGAGCCGTCCTTGCGCGTCTTGTGGCGCTCGTAGGCCACGAACAGGCCGAAGACCAGCGCGCTGCCCGCCATCGACAGGAAGCCCCACAGCGGCCAGCCGAGCTCGCGGCCCTGGGTGAGCGGGTAGAGGAACATCACGAGGCCGAGGGTCACCAGGGCCACGCCGACGAGGTCGAGCTTGAGCGCCTTGGGCGCCTTGGACTCGGAGATGAAGCGGCGGCCGAGGATCAGGCCGGCGATACCGACGGGCAGATTGACGAGGAAGATCGGGCGCCACTCGAGGCCGAAGAGGTTCCACTCGGTGAGCAGTGCGCCGAGGATCGGGCCGGAGACGGCGCCGAGGCCGACGATCGCGCCGAACATGCCGAAGACCTTGCCGCGTTCGTGCGCGGGGAAGGTGGCGTGGACGATGGACAGCACCTGCGGAACCATCAGCGCGGCCGTGCCGCCCTGCAGGACTCGGGCGGCGACCAGCAGGTGCGGGTCACCGGCTATGCCACAGAGCATGGAGGCGACGGTGAAGCCGGACATGCCGAGCAGGAAGACGCGGCGGCGTCCGTAGATGTCGCCGAGGCGGCCGCCCGTGATCAGGCCGGCGGCGAAGGCGAGCGCATAGCCCTCGGTGATCCACTGGAGGACGCTGAACGAGGCGCCGAGGTCCTTGCTGATGCTGGGCATCGCGATGTTGACGATCGTCACGTCGACCAGGTCCATGAAGGACGCGGTCAGCACGACGGCGAGTGCCACCCAGCGACGGCGGTCGAGGGGCGAATCGGTCAGGGAGCTCAAGCGGGTACTGCCTTCCACATCGGTTTCGGAGATAGGAGATATTTCGGAGGTAGGAGATATCAGGATGCTCCGGGGGATCCGGAATTTTCCGGGGTACAAGCAACCTAACCCTCGTGTAGGTCAGGTCGTGTCCTAGATCGGTGCCACGCTGATGTCATGACCGACACACCCGTACGGCTCCTGAACCTGCTCTCGCTCCTCCAGACCCCCCGCGAGTGGCCGGGCAGCGAACTCGCCGACCGGCTCGGCGTGAGTACGCGCACCATCCGGCGGGATGTCGAGCGGCTCCGCGACCTCGGCTATCCCGTGCAGGCGACGATGGGGGCCGTCGGCGGATACCGGCTGGCCGCCGGGGCGGCCATGCCGCCGCTCGTCCTGGACGACGAGGAGGCGGTCGCCATCGCGGTGGGCCTGCGGGCGGGGGCGGGCCATGCCGTTGACGGCATCGAGGAGGCGTCGGTACGGGCGCTGGCCAAGCTGGAGCAGGTGCTGCCCTCCAGACTGCGGCATCGCGTGACCGCGCTGCAAGCGGCGACGGTTCCGCTGACCTGGGGCGACGGGGCAACGGTGGATCCCCGGACGCTCACCGTCATGGCCTCGGCCGCGACCGGCCACGAGCGGCTGCGGTTCGCCTACCGCAAGGGGGACGGCACCGGGACCCGGCGCCTGGTGGAGCCGCACAGCCTGGTCAGCACCGGGCGGCGCTGGTACCTGGTCGCGTACGACCTCGACCGCGACGACTGGCGCACCTTCCGGGTGGACCGGGTCAGCGAGCCCTTCGCGACCGGGGCGCGCTTCGAGCCGCGCGAGCTGCCGGCCCAGGACGCCGCCGAGTTCGTCAGCGGGTCGATGGCCCGCAACCAGCCGACCTACCGGGTGGTGGCGACGCTGCGGGCGCCCGCCGAGTACGTGGCCGCACGGCTGTCGAACGCGCTCGGGACCCCCGAGCGGATCGACGACCACACCTGCCGGCTGGACGTCCGGACCGCCGACGCGATCGAGTGGGTGGCCTTCCGGCTGGCGCTGGTGGACTGCGAGTTCGCGGTCAGCGAGCCGCCGGAGCTGGTGGCACACCTGCGGGAACTGGGCGCCCGGATCTCCCGCGCCGCGGCGGCGGGGTGACCGGGGCGACGCTTCGGGGTAGCAGAAGGACCCCGGCGCAGGGGGGGTGGCGCCGGGGTCCGGTGTATGAGGGTATGCCCTGTTAGGCCGCCGCGTCGAACCCGGTGTCGTGCGCCATCTTCTTGAGCTCGAGCAGAGCGTGCTTCTCGATCTGCCGGATGCGCTCGCGCGTGAGGCCGTGCTGCTTGCCGACCTCGGTGAGCGTGCGCTCGCGCCCGTCCTCGATGCCGTACCGGGCCCGGATGATCGAGGCGGTGCGCTCGTCGAGCCGGCCGATCAGGCTCTCCAGCTCCTCGGTGCGCAGCAGGGCGACCACGGCCTGCTCGGGCGAGATGGCGGAGGTGTCCTCCAGCAGATCGCCGAACTGGGTCTCGCCCTCGTCGTCCACCGACATGTTCAGGCTGACCGGGTCGCGGGCCCAGTCGAGCACATCACCGACGCGCTCGGGGGTGGCGCCGAGCTCGGCGGCGATCTCCTCGTGCTCGGGCTCGCGGCCGTGCTCGCGGTTGAACTCGCGCTGCACCCGCCGGATGCGGCCCAGCTCCTCGACGAGGTGGACGGGGAGCCGGATGGTGCGCGACTGGTCGGC
Organism: Streptomyces sp. SX-6; assembly: GCF_059089585.1. Lineage (NCBI taxonomy): Bacteria > Bacillati > Actinomycetota > Actinomycetes > Kitasatosporales > Streptomycetaceae > Streptomyces > Streptomyces sp. SX-6. Next base: position 305,076 of record NZ_JBTHHU010000003.1, on the reverse strand, counting down.
TATGGAGCGGGTGATGGCCTGGCGGATCCACCACGTGGCATAGGTGGAGAACTTGAAGCCCTTGGTGTAGTCGAACTTCTCCACGGCGCGGACCAGGCCCGCGTTGCCCTCCTGGATCAGGTCGAGGAGCGGCAGGCCACTGCGGGGATAGCGCCGGGCGACGGCCACCACGAGGCGCAGGTTCGACTTGATGAAGACGTCCTTCGCGTGGGCGCCTTCGGCCGCTATCGCCTCCAGCTCCTCGCGGGAGGCACCCCCGGCCTCGCCGCCCTCGAGCCCATCGAGGATCTGCTGGGCGTAGACGCCCGCCTCGATGGTCTGGGACAGCTCGACCTCCTTGGCGGCGTCGAGCAGAGGTGTGCGCGCTATCTCGTCGAGGTACATGCCGACCAGGTCGCGGTCGGCGATCTCCCCGGCCGAGGCGCGAGCGCTGCTTGCCCCGCCGGCGCGCCTGGTGGTGGCGGTCCGACGGCTGGCGACGGCACGGGTTGCCATGCGTGCTCCCTTGCGATGAGACGGTCGCGGGATGGAAAGGACTCGCTGTTCTGCGGGTCCGTCCGAAGGAAAGAACGACTGGAATCCGGACAGAATTCCCATGGGACGTCTTCTTTTTTCTGATCATGCAGTACCCTGTCGGCCGCAGCGCGGGCGGCGTGCCGCCGAAGCCCACGGACATACAGGTCAGACCGGGTACCGGGGAGGGCCTCGCAGCCCTCACGGAGACCCCGCCACTGCACGGATGAGACGGCCGTCACACCAGCGGCGGTGGCTGAACTCCACCCCTCAAGACGCGGCGTACCGCCCGTCGGTTGCGCGGGAGGTCCGGAACGTCGCTTTTGATCAGCCCTTGGTCAGCCTTTGATCGAGTTGCCCGGGCAAGGGTGACGGGTGTGCGCTGGTGAACAGGGACGAGCGAGAGGAGCCCCGAGATGTCCTCGATCCTGCCGCACCACGCGCACGACGTTCCCGGACCGGTGGCCCGGGGCACACACCTCCCGGCGCGGGTGACCCGCACCGGGCCCGTGCCCGACCGGAGCCGCTACACCTGGGCCGTGCCCGCCGCCCTGAGCTTCGTCCTCTTCCTGTACACCGTCTTCATCTCCCACGACAACGGCTACTCCCAGGGCGGCGGCTGGCTGCTCGGGCTCGCCGCCGCGGTGATCTCGTTCGCCGTCGGCTACGCCCTGGTACGGGAACGGAACGCGATGAACACCGAGTGGCGCGCGGCCACTTTCGGCGCGCTCGCGGGCGGCACCATCGGCTTCCTGCACGTCCTCGCCGGCGGCTCGGTGCTCCGCTCCACGGGGATCGGGCTCACCTTCGGGATCGGCGTGGCAGTGGTGGCGTACTACGTCTTCTACGCGCACGAGCACTGAGCGCGCCGCACGCCGGGAGCCACCCTTTCACCTTCACCCGAACTGCACCGAGCGCTTCGCCAGCCCCATCCAGAAACCGTCAATGACGCTGCGCGCACTGCCCAGTTCGCCTTCGGCGGCACCCAACGTGACGAACAGCGGGGCGAAATGCTCGGTGCGCGGATGCGCCAGGTGCGCCGCCGGGGACTTGTGCGCGAAGTCCAGGAGCGCGTCGACGTCCTGCGCCTCGAGCGCCTCCCGGCCCCAGTGATCGAACTCCGCCGACCACTGCGGGGTTCCGCTGTGCCGCAGGGCCGCGAGGTTGTGGGTGAAGAAGCCGCTGCCGACGATCAGTACGCCCTCGTCGCGCAGCGGCGCGAGCTTGCGGCCGGTCTCCATCAGCCGGCGCGGGTCGAGCGTGGGCAGGGAGACCTGGAGCACGGGTATGTCCGCGTCCGGGTACATCTCGACGAGCGGCACGTAGGCACCGTGATCCAACCCCCGGTCGGGCATGTCCTGTACAGGCGTACCGGCGCCGCACAGCGTCCTGCACACCCGTTCGGCCAGCTCGGGGGCGCCCGGGGCGGCGTAGGAGGCCTCGTAGTAGCGCTCGGGGAAACCCCAGAAGTCGTACACCAGGGGCACGGTCCCGGTGGCTCCCAGGGCGAGGGGCGCCTCCTCCCAGTGCGCCGAAACGATCAAGATGGCGCGAGGCCGGGGCAGTTCGGCCGACCAGGCGGCGAGCTGGCCCGGCCACAGCTCGTCGTCGGCGAGCGGCGGGGCGCCGTGGGAGAGATAGAGGGCTGGCATGCGCACGGTGACCTCCGGGCGGACAGATTTACTTGAACTCTCAACTAGAGGTTACCCAGGCTAACTGGTATCTCCTTTAAGCTTCAAGTAAGGAGCCCGGATGGATCAGCGAGTGTCACAGTGGACGTCATGACGAACCGACCCGCACCGGAGACGGCGGAGGCCCGCTGGCTCAGCGACGAGGAGCAGGCGGCCTGGCGGGCGTACCTCCATGCCGCCACGCTCCTGGAAGACCACCTCGACCGCCAGCTCCAGCGCGACGCCGGTATGCCGCACGTCTACTACAGCCTGCTCGTCACGCTGTCGGAGGCGCCTCGGCGCCGCATGCGGATGACCGAACTCGCCCAGAACGCCAAGATCACGCGTTCCCGGCTCTCCCATGCGATCGCCCGGCTGGAGAAGAACGGCTGGGTGCGCCGCGAGGACTGCCCGTCCGACAAGCGCGGCCAGCTGGCCGTGCTCACGGAGGAGGGGTTCGAGATGCTGGAGAAATCCGCGCCCGGCCATGTCGCGGCCGTGCGCGCGGCCGTCTTCGACCGGCTCACGCCCGAGGAGGCCGCCCTGTTCGGCAGGGTCTGCGGAATGATCGCGGCGGGTTTGCAGCCGGCCGGCGCGGATCTGCCGTGGCTGCGCTGAGCGTCGTACGGGCAGTGTGAAGCCCCGCATGGACCGAGTCCATGCGGGGCTTCACACTGCGGCGCGCACCCGCCGAGGCAGGAGCCCGCACCGTCGACGGGACGTCGTCAGTGCGCCATGGCCGGGACGAAGTCCTCGGCCTCTGCGGCGCCGTCGCCCTCGCCGGAACCGGCCGCCGGGCCGCTCTGCGGGCGGGCGTTGACGAACACGATGGAGATGAGCGACGCCAGGGCGAGGATGCCCACGGCCCACCAGATGGCGGCGGCGTAACCATGCACCGCGGAGCGGAACATGAGCAGCTTGCCCGCCTGCTGCGACGTCGCCTCGGCCGCGTGGGACTTGAAGTACGACGTGGTGGCGCTGGCGGCGATGGTGTTGAGCAGCGCCGTGCCGATCGCACCGCCCACCTGCTGCGAGGTGTTGACCATCGCGGAGGCGACACCGGCGTCACGCGCCTGCACGCCGTGCGTCGCCAGGCTCATGGCGGGCATGAAGGCCGTGCCCATGCCGAGGCCCAGCAGCAGCAGGGACGGCAGGATGCCCGTGGTGTACGAGGTGTCGAGGTCGATCCGGGTCAGCAGCGCCATGCCGATGGCGGCGAGCGCGAAGCCCGGGCCCATCAGCGCGCGCGGCGGGACCCTGTTCATCAGCCGGGCACCGATCTGCGTCGACCCGGTGATCATCATCGCGATCATCGGCAGGAAGGCCAGGCCGGTCTTGACCGGGCTGTACTGCCGGGTGACCTGGAGGTAGTAGGTCAGGAACAGGAACAGGCCGAACATCGCGATGGCGGCGAGCCCCATCGCGCCATAGACACCACCGCGGTTGCGGTCGGCGATCACACGCAGCGGCAGCAGGGGCGCCTTCACCTTGGACTCGACGAGCACGAAGGCGACGAGCAGCACCGCGGCCGTGACGAACAGGCCGATGGTGACGCCGGCCTTCCAGCCGTCGGACTCGGCACGGGTGAAGGCGTACACCAGCGAGACCAGGCCGAGGGTGGCCAGGACGACACCGGGTATGTCGAGCTTGGCGGTGTTGCGGGCACCGGCCGGCTCACGGATGACGGCGATCGCACCGGCGGCGGCGACGGCGGCGAAGGGCACGTTCACGAAGAACGTCCAGCGCCAGTTGAGGTACTCGGTGAAGACGCCGCCGAAGATGAGGCCGACACCACCACCGGCACCGGCGATGGCACCGAAGACGCCGAACGCCTTGGCCCGCTCCTTGGCCTCGGTGAACATCACCGCGAGCAGCGACAGCGCGGCCGGGGCGAGCAGCGCGCCGAAGACACCCTGGAGAGCGCGGGCGGCCAGCAGCATCCCCATGTTCATCGCGGCGCCACCGAACACGGAGGCGGCGGCGAAACCGATGAGGCCGGTGACGAACGTCCGCTTGCGGCCCCAGAGGTCCGATATACGGCCGCCGAAGAGCAGCAGTCCGCCGAAGGCCAGGGCGTAGGCGGTGACCACCCACTGCTTGTTGCCGTCGGAGATGTGCAGGGCGGTCTGGGCGGAGGGCAGCGCGATGTTCACGATCGTCGCGTCGAGGACGACCATCAGCTGCGCGAGGGCGATGAAGATCAGCGCTTTCCAGCGCCTCGGGTCGGGGGCGTTGATGCTGTCTGACATGGGAAGGGCCTACTTACTGGTGCGGGGCGGAAGTCGTGCAGAAGTCGTGCGGAAGTCTGTGACGGACTATGACAGAGGGGTCTGACAACGGGCCGTGGCGCCCGGTCACTTGCGGCGAAGGTCGTCCAAGGTCGCGGCGGTTCCTGGCAGTTCCGAGCGCGCCGGCGTCTTCAGTCCGTCCAGGAAGAGCTGGAGGTGACGGCGCACGAACAGGTCGAAGTTCATACAACCCTGGCCCGGAAGAGGCCTGGTGAGCTGGGTGATCGCCACCATCAGGTCGCCGACCTCGATGTCGGAGCGCAACTGACCCGCCGCCCGGGCGGCGGCCATCAGCTCCTCGACCGCACGGCCGAGCTGGTCCCGCGCCTCGACGATCTCGGGGTGGCCGTGGTCCACGTCGCTCTCGAGCAACGAGCACAGAGCACCCACCCGCTCGTCCGCGGCGGCGTGGACAAAGCTCCTCAGCGCCTCGAAGGCATCGGGCTCCTCAGCTCGGGCGGTCATGGCCCGGTCCGTGATACGGGCCATGACGGAAAGGGTGACGTGATGGATCAGCTCGCGGCGGTCCGCGAAGTGCCGATACAGCGTGGCATTGCCGATGCCGACGCGTCGAGCGATTTTGTCGTAGGAGAACTCGGCACCCTGCTCGACGAGCACCTCACGGGCCGCGGCGACGATCCGCTCGCGGTTGCGCCGGGCGTCCGCGCGGAGACGTGGCTGCGCGGGCTGCTGTGCAGTGGACACGGACGCCTCTCCTCTCAACGGTCGATCTTGAAGCGGGGAAGGACTCCCCGTTTCGCTGGAACGTCTGTCTAAACGGGGAGAAGCTCCCCGGAAATTTCCCGTTCCGCCTGTGATGCGCATCACGCCAGTTGGCGTGAAATCCACCCGTCTGCCGCAGCCGGGGGGCGGACCCCGCCGCCGCGACACACAGTGAAGGCAGCGAGGCAGGAGGTGACGGCCATGAAAACCCTGGTCATCCCGGTCATGGCGGCCACGCTGTTCGCCCTCACCGCACCGGCGCCGGCCCAGGCGTCCCGGCCCGCCGCCCCGGCGGCCCGCGGACCCGCCAAGCCCGACCCCACCGGACGTCCGCCCTCCGGTCCCTGTGCCCTGCACGGGGCCGCCGCCGGCGTCTCCGAGGGCGCCCGCACCCCGCGCGGCTACGCCAGATCCAGCGGCACGGTCCGGGCCGTCACGTTCTTCATCGACTTCCCCGACGCCCCGGCCCAGGGCAGCCCGCAGGACCGCTACGCCGAGTTCTTCCCGGCCGTCTCCGACTACTACCGCGCCAGCTCGTACGGGCGCCTCGACTACCGCTCCACACCCGTGCTGCGCTGGATTCACATGTCACGCCCGTACACCGCGTACAACATCGAGCGCGGCACGCCCTTCGACACCCGCAGCCACGACGGCTATCACGCGATCTCGCGGGAGATCCTCGCCGCGGTCGAGGGCTCGGTGGACCTGCGGCGCTACGACATCGTCAACGTGCTGGCCACCCCCAACGCCGGGCCGCCCGCCACCGACGACGTCCGCTCGGTCACCTTCGCGGGCGCACCCACCGGCCTGCGGACGCGCCGCGGCGCACCGCTGAAGAACGTCTCCTTCATCTGGAGCCGCCAGACCGGCGACAGCCCGTACCGCGTCCTCACCCACGAGAACGCCCACAGCTTCGGCCTGCCGGACCTCTACTACACCGGCGCCGGCGTCCGGGGGCGGACGCCGGTGGGGCACTGGGACCCCATGGACGAGGACTGGGGCCCGTCCAACGACTTCCTCGCCTGGCACAAGTGGAAGCTCGGCTGGCTCGCTCCGAGCCAGGTCCACTGCGTCACCCTGGCCGGCACGCGCACCTTCACCCTCTCCCCCACCTCGGTCAAGGGCGGCCCGAAGCTGATCGTCGTGCCCCTCTCCCGCACCCGCGCCCTGACCCTCGAGGCCCGTACGCCCGGCAGTCTCGACCACGCCGTCTGCCGCCCGGGCGTCCTGGCGACCACGATCACAACCGACCTCCCGTCCGGTGCCGGCCCGGTCCGCGCCCTCGACTCCACCCCGGGCAGCCCCGGCTGCTACACCACGGACCCCAATGTCACCGCGGGCCTGAGCGACGCCGCGTACCAGGCCGGCCAGCGCTGCGCGGTGGAGGGCGTCACCGTGGATGTCGTCGGCGCCGACGCCCACGGCAACTGGCGGGTCAAGGTCACCCGCCGCGCGAACCGCTCCCCCCACCGCTGACGGTCAGCCCAGCACCTCGAGCAACTCCTGGTCCGTGGAGAACTCCTCCATGGTGACGACTCCGGACAGCAGGGCGAAGTAACGGTCCACCAGCCGCTGGTTGCCGGATATGGCCTTGAGGAGCGCCACCCGGTCCGCCGGCGCGTTGAGCTCGGCCAGCTCGAGGGTCCGGTGGAAGAACGGCTCGGCCTTCTCCCGCAGCTCCCGCGCGTAGCGTCCGACCGCCGCGTCGACCGCCGCCGGGTCGTGCAGGTCCTCACCGATGTGATCGACGAGCATCTGCGCCTGGAGGAAGGCGTCGGTGATTCCCCGGGCGGCGATGGAGTCCTTGGTGTGCGCCGCGTCCCCGACCAGGGCCCAACCCGGCCCGGACGCCTGCCGGATGAAGTTGAGCTGCTCCCCCGTGCCGTAGAGCCGCTCGACCTGCCGGGCGGAGGCCATCCGCTCGCTCAGCTCCGGAACCGTGGTGCGGATCGATTCCAGGTACGCGGCCTGGGCGTCGGTGCGCACCTGCCGGAACTCCGACTGGGGGAAGTACGTCATCACGAGCGTGCGCCCGTCGTTCGTCGGCACGACGCCGAACCCCCGGCCGGGTGCGTCGTACACCTCGAAGTCCGTGGACAGCCCTTCCCAGTAGCTGTAGTAGACGCAGGTCATGGCCGGGTGCTCGCTGATCATCGGCGCCTCGGCGTGCCGCGCGACCACCGACCGCATGCCGTCCGCGCCGACGACCAGATGCGCGCGCTCGGTGAACTCGCCCCCGTCGGACGTCCGGTAGCTCACTCCGGCGACCCTGCCGTCCTCGTGGAGCAGACCGGTGACCGAGCACCCCTCGCGGAAGTCGGCACCGGCCGCGACCGCGGCGTCGGCGAGGATCGGGTCGAGCACGAACCGCCTGGGCGCGTACGTCGTGCTGTGCCCGTCGGCCGGCAGCAGGGAGCCCACGAGCCGGATGCCGGAACTCTCGTACGCGGCCCGGGTGATGGGCGTGATGTCGGTGGAGCGCACCTTGTCCAGCACGTCCCAGCGGCCGAGCATCGCGACGCCGGTCTGGTGGAGGTAGTGGGAGGAGAGCTTGTCCTGAGGAAAGCGCGCCTTCTCCAGAAGCAGCACACGATAACCGGCACGGGCCATGAGCATGGCCGTCGGTGCCCCCGCGCAGCGCGCTCCCACCACGATCACGTCGTACACGACGCCTCCCTCTTCCTTGCTCCGAAGTCCGAAAAAGCGAACACCCGCACCGGGGAATTCCGTTGTGTCATGGTGTGGCGCGATCTTGAAGCTATGTGCGGCCCCGTCGAGCTTCAACCTCGGCCACGCACCACCGGACTGGAAGCGGCCACGGAATTACGGGCACCGACCGTCACGACCCCCTCACCGGACAAACAACCGGAACGCTCCATTCACCCAGCATCCCGGCCATGCGCCCCGCACCGCCCCAGAGCAGCCGGAGGCCACCCCGCCCCCTCAACTCCCACCCGTGTGCCATGTGTTGGATACCGCCAATCCGGACAGGCGACGCGACGACACCGCCCCGGCCCCGAGCGGGAAGATGTATACGCATATTCCGGATGCGTTCGCCCCGAACTCCGGCCTTTCGGACCCGGGGACCGCTCCAGGCAGGCCATATCTGGCCAAAAAACACACCGGGCTTGGCGAACAAGTGACATAGAGGGGCAATGACATCACCGACCGCCCCCACCGCCGGCCCACCCACGATCACCCGACCGGGGCCCGATCCGGATGCCTGTCGGGCATCACCCGCTACAATGTCCGGGGTGGCTCAGCCTTCGCAGGCCGAACCACCGCACCCCTGTCGGTGACCCGCCCGGGACCGGTCGCGCCTTTCGTCCGGATTTCGGGTGCATTCTCCGGCAGAGCCCCGCCTCCGTAGCTCAGGGGATAGAGCACCGCTCTCCTAAAGCGGGTGTCGGCAGTTCGAATCTGCCCGGGGGCACCAAGCGAAGGGCCAGTTCGGAGGCGTGAACCTCTCGAACTGGCCCTCTTGCATGATCAGACCCGTGCCACGCACGTGCCATAACGCCCGCTACGTGTCGGCATCACCCCGCACCTTGCGGATCATCGAGCCAAGCCGATCAGCGATCTCACGGTCCCGGCCGTTGGCCATGTGCTGATAGATCAGCGCGGCCCGGGGAGTGCTGTGCCCCATCCTGGTCATTAGCTCACGCAGGCTCGCTCCGGAGGCGGCGAGGGTGTTGCCCGTGTGCCGCAGATCGTGAAAGTGGACGCTCGCACTGACGCCAGCCTCTTTCCTGGCCTTGATCCAGTCGTCCCGGAAGTTGCTCCGGCGAAGCTGCCCGCCCCGGGGGCCGAGAAAGACGTGCCCGTCCTGCCCCTTGCCCGCGAAGCGCTCGAGATGCAGTCGGACATCCGGCAGAAGCTCGGTCGGGAAGGCCACGGGCCGGACACCCGCAGCGGACTTCGGCGCCTTGTCGAAGAGAGCGCCCGTCTGCATCTCGGCCTGCGAGCGGCGGACCATGAGCATGGCGTGATCAGTGTCGACATCCCGCCGACGCAGGGCCGCCAATTCCCCGAAGCGCAGCCCCGTGAAGGCCGCGAGGAGGACGAGCAGCCGGTAGCGGGAAGTGATCGCGCCAGCAAGGGTGAAGACTTCAGCCGCAGTGAGGACAGGCCGCTCAGGGACGTCGTACGTGTCAGCTCCTGTGATGCGGCATGGGTTGCGGCGGATCAACTCGTCGTCGACGGCCGTATTCAGGATCGCGCGAAGGATCTGGTACGCCTTGACGACGGTCGGCTCCCCGGTCGTCTCGAGGCGAGCAGTGCGCCACGCCCGCACCTGCGCGGTGGTGATCGACGCCAATGGGCGGGCTTCGAAGGTCGGCAGGACGTGCAGCCGGATCACTGACTCGTGGCGCTCTCTCGAACGAGCCGCGAGCTTGCGATCCTTCAGCCACGCTTCCGCGTAGCCGCCAAAGAGCACCTTGCCCGCGTCAGGATCGGCCCACTGTCCGCGCGTGATGTCGGTCTCGACGTGCGATAGGGCCACTTCAGCATCCGTCTTGCTGGCATAGGTCTCAGCCAGCGGCCGGAGTTGCCCGGTGCCCGGATCACGATAACGAGCCTGCCAGCGCGCGGACTTCAGCTGACGAACCGCACCGAACCGGCGCCGTTTGCCTCTACTGTTCGCCATCAGGCAGCCCTGCCATAGTCTGCCCGGCGCGGTCGAACCGGCTGCACGGTGTTCACCTCGATGAAGGCCGTCAGTGCGTTCTCCGGGATACGGACGTGTCGGCCGACCTTCACGTAAGTGATCCGGCGTTCTTCGATGAGCCGACGCGGGAAGCGCTCGCCGCTCGTCTTCCACGTGCCGAGGAGTTCAGCGGCTTCCCGCACGGTGAGAAGTCGGTCCATGGTCACTCGTTCTCCCTTGCGTCGGCGGCGGCGAGATCGGCTAAGGCTTCGCGGGTGGTGTCGCGGTTGGTGCGGATGTCGGCGGCGATCGAGGCAGCGAGGAGGGATTCACCGGGGGTGTGGCCGTGGCCGGCGTATTGCCAGTCGGCGAGGACGAGGACGGTGTCTGGTTCGGCGTTGGGCAGGCCCAGGGTTTGGTGTTCTTGCTCGGCGCGGTAGTCGGCGCGGGCCTGCCGGAGCGTGCCAAGGGTGGTGGAGTAGTGGCGGGACTTGGTGGAGAAGTGGCCACGGAAGCCGAGCATGTGGGCCCAGGCCCAGAGCCGTCGCCCGGGGTAGACCGCGTCGAGGTCCCAGCAGGCTTCGACGAGGCGGCGGGTGTGCTCAGGGACACCGAGAAGCAGGAGGGCTTCGCGATTGCCGATGCGGCGGTCGAGGGTGCCTGTGGTCTCGGCGGCTTTGGTCGCGTACTTGGCGACGTAGGAGGCGACGGCCTGTTCGGTGATGTCGCTGCCGTCGCCGAAGGCGCGGATGGGCCGGATGTCGAGCTGAGCGCCCCAGCGGAGCAACCAGCCGTTCATGTAGCCCTTTTCCTCGTTCGGCGGGACGGTCACAGTGGTGTAGCGGTGGGCGACGGCGGCGCGAATGGCTTCGGTGAGCAGGGCGGCGGTCGCCCATGATGGCGGTGGGGTGTGGGGTCCGTCGGGTCCGTCGAGGCGGATGACGGCGTGGAAGTGGATGGCACCCCGGCGCTGGAACTCGGCGACCTTGCCGTACGACAAGCGCAGCACTGACCGGAGTTCGCGTTGCGTGAGTCCGGCGCGGGCGGCGATTTCACGGCGCAGGCGGTTGGTGAAGCGGGCCCACAGTTCGCCCGCATGGTTGTTGAAGAGGACAGCGGCCCGGTAGTCGTAGGTGGCAGGGTCAAGGGGGGTGCCGAGGGCGGGATCGTTGTCGGGGTGGCGGGTGCCGCAGCGGCAGGTGCCGCGGTCGGGTTGGTTGTGGACGGAACCGAAGGACGGGGCGGTGAGGGTGACGAAATGGCGGGGGTGGTCACGGACGGCCGGAGGGATGTCGCGGCGGTCGTCTCCGGCGAGTCCGGCGCGGATGAGGTGGTAGGTGTCTCCGGCGTAGGTCCAGGCGCAGGAGGGGCAGCGGGAGGCCCGGCGGTTGCCGCAAGCGATGCGCAGCCGCCCGCCGGGTTCGCTCTCGGTGGTGTAGCGGTGCAGGACTTCACCGGTGCCCTTGTCTTTGGTGAGCGTCCAGCCGGTGAGGTGGACGGGGTTGGCGCAGCCGCCGGTTCGGCGGACCTGTTCGTGCCAGCGGTGGTAGTCGGGGGCCGAGGCCACCCTCAGCAGATCGCCAAGGGTGACCGGATCGAGGCCCGCGACATTCGCGGGTTGGGTCATGAGCGCCTCCGGCGTTCGCGGCGAGACAGCGGCTGGCCGTGACGTTCCCAGGGGCGGCCGGTCTTGTCCGGGCAGGTCTTGCCGTGGCTGTTCCAACTCTTGACCAGTCCCTGGACTTGCCCTGTGCCGGTGGCTTTGGCGGTCTTGCCGCAGCGGCAGGCGTACTCGGCCCTGGGGGTGTCGCCTTGATCTGTGGGCACCTTGTTGGAGACTTCCAGCCCGCTGGGTGTGTTGGGGTAGCCGGGTGCTCGTTCGTCTCCGGCTGGGGCGTAGATGTACAGGCCCGGGTTGTCGCGGGAAGGCTTGCGCATGCTCATCAGCCCTCCTCCTTGCGGGTGTGGGCGTCGATCCAGGCTTCGGCGCACACCTTGTGGACGGGCTTGCCTCGGTCCGAGCGCATGGGGGTGGGCTTGCTGCAGATCACACAGGGCTTGTCGCCGGAGTGGTCGAAGTGCTCGGGGGAACGCCAGTCGAGTAAGGCCACGACACTCACCTCCCGGCCGGAACGGCGTGGTGGAGGTGACGGCGGACGGGGATGTCTCCCCCGCCTCGGCAGGCGAAGCAGTCGACATAGACGATCAGGCGGGTGCCGTCAGTGTGGCGTATGCCGCTGTCGACGGCGGCGGTCGCGAAGCCGTCGCAGTTGGGGCAGACGCGTACGCGGGCAGGGTTGTGCTCGGGCATGATGGGATCTGCCTTTCGGGTCCGTTGAGGGTCTGGAAGGGGTTGCAAGGCGCCCGGGGCGGCGGAAGTTTGGCGACCGAGGCCGCCCCGGGGGCCGGTTAGCGCTGCTTGGGCGAGGCGCCCAGCAGCGTGCGGATGACGAGCGCACACACCGCCACGGAGACGGCGGTGATGGCGACCGCGAGGAACATGGACACCAGGACCGCGCCGACGACGAGAACGGCGCCCGCTCCCCCGGCAGCCACGGCCACAACGGCCCTGGAGCTGAGCTGCACCACCGGGCGGGACGAACCGGGAACCGGGGTCGCGATGGGCTGGCTGTGGTGCTTGGGTGCAGTCGACTCGCTTTCCGGAGGCGGCACGATGGCTGTGGGGTTGGTCGGAACCTTCGGCTGAAGCACGGTGGTTGTCACCTCTCCTTGCATCGGTGGGACTGTGCGGCGAGTTGGGCGGCGGTCTGGCTGGAGTAGTCGGCGGACCAGCCGCACCCGTCGGCGGTGCATGCGGCCGTGTGCATGGTCCGGCTGCGGTGGTCCTGGTGGGTGCCAATTTGCACCGGGCCGATCCGGAGCAGGGCGCGGAAGACGTCGCGAACGGACACGGTGATCAGTGCTCCTCTCGGAGGCTGTGGCCGGGGAAGTCGCGCAGGATGTGGGCCGCTTCGGCCGGGTCGTCGGCGCAGTAGCGGTCGATGGCTTCCTCGGCGAGCAGGCGGGCCAGTGTGGGGTGACCGGTGTCGGCCATCTCGCGGGCGGCGTCGAGGTATTCGGATTGGCTGGGCCAGTGGTCAGTCATATTGGTGCGTCCTTTCAGTGGAGTTGGGCGGTGATGGCGTCTGCCATCGGGGCGGGGACGCCGAGGCGGGCGCGCAGGGTGTCGGCGTCGATGGGGGTACCGGTGCGGGCGTGGTGGTCGTCGGCGAGCTTGCGGGCATGGGCGACCAGTGCGGCCGGAACCGGCGGACCCGTCTCGACGGCGGGCAGAGCGCGGGCGTCGGCAGCGGGGAGCTCGGTCACCTCCGGTGTGGGATCGGGCTCGAGGGCGTCGGGTGCTGCGGTGGGGGTTGGGTCGGGTTCGGGTGCCGGCGGATCCGGCACCCGCGCTCCAGGTGTGTGGGCGAGGAGGGTGCCGCCGAGGAAGGCGAGGGCGGGCCATCCCGCGATGCCGAACCGCAGCCAGGCTGGTGGGTGTTGGAGGTCGAGGAATCCGGCGGTGGCGACGTTGGCGCCGAGTGAGGCGACGAGGGCGATCAGGAACCAGCACCAGGCCAGGCGGGACGGGCCGTTGTTGCGCAGCCGTCGCCAGGCGGCGACCAGGAGCAGGTCGACACTGACCGGGTAGGCCCATGCCTTCCAGCCGTCCTGACCGGCCGCAGTGGCGATGTCGTGGAGGTGGGCGAAGGACAGGGCACCGGCGATCACTGCTTGTACGAGCACCAGGTCACGGTGGGGCAGTCGGTTCATCGCGCGGTCCTCCCTTCCGGTGAGGCGGTCAGCGGGGTGCCGGGCGGGCGACGGTGGTTGGCCCGCCCGGCCTGAGACGGATCAGGTGTCGCAGAGACCGGTGCCCATGCAGTCCATGCAGATGGCCACCTGCTGGACGAAGTCACCGCCCCTGCCCTTGCCTGCCTTGTGGGCGCGGATCACTTCGCCGGAGCCCTTGCACGTCGCGCACTTCTTCCTTGCCGTCTTCTTGCTGCTGGCGGTGCGCTGCCCGGTGGTCCTCCGTGTCGCCATGGAGATCACCGCTCCCGGCGGGGGTAGCTGTGGCCAGCAGGCGGGTACTCGTCGAAGTCCTTGGCCTCGAACTCGGAGCACATGGCGGCGTAGAGGACCGCGCCGAACTCCGGATCGTGGTTCGGGTCGGTGAGGTAGCTGCCCATGTGGGCGGCCAGCTGATGTTGGAGCTGGTCGTCGGCGATCTGGGCTTCGTGGTCGTGACGCATGGCGCTCACCGCTCCAAGGTGGGGTAGCTGTGGCCGGCGGGCGGGTACGACGGTGCCTCGTAGGAGTCGGTCAGACCCTTCTCGACCACGTCCGTGAACCGGGCGTCGTGGGCACTGTTGCGGGCGTAGTCGTCCAGGGCACAGGTCATCCAGGCGGTGCGGGCCTCGTCGTCGTACTGGGTTTCCTTGTGACGAGTCATGGCGCTCACCGGTCCCGGCGGGGGTAGCCGTGCCCCTCGGGCGGGTAGTCGCCTCGGTGCTCGCGACGCTTCTGCTCGATCGCCGCACCGAGGATGACGTCGATGAACTCAGCGTCATTGCCCGGGCGTTCGGAGTAGTCGCAGGCATCCTGTGCGATACGGATGCTGCGGTCGTGGTCGTCGTCGTTGCGTCGGGACATGGGGTGGGTCTCCTTTGTTGTGGGCCCGGTTTCGGGCATGGGTGGGGTAGGGGCGTGGCGCGAAGCGGTCACGCCGACCGGTGGAGCAGGGGGTGGATCAGGCCGTGACTCGGGCGTCCTCGACCGCCGCAGCGGGGGTCGGGAGCGGATGTTGCAGGTCCGGCCGGAAGAGATCGAGTGCGGGCAGACGTGGAGTGCGGTCTGCGTGGCGGTTGCAGATGTTCACGGCCTGCCGCAGCGTGATGTGGGGCGTGCGGATGCGGGTCCAGCCGCCGGAGGAATCACCGGCAACCGCAAGGCCGGGACGGTCCGGGGGAATCTGGATCGCGGCGAGCACGGCATCCGGTGCGATGTCGCCGAAGGCCATGTTGGCGCTGGACTCATCATTGACCCGGTGCGCGGTACGGCCGGTCAACTGAGCGCGGAGTGTGGTGATGCCCTTGCCGAGTTCGGAGCCGAAGCGCTGCCCGCAAATCTCCAGGTAGATTCCGGCTGCGCGTCCCAGCTGTGCCAGTCGGACCAGGGCGGTAATCGTCCGGGCCCGGCGCTTCTCTTCGTCTTTCGAGGCGCACAAGGCCAGCTCAGCGACTTCGTCGACCAAAACCACTACCGGCACGGGTCGCAGATGCTCGGGCAGGTCCCAGATGTCGGCGGCGATCTCCGCGTCCGGGATGTCGATGCTGATGCGTTGCTCGGCACGGATGCGCTGGTAGACGTCCTGCATGTGAGACACCAGGGCCTCAAGGAGATCAGTGGCAGTGTCGGGGTTGTCGGCCAGTGCGGAGAACCGCCGGGCGAGCGGGTAGAGCTCAACTCCTTCCTTGCAGTCGACGCCGACCAACGCGACGTCATACGGAGCCAGTTCGGCGACAAGAATGCGCTGGTAGACGGACTTGCCGGATTTCGTGGCGCCGAGCGTCAGCCCGTGTGGCACGTCCCGGTAGTCGCGGTAGTGGATGCCGCCGTCTTCTCGCAGAGCGACCGGGACCCGCACCGGGGAACGTGGCGCCTTGGCGGGTAACTGCACGCGTCGCAGCACGTCGTAGCCGGTCATGCGCACTTCGACGACACTGGAGCGCACTTCGCGGACGGTGACGCCGTACATCGCGAACGAGTGCCGCAGCCGATCAGAGGCCGCTACCACGTCGAAGGCGTCTTGCCCTGGACGGAGCTTGAGTTGCATCACCAGCCCAGTCCGAGTCGGACGAAGGCACAGGACGCGCGGCGGTCGTGGCCGGGGCATGGTGCCCTTGGTCATCCGGGCGAAGCTCATCCGCAACCGGGACGGCCCTACGGTCAGGCCACACGCATCCATGACCGAGGCGTACCGGACCGTCACCCGCAGGACGGCGAAAGCTCCGCCGAAGGCCAGCCAGTACCAGGCCGGGCGCCACCACCGCAGAAGACCCGCGATAGCAACGACCACCAGCAGCAGAACCGCTAACCGGCCCATGGTCACGCCGCCTTGGGCTTCGAGGTGTCGGGCGCGAGCGAGGTGACGGCGACAGCCCGGAAGCTGATCCCGTGACGGCGCTGTCCGTTGAACTCGTTCTCCCACGGGCGGGCCACCAGACCGGTCAGCGCGACCGGGGTGCCCATCACCAGCTCACCCGAGATACCCGTCTCGGGCACGGTCACGGACAGGATCTCTACCAGGTCGTTGGTCGCGAACATCACGTCCACGGTCGACAGCGGGGCGCCGGTCTCGTTGTCCATTGCACGGTCGCCGGAGCGGCGGTCCTTGACCTTGGGCTGCGGAGCCTTGGCCACCATCACCGTGGCGGCAGAGGTATCGACAGGAATCTGACGCATGATGGAAGTTCCCTTCGAGGGACGAGGGGGCGGCCGTCTGCTTGGCGGTAGGGGCCGCCCCCGACACTGGATTACGGACTGCGCAGTTGAACTGTGCGGTGCGGACGGATCAGCTCGTCGGGTAGCTGTGCCCCTTCGGCGGATAGTCGCCCCGAACCTTCGCCTCCATCGCAGCCCCAAGCGCGGAAGAGATCACCTCAACGAACTCCGCCGAGTCGTAACCGTGCGCATGGTCGTGTGCATCGCGATGCGCCATCAACGTCAGGTCCAGCTCGTCAT
Organism: Streptomyces sp. SX-6; assembly: GCF_059089585.1. Taxonomy (NCBI): domain Bacteria; kingdom Bacillati; phylum Actinomycetota; class Actinomycetes; order Kitasatosporales; family Streptomycetaceae; genus Streptomyces; species Streptomyces sp. SX-6. The sequence continues at coordinate 288,487 of NZ_JBTHHU010000003.1, read as the reverse complement.
CGAGCTGCCGTCCGCTCGGGGTGCCGTTGTTCCTGCGAATCCCCATTGCGATCTCCCTTCGAGTTCGGGAGAGCGGCGCGTCTGCTTGGCGGTAGGGCGCCGCTCCCGACTGAACCTCTCTAACTTCTCTTGTGTTACCTAGATTAGTAGATGTAGCGAAGAACGCAAGCCCCTGGGGCAGTTTTCTTTAGATCACTTAGGTAACCTGGGGATGTGACCGTGACTCCAGATGATCCCCGCACCGCCTACATGCAGGTTGCCGACGACCTTCGGAGGCAGATCGCGAGTGGCGCACTAGCGGCTGGCCAACGTCTGGACGGGAACGCCAAATTGGCCGAACGATACGGCGTAGCAGCCATGACCGTTCGGCACGCGCTTGGAATCCTCCGAGGCGAGGGGTTGATCGTGAGCCAGCAGGGGCGCGGGACATTCGTGGCCAGCGACCCGCCCGGCGTCACAGACGAGCAGGGCACGACGATGAGTGTGGAGCTTGCCGAGATCAAGGCCGCGTTGACCTTGATCAACTCGCGGCTTGATCGTCTCGAAGCGGGGGTTGCCGATCAGCCTTAACGACAGCCGAAAGCCTGTCGACTCGCCTTCCTGCCTCGGCCAGCTTCCTTCGGATCTCGTGCAGCTCCACGAGTAACCGCGCCTTCTCTGCCACCCTCACGACTACGCCCCCTCTCCGCGTGGCCAGATCAGCCGAGCTTCATGTGTCCGGCCAGTCGCCGGATCTCCTCCGTGCGCGAGTTGCGTTTAGTGGACCGCAGATCATCCACCAAGTTCCGAGCTACAGGCCGGTTGCGTACGTGCTGAGGAGCCACCGCGTCGGCACGAAGGATCGACTCCGCCGCCGCCTCAGTCTTACCGTTCATCATCTGACCGGCCGCCGTGCAGACCCAGAAATGCGACTTCCGCTCGCCCGACGCAATGTTCATGATGTCCACGAGTGCCGAGCGCGAGAGCACATCGCGCGGACGCCCTAGCTCCAAGCTGACCTCAACGCTGTGGATCTCAGCATTGACCGCGTTGAACTGAGTCTGGAAAACGTTCCCGTCAGCAGGCAGATCAGCGGCTATCCGACGAGCTTCCTCCATGTGGGACTCAGCTTCCGTCCGGTCCCAGAGGCGTGACCATGCGACAGCGGCCCGAAGGTGCATCGCACCCCAGAGAGATCGAATGCTCGCGTCAGCGGAGGAGAGGTCAGGCTCTAGGTCGTCAAGGGCCCTCAATGCCATGTCCCTCGCGGCAGAGACCTCCCCTTCATGGAGCCAGACGCCGCAGAGGTCCCAGCGAGCAGCCGCACGGAGGGCAGGAGACTCGGCGCGCTCAGCCGCAACCAGCTCGCGCTGAACGGCACTCCAACCGAGATCGTGATGACCGAGGAGGTTCGAGGTAACCCGAGCCATGTGGCTCGCCCGGAGCATCAGCCCCTCAGCCTGGCGAAGATCCTCTCCCTCTGTGGCGTCACACACAACGATGAGGTCACGCAGAATCTGCGGGAGGACGTCGCCGAGAGCCGTGAACTTCGCCTCCTGGCGCAGCTTCTCCGCCGCCACGACACGGGCTGAAATGTCAACCAGGGATGAGGGCTCAACCCCACTCAGCAAGATCGCACCGCCGGGCATGGTGGCTTGCTGGAGGGCAAGACGGAGGCCGGGAATCGCGGCGTGACCCGAATCGAGTTCAGAAGAATCGTGGCGGTAGGGCTGACCCGTCAACTCGATAACCTCTACGCCGAGGGTTTCAGCGAGCTGCCCGAGAACGCTCATTCGGTCAAGCGGCAGTCGTCCAGTCTCCACCTTCGAGACCCAGCTGACCGAGCGATCTACAGCTGCTGCCAACTGTGCTTGGTCCCAGCCAAGTCGGCGGCGCGCCCGTGCCACCCTCTGCCCTGTGCTCAGATCGGCCCCCATCACGAACTCCCTTCGACAGAACGAAGGTACCCGCGCCCTGAGGAGCCGCTGTCAGAAAAAGTGCCAGTGGACGGACGATCAGCGACCCGTGCCAAGGCGCGGTAAGAGTTTCCCTACTTCATCAAGTGCCGCGCGCAGCGCGGCGGCGCCGGTCGACGCCGCCACGGCTCCCCTCCTCGTCTTCGCCGCCGGGGGCCGCGTCGTCGCCGACCGCGCCCGCAGGGGGGCGAAATGCTAGTCCGTGGCGGGGGCGGACGACTCCGCGGCTTTACCCACCTCCCCGGACCGGGACCCGCGTCGAGCAAGACCAGGGGGCCACTCGGACACATTGCGGGCAGGGGGCAAGCCTGCCCGAGTTGCCAGCCAGCGTACGGCCCCCTGGTCATGCTCGACCCCAGTCCGGGCAGGACACCGGCCAAAGCCGCTCTGCCGCCCGCGTGGGCACCACCAGGCCGTACGGGCTCCGCTCGTAAGAACACGGCGTCGCCGGGCCACCCAGCTGTGTCGGCACAGGACCTACCGATCTCGGGCGCCCGTGCCACTCGCGTGCCATGACGGGTGGGAAGTCGCGGGGAACCACGGTGCATAGCAGGCAGCCGACAGGCCCCAGGAGAGGTCAGGAAGCGCGAGGTCACCCGCACTCCCGCCCCACCTCGCTCCTAAAGCGGGTGTCGGCAGTTCGAATCTGCCCGGGGGCACCAGCGCAAAGGCCCCCAGCCGAGATCGGCTGGGGGCCTTTGACATCGGGTTCCGGCTCAGGCCGCGGCCGAAGCATCCCGGTAGAGCATGGTGCGGAAGATTCCGGAGACCGTGTTGCCCACCAGAATCGTGGATGCCAGGAGCAGTGCGGCGAACGCTCCGGCCGCGATGGCGGGCACCGCGTTCCTCGACTCGGCCCCGAGGATGAGGGCCGCGACACCGATGACCACCGACAGGATCATGGGCAGCGCGAGCCACAGCGATCCGTACACCCGCCGGGAGAAGGTCTCGCGCAGCATCTGCGCCGACCGGCGGGTGCTCTCCCGCACCCCGAGGTCGTCGAGCACCATGGCGGGCAGCGCCAGGTAGGTGGCGATGGCCCAGCCGGCGTTGATCAGCGCCTCCAGGATCCAGCCGACGACCGGGACCCGCTCCAGCTGCCGGGTGAGCTGCAGAACCGTCGTGTTGAGCAGGCTCCATGCCAGCAGCCGCCGCCAGTGCCGCGCGGCCCGCCGGCAACTCGCGCCGATCCGGGCGGGCTTGCCCCGCAGCACGTCGTCGACCGCACAGATCATCGCGGCGCCGAAGAAGGTGAAGACGAACCCCAGCAGGAGATAGCCGACGACCAGGGCGGCCACGGCGAAGGCGGAGGGTGACGGTTCGATCTGGCCCAGAAGGAACACCGGCCCTGCCACGCCACCGCCGATCAGCACCAGCGCGGCCGCGCTCAGCAGGGGGAACATCACCAGGCGAGGGTTGTGCCGCAGTATCCCGAAGGACTCACGAACAGGCTGAATGGTACTCACGACTACTTTCCCCCACGAACGATCACGCTTCGAAGACCGCCACAGGCTACGGCAGTCGCCCGTCAGTCCGAGGGTGTCCGGCGGGCACGGACCCACGTCACCACAGTCATGATCGCGGAGAAGTACGCCGTGGCAGCCAGATAGGTCACGGACTCGACGTACAGTTCCTCGCCTTCCGCACGCAACTGGAACGCGAGGAAAACCAACGCAGTTCCGACCACCGCGAGCCCGGTGGCCAGGGTGCCGAATGGGACCCGTTTCATCCCGTTTCCTCCAAGAGTCGTGAAGCGATCCGGTCGCCACCGACTCTACGTCCGGGGCGAGTTGACGCCTCTCCCCAGGGGCTCCGGTCACACACATCTGTTGGTCATGTCCCCGTAAAAAATCCGCATGACGTCTGATAAGGTCACGCCTCGTCGCCACGTCTGCCCGACCTGCAGACAACACAACTTGTACAACTACGTGTCGACTCGGGGGAACATGTTCAAAGTTGACATGTCCATTCTCGGCCTTTCGGCGTGCGAGAGTGACGTTTACCAGTATTTCCTGCGCAATCCCGGAGCTTCCGGAGCTTCCGGATTCGCCTTCGACGCCTGCCCGGGAGTTTCCCGTGAAGAGGCGGACACCGCAGTGGAGCGCCTGTGCGCGCTCGGCATCCTGAGTGCGACCGACCGGGGCGAACTGTTCGCGGTCGAGCCCGAGGCTGCCATCGACAGGCTCGCCGATCTCCGTCTTCAGGAACTGCATCAGGAGCTGCAGGGCATAACTCAGTCCCGCCGCCTGGTCAGTGAACTGCGCGCGGGGCGTGCCGGCCATACGGCGCAGGGCATCGAACGGCTGCGGGACGTCTCGGACGTACGCAACCGCATCGACAGCCTTGCCTTCTTCGCCCGCAGGGAAATCCTGTCCGTGGAGCCGTACACCGCCCTCGCCGCGGAGAACATCGCCCACGCGCATCCGCTCGACCTGCGTGCGCTGCGCCGCGGGGTGCGGATCCGCAATGTCGTACGGAAGGAAGCACTGCAACACCCGCCGACGCTGGCCTATTTGAAGGGCCTGGCGAAACAGGGCGCCCGCATTCGGGTCGCGGAACGCTTCGAGGAGCGCATCCTCGTGTACGACGGCAATGTCGCTCTGGTGCCGGCGGACACCGCGGACTCGTCGCGTGGCGCACTGGTGTTGCACGACAGCGGGCTGATCGCGCCCGTTCTCGCCCTGTTCGAGAAGATCTGGGACAACGCCGAGGACCTCCCGGACGACGACGAGCCCACCGCGGCCCCGGAGCCCACGCCGGGCGAGAAACGGGTCCTGGAGCTGATGTGCCAGGTCAGCAAGGACGAGGTCGGCGCACGGAGTCTGGGGGTCTCGGTACGGACGTACCGCAGGCACATCGCGGACCTGCTGACGTCGCTCGGCGCCGCCAACCGGGCCCACGCGGCGCTGATCGCGCGCGAGCGGGGCTGGATCTGAACCGGGTCAGCCGGCCTGTCCCTCGCTCTGCTCCCGCGCCTCTTTGAGCAGTTCGACACCGAGCTGATCCGTGTCATCCGGCGAGCCGCCGAGGCGGTGGATCACCACCCAGTCCCCGGTCTCGGGGAACGCCCCGGCGAAGGCGGAGGCGTCCCGCGTCGCGCCGTTGTGCCACCGCAGGCGGCCCGCCGTCCGCCAGGCCGACGCCGGGGCGCCGAGCCCGCGGTCCACGAGCAGGCCGGTGACCACGGCGGCCAGGGCGCGGGGCGTCGCCCACATGCCGCCGGCGGGAAGGATCGCCCCGTCCATGGTCCACGGGGCGCGTTCGCGCCCGAAGCGCCCCCTCGCGCGCAGGGTGCGGTCGGCGGGCGGGGCCTCGGTCACCTCGTCGGCCACGCCCAGCGGTTCGAGGACCCGGTCGCGCAACAGCTCGGCGTACGGCTGCCGTGCGGCAGCGGCGAGGGCCGCGCCGAGCACCGCGTAGCCGAAGTTGGAGTACTCCTCCTGCTGCCCCGCGGGCCGCACCGCGACCCGGTCGAGGCGGCTGAGCAGTTGCTCGAGCGCCTGCGGGGTGAAGGACACGTACGGGTCGCGGCGCGGCCCCGAGAGTCCGGGAGGCAGCCGGGGCAGGCCGGAGGTGTGTTCCATCAGGTGCCGCAGGGTGATGCCGGTCGGGGCCGCGGCCGGCAGCCAGCGCTCCACCGGGTCGTCGAGGTCCAGCAGGTCCGCCGCGGCCATGCGGACCAGGGCCGTACCGGTGAGCACCTTGGTGAGCGACCCGATCTCCACGAACAGGTCTGTCGCATGGCCGTGTTCGACCAGGGGTTCCCGCCCCGGGCGGAGCACGCACAACGGGACGGCGCGACTCACCGGCCGCACCACTGTTCCAGCAGCGCCTCGCGCTCCGCCGGCTTCGGGGTGTCGGTGCGGCCGGCGGACCGCCACCATTCGTCGATCAGCGACGGGCTCAGCTCGCCTGCCGTGAAACGCTCCAACAGGCGGTGGGAGAGCTCCACTTCACGCTCCGTGTAGGCCGGAGCCGCGGCCGAGCGGACGAGATATTCGCTCTCGCCGCCGGAGTGCGCGACGCACACTGTCATCAGCGGCGCGTCCCCGGGGCCGTCGAAGCCCGTCATGGCGAGCGCGACACCGAACGCCGTGCTCAGGCCGCGCCGGAACGCCGACCGGGAGACGGGGGCGCCGACCACGGCGACCCGCTCCACCTCGCCCCAGGTCCGGACGGCGGCCGACTCCCCTACCGCCTCCGGCCCGTTGTCGGTCAGCCGTATCCCCTCGACCCCCTCGGTCCCCTCGGCGCGCGGGGCACCGAGCCAGCACCCGTCCCGGCCGGCCCAGAAGAGGCCGACCATCGCGCCCTCGTCCGACGGCTCCTCAGGCTGCCGGGACCGGTGTGCGCTCGGGTTGTTCGCTGCTGTCACTGGTCGAATCCCTCTGCTTGTCATCGTGCGTACGCTCCCCAGTGTTCACCACGCCACGGATCCGTTGTCCGGCGCGGCGGGCGAGGCGCAGCGCTTCCTCGATCCCCCTGCCGAGGAAGATCAGATCGCAGGCCACCATGGTCAGCGCGAAGCCGGTCAGGCCCATGAACAGGGCGATGGAGATGTGCAGTCCGATGGAACCCAGCGCGGCCAACGGCCGCAGGCGCGGCACGAGGACGCCGAGCGGGAAGTACACCATGAACAGCGTGGCGGAGTAGGTGCCGAGGACGACCAGCGTGTCGTTCTCGTACAACATCCTTGAGAAGCCTGGCCATTCGAACTCGGGGATGCGCATCACGTAGAAGAGCGCGGTCCCGTCCTGCCACATCTTGCCCTGGACCTTGCAGAGCCCGCTGACGACGTACACCAGGCAGATCTGCGCGCCGATGGCCGCGACGCCCAGGTTGTGCAGCGCGGGCGACACCGCGCGGACCACGCCGGGTATGCGTCCGGCCAGGCGGCGTACGAGACCGAAGGAGAAGCAGAACCGGTCGTAGCACTGCGTCAGCAGCAGCATCGGCAGGACGAGGTAGGCGAGGTTGTCGCCGCCGTCGAGGATCAGCGGATTGCGCTGGTACAGCGACCACAGCAGCACCCAGTGCAGGGCGAGCACCAGCCGGCCGCCGACGCCGAAGGTGACCGCCAGCGCCGCGATCATCCCCAGATGGAAGACGAGCTCGAACCAGGTCCCGGACGTGCTGAACGTGTAGAGGCTGAACGTACCGTTGTCGCGGACTCCGCCGATGAAGTCCTGCCACGGGTACACGCCGTCCGGGCCGAACATGTAACTCCGCTCGCCGTATTGGCTCGCGTAGAACATGAAGCCGATGAAACCGAGCAGCGCCCGGGTGCCGGAGACGCCGGTCACGGCGGCCGGTGATTCGCTCAGCCGGTCCAGCAGCGCGCCGAATTCACGGAGCTTCTTCCTCACCATCCTCACCGCAGTTCACCCACCTTCAGCCAATCCAGGTCCTCGACACGGACCGGTTCCTTCGCCTTCGCCTCGGGGTCGTGCCGCTTCGACCACGGACGGAGTTCGTGTATGTACACCCGCACCTGGATCTTCTCCGGATTTCCGTCGCACGCGTCCTGCATCTGCGTGAGCGAGTAACGGGAAAGAAGGCGGATGGTGTCCTTGCGGCTGCGCTCCTCGAAGGGCAGCGGAGGGAGCACGGGCTTCTTGTGCTCGATTTCCTCCTCGCGCACTCTGTTCAGCACCGGGTCCGCGTTGGTGAGGGACTGGAGTCCGGTGGAGACGAGCCGGGACATGCGCGAGGGAAAGAAACGATCGCGCTGCGTACGCCGGATGAAGGGAGTGGTCACGTCGTAGAAACCGGTGGTCTTTCCGCCGACACAGGAAGCCCGGGCGAGAATGCCTCGGTCATCGGCCAGCGGGTCCGGCGCGAACAGCTGCCAGTCCTGCGAGAGATACGGGCTGAGAACACCGTTGACCTTGTCGGCGTACCGGAGCTTGGCCGGGCTGAGCGGGGCCTGGGAGAAGGCGGCCAGGAAGAAGTAAAGGCCCAGAAGGGCAGCGCCGACCAGCAGCACTGCCCTTCTGGCGAAACGGTGTTCCGTCACTTGTCGAAGATCGTCTCGGCAGAGGCGACGTCCGCGGCAGCGCCCTTCTGGTTCTCGGCCAGGTTGCCCAGGCTGGAGATCTTGGTCATGTTGCCCACGGCCTCACGGATGGCCTTGGTGCCGGCCGCGGCCTTGACGTGGACGTAACCGCGCTCGGCGGCCTTGCCGACCTTGGTGGCGACCTTGGCGGCCTTCACCAGACCGCCGATCATGGCCGGCTGCGCCTGAACGCCCTGCGCGGAGGCGACCTGCGGGGTGACCGGCTTGGCGACCGGCTCGGACGCCTGGGCCGAGGCCTGGGTGGTCAGCACCATGGCGGCACCGCCCAGCACGAGACCGGCCGCTGCAATGGCCTTCTTCTTCATATTCCTTCTCCTGTTTCCGTTGTCAGGTTCCGGTTCACTGCCAGCCGTTCACTTCCCGACGCTCTCGATGAGCAGCCGGAAAAATGGCCGGAACAACCTGCGCCATGTTCATGCACCCCCGTTGAACACATATGACGGAAAGTCCAGAAGCGGGCGGCACGGCTGCCCCGGCTGGCACGCGATTGCGCCACCGTGGTGCTGCGTCACACCCTCTGAAGGGCCTTCAAATTCTTCGCAACTCCCGGATTCGGCGGACCGTTACCGGTGGAAAGAACAATGCCAGCGGCACGGGACGGACTCCAGGGCGGAGCGCGGCAGCATGTTGAACGGCGAGGACCACTTCATGCCACCGCTTTGGTCCGGACTTTTTCACCGGGCAGTTGTCAGCGGGCAGTTGCCGGTGGTGATGCCGGGATACGGATACCGAACTCGCGCCGCAGCGCGGAGCGCGCCGCCAGATAACCCGCCATCCCATGCACACCGGGCCCGGGCGGCGTGGACGCGGAACACAGGTACACACCGCTCAGCGGAGTGCCGTACGGATCGAGGCGCGGGACGGGCCGCAGCACGCTCTGGGTCAGCGTCATCGCACCGGCACCGATGTCGCCGCCCACGTAGTTGGGGTTGTACCGCTCGTAATCGCGGGCGCTGATGCCGCGTTGCGCGATGACGGTGTCGCCGAAGCCGGGCGCGTACTGCTCGATGCGCGAACGCACCAGCTCCACCGGGTCGGTGGGATCGCCGTTGGGCACATGGGCGTACGCCCACACCGGACGTCTGCCGGGCCGGGCCCTGCCGGGGTCGGCGACGGCCGGGTCGACGACGAGGACGAACGGCTCGCCGGTGGCGATGCCTTGGGCGGTGCGGGTCTCCTGCCGCCACATCTGCACCTGGGTGCCGCCCAGGTGCACGGTGCCCGCCCTGCCGACGCCGGGGTTCGCCCACGGAATGGGCTCGCTGACGAGGAAGTCGGCCTTGGCGGCGCCCGGCCCGTAACGGAAGCGGGCCAGGCCGCGCGCGTACCCGGACGGCAGCCGGCCCTGCGCGAGGCGCGCGAAGCCCTTCGGCGCCACGTCCAGCAACACCGCCCTGGCACCGGCCAGTTCGCGCAGGTCGTCGATGCGCCGCCCGGTGTGGAGCACCCCGCCGTGCGCGCGGATGTCCGCGGCCAGCGCCTCGGCGATCACGGCGCTGCCGCCGCGGGGCAGCGGCCACCCGCTGCCGTGGGCGAGGTGGCCGAGCAGCAGCGCGACCGCCCCCGAGGCCAGGCTCGGCAGCCGTCCCACGGCGTGCGCCGCCACGCCGGTCAGCAGGGCGCGGGCCTCCTCGGTACGGAACGCGCTCGCGGCGTACCGGGTGCCGTGCGCGGGGACGTGCCGGGCGAGGACCGCAGCGGCCTTGAGGTCGCGCGGCACGGCGCGCTGATCCGACAGGAAGATGTCGAGCACACCGGCGCTGTTGTCCAGCAGCGGTCGCATCAACCTCCGCCAGCGCGGCCCGTCGGGGCCGAGACCGGCGCACGTCTCCTCCAGGTCGCGGTGGGCCAGCGCGGCGCGTCCGTGGTCCAGCGGGTGGGCGTAGCCGACCTCGGGGTGCAGCAACTCGACGCCGTGGGAGGGGAGATCGAACGCGCGGAAGAACGGGGACGCCGCGGCCATGGGGTGCACGGCCGCGCAGATGTCGTGCGTGATGTCGTCGTCGAACAGCGACGTGCTGCGCAGCCCGCCGCCGATCTCGTCCGCCTGCTCGTACAGGGCGACCCGCAGCCCGGCCCGCGCCATCGTCACCCCGGCGGCCAGGCCGTTGGGGCCGGTACCGACGATCGCCACGTCCGTATCGCTCACCATGTACGAAACGATGCCAGCGCGGAACGGGACCCAGGCCCGTGGCCGCGTCAGCAAGCGGACGGCGGCGTGCAACATCGTGCCATCCGTCCACCGGCCGTCACCCCGCGTCTGCCAGCAGGATGAGGAGGATGGCACGGAAGTACACACGCACCTACGGCGGTGCCGCAGCGCTCCTGGCAGTGTTCCTGGGGACGTCGGCCTGTGCCGCCGGCCCGTCGGAGCGGCAGACGACACCGGCCGAGATGTCCCGCAAGGCCGTGGACAGCATCCGGACCGCATCCTCCGCGCGGGTACGGATGGAACGGACCGGCGCCAAGGCGATGGACATCGACCTGGCCATGGACCGCGGCGGCAAGTGCGCGGGCCGGGTCGTCTCCACGGACGGCACCGTCGACGTCATCAAGGTGGGCAAGGAGCTCTGGCTCAAGCCGGACGACAAGTTCTGGAAGACGCAGCTCGGCGGTGGCAGTGAGGCGCCTGCCGAGCTCAAGGGTCGTTATCTGCACGGCAGTACACAGGACGCGCAGATGCGCGACATCGCGCCCCTGTGCGACCTGTCGGGCATCCACAAGACACTCGTCGACGAGGTAGGCGCCGGCCCCTTCGCCAAGGCCTCACCGGTCGCGGTGGACGGCCGGCAGGCCGAGACGGTCAGCACCAAGGACGGGGCCGTGCTGGTCAGCGTGGTCGACTCCGGCGCACCGCGCGCCGTCAGGATCTTCCAGAAGAACAAGGAGTCCGTCACGGCGACGTTCACGGACTGGGAGAAGCCCGTCAAGGCGTCCGCCCCTGCGGCCGGGCAGAGTGTCGACCTCGCCAAGCTCTCGTGACATACGTGGAGCAGCAGATGACAACCGGCATCTCCCCTTCCGACACAGCCCAGTTGGCCGGACCGCTCACCTCCTGCGCACGCAACCTCGCCTGACAGCCCGCCCTCCCCCACGATGGAGAGTCCATGCACGCACGCAACACCCTCCGGAGGGCTCCATGGACATCCCACCGCCCATCCCCCTCGACCCGACCGCCGCCGATCTCCACGGCGAGATCCGCCGGCTGCGCGCGATCGGGCCGGTCGTGCGCGTCGCGCTCCCGGACGGCGTACCCGCCTGGATCGTCACGCAGCACCGGCTCCTCGAGGAGTTGCTCACCGATCCGCGCGTGGCCAAGGACCCCCGGCACTGGCCGGCGCTCTCCGACGGCACCGTCCCCGAGGCCTGGTCGCTCATCGAGTTCGTCACCAACGCGAGCATGATCACCGCCGACGGCGCGAACCACCTGCGGCTGCGCGCCCTGGTCGGCCAGGCGTTCACCCCCCGGCGGGTCAAGGCGATGCGGCCCCGCACGGAGGCGACCGTGCGGGAGCTCCTCGACGGGCTCGCGGAACAGTCGCCCGGCCCGGTCGACCTCCGTCTGCTCTTCGCCTATCCGCTCGCGATGCGGACGATAGGCGACCTGCTCGGCATACCCGCCCAGGACTACGACAACTTCCGTACCCTGTCGGCCAAACTGGCCGACAGCACCGCCGCACCGCAGGAGGTCATGGCCACCCGGCGCGGGATGTACGCACTGCTCGCCGCGCTCGTCGCGGACAAGCGCGAGCACCCCGGCGAGGACATCACCACCGGACTCATCGCGGCCCGCGAGGACGGCGCCCGTGAGAACGGCGACCGGCTGTCCGAGGACGAACTCGTCGGTACCCTCCTGCTCCTGCTCGGCGCCGGGCACGAGACCACGCTGGATCTCGTCACCAACGCCGTCCGCGCCCTGCTCGCGAACCCCGGGCAGCTCGCCCTCGTCACCTCGGGCCGCCTGCCCTGGTCGACCGTGATCGAGGAGACGCTGCGCTGGGACTCCCCCGTGGCGTACTTCCCCATGCGGTACGCCACCGACGACATTCCGCTGGCCGGTACGGTCATCCCGCGAGGGGAGGCGATCCTCGCCGCGTATGCGGCGGTGGGGCGCGACCCCGAGCATCACGGGCCCGCCGCCGAGGAGTTCGACATCGCGCGTCCCGCCGTACGGCACCTGTCGTTCGGCCACGGGCCGCACTACTGCATCGGGGCCGCGCTCGCCCGGCAGGAGGCGGAGGTCGCACTGCCCGCCCTGTTCGAGCGCTTCCCACGGCTCGCGCCCGCGGCGCGGGAGGAGGAGCTGACGCCCCTGCCGTCGATCGTCAGCAACAGCACGGAATCACTGCCGGTCACGCTGGGAATCGACTGGGAATCGAAGTGAACAGGTAGCAGTCGCCCGCGCGCCGCCACTACGGTGGGTGATTCGGTCACGGCCGTACGCACACGCAGCGCGCACGCACGCACTCGGGGGAGGCAGACGTGGAAGAGCACTTGACCGCCGATGTCACAGAGACGGACTGTCTCGTCGACCTGTCCAGCGTGGTGCGGGACACCACCATCGGGCCGCAGGGAGTGCGCCGTTCGCTGCGCCGGCTGAAGCTGGTGATCGACGCGCTCGTCCGCGCCACCGGCGACGCGGGGGTCAGGATCTACTGCGTCGCCGACCGCAATCTCGCCCGTCCCACCGCGGCGTTCGCCGACCGGAACGAGGCGGAGCGGCTGCGCGCCTGGTGGCAGCAGGATCTGATCGAGTACTTCCCGGACGCCGACCCGCGCGTCCTCGAACTCGCGCGTGAGACCGGGCTCCCGGTGGTCTCGCGGGACGACTTCGACGCGTTCCGCCACACCCACCCGTGGGCCCCGCACCACACCACCCGCTTCCTCGCCCCGCGGGCGACCGCGGCCGGAGCGGTGGAGATCGCCGCACGCGACCCGGTCTTCGCGGCAGCAGCGCCGCCGAGCCGGCTGAGCGGGTCCAACAAGCCGGTGCTGAGCCGCAATTGGCGCTGCCCGGAGCCGGGCTGTGACCGCTATGACGCCACGCGGGACGGCACGGTGCGCATGCCCAGGCTCCGCGGCGGCGGCCGGCCGACCTGCCAGGAGCACCGCCGCCTCCTCGTCGACGACGGCCCGCGCACCGTCACCGCGCAGCTGAAGCTGCTCGTGGACGGCCGTCCGAAGGCCCTGCGCTTCCTGCTCGAGGACGGCGCCACCGCCGTCATCGGCCGCGACCCCGGCGACGGGCCCGCGGGCATCGCCCTGCACCGCCGGATACCCGAGCGGCTCCAGGCCGGGCTCAGCCGCCGCCACCTGGAAGTACGGCTCGCGGACGGCCAGGTGTCCGTGCGCGACATCAGCGACGCCGGCAGTCGCATCCGCCGCCACGAGCCCGACGGGCGGGTGGGCGCGTGGCGGCATCTGCGGCAGGGCAAGTGGCGCGACTTCCGGGCGGACGACGAGATCGAGCTCGTCACCGGGGTGCGCCTCGGCCGCGGCGGACGGCGCTTCCCGCAGGAGACGGCCGCCGCGTGGCAGCGGGACGCCCGGCGCCGCACAACGCTGATGACCTGAGCCCGGGTTGATGCCCGCCTCCTCGCCCTCGGCGGCCGACCTGTTCCCCCGTCAGTAGAGTTGACGGGTCACCGCTGGTCATGGAGCCAGTGCAGCACGCGGTTCCGGGACGCCACGGTCTCGGGGGGAGGGCATGAATCCGCCATGACTCGTCGCTCCAACGGACTGATCGGCATCTGGGCCGAGGCACAGCGGCAGCAGCACCGGCAACAGGAGCTGCGGCAGCGGGCCGAGCTGCAGCAGCAGCGCGAGCAGGAGCGGCAGCAGCGGGCGTACGACCGCGAGGTGGCACGGCTCGACCGTGAGCAGAAGGCCGCGTACCGGCAGGCGCGCGAGGCCGAGGCCCGGCGGCGGACGGAGGAGCTCGACGCCCGGGTGGCGGTGCTGGAGGGACTGCTGAGAGCCGGGTGCCGGGCGGCCGCGTTCACCACGGCGCGGCTGGCGCAGTCGGAGGTGCTGGAGCCGTTCGGCCCGGGGCACCTGGGGCAGCCGGTGCCGATGCCGGACCCGGGCGCGTACCGCTTCGGGCAGCGGTCGCAGTACGAGCAGGACCTCCGGGCGGCGCAGGCCGCCGAGGCGCAGCGGCTGACGCAACTGGAGGCGTACCGGCGGCAGTACGACCAGTGGGCGGCCGCCCGCCTCGCGCAGGTCCGGCAGCACAACGCGGGCATCGGCGAGATGGTGGCGGCGCTGCGCGAGGGCGACCCGGACGCGGTGGTGGAGTACTTCTCGGCGGCGCTGTACGCGTCCACGGTGTGGCCGGAGGACTTCCCGCACCAGCTGAGCGCGGCCTACGACCCGGGGGCGAAGCAGCTGGTGCTGGACTGGGAGCTGCCGGGCTTCGAGATCGTGCCGGAGGCCAGGGCCGTGCGGTACATGCCGGCCGTGGACCAGGAGAAGGAGACGGCCCGCCCGCTCACCCAGCGCCGGTCGGTCTACCGCGACGTGCTGGCGCAGTGCGTGCTGCTGGCGGTGCGGGAGCTGTTCGCCGCGGACGAGTTCGGGGCGCTGGTGTCGGTGGTGCTGAACGGTTTCGTGGACGACCGCGATCCGGCGACAGGCCGCCGGGCCCGGCTCGTCCTCGCGACGGTCACGGCGGACCGCGGGGCGTTCGGGGCGCTGCACCTGGAGGAGGTGAGCGCGCCGGACTGTCTGGTCGACGGGCTGGGCGGGCAGCTGTCGGCGCGTCCCGACCAGAGGACGGCGGTGCGCCCGGGGCGGGTGCCGGAGGAGGTCGGGCGGGGCGTGGTCTCGCACGGCGCCGGGGACGACGAGGACCCGGATCTGTTCACGATGGACCCGATCGCGTTCGAGGCACTGGTCGCGGAGCTGTTCCGGGCCCGCGGCATGCAGGCCGTGATGACGACCCGCTCGAACGACGGCGGCGTGGACGTCGAGGCGCTGGACCCGGACCCGATCAGCGGCGGCCGGATCATCGTGCAGGTGAAGCGGTACCGCAAGACGGTGCCGCCGACCGCCGTGCGCGATCTCTTCGGCACGGTGCAGGGCGCCGGGGCGAACAAGGGCGTGCTGGTGACGACCTCGGGGTTCGGCCCGGGCTCGTACGCGTTCGCCAACGGCAAGCCGCTGACCCTGGTGCCGGGCGAGGAACTGGTGGGGCTGCTGGCACAGCACGGGCTGCGGGGGCGGCTGGGCCCGGGCGCCGCGGCGCCGCGGAAGACGGCGGAGCCGGAGACCGGCGCCGATCACAGCGTGCTGGGCATGTCGTGGTCCGGCGGTGTGGCGCTGGACGTGTGCGCGCTGGTGTGTGCCGGGTCACGGGTGCTGAGCGACGACCACTTCGTCTTCTACAACAACCCGCGCACCCCCGACGGGACGGTACGGGCCGTGGAGCCGTCGGGCGGGGACAAGGCGGCGGTCCGGGTGGCCTTCGACGCGCTGCCGGCGGCCGCCGACCGGCTGGTGCTGGCCGCGGCGATCGACCCGGCGGTCAATCCGGAGGCCGATCTGTCGCTGTTCACAGACGCCCGGATCCGGCTCTCGGACGCCTCGGGGGCCGAGCAGGGACAGCTGGAGGTGTCGGACGGCCGCCCCGGCGAGACCGCGCTGGTCCTGGGCTCCTTCCGCAAGCGGGCCAACGGCGACTGGGACTTTGTGGTGGGAGGCAAGGGGTACCCGGGAGGCCTGGAGGCCCTGGTGCAGGAGTATGGAATAGAGGTGGCCTGAGGCGGTCCGAGTTATGCACATCGCCTCGGCTGTCCACAGGTCACCCATGCGGGTCAGCCGTTCCTCGTAGACTTTCGGAATGGCCGACCCCACCGAGAACGACCCCGCCGGGAACCCCGCCGAGCACAGCGACAGCGAGGCGCTGGGCGTCCTGCGGCGCGTCTTCGGTTACGACGCGTTCCGCGGCGAGCAGCAGGAGATCATCGAGCACGTCGTCGCGGGCGGCGATGCGCTCGTCCTGATGCCGACCGGTGGCGGCAAGTCGCTGTGCTACCAGATTCCGGCCCTGGTCAGACCGGGGGTCGGGGTGGTCGTGTCCCCGCTGATCGCCCTCATGCAGGACCAGGTGGACGCGCTGCGCGCACTCGGCGTGCGGGCGGGGTTCCTCAACTCGACGCAGGACTTCGACGAACGCCGCATGGTGGAGGCCGAGTTCCTCGCCGGTGAGCTGGACCTGCTCTATCTGGCGCCGGAGCGGCTGCGGCTGGAGTCGACGATGAGCCTGCTCGACCGGGGCAAGGTCTCGGTCTTCGCGATCGACGAGGCGCACTGCGTGGCGCAGTGGGGCCACGACTTCCGGCCCGACTACCTCGCCCTGTCCGCGCTGCACGAGCGCTGGCCGGACGTCCCGCGCATCGCGCTGACGGCGACGGCGACCGCGGCGACGCGCACCGAGATCGCCGGGCGGCTCCAGCTCACCGGGGCCCGGCACTTCGTGGCGAGCTTCGACCGCCCGAACATCCAGTACCGCATCGCGCCGAAGAACGACCCCCGCAAGCAGCTGCTGGAGCTGATCCACACCGAGCACCCGGGGGACGCGGGCGTCGTCTACTGCCTGTCGCGCAAGAGCGTCGAGGACACCGCGTCGTTCCTCGTGGACCACGGCGTCGAGGCCCTGCCGTACCACGCGGGGCTGGACGCGGGTGTGCGCGCCGCCAACCAGTCGCGCTTCCTGCGCGAGGACGGCGTGGTGATGGTGGCCACGATCGCGTTCGGCATGGGCATCGACAAGCCGGACGTCCGCTTCGTCGCCCACCTCGACCTGCCCAAGTCGGTCGAGGGCTACTACCAGGAGACCGGCCGCGCGGGCCGCGACGGGCAGCCGTCCACCGCATGGCTGGCGTACGGGCTGCAGGACGTCGTCCAGCAGCGCAAGATGATCGACGGCTCCGAGGGCGACGACGCGCACCGGCGCCGGCTGGCCACCCACCTCGAGGCGATGCTCGCGCTGTGCGAGACGGTCGAGTGCCGCCGGGTGCGGCTGCTGGCGTACTTCGGCCAGCAGGGCACCGCGTGCGGCAACTGCGACACCTGCCTGGCCCCGCCGGCCACCTGGGACGGCACGATCGCCGCCCAGAAGTTCCTGTCGGCGGTCTTCCGCCTGGCCCGTGAGCGGCGGCAGAAGTTCGGCGCGGGCCAGATCATCGACATCCTGCTGGGCAAGAAGACCGCCAAGGTCATCCAGCACGACCACGACACCCTGACGGTCTTCGGCATCGGCGCGGAGCTGAGCGTCGCCGAATGGCGTTCCGTGGTGCGGCAGTTGCTCGCCGAGGGGCTGCTCACCGTGGAGGGCGAGTACGGCACGCTGGTGCTCACCGACGCCAGCGCCGAGGTCCTCGGCAGACGGCGCGAGGTGCTGCTGCGCCGCGAGCCCGAGAAGCCGGCCCGCGCGGCGAGGAGCGGCGGTAGCGGCGGCTCGGCCAAGGGCGGCGGCAAGGCGGCTCCGGCGGACCTGCCCGAGGCGGCGGTGCCGGTGTTCCAAGAGCTGCGCGCCTGGCGCGCGGCCACCGCGAAGGAGCAGGGCGTCCCCGCGTATGTGATCTTCCACGACGCGACGCTGCGCGAGATCGCCACGGCCATGCCCGACTCCCTCGAGACCCTGGGCACGGTCGGCGGCGTGGGCGAGAACAAGCTGGCCAAGTACGGGCAGCAGATCCTGGACGCCCTCGCCGCGATCGGCGGCGGACTCAGCGGCGGACCGGAATCCGCGCCCCCATCTGATACTCCGTCAGCACAGGACCCAGTGGAATCCGCACCGGCAGAGGGAGTTCCGGCCCACTGACCCGCTCCTCGCGCGTCCCGACGAGGTGGGCGTAGACGACGACATTGCCGAGGTAGGCGTTGGCCTCCTGGGAGAAGCCGCCGCCGCAGGTGATCACCCTCAACTCCGGCCGCCCGGAGGCCCCGTACACCTTCCGCGAGGGGAAGTCCTTGCGGTCGTACACCTCGATCGCGTCGACGGTGAACACGGCGGCGCGGTCGTCGGTGCGCTGTATCTCTATGCCGCTGCCGCGCTTGAGCGCACCGAGGCTGTAGAAGACGGCGGGCCCGCTGGCCAGGTCGACGTGCCCGGCGACGACCGCGGTGCCGATCGCACCCGGCGCGGTACCGGCCGCGTACCAGCCCGCGAGGTCCTTGTCGTCCTCCGGCGGGCTCGCGAGACTGCCGTCGGGCTGCAGCCCGAGCCGCGTCATCGGGGCGTCGACCCGTATGTCGGGTATGCGGATCCGGGTGGGCTCGGCGGGCGGCAGCGCCCGGACCAGCGGATCGGGCCGGCGCGACGCGGCGGCACCGGCCGCGGGGAACGCCTCGGCCCGCGAGGGCTGCGGAGGCGCGGCAGGGGACCTGGACCCGTCGTCGACGAGCCAGGTACCGGTGAACAGGGCGGCGGCGACGAGCACGCCCACCGCGGCCCTGCGGGTTCCGGGCAACTGCGGCATCAGGGTCCTCCCGGCGTCCCCCGGCCTCGCGACCGGGGGACGGGGAGCGCGACCGGCCGGCTCGCGGTCAGACCCGGCCGCCACCGGAACGGCGGCGCAGGAACCAGAAGCCGCCGACCACCGCGGTGCCCAGGACCGCGGCACCGGCCGCGATCTCGGCCGTGCTCGAGTCGTCGTTCGTCCCACCGACGCCCGTCTTCATCCCGCCCTGGGGAGGACTGGCCGCCTTGGCTGGCATGGAGGGCATGGCCGCGGCCGGCGAACTCGCCGCGGGCGTACCGGTCGTGACCACCAGGTCCCCGGTGGCCTCCTTGCCGTTCTTCTTGCACCGGACGCCGATGCCGTACGTGCCGGACTTGGCCGACTCGGGCACCGTGAACCGGCCCACCGACATCTCCTTGCGGGCGCCGGACTTGAGCTCGAACGAGGCCGGGCCGCCGACGGCGCTGGCGTCACCGTTGCCCACGCCCTCCTTGCCGCAGGCGGAGGTGCTCACCGTGACCGTCCCACCGGGCTGCGCCGCACCGGGGTCGATCTCCAGCTTGTCGAAGTCCCCGGCGAAGGCGGGGGTGCAGGTGAGTCCGAAGGCGGCTATGGCCAGTGCAGCCCCGGTCAGCGCTCGTGCAGTACGCATGCTCGTTCCTCCGTGGCGCGCGGACGCGGCACACCGATGTGCCGCAGCAGGTGGGGGTTCCGCGCTCCTTCGAGCGAAACCGCCTTCCCGCCCCGCCGCACGCCACGCGGTGACGAACGGGTGACCTAAGGGGATGGCCTAACGCGCCAGATCGTCCGGGCAGCCCGTGCCGCGCGGCAGCTTGTACGGGGCGCCGATGCGGTACTTGCCGGGGTGCGGGGCGTGCAGCACCGTCCAGTCGTCCTCGGGCTGGTCGTCCTGCGGCTGTGTGACCTCCTTGGTCAGGCAGCCGTTCACATTGACCGGCGGCTCGCCGTCCGGCCCGGCCTTCGGCGGTGCCACCGGCTTGCCCGACTCGTCGAGCAGCCCCAGCCACGGGGTGTACGGGATCCGGATCAGCACCGGGCCCGTCGACTTCACGTCGATCGTCAGCTCGTCCGCGTCCGCGCGCAGCACCACGGCCGGGGGCGCGGCCAGCTGGGTGGGGTCCTTCACCGCGTACAGCCGCCAGTTGGCGTCCGACCAGATCTCGCGCAGATACGGCACGCCGGCGGCGACCAGCTTGCCCTCCTGGACGGCGGCGTGGTCCGACTCCCCCTTGGGCAGCACGACGTAGTGCACCGCCCAGCGGCTCAGCCAGGCCCGGTAGCTGTCCGGGGTGAGCAGGCCGTCCTGGTAGAAGAGCGGGTTCCGCTTGAGGTCGGCCTGCCGGTTCCAGCCGCGGGCCAGGTTGACGTACGGCGCCAGCGCCGACGCCTCGCGATGGCTGCGCGCCGGAACGACCTCGACCCGGCCGCGCCGGGCGTCCACCCGCTGCAGCTGGTCGACCAGCGGCGCCAGCTCACGCGCCCAGGAGGCGGCGGGGGTGGTGTGAATGATGTCGCTGACCGAGTTGACCAGCTGCCATGTCGTGATGGTCACCAACGCCAGCACCGTCGCGGTCCAGACCCGGCCCTTGCGCAGCAGCTCCGCACGCGGCGGAACCTTCATCTCCGTCAGCGCGGCGACCAGCACCACACCGCCGAAGACCATGCCGAGCCGCGAGATGTTCGTCCCGATCTCCGAGGGGATGAGCCAGACCAGCAGCACCCCCAGCACGTACAGGCCCGACACCATCCGCACCGTGCGCCACGACCGGGGCGTGAACAGGAACCCGAAGACGCCGCTCAGCAGCGGCAGTATCGCCGAGAGGAACCCCATCGGCTGCTGCCCGGAGAACGGGAACAGCCATGCCGAGACCCCCACCACCGCGACCGGGGTGAGCCCCAGCGCGTACGACGCCATCCGGCGCCGGCCCAGCCACAGGGCCGCCGCCACGATGCCCACGAACAGCCCGGCCACCGGGCTCGACGCCGTCGCCAGGCCGGCCATCACGGCCGCCAGCACCGCCCGGGACCAGCGCCACCTGCCCTCGGCCCGCCACTGCGAGGGCCAGGCGAAGATCACGGCCACCGCCGCCAGCCCGAACATCGAGCCGAGCCCGAACGTCACCCGGCCCGAGAGCGCGTTGCACGTCAGCGCGAACGCCCCGTAGAGCGCGGGCCACAGGGGCCGGCCGACCACGCGGCTGCGCTGAAGGATCAGGGCGATCAGCCCGGCGGAGACGGTGCCCGCGACCATCATCGTGGTGCGCACACCGAACTCGGCCATGAGATACGGCGAGATCACGCTGTACGAGACCGGGTGCATGCCCCCGTACCAGGCGAGGTTGTACGCCGAGTCCGGGTGCTGGAGCGCGAACTCCGCCCAGGCGTCCTGCGCCGCGAGGTCACCGCCGCTGTTGGCGAACACGAGCACCCACAGCACATGCAGCACGGCGGCCACGGCAACGGTCACCGGCACAGGCCCGCGAAGCGCCTTTCGGGCCCACGGTCCCCAGCGGTGTGGCACCCGCGCGGCAGTCACTCGCCGTTCTTCCGGTTTCCCGGCCCGTGTCGGCCCCACGGTGGTCACTGGCTCTCCCCGTCTTCCCCCGAGGTCTCCCCCATCTTCACGCATTGGGCGTGTCAAAACCCTGCGACGCTAACACGAGGCCGGTGCGGGCCCCGGCCACGAAACGGACAAGGAAACGGCTCCCGGCCCGTACGAATGGCACGGGCCGGGAGCCGGAGCCTCAGCCCAGACGCGTCAGCTTCGAACCGAAGCCCGGCTCGGCGAGATCCTTCTGCAGCGCCACCGGCACCGTGACCGCGTCCGGGCCGGTGCCGACGGTGAGCTCGCCGACAGCCGTACCGGCCTTGGCCGAGTGCGGCAGTTCCTTGCCCTTGGGCTTGTGCAGCTTGAGCTTGGCCTTCATGCCGCCCCAGCCGAAGGCCTTGACCTCCTTGGTGGCCACCACCGGGGTCTTGCCTCCGAGCTGGTCGTCGACGAAGCCGACGACCTGGCCCTTCTTGATCACGGTGGCCTGCTCCAGGGCGTTCTGCACCGCCTGCATCTGCTCGAAGCTGGTCTGGGTGGCCCACTTCATGCTGAGCAGGGCCTGGGGGTCGTCGCGCTTCAGCTGCTCGGGGGTCCAGCCCTTGTACCGCTGGTTCATGGTGGTGCCGACGATCAGCACCTCCTGGTCACCGAACTTCTTGCGGGCCGCCCACATGAAGTTGCCCCAGGCGGACGTGGTCGAGCCGGTCTTGATGCCCAGCACACCCTGGGCCTTCAGCAGCAGGTCGGCGATGCTGCTGGGCTGGGCGGGAATGCCGCTGACCTCCGTCTGGGCCTTGGTGGTGACGGAGCGGATCACCGGGTCCTTGATCATCTTCTCGGCCAGCAGCACCTGGTCCGCGGCAGTGCTGACGGTGGACGACTCCAGACCGCTGGGGTCGGTGTAGGTGGTGTGCTTCATGCCCAGTTCCTTGGCGGCGGCGTTCATCTTCTTGGCGAACTCCGCCTCCGATCCGGCATCCCAACGCGCCAGCCGGCGCGCGATGTTGTTGCCGGAGGGAATCAGCGTCATCTGGAGCATGTCGTACAGCGAGTACTTGTCCCCGACCTTGAGGCCGTCCACCCGGGACTCGTCCTTGCTGCCGCCCTCCTTCACGGTCTGGGCGTCGATCTCGATCATCCCGCCCTTCTCGGGACCGTTCGGCTTCATCTTGAGCGGATGATCCTTGAGCACCACATAGGCCGTCATCGCCTTGGCCATGCTGCCCGTGGGCAGCGGCTTCTGCTCGCCGTAGGTGCCCAGGCTGCCGACGCCGATCACCTTGGCGGCGGACTGGCCCTGGTCGGGCCACTTCATGCCGAACTTGTCGCCGCCGAAGGTGAACTCGGCCGCCTTGTCCAGATCCAGCTTCGTCGCGGGCAGCGGCCGGAAGGCCTGCACCACGCAGAAGATGACGACCAGGAGCGCCGCTATCGGCGTCCAGACCTTGAAACGCCGCACGATGGTGCGCTTGGCCGTCTCCGGCGGCGGCGGGGTGTTCGTCAGCTGGGCCAGCAGATCGAGCGGAGCCTGCGGCTGCCCGTCCGGGCTCGCGGGCTGCGGCGTCTGCTGGGTGCGCTCCGGGCCGGCCGGCTCGGACACCGGCTTCTTCGCCGGGGCCGCGGGAGCGGGCGGCGCGACCTTGACCGGCACGGCGGGCGCCGTGGGCGCGGCAGGCTTCGCCGACTTCGCCGGCTTCTTCGGCGCGGTCTCGTCCGTCTTCAGCGGGACGAACTGGCTCTTCGGCTTCTCCGGCTCCGGCTCCGGCTCGGGCTTCACCACCGGCGCCTTGATCAGCTGCGTGGGCTGGTCGGCACCGGCGGACTTCACCTCCGGCTTGGCGAAGACGGCGGTGGGCTGGTCAGCGCCCCCGGCGGCCTTCTTCTCCGCCTTCTCCGCCTTGTCGGCCTTCTCCGCCTTGTCGGCGGCCTTCGGCGCCACCGAGGGGATCACCGCGGTCGGCTGGTCGACGGACGCGGGCTTCTTGTCCTCGTCCTTCTCGCCCTCGCTCTCGCCCTCGGCGGGAGCCTCGTCCTCCGTGCTGGCCACCCACGCCGCGACGGCGGCCTTCAGCCGGGCGTCACCACCGGCGGGCACACCCGCCGGCTTCGCCGGCTTTGCATCCGCATCGGTCTTCTTGCCCTCCGGGCGGACCTCACCCGGCTCCTCGGCCGCGGCCGAGTGCTCGGCCGGAGCCTCCTCCGCATCGGCGCCCTTGGCGCCCTTGGCGTCATCGGCGGGCTTCGCGGAGCGGTCCCGCTCCGTGAGCACCCCGATCCTCGGGTCACGCTCGGCGCCAGCCGCCTCCCCCGACGACTTCCGCTGCTCCGACATGTCGGGGGACTCGCCCGCCACCGATGCCTCCTCGATTCCCACGCCATACGCCGGTACGGGGCGCCATGCGCCCCGCTGCCCGGACGTTCTCAACGTCTACCAGTGTCCTCTGCCGTCGTCCCGCCAGCGCGCGACCGTACGGTAAGAGGCTTTGCCTGGCTTCACCCATGTGCAAGACGATGCGACATACCTACCGGTTCCCACACGAAGCCACCACGCACTCTCGACAGACCAATGTGAGAGGGGTCACCCTGTCACTCATCCACGCGGGGAGGCATGGATGGGCAGGAGCCGCAGAACAATTCCGGAGGAGCTTCTGCTGCTCGCCCTGGACCCGGCCACGGGTACCACGGCGCAGCCGCAGTCGCTCGACCTCGGTCTCGCCGGAGCGCAGCTAGTAGAGCTCGCTCTGGCCGGACGGATAGCCCCTGACGGGGATCGTATCGCCGTGGTGATGCCACGGCCCACAGGAGATCCGACCCTGGACAGCGCGCTCGAGCTGCTGCGCCGCCGCGGCAGCCCGGTTCGCGCCGTGCACTGGATCGGCGGGCCCCGGCTGGGGCTGCGCCAGACCTACCTCACACACCTGGAGCGCTGCGGCATGGTGCATGCCGTGGCGGGTCAGATGTGCGGGGTGCTGCCGACGACCCGGTACCAGGCGACGGACACGGCCATCAGCCGGGAGATCAGGGCCCGGCTCGACAGCGCGATCCGCACCGGAGTACCGCCGGACCCGCGGACCGCGGCACTCGCCGCCCTGGCCCACGCGGTCGGGCTCGGCAAGCACCTCTACCCCGGCAACGAGGGGCGCTCGTCACGGTCCCGGCTGCGGGACCTGATCCGGCACGACCCGATGGGCGGACTCGTGGCGCACGCCGTGCTCGACGTGCAGAACGGTGCCGCCGCCCAGCCCCGGCGTGCCGCTGCGGTGCCGAGTAGCCAAGGCAGCAGCGGTTCCAACCGCCGGACGACAGCCGTCCGCAGCGCGGTTGCATCTGCCGAAACCGTTCCTCAGCCGGCGTCGCACCGCGGGGGTGTGATGGCCCGCGCCGGCGCCTCGTGACGCAGGGCCGCCGCCGGTGACCGGCCCGGGCGATGCGCGGAGCATCCGCGCCGCCCGGGCCTGCGGGCTGCCGTGCGGAAGTTGGCGCTCCGGCCGCACAACTCCGTTGACGGTGACGGCGGCAGGACTCTCTGTACGCATTTTCCAGCGCATTTTCCAGCGCCGCCCCGGCTGGTGGTGGCAGGCTGCGGAGCAGGAGACAGCAGCATGACGGAGCCGGAGGTGCGTCCCGTGGCGTCCAGTGTCAACCCCACCGTAAGGCGGCGCCGATTGGGCCAGGAGCTGCGCAAGCTCCGTGAGCTCAAAGGCATGACCGCCGAGGAGGTCGCGGAGCGGCTACTGGTGTCCCAGTCGAAGATCAGTCGGCTGGAGAACGGCCGCCGCAGCATCAGCCAGCGCGACGTGCGCGATCTGTGCGGAGTGTACGGCGTCGAGGACCACCGCATCGTCGACTCCCTGATGCAGATGGCCAAGGAGTCGCGCCAGCAGGGCTGGTGGCACGCCTTCGGCGACATCCCGTACAGCGTCTACATCGGCCTCGAGACCGACGCCGCGTCCCTGCGGATCTACGAGGCGTCGCTCGTGCCCGGCCTGCTCCAGACGCCGGGCTATGCCAGCGCCGTCACCGAGGGCTCGTGGCCGGAGGCCACGACAGCGGATGTCGAGCGGCGCGTCCAGGTACGGATGCGGCGCCAGGAGAGGATCACCGACCCGGACAACCCGCTGCGCCTGTGGGCGGTCATCGACGAGTCCGCGCTGCGCAGGGTCGTCGGGAACCGGGCCGTCATGTGCGAACAGATCGAGCACATCGTGGAGTTCAGCCTCCAGCCGCACATCACCGTGCAGATCCTGCCCTATGACGTGGGCGCGCATCCCGGCATGTACGGCAAGTTCTGCATCCTCGAATTCCAGGATCCGCAGGATGCGAGCACGGTCTATCTGGAGGGCATCACCAGTGACCTGTATCTGGAGAAGCCCCACGATGTGCAGGCGTACAGCGTGATGTACGAGCATTTGCGAATGCAGGCCCTCAATGCCGAGCAATCACGGCAGTTCATGCTGAGTGTCGCCGAGGAGTACCGCTCCTGAGCGAGGCGGAACGGTACACCTGTTGCCGCTCTTCATGGAAGAGCGTTCCGAATTCGCCATCCGGTCGAGTGAACGGCCAGTTCATCAGGTGATGTTGGCGCGTACCGTCGGTCTCACTTCCTGAAGGCAGTAACTCACATACATCGGAGCAACCATGGCGATTCAGCTGGGCAAGTCCGCGTGGCGCAAGTCCTCTTACTCCCTCGCACACGGCGACTGCGTGGAGGTCGCGTCTCCCGCCCCGGGGAGTGTCGCGGTCCGCGACTCCAAGGAACTGCGGCGGCCGGCCCTCGCGTTCGCGCCGAAGGCCTGGACGTCGTTCGTGGTGACCGTCACCGACGGCGGCCGCGACCTTTGATCCCTTCTTTGGCATAGCAGGACAACTGCCCGCCGACGCACCTCCCGCCCAGGGCCCCCTCGCCGCCTCCCCCATTCCCGGCCGAGGGGGCCCTGTCACGCGTGTCGGCGGACCCGTCAGGAGCGCGGGCCTGTCAGGAACGGGGGTAGCGGGCGAGCCAGGCGGCCGACGAGCCGTCCGGGCCGTGCAGGGACGGGCCCTGGGCCAGTTCCATCGCGAAGTCGTCGGCGAGTTCGAGGACCGTCGCCCGTCCCTCCAGTTCGGCGAGCAGCCCCGCGGGCAGCGCGGTCTCCCCGTGCAGCGTGCCCAGCAGGTTGCCGCAGATGGAGCCGGTGGAGTCCGAGTCGCCGCCGTGATTGACGGCGAGCAGCAGCCCGTGCCGGACGTCCTCGGCGACGAGGGCGCAGTACAGGCCCATGGCCAGCGCCTCCTCCGCCACCCAGCCCTGGCCCAGCGATGCGACACGCTCGGGCGTCGGCAGGCCCTGGCGCACGGCGGCGAGCGCCTGCCGGAGTGCTTCGGTGGTCTCCTGATGGCCCGGGCGGGCCGCCAGCAGCGGGAGGGTCTCCCGCACCGCCTCCTCCAGGGACGCGCCGCGCGCGAGGCCGTGCACGATGACGGCGAACGCACCGGCCGCGAGCGCCCCGGTGGGGTGCCCATGGGTCTGTACGGCGCATTCCACGGCGAGTTGGAGGACCGTCTGCGGTTCCCAGGTCACCAGCAGCCCGAAGGGCGCGGAGCGCATGACCGCTCCGCAGCCCTTGGACTCCGGGTTCTTCGGGGCCTCCGGCGTACCCATGCGGGTGTCGGCCAGTCCGGACAGGCAGGCCTGGCCGGGTGCGCGCTGTGCGTACAGCCACTCCTGGCGGGCCAGCCAGCCGGCGTCGGGCTCGCGCTCGTCGGGTCCCCAGTCGCGCTGGGTCGCCGCCCAGCGGAGGTACGCGCGGTGGACGTCGGCCGCCGGCTGCCAGGTGCCGCTGTCGCGGCGCACCATGGCCCGTATCAGCCCCTCGACGGTGAAGAGCGTGAGCTGGGTGTCGTCGGTCACGGCACCGCGCCGGCCGTAGGCGCGTACGTAATCCCGTACGCCCTCCGGGCCGTGCGCGGTGCGGATCGCCTCGAGGGAGTCGAACTCGATGCCCGCGCCGAGCGCGTCACCGATCGCTCCGCCGAGCAGGCAGCCGCGTACGCGGCCACGGAATTCCTGTTGTTCGGCCCGGCCCCAGAGTGCGGTGCCCGCACCGGCGGTCGTGGTCACGGTTCCGGCCTCCCGGCTTCCGATTGCATTCGGCTCATGGACGGCTCAGCACTGTAATCGACCGGTCCTGATCGAGTCTCAGCGATCCTCAGGTCGGACCGTTTTGATGATCTCGTCCATCTGCTTTTCGGTCAGCGCGTTGGGGACGCCCTGGTCCGCGTAGAGGACCCAGCCGTGATACGTCCCGTCCGGCATCTTCTGGGCGATGCTCTTCACGATGGCGGTGGGGGGCACGCACGTGCTCGGGCGGTGGTTGACGGTCACCTTGGCCGTGGCGGTGTACCCCTCCAGACCGCGGTTCTTCCATGGCTTGGCCTCGCTCACCTCGACCTTGGGCTTGTCGGCGCCCAGCCCGCCATAGGCCATGACGCCCCAGTTGCCGGCCCAGTTGCGCGCGTTCTCCTGGATGGTGCCGTCCTTGCCACCGCCGGTGGTGCCGATGGTGGCGAGCTGGCCCTTGCCCGCCTCGCCGACCGTGTCGGGGTTGGGGTTCGAAGCGCAGCCGCCCTCACGGTAGTTGGCGGTGCCCTGCATCGCGACGACCGGCTTCCCCTTGTCGGTGTAGGAGAGCATCGTGTCCGTCTGCAGCACGTTCCAGTGCTCGCCCTTGCCGGGCACGTCGTAGCGGAAGTGGTGCTGCGTGCTGGTCTGTGTTTGCCAGTCCGCCCCCGGCGCGACGTACGGCAGGGGGCTCTGCGCGCCGGGCGACTTGGCCGGTGCGCTGGGCACGACGGTGCTCTGCGCGTTGTCCGCCTTCTTGTCGTCGCCGCCGCTGCCCTTGAGCGCGAAGAACGCTCCGCCGCCGATGACGGCCAGCGCGACGACACCGCCGACGACGGCGAGCATTGTCTTGTTCTTGCGCGCACCACCGCCACCGTCCGGAGCGGCCGGGGGCATGTAGCCGCCACCGGCCATCGGCCCGGGCGGAGGCGGAACCGACCCAGCCGGAGGCCCCGGCGGAACCGCCGGCTGGCCGATGACCGTGGGCTGGGCGTGCCCCGTGCCCTCGGGTCCCCACGTGGGCGGGGGACCGAAGCCGCCCTGCGGCGGCTGGTGGGGCTGGTGGTGCTGTGGGGGGTTCTGGGGCGAAGACATGCGGGAAACCTTATGCGTGATCTGTCGCCGTCCCATCGGGGCCCGGTGACAGATCCGCAACACGCGTCTCAGTCGTTGCCCAGCACCGGCAGCAGCTCCGGCAGATGCCCGTCCGAGCCGAGTGCGGCCTCCTGCCGCTCCTGCGGCACCTCCCCGTACAGCGTCGTCCGCGGCCGGGCCGGACGGCCCGCGGCATCCGCTATCGCGACGAGATCGCGGATCGAGCGGTACGAGCCGTAAGAGGAGCCCGCCATACGGGAGATGGTCTCCTCCATCAGCGTGCCGCCCAGGTCGTTCGCACCGGAGCGGAGCATCTCCGCCGCGCCCTCCGTACCCAGTTTCACCCAGCTCGTCTGGATGTTGGTGATATGCGGGTGGAGCAGCACACGCGCCATCGCCGTGACCGCCCGGTTGTCGCGCATCGTCGGCCCGGGCCGGGCGATCCCGGCGAGATAAACAGGAGCATTGGTGTGGATGAATGGAAGAGTGACGAACTCCGTGAAACCGCCCGTCTCCTTCTGAATCTCCGCAAGCTGCCTGAAGTGCCCCAGCCAGTGCCGCGGTTGGTCCACGTGGCCGTACATCATCGTCGACGACGAGCGGATGCCCAGCTCGTGCGCGGTCTTGATGACCTCGACCCACGTCGCCGTCGGCAGCTTGCCCTTGGTGAGCACCCAGCGGACCTCGTCGTCCAGGATCTCGGCGGCCGTGCCCGGGATGGAGTCGAGCCCGGCCTCCTTGGCCGCCGTGAGCCACTCCCGGATCGAAAGCCCGGTGCGGGTCGCGCCGTTGACGACCTCCATCGGCGAGAAGGCGTGCACGTGCATGCCCGGCACGCGCTCCTTCACCGCGCGCGCGATGTCGAAGTAGGCCGTGCCCGGCAGGTCGGGGTGGATGCCGCCCTGCATGCACACCTCCACCGCGCCGACGTCCCACGCCTGCTGCGCGCGGTCGGCGACCTGGTTCAGCGACAGGGTGAACGCGTCGGCGTCCGTACGCCGCTGCGCGAACGCGCAGAACCGGCAGCCGGTGTAGCAGACGTTCGTGAAGTTGATGTTCCGCGTGACGATGTAGGTGACATCGTCGCCGACTGCCGCCCGCCGCAGGTCGTCCGCGATCCCGCACAACGCGTCGAGCGCGGGGCCGTCGGCGTGCAGCAGGGCGAGCGCCTCGGAGTCCGTGAGCCGGGTCGGGTCGTCGGCGGCCTGCCCCAGCGCCTTCCGCACATCGCCGTCGATCCGCTCCGGCACCATGCCGGGCGCCGCGGCCTCGCGCAGCGCCTCCCAGTCGCCGTACACCTCGTCGAAGTCGTCGCGCCGGTCGGAGGTGCGGCCGTCGGTGTCGATCGAGCGGTGCAGATCCGTACGCCCCGTGGCCGTGAACACCTCCTCGGGCTCCTGCCAGGGGCGCCCCACGACCGCGGCGTCCTCCTTCGCCAGACCCGTCTCCGGGTCGGCGAGCGCCTGCACGTGCGGGAGCAGGCGCGGGTCGAGCCAGGGCTCGCCGCGCAGGATGAACTCCGGGTAGACACAGAGCCGTTCGCGCAGCTCGAAGCCCGCGGCGGCCGAGCGCGCGGCCAGCTCCTCGATCTGCGGCCAGGGGCGCTCGGGGTTGACGTGGTCGGGCGTGACGGGCGAGACGCCGCCCCAGTCGTCGATCCCGGCGCCGATGAGCCGCGTGTACTCGTCGTCCACCAGGTTCGGCGGCGCCTGGAGACAGGCGGAGGGGCCCATGATGTGCCGGGCGACGGCCACCGTGGCCACCAGCTCGTCCAGCTCCGCATCCGGCATGCCGCGCATCGCCGTGTCCGGCTTGGCGCGGAAGTTCTGCAGGATGAGCTCCTGGATGCCGTGGTACGCACGGGAGATGCGGCGCAGCGCGAACAGCGACTCCGCCCGCTCCTCGTACGTCTCCCCGATGCCGAGCAGCAGTCCGCTGGTGAGGGGGACGGAGCTGCGGCCCGCGTCCTCCAGGTGCCGCAGCCGGAGGGCGGGCTCCTTGTCGGGCGAGCCGTGGTGCGGGCCGCCGGGCTCGCTCCACAGGCGTGTGGCCGTGGTCTCCAGCATCAGGCCCATGGACGGGGAGACGGGCTTGAGCCGCTGGAAGTCCGTCCAGGACATGAGGCCCGGGTTGAGGTGGGGCAGCAGGCCGGTCTCCTCCAGGATGCGGATGGAGATGGCGCGGACGTACGCGATGGTGTCGTCGTACCCCTCGGCCTCCAGCCACTCCCGGGCCTCGGGCCAGCGGTCCTCCGGCTTGTCGCCGAGGGTGATCAGGGCTTCCTTGCAGCCGAGTTCGGCTCCGCGGCGGGCGATGGCAAGGACCTCGTCCGGGGACATGAACATCCCGTGGCCCGCACGGCGCAGCTTGCCGGGGACGGTGGCGAAGGTGCAGTAGTGGCACCGATCGCGGCAGAGACGGGTGAGCGGGATGAAGACGCTCTTGGAGTACGTGATGACGCCGGGCCGCCCGGCGGCCTCCAGGCCGGCATCCCGGACCCGGGCGGCGGACGCGCACAGGTCGGCGAGGTCGTCGCCGCGCGCCTGGAGCAGCACCGCCGCCTCGCCGACATCCAGCGCCACACCGTCGCGGGCCCGTTTGAGGGCACGACGCATGGAATTCGCCGTCGGGGCCGCCGATTCGGGTCGCTGCGCGCTCGAAGTCATTACCCGAGCATACGAGCGAGGACCGACAGTGAAACCAGGGGCATCCTGGACCTCACAAGAAGTCAGCCAGCGCATCCAGCGCCCGCAGCACCTCGGCCTCACCCTGCGACGGCAACCCCACGGCGATCTCCGAGATCCCGATCTCGGCGAAGTACGCGAGCTTGCCCTGGGAGGGGTGCACCGCGTACGGCACGACCTCCGGCTCCCCCTGCCGCCCCGCGTCCTTCCACGCCTGCCGCAGCTGCGGCAGCGCCTCCCGCACGCCGCTGCCCCCGACGGGCATCCAGCCGTCCGCGAACTCGGCGATGTGCGCGAACAGCGTGGGCCCGGCCGCCCCGCCGATCAGGGTGCGCGGGCCCGTCAGCGGCTCGGCGCCCTCGCGCCTGCGCGGCGGATACATCGGCTTGGGGTGCGCCCAGCTCTTCTGCACCGACCCGAACTCGCCGTCGTACGCCGTGGGTTCCTCGGCCCACAGCGCCCGCATCAGCGCCATCCGGTCGCGCACCAGCTGCCGCCGCGTGGCCCACTCCACGCCGTGGTCGGCGGCCTCCTCCACGTTCCAGCCGTAGCCGATGCCCAGTGTGAACCTGCCGCCGCTGAGCTGGTCCAGCGAGGCCACTTGCTTGGCCAGGACCACCGGGTCGTGCTGGGCGACGAGCGCGACCCCGGTGCCGACGGTGATCCGGTGCGTGACGGCCGCGGCCTGCGCGAGCGCGATGAACGGGTCGTACGCCCGGCCGTACTCCGTCGGCAGCGGGTCGCCCATCGGCGCCGGGGTCCTCCGGCTGACCGGGATGTGTGTGTGCTGGGGCAGGTAGAGCCCGGCGAAACCGCGCTGCTCGAGCTCGCGCGCGAGCCGCACCGGGCTGATCGTGTCTTCGGTGAGGAAGACCGTGGTCGCGATCCGCATGCGGGGCACCCTCCGTCCGTCGCGTGTGACCCACGGTATGCCCTGATGGGCTGTCGGAGCCCGGATGTCGAACAGCCGACACACAACAGTCAACATCCGTACCGTTCCCCTGGCCCCCTCCCGGGCGTACAACAAACCCATGGACCGACGACATGTCCTGAAACTCACGGCTGTCGCAGGGGCGGCGAGTGTGCTTACGCTCGAAGGCGTGACGTTCGCCCGTGCCGACGGTTCCGGCGACGCGACCCGCAAGGTCACCGGCAGGCTCCCCGCCGGTGCCCCCGACTACGTCTACCTCCCCGTGGAAGTGCCGCGCGGCGTGCGCGAGATCAGCGTCTCGTACACCTACGACAGACCGGCCGTGCCGGCGGGCACCCAGGGCAACGCCTGCGACATCGGCATCTTCGACGAGCGCGGCACCGCACTGGGCGGCGCCGGCTTCCGGGGCTGGTCGGGCGGCGCCCGCTCCGAGTTCTCGATCAGCGCCGAGCAGGCCACCCCCGGCTACCTCGCGGGCCCCGTCCGCCCCGGCACCTGGCACATCGTCCTCGGCCCGTACACGGTGGCCCCGCAGGGCCTGGCGTACGAGGTGACGGTCACCCTGCGCCACGGCCGCCAGGGCACCACGCCCCGCCCGGTCCACCCGCCCCAGCGGGCCCGCGGGCGAGGCAGATCCTGGTACCGCGGCGACAGCCACCTCCACAGCGTCTACTCCGACGGCAAGCGCACCCCCGCCGACATCGCCGCGGCGGCCCGCGCGGCCGGACTCGACTGGATCGTCACCACCGAGCACAACACCACCTCCTCGCACGGCGCCTGGCAGGGCCTGTGGGGAGACGACCTGCTGATCCTCACCGGCGAGGAGGTCACCACCCGCAACGGCCACGTCCTCGCCCTCGGCACCGACCCCGGCGTCTTCGTCGACTGGCGCTACCGCGCCCGCGACCACGTCTTCGCCCGCTTCGCCCGCGGCATCCACCGCGCGGGCGGTCTCGTCGTCCCCGCCCACCCGCACGCCACCTGCGTCGGCTGCAACTGGAAGTTCGGCTTCCACGAGGCCGACGCCGTCGAGGTCTGGAACGGCCCCTACACCCCCGACGACGAGATATCGATCTCGGAGTGGGACAACGCCCTCGTCGCGGCGGTACGCGGCGACCGCCGCTGGCTCCCCGCCATGGGCAACAGCGACGCCCACCGCGAACCCCAGGTCGTCGGCCTCCCGCAGACCGTCGCCCTCGCCGACGACCTCTCGCGCCCCGCCCTC
This sequence comes from Streptomyces sp. SX-6, assembly GCF_059089585.1. Taxonomy (NCBI): domain Bacteria; kingdom Bacillati; phylum Actinomycetota; class Actinomycetes; order Kitasatosporales; family Streptomycetaceae; genus Streptomyces; species Streptomyces sp. SX-6. The sequence continues at coordinate 255,383 of NZ_JBTHHU010000003.1, read as the reverse complement.
CTCGACGCGATCCGCGCAGGCCGCAGTTGGATCGCCGAGTCGTCGAAGGTCGACCTGACCTTCTCGGTCACGGACGGGCATGGTGCTCATGCGGGCATCGGCGAACGCCTGCCCGTGGACCGGGACACGGAGGTCACCGTCCGCCTGACGGTCACCGGCGCGCCCGGCTGCTCGGCCTCCTTCATCACGGACCAGGGCACGCTCTTCACGGCCCCCGTGCCGCACGACGACGGCGGCCGGCTCGAGTGGCGTACGACGCCGTCGTACGCGGCGTACGTACGGGCGGAGGTCCGCCACCCGGGGACGCCGGACATGCCGGGCCCCATGGCGGCGATGACCAACCCGATCTTCCTAGGCCGGAGTTGATCCTGCTACCTCACGTGATACCGAGTGATCATCCCGGACATCATGTGCTCGTCGACATGGCAGTGGAACAGCCACGTACCCGGGTTGTCGGGACGCATGTCGGCGGTCACCACCGTCGCCGGGAGCACGCTCACCACGTCCGCGCGGTGGCCGCGCACCGTGACGGTGTTGCCGTGCCAGTGCGGACTGTGCGCGTCCTGTGTGCCGCCGATGCCGATGACGTACCAGCGCACCAGCTTGTCCCTGTCGATGGCCAGCGCGGGGTGGTCGTCGTCGACGATGCCGTGCGGGCCGTTGGCGAACATATAGCCGTTGACGGACATCTTCCGGTTGGACGACCGGAAGTCCCGGTCCTTCACGTCCAAGTCCTGGCCGTCGCCGAAGCGTTTGATGTTGCGCCGCAGATACGGGCTCTGGTTCTCGTCGAACTGGCAGAACAGCGTGAACACTTCGCGGTCGGCGTCCTTCGGCACAGCGTCACGCCCCGCATGCCCCCGGCGCGTCACCACCATCGGACCGACCAGCCCGGAGTGCACACCGGGGATGCCCATGTCGATGCTGTGGTCGTGGTAGACCCACCCGATCGACGCCGGGTCGCCGGGCCCGGGCCCGGCCCGCTCCGGCACCCCCCACACGTAGGTATAAGTCTCCCCCGGCTTCACCAGCCGGTCGACGTTGTTCTTGCCCCAGGTCCCGTCGTTGCCCGGCGCCCCCTCGTTCGCCTTGGTGTAGAAGACGCCGTGCGGGTGCATCGAAGCGGGGAACGGGGTGTTGTTCCTGAACACCACCTTGATCGTGTCCCCGACCTCCGCCCGGATCACCGGACCCAGCACGCCCATGTACTCGTCCCGGCGCCGGACCCGCTTCGTGAACGTCTTGTCGGTGTACTCGCGATAGACGGACTTCTCGTAGACCGACCCCAGCCGGTTGCGTCCCGGACGGGTATGGAAACGCTCGGATGACGAGAACTCCTCGCCGTTGACGAGATTGCGGGCCTGGGGCGCGTAGTCCCAGGTGACCGTGTCGGCCGCGATGTAGTAGACGCGAGTGACCGGCCGCTGGTACTCGAGCGTCTCGTCCGCCCCGTCCTCCCGCAGCGCGGGCAGGGGCCCGGCGGAGATCACTCCACTGCTGAGCGCAGCAGCCGTCCAGCCAATGAACCGGCGACGGGAGTGACCACTGTGAGCAATCATGCACTGACTCTAAGCCACATCATGGTCCGTCCGCACCATGCATTACGCCGCTCGGGCACCGTCCCGGCAGCCCCGGCACAGCCCGGCCCACACCGTCCGGAACGCCCGTTCGCAGCTGTCGCACGTCTGGAACGGCAGCGGCCGCGACGCCCGTTCGACCTGCGGCGGCGCCGCGACCGGCAGCGCAGGGGTCAGCGAGCTCGCGAGCCGGTACGCCAGCGGCCGCGCGGGCCAGACGATCGGCCCGACGGGCAGCTCGGCGGTGTTCCCCCTCGCGGAACCCTCGATCCGGTCGCCTCCAAAGGGAGGGCTCACGACCGGTCACACGCGCCCTGAGCGTCGTACGCGCGCCCTTGACGCTCACCGTCTGTCCAGCGACGCTCGTGCAAGCTGGCGTAAGCCGCTCAACACCGGAGGCAGCCATGGAGCTTCAGTTCATCGGCATTGATCCAGAGACCGGTCAGCAAGGGTCCCCCATGATCTGGGTGGACCGGGAGAAGCATGAGCTGGTGTTCCAGGGCTACAAAGCGGACAAGGGCCTGGAGGCCCGTTGCGCGGCAACAGTGGTTCCCGGACATGCCCCAGGGATTCCATCGCACGAAAACCGTCGTCCGGATGCCTGTCCGCATGGTGCCGTTGCTGAGGGAGGCATGTGATGTCGCAGAACGAGCCGAGCTTTAACGAGCTGTTGGCATCGGCCCGACAGTCTGCTGTGCACCTGGAGATGCGCGACTCATACGGAGTCGGGGACGAAGCCGCCGACTTCGAGACCTGGAAGCGCACGGGCCGGCGCGACGCGGACCCCGCCTCGGCGTACTGGCAGCCATGGGTTGCTCTGATCGAGAAGACGGTCGCACGCGGTGTGGAAGTCCGCCGCGCTCGTATCGTGTCCGAGCCGGTGACCGACTACATCAGGTACGAGCACGCGGGCACATCCGTCAACATCCATGCGGGGGAACAGGTTCGATGGCTTCCGCGACGCAACGCCTCGGACATTGCCCTACCGGGCAACGACTTCTGGCTCTTCGACGAGCAGACGGTGCTCTTCAATCACTTTGCTGGTGACGGAGGTTGGTCCGAACCCGGCTGGGAAGTGCGCGCTGAACCGTCAGTCGCGCGCCTCGCGGCATCCGCCTTTGCGGAAGTCTGGGAGCGCGGCATCCCACACGACAAGTACACGGTCTGAGCCAGTAGCAAGCATCGAAGAGCCAACGCGTGTCTGCATCCCCTTCGTCAAGCGCCCAAGCAGCCCGTGAGATCGTCGCCAACCGGTTGCGTGATCTACGCCTGGACGCTGGCCTGTCAGGGCAGGAGTTGGCTCTTCGGTGCGGCTGGAGCCCCGCGAAGTCCTCGCGGATCGAGAACGCGAAGACGCCCCCCTCAGACGCCGACATTCGGCTGTGGTGCTCCGCGTGCGGTGCTGATGATCAGGTGCCTGACCTCGTTGCCGCGAATCGCCAAGCCGACCAGATGTATGTGCACTGGAAGAAACTCCATCGGCATGGGATGCGCAGAGCTCAAACTGAGGTTGCACCGCTCTACGAACGAACCAAGCTGTTCCGGGTCTACTGCTCAAACGTCATCCCAGGAATGATTCAAACCGAGGCGTACGCCTCGTTCTTGTTGTCCACCATCGCCTCCTTCCAAGGAACTCCTGACGACGCTCCCGCAGCAGCGGCTTCCCGCATCGAACGCTCGCGCGTCATCCACGAAGGAAACCATCGATTCGCGATGTTGGTCGAAGAAACAGTACTGCGGTATCGCATCGGTGATGCAGAGACCATGGCTGGACAACTTGGCTATCTCCTGGCCGTGATGACGCTGCCGAATGTGAGCTTCGGCGTCATCCCATTCGATTCTCGGCGTCGCGTGTGGCCATTGGAAGCGTTCTACCTCTTCGACGATCACAGGGTGAGCGTGGAACTGCTGTCCGCCGCCGTGAACGTGGCCGCGCCCTCGGAGGTTGCGCTCTATGCCAAGGCCTTCTCCGAACTGTCGGGGCTGGCAGTTTACGGGCATCAAGCACGCGACCTGATCACCCAAGCGATCGACTCCCTTGGGTAGTTCACATGCAAGCCGGTGCAAGAACGTAGCGCCTCGCGATGTGACGCTCTTACGGTCTTCCGCATGGAACCCAGCCCCCAGCGCCCATCGATCGCCACAATGATGGTCGGCGAGACCGAGCCCCTGGACCTGAGCACAATCCGCGCCACCATCCGCCGCGCCCTGCAGGAACGGCCGCGCCCACCCCGCACCAGGGAGATCCGCGAGCTCACCGACACCCTCCGCGGGCACATCCAGCGCATGCTCCGCGAGGCACGCAACCGTACCGACCAGCTCGAGCGCGGCACCGACCCCTGGATCCGGTGGACCGCCCTGATCAACCGTGCTCAGGACGACATCTACCGATCCGGCGGCTCCGACGAGCAAGCTGCGGCGACGTACATGACCGACCTCGGCCGTACCGCCCGCCGCCTCGCGGACTGCCTCGACGAGTAGCAGCTGGTCCCTGACGTCAGCTGAAGTCCAGCGACCCCGTACGCGTCCGCTTGAGCTCGAAGAAGTCCGGGTACCCGGCGAGCAACCGCATGCCGTCGAAGACCCGGAGCGCGTCGTCGCCCCGCGGAATGGAATTGAGCACCGGCCCGAAATACGCGACGCCGTCGATGTGGAGCGTCGGGGTGCCGACGTACGCCCCCGACGCCGGGTCCTTGCCCTTGTCGTGGCTGGCCTGGAGCGCCTCGTCGTACTCCGTGCCGTGGGCGGCGTCGGCGAGTTCGGCGGGAAGGCCGAGCTCGGCCAGGGAGTCCTTGACCACCGCGTCGAAGTCGTCGTTCTTCTGCTGGTGGATGCGGGTGCCGAAGGCCGTGTAGAGGTCGCGGAGACGCTCCTCGCCGTGGTGCTGCGCGACGGCCACGGCCACCCGTGCGGGGCCGATCGACTTGTCCACCAATTCGCGGTACCAATCAGGCAGTTCATTGCCCACGTTGTGCAAGAAGAGACTCATCGCGTGGAACCGGACGTCGATGTCGCGCTGCGCCTCCACCTCCAGGATCCAGCGGGAGGTTATCCAGGCGAACGGGCAGGCGGAATCGAAGTAGAAGTCGACGACGGTCTTCGGCAGGTGCTGATGATCTCTGGTCACGCAGTGACGGTAAGCGCCCGGCGGCCCCCGCGAGGGGGCCACTCGGCAACGGTTTCCTTGGGCCATTTCGAGGTTCCGGCTCACATGACCGAGCCCTCGGGGAGCAAGGGCCGCAGTGCGCCGAGAAGCGCGCCGACGCAGATGTCGCGGAGCTGGGCGCGGGTGCAGGTCTCGTGTGTGAGCCAGTCGATGCACAGGACCTGGACGAAGGCCAGCCAGCTCTTCAGGACGGCGGACGCCGCCTCGCGGGTGGTGCTGTCGTCCGCGAGCGGGAGTACGGCCAGCAGCCGCGCGCGGAGTGCGTCCAGCTCGTTCGTCGTGATCGACTGAACCGCCGGGTCGTCCGCGAGGTCCCGGTTCGTGGCGAGGACGGCGTTGCGGTTGGCGACGAAGTAGTCGAGGTGGACGTCCATCCCCTGGACGAGCTGCTCGACCAGCGAGTCGGCGGGGTCGAGCCGTGTCCGGGCGAGCAGTCGGCCCGCCGCCTGCTGGTGGACGGCCGCGAAGAGGACGTGCTTGCTGGGGAAATGGCGATAGAGCAGGGCTCGCGAGATGCCGGCCTCTTTGGCGACGTCCTCCATCAGCACGTCGTCGTACGGACGCGCGGCGAAGAGCTGCGCGCCGACGGCGAGGAGTTGGGCGCGGCGGTCGGCGGGGCTGAGTCGCTGACGGGGAGGCACGAACGCAGATTACTTGACATGCGTCTACTAACGCACCCAACCTAGTAGACGAATGTCAACTAAGGCTCCACCGAGGCGGGTTGGGAGCGATCATGGCAAGGACTCTTCGGGCGCTCACACAGTTCATGGGCTGGGCCTGCGTACTGATCGGCGTAGGTCACGTGATACTCGGCAACGCAGCGATCCCCGGCGCGGGTTCCGCCGGCACGACCGTCGACAGCTGGGGCCGGTTCATGGGGGCGATCTTCGCCGGTTACGGACTGGCCTGGCTCTGGGCCGCCCGACAGCGGCCCATCCCGGCCCAGGCGGTGCGGTGGCTGGCCGGCGTCATGCTGCTGGGCGGCGTGGGACGGCTGCTCTCGCTCGCCCTTCACGGCTGGCCGCAGTGGTTCCAGATCCCCCTGGCGGTGATCGAACTCGGTCTGCCGCCCGTCTACTTCTGGCTGGCCGACGCGGAGGAGCGAGTTCTGCGCAGCGCGGCGGAGACCGTGCCCGCCGGGCGCTGACGATCGCCGCCCGGGTGGATCAAGGGCTGTCGATCAGCTTCCCCATCTTCGGCGCGAGCCACGGCTTGCGGCCACCGGCGCGCATCTCGCCGCGCACGATCGTCTTCCACAGCGGCGTGCGCCGGAAGGCGAACAGCAGGAAAGCGGTTGGCGTCGCTGTGATCCGGCAGTCGTACGTGCGCGGCGGCGCGTCGCGGGTCACCGTCCCCGTGCCGTCGTCGATGACGACCGACAGCCGCGGGCCGCCTTTGACGGCGAGGTCGAAGGCGAGGTGGACGCCCCGCGCCTTCTCCTTGTCCAGGGCGAGCGGCATCATCGTCGGCAGCGACTGGCCGATCACCAGCCGCGCGTCGTCCGCACCGACCGTCCATGGGAGGCGCGCACCGCGCGCGATGTCGAGGCCGTGGACGAGGCTCTCGCTGAGCATCAGCCCGGTCGCCGCCGCCAGGGTCAGCTCAACGTCCGTCCCGTACCAAGGCGTTGGTACGGGCGTGTCGTGCGCGAGACCCTCCGTGGACCGGAGGAACGCCTCACCCCGCTCGGCGAGGAAGTCGCCGAGACTCTTGCGCTCGTCCCCGTCGAAGAGGCCGATCGCCTTCCCGTTCACAGCCGTGAGCCGCTCCCTGAGCGAGCCGCTGTCGCCCGGCGGCAGGACGCTGCCCCAGTCCACGGACTCGCCGGTGAAGCCGGAGCAGTACGCCAGGTACGCCGCGCACACGTGAGCGCCGACGTCGCCGACCGACCAGTCCGGCACGCCGGAGGGCGAGTCCAAGTTGCCTACGCCGCGCAGCAGATGCACCAGCCGAGGAATCACAGCCCCCAACGCCGCACGCGTCTTCTCATGCTCCGCAACGGGATCGAATCTGCCGACAGCGCCCACGCCCCACCCCTCCGGCTACGAACGGTCGAAGGCTACTGCCGGGCGGGGACTTGCAACAGAGTTCATACGATCTGATCCGAGCAGATCAGGGGGCCAGCCGGTCAATTCCTTGCCGCAACTCCCGAAAGGCCCCGGGGAGTTGCACGCCGAACGCTATGCTCGCGACGCGTTGTTGCACCGCCGTTGCCGCCTGTTCGGGCGCCCGCACCGGTCGGCCACCTCTCCGGGGGAGGGCCTGACTGGGGCGCGGCCGCCTCGGCTACGTCGGGATTACGGCCGCGCCCATGGCCGGGCCTTCCATGCGGAATGCCCGACCGCTGGTGGGCACTGCCCACCCGGCAGAAAGGCGCGTAGGTGCACCATCGTAAGAAGAAGGATTGGTCCCGCCTGAGGGCCCGACTCCATCGGCTGTACCGCTGGACCGCCCCCATCCTGGGACCAGCGATCGTAGCGGCCGTCCGATGGTGGCTGGAGGCGCGGCACCGGTCATGACGGCGAAGACGGTGTACCCCCACCACACCCACTAGTGGGGGGCCACCAACCGTCGTGATCCTTCTTGAACGGAGCCCGCCGCCAGCCCCGGCGGTGGGCTTCATGTGCATGCCCTCCTCGCACCTGGCTGGCGCAAGATGCCCAGCTGCCCAACCGGACGAGCATGCTGCCGGAACCACGGTACCGGTACGGAAGCCCCGCCGCCTGGCATCGACGCAATCAGCGCCCCGCCCGGCGGAGCTACGCGGGCTTCCCTTCCACGAACAGCAGCCGCAGGTCGATCGCCCCCTCCCGGGCCGCCTTCGCCTTCTCGTACTCCGCAGAGGCGTACCACGCCCTCAACCGGCCCATGTCCGGGAACTCGATCACGGTCATCACCCGGGACGACGGCCACGCCGCCCCCTCCGCGACCTCGGGCACGGCGCCCTGGACGAGGTAGCGGCCTCCGTAAAGCTGAATCGAGGGTTCCGCCAACGCCCGGTACTCGAGGGAGCGTTCCTCATCCAGAACAGCGGCATCAACAAACACGTAAGCAGCCATGATCAACGCAACTCCCGCTGCTCAACCCCCATTCCCCTCCTCCACCACCAGCGCCGGCGTCGCCCGCGTCAGCACCTCGCCCCGGAAGAACGCCGGACTCCGCCGCCGCATGACCTCCATCAGCACCGCGCCCGCGGCCAGCAGCCCCACCCCGATGACGAACACCGACCCCACCCCGAACACCGAACTCCCCGTGCCGTACGCCGGGTTCCACATGTCGTACAGCGTCTTGCAGAACACCGCCGCCAGCAGCACACCGCCCAGTACCGGGAAGACGCCCTTGAAGAGCGCGTCGCGCACCGAGCGGCGCAGTTCGCCGCGGAAGAACCAGGCGCACGCGAAGGCCGTGATCGAGTAGTAGAAGCAAATCATCAGGCCCAGCGCGTAGATGGTGTCGATGAGGACGTTCTGGCTGAGGAAGCTCATCACCGCGTAGAACACGCCCGTGGCGACGCCCGCCGCCACCGTGGCCCGGCCCGGGGAGCGGAAGCGCGGGTGGACGCGGGCGAAGGAGGGCGGCAGGGCCTGGTACGTGCTCATGGCGAGGACGGTGCGGGCGACCGGCAGGAAGGTGGTCTGGAGGCTGGCCGCGGCGGATGCGAGGACGGCGACGAACAGCAGCGCGCCCAGCGCCGTGCCCATGACCGGATCGGCCAGCGCGGCGAAGACGTTGTCGGCGGTGCCGGGGTTGCCGAGGCCCGTACCCCGCTCGCCGACTCCGGCGTACATCTGGGCGGCGATGGCGGTCAGCAGGTACGAACCGATGAGGACGACCATGGCGAGCAGTGCGGCCCTGCCCGGGGTCCGGTCGCTTCCCGACGTCTCCTCGTTGACCGTGAGGCAGGCGTCCCAGCCCCAGAACATGAAGATCGACAGGGACAGTCCGGCCGTGAAGGAGGCGAAGGACGGCACGCCGAACGGGTTCAGCCAGCTCCATGAGAAGGAGAGCGAGGCGCCGGAGCGCGCCTTGGCGATGGCCATGGCGATGAAGACGGCGAGCACGGCCAACTGCAGCGCGACCAGTGCGTACTGGACGCCCTTCGTGGCAGTCATGCCGCGGTAACTCACGGCAGTCGCAAGGGCGATGAATGTCAGGCACGTCAGCACATGGACGATCCGGTTGCCGTCGAGTGCGGCCACGGAGTCGCTGCCGGCGAGATGGCCCAGGAGGAGGTAGAAGAAGGACGTCGCCACGCCCGCCAGGTTCGACAGCACGATGATCGTCGCGATGACGAGGCCCCAGCCGCACATCCACCCCACCCGCGGGCCGAAGGCCTGCACGCTCCAGGTGAAGGACGTACCGCAGTCCGGAACGGCCTTGTTCAGCTCGCGGTACGCGAACGCGACCAGCAGCATCGGGAGGAAGCCCGCGAGGAACACGGCAGGCATCCGCACCCCGACCTGGCCGACGGTCGGGCCGAGCGTCGAGGTCAGGCAGTAGACGGGCGCGACGGTGGAGATCCCGATGACCGCGCTGCCGAGCAGGCCGACGGAATTGCCGTTCAGCCCTTTCGCGCTCGTCGCGCCCGTCGCGCTCGTGACGCTCGTTACCGTGTCTCCGTCTCCGGCCTGTGGCCGCGCAGCCGCATCAACCATGAACGGGACGTTAAGGGCTGCTGTATCCGTATCCGGATGATTCACTTCCGGACCGGCGACCTTGAACATTCCCATAGCCAGCGCTAGTTGACCTGGCAATGGAAGGCCGACCACCCGTTACGGCCGGTAACACCAAGGAGTAGGACCCCTTCCTCCCATCTACGGAAACCACACCTCCACCCCATTTGTCCCGATTCAAAATTTTCCCGCCCCGGTCCCGACCGTCTCCGTGTCCCGCCCCGACCGCAGCACCACTCCCGGCACCGCACCGGTCACCACGTCGTGCCGCACCGTCTCCACCCCGTTGACCCGCACGCTCACCACGCCCAGCGCCCGCGAGTCCAGCCGCGCCGCCGCGCCCGGCAGGTCGTGGACGAGGGTCGCGGGGCCCGCGTCGACGCGGTTCGGGTCGAAGAGGACCAGGTCGGCGTACCAGCCCTCGGCGACGCGGCCCCGGCCGCGCAGGCCGAAGAGCCGGGCGGGGGCGTCGGTCAGCATCCGCACGGCACGCTCGAGCGGGACGAGGCGGCGGCCGCGCAGGCAGTCGCCGAGGAAGCGGGTGGTGTACGGCGCACCGCACATGCGGTCGAGGTGGGCGCCCGCGTCGGAGCCGCCGAGGAGGACGTCCTCGTGCTGCCAGGTGCGCTGCCGGAGCTCCCAGCTCGCGGGGTCGTCGTCCGTGGGCGCGGGCCACAGGACCGTACGGAGCTCGTCGGCCGCGCAGATGTCCACGAGGCAGGCGAAGGGGTCCGTGCCGCGCTCGGCGGCGATGTCGGCGACGGTGCGGCCGGTGAGGCCGTCGTTCTCCTTGGCGTAGGTGTCGCCGATGACGTAGTGATCGAAATCGGTCAGCCGCAGCAGCACGCCGGCGGCTTCGCTGTGCGCGTCGCGCAGCAGCCCGGCCTGGACGTCGGCGCGGCGCAGCCGGTCGATGCGCTGCGGTACGGGCAGGGAGAGGACCTCGCCCCAGCCGGGGATGAGGTTGAGCGCGCAGTAGGTGCCCAGGGACATGTTCATCGGCGTGAGGATGGGCATCGTGAGCGCGACGATCCGCCCGCCGGCCGCGCGGGCGCGTTCGCTCGCCGAGAGCTGGCGGGGCACGCGGCCGGGGACAGCGGCGTCGACGGTGAGCACGTTCCAGTTCAGGGGGCGCCCGGCGGCGACGGTCATGGCGGTGAGGAGGTCGATCTCCTCGTCGGCGAACCGGTCGAGGCAGCCCGGCACGATGGCCTCGAGCTGGGTGCCCTCGTGCTCGCCGACCGCACGGCAGAGGGCGAGGAGTTCGCCGGGCTCCGCGTGGCGGGAGGCCACGGGGTTGCCGTCGCCGTCGGTGTGGCTGGTGGAGCGCGTGGTGGACAGGCCCCACGCACCGGCGTCCATGGCCTCGTGCAGGAGGGCGATCATCTCCCGCGACTGACGCGCGTCGGGCGTGCCGCCCACCGCGCCGGGCCCCATCGCGTAGCGGCGCAGGGCGCAATGGCCCACCATGAAACCGGCGTTGACGGCCGTACGTCCGTCGAGCGCGTCGAGGTACTCGCCGAAGGCGGACCAGTCCCAGGGCGCGCCTTCCTCGAGGGCGGTCAGCGACATCCCCTCGACCTTGCTCATCATGCGCCGCGTGTAGTCGGCGTCGGAGGGGTGCAACGGGGCGAGCGTGAAGCCGCAGTTGCCGCCGACGACGGTGGTGACGCCGTGGGCCATGGACGGGGTGGCGTACGGGTCCCAGAAGAGCTGGGCGTCGTAGTGGGTGTGCGGGTCGACGAAGCCGGGGGCGAGGACGAGCCCCTGGGCGTCCTCCTCGGTGCGGGCCCGTCCCCCGACGCGGCCCGCCTTCACGGCGGCGGTGTCGATGAGGGCGATACGGCCGTCACGCAGGCCGACGTCGGCGACGTACGCGGGGGCACCCGTGCCGTCGACGACGGTGGCGCGGCGGATGAGGTGGTCGAGCATGCGGCCTCCCGGTCACAGCGTCACAGCGTCACGCGCGATGCCGTGACGCGTCACAGCGACGCGGCCCGGCGCAGCCGCGTCGTGCGGTGCACGGGGTCCGTGTCGATCTTCGGTATGACGTGCTCGCCGACCAGGCGGATGGTCTTCATCACGGCCTCGTACGGCACGCCCACCGGCAGCCCGAACACCAGCTGGTCCGCTCCCGCGTCCTCCCAGCGCCGACACTGGGCGAGGACCTCGTCGGGGTCGCCGCAGATCAACAGCTCCTCGGAGACGAGGAGTTCGATGATCTCCTCGGTGTACTCGGGGAGCAGCTCGGGCCAGCGGGGAATGCCCTCGGGGCGCGGGAAGGTGTCGTGGTAGCGGAAGAGCAGCGACTGGAGGTAGTTGAGACCGGCCGAGGCGGCCACGCGGCGCGCCTCCTGCGAGGTCTCGGCGCAGATGGCGGTGGTGGTGACCATGACGTTGTCGTTGACGTAGGCGCCGATGGGCTCGGCGTCCTTGACCGCGGACTTGTAGGAGTCCACGACCCACTCCATGTCGGAGACCTTCTGCACGCTGAACCCCAGGACGCCGAGGCCCTTGCGGGCGGCCATGGCGTAGGAGGCGGGCGACCCGGCGGCGTACCACATGGCCGGGTGGGACGGTCCGTACGGCTTGGGCAGCACCTTGCGGGCGGGCAGCGTCCAGTACTTGCCCTGGAAGCCCTCGTACTCCTCCTGGAGCCACATCCGGGGGAACTCGGCGATCGTCTCCTCCCAGATCTCCTTGGTGCGGTCCATGTCGGTGATGCCCGGCAGGAAGGCGAGCACCTCATGGCTGCCCGCACCCCGCCCGGTCCCGAACTCGAACCGCCCACCGCTCAGATGATCGAGCATGGCGGCCTTCTCGGCGACCTTGACGGGGTGGTTGACCTGCGGCAGCGGGTTGAAGATCCCGGCGCCGAGGTGGATGCGCTCGGTGGCGTGGGCGAGATAGCCGAGGAAGACGTCGTTGGCGGAGAGGTGCGAGTACTCGTCCAGGAAGTGGTGCTCGGTGGCCCAGACGTACTTGAAGCCGGAGCGGTCCGCCTGGACGACGTACTCGGTCTCCTCCAGCAGCGCGTGGTGCTCGGCCATCGGGTCGTCGGCCGAGCGCGCGGCCGGTACGTACCCCTGCACAAAGATCCCGAATTCCACGGCGGTTCACCGTCCCCAGACTTTGCTGACGCCTCGTCAGATTCACCGACTGTGGCACCACCGCCCAGGAGCGTCAAGAAGTGCAGCGGAGCGTCAAGGAGTGCGGGCGCCCGCCCACAGCCCGTCGGGTGTGAGCCCGAGCAGCCCGATCGCGTTGCCGCGCACCACCCGCTCGACGACCTCGGGCGACAGGTGCGCCATCTGCGCCTCGGCGACCTCGCGGGAACGGGGCCAAGTGGAGTCGGAGTGCGGATAGTCGGTCTCGTACAGCACCTGCCCGGCGCCGATGGCGTCGAGGCTGCGCAGGCCGAAGGGGTCGTCGAAGAAGCAGCCGTACACATGCCCGGCGAAGAGCTCGGACGGCGGGCGCAGCACCTTGTCCGCCACCCCGCCCCAGGCGCGGTTCTCCTCCCAGACCGTGTCGGCGCGCTCCAGGAGGTAGGGGATCCAGCCGATCTGGCCCTCGGCGTACATGATCCGCAGGCCGGGGAAGCGGTCGAACTTGCCCGACAGCAGCCAGTCGGCCATCGAGAAGCAACAGTTCGCGAATGTGATGGCCGAGCTCACGGCGGGCGGGGCGTCCGGGGAGGTCGAGGGCATGTGGGACGAGGAGCCGATGTGCATGGCGACGACGGTCCCGGTCTCGTCGCAGGCGCGGAGGAAGGGGTCCCAGGCGTCGGTATGGATGGACGGCAGGCCGAGGTGGGGCGGGATCTCCGAGAAGCAGACGGCCCGTACGCCGCGTTCGGCGTTGCGCCGTACCTCCTCGGCGGCGAGGCCGGCGTCCCACAGCGGGACGATCGTCAGCGGCACGAGGCGCCCGTGCGCCGGAGCGCACCATTCCTCGACCATCCAGTCGTTGTAGGCGCGGACGCACAGCAACGCGAGCTCGCGATCGGCGGCTTCCGCGAAGGTCTGTCCACAGAAGCGCGGGAACGTCGGGAAGCAGAGCGCCGATTGGACGTGGTTGGCATCCATATCGGCCAACCGGTCGGGCACACTGTAGGAGCCGGGACGCATCTGGTCGTAGGTGATCCCTTCCAGTTTCACCTCGTCCCTGGAGAATCCGACGGCGGTATCCAGCCGCGTGAGCGGACGGTGCAAATCCTCATAGACCCACCAGTCCGCGACGGGACCGTCACTGCCCGCAGCGCCCATGCGCGGCGTGAACCTGCCGCCCGTGAACGTCATCTCCGCCACGGGAGCCCGCACGACCCGAGGTGCGATGTCGTGAAATTTCGCCGGTAGCCGGTCCCGCCAGACGCCGGGAGGCTCGACCGTGTGGTCGTCCACCGAGATTATCTTGGGGAAGCTCTCCATGCCCGTCACCGTAGCGCCGCCCTGACGCTCCGTCAGTAAACGTGTACGGCGGCCATAGGGAGGCCTTGTGGAGAGGGCTGGACCAGAGCTGACGTACGGGCCCGGAACAGGGCAGACTGACCGGTGCCACCGAGCAGGACGAGCAGGGGGTCACCATGGCCGGGGACACAGGGCACGAACAGCGATTGCGCTTCACCGTGCTCGGGCCCGTCCGCGCCTGGCGCGGCGACGAGCCGCTCCACACCGGCTCACCGCAGCAACGGGCCCTGCTGGCAGCCCTGCTGCTGCGCGGCGGGCGCACCGCCACCGCGCCCGAGCTGGTCGACGCCCTGTGGGGCGACGAACCCCCGCACGCCGCCCTCGCGGCGCTGCGCACGTACGCCTCCCGGCTGCGCAAGGCCTTCGGCCCGGACGCCGACGTCCTGGTCAGCGAGGCGGGCGGCTATGCGATGCGGGTCGGGGTGGACTGCCTCGACACCGACACCGCCGAGCGGCTGGCCGCCGAGGCCGACAAGGCCCGTGCGGCCGGCAACCGCAACCACGCCCGCGACCTGACCAACGAGGCGCTGGCCGTCTGGGACGGCGAGCCGCTCGCCGGGCTCTCCGGCCCGTTCGTCGACACCCAGCGCGCCCGCCTGGAGGAGTGGCGCCTCACGCTCCTCGAGACCCGGCTCGACCTGGACCTCGAGGTCGGCTGCCACTCCGAGGCCGTCTCCGAGCTGACCGCCCTCACCGCCGCGCACCCGCTGCGCGAGCGGCTGCGCGAGCTGCTGATGCTCGCCCTCTACCGCAGCGGACGCCAGGCCGAGGCCCTCGCCGTCTACACCGACACCCGCAGACTGCTCGCCGACGAACTGGGCGTCGACCCCACGCCCGAGCTCTCCGAGCTCCACCAGCGCATCCTCCAGGGCGACGCTGACCTCACCGTCCACTTCGCCCCGGCCGACCGCGGCCTGGCCGGGCCCTCCTTCATCCGCCCCGCCCAGCTCCCGGCGACCGTCTCCGACTTCACCGGCCGCGCCTCCTTCGTCGACGAGCTCAGCCACCAGCTCGCCACCGCCGAGGGCCGCATCATGGCCGTCTCGGCCGTCGCCGGCATCGGCGGCGTCGGCAAGACGACGCTGGCGGTGCACGTCGCCCACGCGGCACGCCAGCACTTCCCGGACGGCCAGCTCTACGTCGACCTCCAGGGCACGGGGCCGGTGGTCGCCGAGCCGGAGGCGGTGCTGGGTGCCTTCCTGCGCGCGTTGGGCGTGCCGGATACGGCGATACCGGAGGGGTTGCAGGAGCGCTCTGCCCTCTTCCGCTCCACGCTGGACGGGCGTCGCGTCCTGACGCTCCTCGACAACGCGCGTGACGCGGCGCAGGTACGGCCGTTGCTGCCGGGCAACGAGGGGTGCGCGGCGCTTGTGACGAGCCGGATCCGGATGGTGGACCTCGCCGGTGCGCATCTGGTCGACCTCGATGTGATGAGCCCCGAGGAGGCGCTGGCGTTCTTCACCCGCATCGTGGGCGAGGAGCGGGTCGGCGCCGAACGCGATGCCGCGATGGACGTCGTGGCCGCGTGCGGCTTCCTGCCGCTGGCCATCCGCATCGCCGCGTCGCGGCTTGCCGCGCGCCGCACTTGGACGGTTTCCGTTCTCGCCCGCAAACTCGGCGACGAGCGCCGGCGCCTCGACGAGCTCCGCGCGGGGGACTTGGCGGTCAAGGCGACCTTCGAGCTCGGCTACGGGCAGTTGGAGCCCGCCCAGGCCCGCGCCTTCCGTCTGCTGGGCCTGCCCGACGGCCCGGACATCTCCCTCGCGGCGGCTGCCGCCGTACTCGACCTCGGTCTCGAGGACACGGAGGAGCTGCTGGAGTCGCTCGTCGACACCTCGCTGTTGGAGTCGGCCGCGCCGGGGCGCTACCGCCTCCACGACCTCGTCCGCCTTTATGCGCGTTCTTGCGCGGAGCGCGACGAACACCCGCTGTCGCGGGAGGCCGCGATGTCGCGCCTCCTGGACTTCTACCTCGCGACGGCGGCCGGCGTATACGTCTTGGGGCGCCCGGGCGAGCAACTGCTCAAGCACCTGACGCCTACCACGCACCCCGGGCTCGTCTTCACTGACCGCGCTGCCGCGGCCGACTGGCTGTACTCCGAAGCAAGCTGCTTGTTGGCATGTGCGCGCCAGCACGCGAACTCCGCGGGCGACCCTCTGCGGAGGGCTGTGGATCTACTGCGGGCAGCGAAGGACTTGACGGAGTCGGGTGCACATTCCCGGCAGTACCAGCAGGCGGCGGTCGAGCTGCTGGCCGCGACCCAGGAAGCGGGCGAGACCCGCGCGGAGGGCCGTGCGCACACCGTGCTGACGCACGTGTACAACCTCTCGGGGAGGTTCGCCGAGGCGGATGAGCACGCCACGCACGCCGTGCGCCTCGGCCGGTCCTGCCAGGATGCCATCCCCTGCTGCTACGCGGCGAACATGCGGGGAATCAACGCCATTTACCAGCACCGCTACGAAGAGGCCGAGGCGTATATCAACGAGGCACTCTCCTGGTTCCGCAAGGACGGGAACAGCCCGGGTGCGGCCAGCGCCCTGAGCAACCTCGCCATCGTTCACAGGGACACCGGCCGTACCCAGTCCGCAGTGCAGCTCGCGGCGGAAGGCCTCTCCATCTACCGCGGTATGGACACCTGGCGACTGGCGAACGGCCTGTACACGTACGGGCTCGCGCTCTTCAGCGCCGCCAGGTACGAAGAAGCGCTCGCCCAGTTCAACGAGGCGCTCCCAATCTTCCGGGCCAACCGCCAGCGCATGTGGGAGGCTTGGACGCTCCACCGCATCGCCGACATCTACCTCGCCGTCCACGACTACGCCCAGGGTGCGACCCATGCGGAGCAGGCGCTGTCACAGATGCGTGGCATTCACGGAGACTGGCGCCGGGGCAGCGTCCTGACAGTGCTCGGCCGCTGCCTGGACGCCATCGGGCAACGCGGGCGAGCCAGTGTCTGCTGGACGGAGGCGCTGTCGGTCTTCGAGCAGCTGGGCTATGAGAAAGAGGCCGCGGAGGTCCGCGAATTACTGGCGATGGCCGCCGTCTGACCGCAGCACGGCCCGAGCAACCGCCGGATCAGCGCTATCACGTGCCCGTTCATCGATCGTTTATCGGCGCACGTCATTCTCAATACATCGATCCGTCGCGTCGGGGGGCAGACGGGTCGTGGGAGAGGCAGTAGACCGATGCCTCCCCCTTCAGGGGGGACCAGCCCTGACAAGCCCATCCGGCGATCCTCGGGGGAGTCGCCGGGTGGGCTCTGTAGTCCCCGCCGTACCATGCGACTCGCACTGATCCAACGGAGTTGAACATGAGCGACGAGAACATCATCAAGCCCATCGTGGCCCTGCCACAGGACGAGCACGCCGGGGGAACCACCGGTCTTGCCCAGCCGCCCCTCAAGCCGAAGGGCGACAAGGGCGACGGCACGCCCATCATCACCCAGGACGAGCACGCGGGCTCCGAGCCCTTCTGAGCCGCTTCCGTTGCATGGCGGTTAAAGCACTCGCAACAGCTCGGCCGGGAGCCTCTGTTCAATACGGGGGACGGGCTCCCGGCCATTCCAAGCCGTAGGACGGAAAAGCACTCTTCGCACGGGGGACCGGGGGACAGCGAGAGGCAGCCCTACGCACAGCGGGGCCGTCGTCGACGACACGGAGGGGAAGCCGTCGATGTCGGCCCCTGCGGCCTGCGCGCCGCGCCATCGAGCCGGACGCGCACGTATCACGCCACGATCCACTCGGTGCCGGCCCGAGTTCTGCACGCACGATCAACAGCCGGATATATCCAGCGCCAAGCGCAAAACCCCCGAGCAAGAGGAGTCACCATGACACACTCCAAGCTGCCTCGCGCGAAGAAGGCCATAGCCGTTATCACTCTCGCCGCAGCTGCAACGGTCCTCGGCGCCGTGTCGGCCTCCGCCGACGACCACGCGGGTTGGCACACCAACCACGTGCTCGACGACCACGCGGGTGCCACCCCGGCCAGCACGAATGACGACCACGCCGGTCTGGGCATGGCTCCGGCCGACGACCACGTGAGCTGACCTCTTCATCACGCGCGACTCGGCCCTCCCGTGCCCGTCACGGGAGGGCCGACGCATACCCAGAACTACCCTTGCCGCAACCGCCCCTTCATCACCTTCCCCACCGCATTGCGCGGCAATTCCCCCACGAACTCCACCACCCGCGGCACCTTGTAATTCGCCATCTCCCGCCGCGCCCACGCAATCAGCTCCTCGCCGGTGAGCGCCGCCCCCGCACCCGACCGCACCACGTACGCTTTCCCCACCTCCCCCAGCCGTGCATCCGGCATGCCCACCACCGCGGCTTCCGCGACGCCCGGATGCCGGGACAGCATGCGCTCGATCTCGGCGGGATACGCGTTGAAGCCACCCACGACGAACATGTCCTTGATGCGGTCGGTGACCCGAAGATTGCCGTGAGGGCTCAGCACCCCCACGTCACCCGTGTGCAACCACCCATCCTCATCGATCACTTCACGCGTGGCGGCAGGATCCTCGAAGTACCCGGACATCACCTGGTATCCGCGTACCAGGATCTCCCCGTCCTCCCCCACCCTCACCTCCGTGTCCGGAATCGGGCGCCCCGACGTATGGGCAACTACGTCAGCCGGATCGTCGCGACGGCACATCGTCACCACACCCGTGGCCTCGCTCATGCCGTACGCGGTGAGCACCACCGGCACACCCAGCTCGTCCCGCAACCGGTCGATCAGCACAGGCGGCACCGCAGCCGCACCGGTCACCACCACCCGCAGCGAGGAAAGGTCGTGCGACGCCCGCGCCGGATGGTCGAGGAGTGACTGGAACAGGGCCGGCGGGCCGGGCAGAACGGAGATCCGTTCACCCTCGATGAGCGCCAGAACCGCATCCGCGTCGAACACGCTCAACGGCACCATCGTCACGCCGCGCATCAGCGAGGCCAGCACACCCGCCTTGTAACCGAACGTGTGAAAGAACGGGTTGACCATCAGATAGCGGTCCCCCGCCTCCAGGCCGACCACCTCACTCCACACCCCGAACGCCCGCAGGGTCTGCGCATGGCTGACGACCGCGCCCTTCGGCTCGCCTGTCGTCCCGGACGTGAAGATGATGTCCGAGGGAGCATCGGAAGCCACAGCAACCTCACGCTCATTTCCACCCCCCTTGAGGAATTGCTGCCACGTACGGAACTCCGCAGGCGCCACATCAGCCAGGACGACCACATCACGCAAGTGCGGCAGCTTTCCCGCCGCGGCCTGCCGCAGGGCGGCGACGTAGGACGTACCGAGAAAGGTCCCGGTCACGAACAGCAGCCGGGCCCGCGTCCGTTCCAGCACCCGCACCGCTTCGGCGCCCTTGAAGCGCGTATTGATCGGGACCAGCACCGCGCCCGCGCTCACGGCGCCCAGACTCGCCACGATCCAGTCCATGCTGTTGGGCGCCCAGACGGCCACCCGGTCCCCCACCCGCACCCCACTCGCCACGCACGCGGCAGCGGCGCGCTCCACGCGGGCACCGAGGGCGGCGTAGGTGATCCGCGTACGTCCGTCCACGACGGCCTCGCGGTCGCCGTACCGCTCAACGGCTTTGCGCAGCAAGCACGGTATGGAGCCGAACTCCAGATCGGCACGCATCACAGGAACCCACCTCCCTGACGATCCGTCAGATTAGCGATACCCTCCAACGCTGTCAGCAGTACCGACGCCACCACGGAGGCAGCGGTGAGGCTCAAGGACGCGACGGCGATCGTCGGCATCGGCCAGACCCCGTTTGCCAGGCGCCTCCCGGAATCCGAGAAGACCCTGGCGTGCAAGGCCATCCTCATGGCCCTCGCGGACGCGGGCATTCACCCATCCCAAGTGGACGCATTCGCCTCGTACACCATGGAGGAGACGGACGAGGTGGAAGTCGCCAAGGCAATCGGCGCGGGCGACCTGACATTTTTCTCCAAGGTCGGCTACGGCGGCGGAGGTTCCTGTGCGACCGTCGCCCACCTCGCCGCGGCCATAGCCGCCGGACAGGCGACCGTCGGCGTCGCCTGGCGCTCGCGCAAACGGGGTTCCGGGCCACGGCCTTGGACGGGCGCCACGCAACTCCCCACCCCCGCGCAATGGACGCGCCCCTTCGGGCTGCTCCGCCCAGTGGACGAAATCGCCATGCTGGCCCGCCGCTATATGCACGAATACGGCGCGACCCGCGAGCACCTCTTCAACGTGGCCGCCGCCTGCCGCGCGCACGCCCACCGCAACCCCGCCGCCATCATGCACGGCCGCCCGCTGACCCGCGAGGCCTATATGACCTCGCGCTGGATCAGCGAACCACTCTGTCTCTTCGACAACTGCCTGGAATCCGACGGAGCTCTCGCCTGCGTCGTGGTCGCGGCCGACCGCTCCCGCGACTACCGGCACCGTCCCGCCTACATCCACGCAACGGCACAGTCGCTGCCCGCCCAGCATCACGGCATGGTCAATTACTGGACGGACGATCCGCTCAAGGGGCCTTCCTGGACCGCAGCCCAACACCTCTGGGAGCAAGCCGACTTCGGACCCCAGGACATCGACGTCGCCCAGATCTACGACGCCTTCACCCCCCTCATCCCGCTCTCCCTCGAGGGCTACGGCTTCTGCGCCCGCGGCGAAGGCGCGGCCTTCACCGAGAACGGCGCCCTCGAAATCGGCGGACGACTGCCGGTCAACACAAGCGGCGGCGGACTCAGCGAGGCCTACGTCCATGGCTTCAACCTCATCACGGAGGGCGTGAGACAGCTGCGCGGCACATCGACGGCACAAGTGCCCGACGCCTCAACCTGCCTGGTCACGGCGGGCGAAGGAGTCCCCACCTCGGCCCTGCTCCTCAGGAGGTAATCGTGCTCCTGCCCATCCCCGACCAGGACAGCGCGCCCTTCTGGGAATTCACCGCCCGCGGGGAACTGCGGATCCAGACCTGCGCCTCCTGCCGCACTCCTCGCTTTCCGCCCCGCCCTTGCTGTCCGCGCTGCCAGTCCTTCGCCGACGGATGGCGGCTGTCGGACGGCTGCGGCCACATCTGGTCGTACGTCATCGCACACCCGCCTCTCCTCCCCGAATACGAGCAACTCGCGCCGTACAACGTCGCGCTGGTCGAGCTCACCGACCCGCCCGGAATCCGCCTCGTCGGAAACGTCCTGGCAGACCCGCTCACCCACCTCCGGATAGGGGCACCGGTGAGGGTCGCTTTCTCCAAGGTCTCCCCGGAATTCACCGTCCCCGTCTGGATCCTGGAGGAGCGGTAAGGATGGCCATCCGCACCGAACAGCAGCCCAATGGGGTGGCAACGGTCATCCTGGACGAGCCGGCCCGCCACCACGCAATAGACCTTTCAACTGCCGTCCGTCTCATGCGCATATGGCAGCGGCTGCGGTCCGACGAATCCGTCAAGGCCATCGTCCTCACCGCAACAGGCGACAAGGCCTTCTGCACCGGAATCGACCGCTCGGCGCAGGTGCCCCAGCCGCCGTCCCCCTATTCTCTGAACGACCCGCTCCTCACCATCGGCCCCAAGGCAAATGACCTCTGGAAGCCGGTCATTGCCGCGGTCAACGGCATGGCGTGCGGCGGGGCGTTCTATCTGCTCGGGGAATGCGAGTTCATCATCGCGTCGGAGAACGCCACGTTCTTCGACCCGCACACCACCTACGGCATGGTCAGCGCCTACGAGGCCATCGCCATGGCGCAGCGGATGCCGTTCGGCGAGGTGGCCCGTATGGCGCTCACGGGCGCGGCGGAGCGTATTTCGGCCCAACGGGCCCATTCCATCGGCCTGGTGTCGGAAGTGACTCCGGCGCATCCCCTCGCCACAGCGCTCCGCATCGCCGCCGAGATCGCCTCGTACCCGTCCGACGCGACCCAGGGCACCGTACGGGCGCTGTGGGCAGCGCAGGAGGCGGCGCGCGCGCATGCGTATGCGCTGGCGCCGCACCTCATCGCCCTGGGCAACGCACCGGCCGCCGCCCAGGCGACGCTGTTCGCCGGCCGCTCGCGCGACCACCGCACACGTTGACGCGCCAACCGGCTAACGACGGGTCTGGCCGGTGCCCTTGGCCGCGTCGAGCGCGTACACGCAGCGGTCCTTGCTGCACGCGTACACCACACCGCTCTTGACCACGGGCGAGCCCGTGATCTCGCCTCCGGTGGCGAGCTTCCAGCGCAGTTGGCCGCCTCCGGCGTCGAGGGTGTAGAGGCAGTGGTCGGCGGCGCCGAAGTGGACGCGTCCGTCGGCGACGACGGGCGAGCCGACCACGTCACCGCCGGCGGCGAAGCGCCAGCGGGGCGTGCCCGTCACGGCGTCGAGCGTGTACAGCGCGCCGCCACTGCCGAGGTGGACCAGGCCGTTGGCCACCAGCACCGGCTCCGTGGACTGCCGTCCCTCGGTCGCGATGCGCCAGCGCTCGCGTCCGGAGGCGGCGTCCAGGGCGTAGACGGTGCCGAGGTAGTCGGCGGCGTAGACGCCGCCGGCCGCGAAGGCGGGCGGGCTCAGGAAGACGGCCGGTGCTTCGAAGCGCCAGCGCACATCGCCGCGGACCATGTCGATGGCCAACACCCGTGTCCCTGCGGACACATAGGCCACCCCGTCACCGCCGACCACGACCCGTACCGGCACTCCGCCGCACGCCGCGGTGTCGCCGACCGGGTACGACCAGCGCTCGGCGCCCGTACGGGCCTCGAGGGCCCGCAGCCGGGCGTCGGACCATACGAACACCATGCCGTCGTGCAGGGCGGGGCCGCAGTCGGGGGTCTCGAAGTCCGTCTGGAGGCCCGTCGACTCCCACAGGAGCTCGCCGGTGGCGGCCTCCCAGGCCTGTACGCCGCCGCCACGGGTGCCGGTGACGACCGTGCCGCGGTCGGCCTTGAGGGAGTAGACCCAGCCGTCCGTGGAGAGCCGCCAGCGCTCGGTGCCGTCGGCGGCGTCGAGGGCGTACAGCGTCGGGCCGTCGGAGGCGTGTATGCGGCCGTCGGCGACGGCCATCGCCCAGGCGACGTCGCGGGTCTTGAACTGCCGCCGCCCGCTGGCCACATCGAGCGCGTGCACCTCGAACGAGGTGACGTACAGCAGGTCGTCACCGACGACAGGGGTGCCCCACACGTCGTTGGACATGCGGAACCGCCAGGGCCGCCACCGGCCGGGGTCGGCCTGCGGGGGTGGGGGCGGAGCCGCGGGGTCGACGGTGGACGGTGCGGGGGCCTGCGCCGGGACCACGGCGGACGCCCCGGACGTCACCGGAGGCCGTACCCACCCGCTGGCACCTGCGGCACCCACGGGCACCTGCGGCTCACGCGTATCGGCGACGCGCGGCCCGGGCCCGATCGGCACCTGCGAGCCGGGGAAGCGGACGGACCCGTCCTCGGCGTGAGCGGGAGCGGGCACCGGAGCGGGAGCGGGCACGGGAGCAGGGGCGGCGTGCCGACCGTGCGCACCGCCACCGCCACCGCCGCTGCTGAGCCCGCCCCGCGGGTCTGCCGCTCCGGTGGCCCGCGAGGGACGCTCGGCGTGCGGCTTGTACGCGGGAGCGGGACCGGGAGCAGGGGCGGGAGCAGGGGGCGCGGAGACTCGGGAGGGCGCGGGCGGCGGGGCGCTCACGGCGCGGTTCCCGGCGCGGCGCTGCTCGATGAGCGAGACCGCGTTGTCGGGCAGCCATGCGGAGGCCGTGCCGCTGTCGTCGCCGCCACCGGAGGCGAACAGGTGCGGGGCGAGCTGTGCCTGCAGATCGGCCGGGCTGGGCCGGTGCTCGGCCGCCATCTGCATGCAGGAGTCGATGAGGGGGCGCAGCTCGTCGGGGAGGCCGCTGAGGTCCGGACCCTCCCGGAGCAGCATGAAGACCGTCTCCACCGGGTTGACGCCGTGGTAGGGCGCATGGCCGGTCGCGGCGAACACGAGCGTCGACGCCAGCGAGAACACGTCGCTCGCGCCCGTCACGCTGCGGGAGTCCCGGGCCTGCTCGGGTGACATGTACGCGGGCGTACCGACGGCGACGTTGGTCATGGTCAGCCGGGTGTTGGAGACGCCGGAGGCGATGCCGAAGTCGATCACACGCGGCCCGTCCTCGACGACGAGGACGTTCGAGGGCTTGAGGTCGCGGTGCACGAGCCCGGCGCCGTGGATGGACTGCAGCGCCTCGGCGATACCAGCGGCGAGCCAGCGCACTGCCTGGGCCGGCAGGGGGCCGCACTCGTTGACGATCTCCTCGAGCGAGGGCGCGGGCACATACGCGGTCGCCAGCCAGGGCACGGCGGCACGGGGGTCGGCGTCGACGACCGCGGCGGTGTAGAAGCCGCTGACCGCGCGGGCAGCTTCCACCTCACGGGTGAAGCGGACACGGAAGAGCTGGTCCTCGGCGAGCTCCGTGCGCACCGTCTTGATCGCCACGCGCCGGCCGGAAGCCGAGCGGGCGAGATAGACCAGTCCCATGCCGCCGGCACCGAGACGAGCGAGCACCTCGAACGGGCCGATCCGTCTCGGGTCGTGCTGCGTCAGCTGCTCCACCTGGCCTGCCACCTCCCCGTAGGGGCTCGAAGGATTCCAGCCCCGTGCAGCGTCTCACCGCGAATTATCCCGGGGTACGCACCCTGATTCTCCCTGGCGACGGCCGTGGTTGCGAACCCGGGGCGTGCCCGGCCGTGTCCTCACCGTGGGCAAAACCTTCAGCCCGCGTCGGCGGACTGCCCTTGACCTGCGCGGGAGAGGTCGATGACGGCGAAGTCGGCACCCTGATTGTCGGTCAGCACGGCAATCCGCCCGTACGGGGTGTCCTTGGGCTGGCGCCGGACACGGCCGTGCAGCTGGACCACCGTGTAGGCGGCGGTGTCGCAATCGTCGACAACGAAGTAGACGAGGAAGTGCGGTGGCATCTCGGCGGGGAAGCCGTCGGGGGAGCTGTCGTCCATGACGGCCCGGCCGCCTACGGCGTACTCGGGGCCGGGCGGTCTCCCGGCGGGTGTCCAGACGGCGTAGCCGATGCCCGCCTGGTCGCTGATGTCGTGGGAGGCGAGCCCGAACACGTTCTCGTAGAAGGCGTCGACGGCCTTGGCGTCCCGGGTGTAGACCTCGGTCCAGCCGTACGAGCCGGGTTCGCCGCGCTGCTCGAAGCCCGGGTGGGTGCCGGCCTGCCAGACGCCGAAGACGGCGCCCGCGGGGTCCGCGGCGACGAGCACGACGCCCTGGTCGCCGATCGCGGTAGGGCCGGTGACGAGCTGCCCGCCAGCGGCCCGGATCCGCCCGGCGGTGGCGGCGGCGTCGGGGGAGGAGAAGTAGACGCACCAGGCGGTCGGCATACGGCCGTCCGTCTTGGCCACCAGTGCGGCGACTCTGTTGCCGTCGTGGCGTGCCTGGACGTACTGTCCCGGGCCGGAGCCGGAGCCGCCTTCCGGTTCCGCTTCCGGTTCCGCTTCCGCGAAGGTCCAGCCGAACAGTTCGCCGTAGAAGCGCTTGCCGGCCTCGAGATCGGGCAGCATGACATCCGCCCAGCACGGTGCCGTTCCCGGCGCTCCATCCGTGGCTGCGCTCATGACGCCCGTCTCCTTCCGCGCGAATTCCGCGCGAACTGCTCGGCTCGCTGCTCGGCTCGCGAACTGCCCGGCCGGGGCAATGCGTTCCGGCGTGATCCGGCAGTGATCCGTCCGTGATCTCGCCGCGGATCTCACCGCGCTCCAAGAGCCACGGTATAGCTGGTTCGCGTTTCCCGCCCGGGCTGCGGACAACCGGGGGAAGGCGGAGGAAACGGGAACGGCGAAGGGCATTGTCCACAGCTTGTTGATAAGACGATTCACCGGTACGGGCCAATCCGCACGGCCTCTCTTCCCAGCCCTCAGAACCGCCTCTGAGCTGCACGTACACCCCATTTCACACCCCCGCCCCCATTTGCATGCGGCCGAATCGCGCTCCGATCACCCCTCGGTAAGCTGACGGCATGACAGGACAAGTACGCACCGTCGACGGCCGGGTGGCCGGTCGGCGCGGCCAGGCGACGCGGCAGAAGCTGCTCGACTGCCTCAGCGAAATGCTCAGCTCGTCGCCCTACCGCGACGTCAAGGTCATCGACGTCGCGCGCAGGGCGGGCACCTCGCCCGCGACCTTCTACCAGTACTTCCCCGACGTCGAGGGTGCGGTGCTCGAAATCGCCGAGGAGGTGGCGAAGGAGGGCGCGGGCCTCACGGAACTCGTGGCCGGACGGTCCTGGGCCGGCAAGGCCGGCTGGCAGGCGGCCGAGGAACTGGTCGACGGTTTCCTCGACTTCTGGCGCACGAACGACGCGATCCTGCGCGTCATCGATCTCGGGGCGGCCGAAGGGGACAAGCGGTTCTACAAGATCCGCATGAAGATCCTCAACGCCGTCACCAACTCCCTGACGGACTCCGTCAAGGAGCTCAAGTCCAAGGGCAAGGTGGACAAGGACGTCAACCCCGCCGCGGTCGCGGGCTCCCTCGTCGCGATGCTCGCGGCGGTGGCCTCGCACCAGAAGGGCTTCCAGAGCTGGGGCGTCAAGCAGGCCGAGCTCAAGCCGAATCTCGCCCTGCTCGTGCACCTGGGGATCACGGGCAAGAAGCCGACGAGGTAGCGGCGCGCACGTCCTGTCATCGCGGCGGCGGACCGGCCGGCCCCGGCCGACCGGTCCGCCGCGGCACAACTCGGCGGGCGGGCAACCCCGTTGCGTGCGCCCACCTGCCTACGCAGCCACCCTCCGCTCCAGGCGGAACAGCCGGATCCTCCGCTCCAGACGCGCCTGATAGCGCGCGTACGGCGGCCAGAACGCCACCACCGCCCGCCATGCCTCCTCCCGCTCCGCACCGCTCAACAGCCGTGCGCGGACGGGGATGTCACGCCCCTGGCGGCTGATCTCCGCATCGGGATGCGCCAGCAGATTGGCGGTCCACGCCGGATGCGCGGGCCGGCCGAAGTTGCTGCCGACCAGAACCCAGCTGCGCTCCGTACCGCTCGCATCGCCCGCATCGCGCTCCGGCATGCACGCGAGGGGTGTACGCCGGGGCGCACCACTCTTCGCACCGGTCGCCGTCAGAACGACGCTCGGCAGCATCCGGGCGCTGAGGAGCACCCTGCCGCCCGTCAACCGGTGCACGGTGTCGTCCAGGGCAGGGATGACATACGGCGCGACTTTGACGAACACCCGGCTGGTGGACACCTTTTGAACGATGCGCCCCACGGTGCTCGTGGCGGGGGATGCCATCACAACACCACCGTCTCACGGTTCACGCCGGTGTCGAGGCTGGCGTCGAAGAGCCCCGCCGTGTCGGCAGCACGCGCACGCAACTGGTGCACTGGGCCGAACATCAACTCATCGGACGCGGCCCGCTTGAAGTAGAGCTGCACATCGTGCTCCCACGTCACCCCGATGCCGCCGTGCAGCTGGATCGCCTGACCGGTGACCACGCGCTGCGTCTCCAGCGCCTGCGCGAGCGCGAGGCCCGCGATTGCGGGTGTCCCTGGCGGCTGTTTTCCGAGAGCCCAGGCCGCGTAGTACGCCGCGGAACGGGCGGCGTGCACGGCGACGTAGAGGTCGGCCAGGCGGTGCTTGACCGCCTGGAACGAGCCGATGGGACGGCCGAATTGCTCGCGTACGCGTACGTGAGCGACGGTGCGCTCCAGGGCTCGGTCGGCCGCCCCCACCGCCTCCGCCGCGAGCATGGCGGCGAACGTCGTGCCGGTGGCGGCCAGCGCCCTGCGCACGGCATCCGCGTCCGGGGGCCCCAGGGGCTCGGCCACCATGTCCCGCAGCTCGACGCGGGCCTGTGGGCGGGTCTCGTCCAGTGTGGTGAGCCGGGCGCGGGTCACGCCGGGCGTACGCTCCGGGCGTACGACGAACAGCAGGGTGTGGCTGCGGGCGTACCCCCCGGCGTGCGCGCCGACGAGCAGCAGGCCCGCACTGTGCCCGTCCGGCACCTGCCGGGCGGCACCGTAGAGGCGCCAGCCGTCGTCGGTGCGCCGTGCCTGTACGCCGCCCGCACGGCCACCGCCGGCCCAGCCGCCGTCGTTCGGGCCGGTGAGCGCGAGGGCGGTCGGCAGGGCGCCGTCGGGCACCGCCAGGGTGCCGGTCAGGCGGCCGGAGGCGAGGTCCGGCAGCAGCAGGGCGCGCTGGGCGTCCGTGCCCAGGGCGGTGACGAGCGGGATCGCCAGTCCGGCGGTCGCCGACAGCGGTGACGGCAGCAGGAACCTGCCCGTCTCCTCGCAGGCGAGGGCGAGTTCGGTGGGGCCGCACCCCACGCCCCCGTACTGGTGCTCCACCGCCAGCCCCGGCAGCCCCAGTTGTCCCGCGAGTTGCTGCCACAGCCGCTCGTCCCAGCCGGGCGGCCGGCCTGCCGCCGCCCTGACGTCGTCCGGACCGCAGTGTTTGAGCAGCAGTTCGTGCAGGGTGCGCTGGATCTCGCGCTGTTCACGGCTCAGTCCGGCATCCACGGTGGACCCCCTCACGGCCTCGAGGGGCCGCATATTAGGGAGTCGCACCGCACTTTCCCATACTCCCCCACGGCATTGCCTGATGTACCGTCAGATTCATGGGACCGGGTACCCGCAAGGTCGCCGTCGTCGGTGTGGCCCTCTCGGACTGCGGCCGTCTCGACGCCGCCACGCCCCACGGCCTGCACGCCCAGGCGGCCCGCCGCGCCCTCGCCGACTCGGGGCTCGACCGGTCCGTCGTCGACGGTTTCGCCTCGGCGGGGCTCGGCACGCTCGCGCCCGTCGAGGTCGCGGAGTACCTGGGGCTGCGGCCGTCCTGGGTCGACTCGACGTCCGTGGGCGGCTCGACGTGGGAGGTCATGGCCGCGCACGCGGCCAATGCCATCGCCGCCGGGCACGCGAACGCCGTCCTGCTGGTCTACGGTTCGACCGCGCGCGCGGACCTCAAGGCCGGACGCCGCACCGCGAATCTCTCCTTCGGCGCGAGCGGCCCCCTCCAGTTCGAAGTGCCCTACGGGCACACGCTCATCGCCAAGTACGCGATGGCCGCACGGCGTCACATGCACCAGTACGGCACCACGATCGAGCAGTTGGCCGACATCGCCGTCCAGGCCCGCGCGAACGCCGCCCACAACCCGCACGCCCTGTACCGGTCCCCGCTCACCGTCGACGACGTCCTCGGCAGCCCGGTGATCGCCGACCCGTTCACCAAACTGCACTGCTGCGTACGGTCGGACGGCGGCTGCGCCGTCCTGCTGGCAGGTGCGGAGTACGCGCCGGATGCGGCCAAACCACCCGTGTGGGTGGCCGGTACGGGCACAGCTGTGTCGCATTCCGCGATGTCGGAGTGGCCGGACTTCACCGTCTCCCCGGCAGCCGTTTCGGGGCGGCAGGCCTTCGAGCGGGCAGGTGTCACGCCGCAGGACATCGAAGTGGCCGAACTGTACGACGCGTTCACCTACATGACCCTGGTGACGCTCGAGGACCTCGGCTTCTGCGCGAAGGGCGAGGGGGGCGCGTTCGCGGCGGGAGGCCGGCTGACCGTGGACGGCGACCTGCCCGTCAACACGGACGGCGGAGGCCTGTCCGCGTGCCACCCCGGCATGCGCGGGCTGTTCCTGCTCGTCGAGGCGGTACGGCAGTTGCGCGGCGAGGCGGACGAGGGACGCCAGGTCCGCAGGCGCGGCGGACAGCTGCCCCGGCTCGCCGTCGCGTCGGGGACGGGCGGCTGGTTCTGCTCGTCGGGAACGGTGATCCTGGCGCGCGACTGACGCCGCTGACACCGCTAACACCACTGTCCGGCTCGGTCGTGATGGGATGGTGCACATGAATGCGATGGGGCACACGAACGCCGAACAGCCGGACATGATCGGGCCGGACGCCTTCCGGGACCTCCTGCGCTCCCTGCGGGTCTGGGACATCGACCTCCCGCACTTCGACCCGGCCACCGCACCGCGTGAACCACTGCCTCTCTTCCGGCAGTGGCTCCACGAGGCGGCGCGGGCGGGCAGCCCCGAGCCGCACACCATGACGCTCGCGACGGCGGACGCGTCCGGGCACCCGTCCGCACGGGTCGTGATGCTGCACGACGCGGACGAACACGGCTGGCACTTCGCGACCCACCGCACGAGCCGCAAGGGCCAGGACCTCGCGGTACGTCCCGAGGCGGCGCTGTGCTTCTACTGGCCCGCGGTCGGCCGCCAGGTCCGCGTACGGGGCACGGTGACCGCGGCCGGTGCGGCGGAGAGCCGGGCCGACCTGGCCAAGCGGTCGACGGGCGCACTGGCGGCGGCCCTTGTGGGGCACCAGAGCGAACCGCTCGCCTCCTGCGCGGAGTTGGAGCGGACCTCGGCCGAGGCGTGGGAACGTGCGGTGCGCGAACCCGACGCCCCGGTGGAGAGCTGGCAGGTCTACGTCCTGGCGGCCGACGAGGTCGAGTTCTTCCAGGGTGACGCACGACGGCGCCACGTGCGCCTGCTCTACCGGCGCACGGACGACGGGCGGTCCTGGACCACCGGTCTGCTGTGGCCCTAGCCGCGTCCCGCGTCCTGGGCGGCGCCGTCCGCCGCGTCCGGAGCGGCCGTGTCCGGAGCGGCCGTGTCCGGAGCGGCCGTGTCCGGAGCGGCCGTGTCCGGTGCCGGATCGGTGTCGAGCCGGGCGTGCAGATGGGTGTCCCGCCAGCGGCCATCGGCGCCCGGCATTTCGCCGCGCATGACGCCCTCGGCGGGGTAGCCGCAGCGGTCGGCCACCCGGCAGGAGGCGTCATTGCCGATCACATGGCTCAGCTCGATCCGGTGCAGCCCCACGGCCTCCCCGAACCCCCAGCGCGTGACGGCCTCCACGGCGCGAGTGGCATGACCCCGGCCCCGGTGCTCGGGCAGGAGCCAGTACGAGACGCGGCCGAGGCGGCGCGCCCGGTCGATGCCGGACAGGAACACCCCACCGACCACGACCCCCTCCCCCGCCTCGACGATCGCGAACGAGACGGAGTCCCCGTCGTGCCAACCGCCCGCATGCCGCGCCAGGTACCGGCGTGCGCCCTCCTCGTCGGGCGGGGGCATCGTCACGGCGTTCCAGCGCCGGAAGTCCGGATCCGCTATGCCGCGCAGCACCACCTCGAG
Organism: Streptomyces sp. SX-6; assembly: GCF_059089585.1. Taxonomy (NCBI): domain Bacteria; kingdom Bacillati; phylum Actinomycetota; class Actinomycetes; order Kitasatosporales; family Streptomycetaceae; genus Streptomyces; species Streptomyces sp. SX-6. The sequence continues at coordinate 224,434 of NZ_JBTHHU010000003.1, read as the reverse complement.
GTCGCCCTCATCCCAGGGGCGCAGCACCAGGCCATACTCCTCGATCCGCAACGGCTCCGACGCTGTGGCGTTCTTCGTCCTGTTCTCGGTCATGGGGATATTGAACTAGGACGCGGGCGGCGCCCTTCTGCCGGTGCGAACACCGGCACCGCCGGATGCCCGTCCCCTCCCGCACGGAAGGCGGCCTCGAGCGCCATGCCGATGCACAGCTCCGGCTCGGCGCAGTGGATCACCTCGGTCATCATGCGCGGCCCTTCGGCGAGGTCGACCACGGCTGCCACGTAGGGCAGTCGGCCGCCGAAGGGCGGCAGGTCGTTCACGTGGACGACGGACCAGGTGTAGAGCGTGGCGCTGCCACTCGCCTCCTCCCAGTCGACCTCCTCGCTCCAGCAGTGCGGACAGAACTCGCGTGGATAGTGGTGCGCCCTGCCGCAACCGGCAGCGCGGCAGCGGCGGATGAGCAGCCTGCCTTCCGCTGCCGCCGCCCAGTACGGCCGCGTGAAGGCGTCGGGCTCCGGAATGTCGTATCTCCGGGGCGAGGGCACGTCCATGGTCCGCCTCCCCTTGTGCGTTGTGCGTTTTGCGCTGCACGCGCATTCCCGAGGTTCCTGACGGGGAATCAGATATGTAGCCTGACACTACGTCAGTCCTTCGGTCATCGAGCAGGAGTGGGCGAGAACGATGCTTGGATCGACTCACGGCACCCTCACCACCGCCTCCCGACCGGCCCGCGTCGCGGCCTGTGACGAGCGGCGGGGCCTCACCGTGCACGGCACGGCGACCGACCCCCAGGATCTGGACGCCGGCGGACGCCCCCTGCACGCGGACGTGCCGGATCTCGACCGCTTCTTCCGCCCCGAGACCGTCGCCGTGATCGGCGCCTCGGAGACCGAAGGCCACCCCAACGCGGCGATCACCCGGCAGCTCATCGCCTGGGCCGGCAGGGTCGGCGCCCGCATCCACCCCGTTCATCCCACGCACGATGCCGTCTTCGGCCTCCCTTGCCATCCGTCGGTCCGCGAACTGCCCGTCGAGATCGACCTCGCCGTCCTCCTCATCGGCGACCCCTATCCTGTCGTCGAGGAACTCGCGCTGTGCAAGGCGAAGTTCGCCGTCGCCTTCGCCTCCGGCTATGCGGAGACAGGTGCCCAGGGCGCCGCGGCCCAGGCCCGGCTGGCCGCCGCCGCCCGGCGCTCCGGGGTCCGTCTCCTCGGGCCCAACACCAACCTCAACGCCTTCGAGACCTTCCGCGACGACCTCGACGGCCCGGCCATCGCCCTGATCACCCAGTCAGGCCACCAGGGCCGGCCCGTCTTCGCCCTCCAGGAGCTGGGCATCCGGCTCTCGCACTGGGCGCCGACCGGCAACGAGGCGGACCTCGAATGCGCGGACTTCATCTCCTACTTCGCCGGCCGGCCCGAGGTCGGGGCCATCGCCGCATATGTGGAAGGGCTCAAGGACGGCCGCTCCTTCCTGCTCGCCGCCGACCGCGCGGCCCGCAACCGGGTGCCGGTCGTGGCCGTCAAGGTCGGCCGGACCGAGACCGGTGCCCGGACCGCCGCCACCCACACCGGCAAGCTCACCGGCGCCGACGACGTGGTGGACGCGGCCATGCGGCAGTTCGGGGTGATCCGCGTGGCCGGCCTGGACGAGCTCCAGGACACCGCCGCCCTGCTCGCCCGCGCCCGGCCGCCGCGTGCCACCGGCGTCGCCGTCTATTCGATCTCCGGCGGCACCGGTGCGCACTTCGCCGACTTGGCCACGGCCGCCGGGCTCGAACTCCCGCTGCTCACGGCCGCGAAGCAACGCGAACTCCACCAGTGGATCCCGGATTACCTGAGCGTGGCGAACCCCGTCGACAGCGGTGGCCATCCGGTCGGCGACCGGCGCGGGCGCAGGATCATCGACGCGCTGCTCGCCGACCCCTCCGTCGGCGTCCTCGTCTGTCCGATCACCGGCCCGTTTCCGCCCTTGAGCGACAAGCTCGCGCAGGACCTCGTGGACGCGGCCGAGGAGACGGACAAGCAGGTGTGCGTGGTGTGGGGCTCTCCGGTCGGCACCGAGGACGCCTACCGCACCACTCTCCTCGGCTCCTCCCGCGTCGCGACCTTCCGCACCTTCGCCAACTGCATCACCGCCGTGCGCGCCTATCTGGACCACCATCGCTTCACCGCCGGATACCGCTCCCCCTTCGACGACGCCCCCCGCGCCCCTTCGCCCGCCGCGGGCAAGGCGCGGGCGCTCCTGCACCCGGGCGAGCAGCTCAGCGAACACGCGGCGAAGCAACTCCTGCGCACGTACGGCATACGCGTGCCCCGGGAACAACTGGTCACGAGCGCCGCCGCGGCCGTCCGGGCGGCCGGACAGGTCGGCTACCCCGTCGTCATGAAGGCCTCCGGCCCGCAGATCGCCCACAAGACCGAACTCGGGCTGGTCAGGATCGGCCTGACCTCGGCGAGCCAAGTGCGCGACACCTACCGCGAGTTCACGGACATCGCCCGCTTCCAGGGACTTCCGCTGGACGGCGTGCTCGTGTGCCAACTGGTGGGGCGGGGTGTGGAGATGACGGTCGGCATCACCCACGACGACCTGTTCGGCCCCACGGTGACGGTCGGCCTGGGCGGGGTGTTCGTGGAGGCGCTGAGCGACACCGCCGTGCGCGTCCCCCCGTTCGGCGAGCGGGAGGCGCGGGACATGCTCGGCGAGCTGCGCGGCCAGGCCCTGCTGACCGGCGCCCGCGGGGCTCCCCCGGCCGACGTGGACGCCCTCGTCGAGACCGTCCTGCGCGTGCAGCGCATGGCCCTGGACCTGGGCGACGGCATCGCCGAGCTTGATGTGAACCCGCTGGTCGTGCTCGAGCGCGGCCAGGGCGCCGTGGCCCTCGACGCGCTGGCCTTCTGCCGCTGACCCTCCGGCCACTCCTGTCCTGCGGAGCGCTCCCATGACCTTCTCCCCCCATGACACGTCGCATGACACGCCTCATGACGCGCCTCAAGACACGTCTCATGACGCACCTCTGCCCCCGGGCGAACTCGCCGGGTCCGATGGCTCATTGATACTCGACACCACTGACAACGGGGTGGCGTGGATCACGCTCAACCGGCCCGAGGTGCTGAACGCCATCACCCCTGACCAGCGCGAACACCTCATTTCACGGCTTTTCCAGGCCTCCGCGGACCCGGCTGTCCGAGCCGTGGTCCTCACCGCCACGGGCAGGGGTTTCTGCTCGGGCGCCGACCTCCGCACGGCCGGGACGGGGGCCGGGCTCGGTGGGGCCAGCAGGACTGGCGGGACTGGCAGGACCGATGGGCCCGGCGGTACCACCGGTGACCGGATCCCGGGCGACGTGGCCCGTACGATCCGCGCCGGCGCCCAGCGGCTGATCAGCGCGGTGCTGGACTGCGAGAAGCCCGTGCTCGCCGCCGTGAACGGCGTCGCCGCGGGCCTCGGCGCCCACCTCGCGCTGGCCTGCGACCTGGTCCTGGCCGCCGAAACCGCCACGTTCACCGAGGTGTTCGTCCGACGCGGCCTGGTGCCCGACGGCGGCGGGGCGTACCTCCTTCCGCGCCTGGTGGGGCCGCGGCGCGCCAAGGAGCTGATGTTCTTCGGCGACGCGCTCACGGCCACCGAGGCGGAACGCCTGGGGCTGGTGAACCGTGTGGTGCCACCGGAGGAGCTGGTGGCGACCGCACGCGCCTGGGCCGGACGACTGGCCGCCGGGCCCACCCGGGCCCTCGCCCTCACCAAGCAACTGGTCAACGCCTCACTGGAGTCCGACCGCGCGACCGCGTTCGCGGCCGAGGCCGCGGCACAGGAGATCAACATGACGACGGCCGACGCCGCCGAGGGCATCGCGAGCTTCACGGCCCGCCGCCGCCCGGTCTACCGAGGCCGCTGACCCTCTTCCGACTCTCTTCCGACTCTCTTCCAACCCTCTTCCACACCTTTTGATGTGACGAGGCATCAGCTTCAATGGGGGCATGATGGGACATGCGGGCATGGCCGCCGTCGCCGTACGTCATCTGCGCGACCGGGGCGCACCGACGGCCCCCGTCACCGCGCTGCGCCCGATGCTGCGGGCGGTACGCGAGGGCGAGCCGCCCCCGCCCGCACCGGCCGAATTCCGGCGCGTACTCGGCCACTTCGCCAGCGGCGTGACCGTCATCACCGCCCCCGGAACGGACCGGGAACCTCCGGCGGGCTTCGCCTGCCAGTCGTTCGCCGCGCTGTCGCTGGACCCGCCGCTGGTCGTCTTCATGGTGGCCCGTACGTCCACGACCTGGCCGCGCATCGCGCATGCCGGGGTCTTCTGCGTCAACGTCCTCGGGGCCGGGCAGGAGGGGCTCTGCCGGGGCTTCGCGGTCAGCGGCGCACAGGTGGCCGACAAGTTCGCCGGCGTGCCGTACGGGCCGTCCCCGGCAACCGGTTCACCGCTGCTCGCGGATGTGCCCGCGTGGGCCGACTGCGCGATTCACACGGTGCACACGGGCGGGGATCACCTGTTGGTCGTGGGGCGCGTCCTGGCGCTCGGTACGGACGCGCGCGCGGCGGATGCCGGGCCCCTGCTGTTCCACAGGGGCGCGTTCACCTCTTGCTCCTGACGGCCTTCCGCAGCTCGTAACGCTTGCCGGCACCGGGCTTGCCGATGTCGTGGAAGAGCCGCGGCGCCTTGGTCGTACCGGCGATGCTCCAGTTATTGCTGAGCTCGCAGGAGTTGATCTGCAGGGAGACTCCCTGGACCCGGCCGTTGTCCTTGATCACCGTCCACGTGCCGGACCCGTTGCAGTCCTTGTACGTGGCCTTGCCCGTGCCGTCCCACTTGTAGTTGTCGAGCCCGTCGGCGATCGCGGTGCCGTGCCGGGTGAGTTCGACCTTGCCGCCGTGATCGTCGCGCCAGGTGCCGGCGAGGTCCGACCTGTGCAGGCGCGGCGGCTCGTACACGCTCACCAAGCCGGTGCCGTACACCGTCGCGCCCACCGCGCCGACGGCCAGCCAGGCGACGGCGCCGTTGCGCGTCACCCGGCGGGCCACACTGCCGACGCGCCCGGCACGCGCACGGCGGCCCGCGGCACGAGCCACGAAGGCCGCGGGCAGCAGCCCGACCGTGAGGGAGGCCCACCAGAGGAGATACGCCGGCGGCGAGGCGAGCGAGCGACTGCCGAGCGCCGCCACCGCCCCGAAGACGATCACCGCGCCCGCCGAGATCGCCGCCACGGCGCCGACCGTCCACGGCCAACGCGCGGGGCGCTCCGCGCGCTGCGCGGCACGGCGGCCGAGCGCCAGCGCGGGCATCACCGCGGCGGCTGTGACGAAACCGCTGAGCAGTACGGTCAGGAGCAGCGCCCCGAGGGACACCGCGATGATCAGCATGACGCCCTTGGGAAGGCCCTGGTGCTCGCGCGACAGCAGTACGAGCACGCCGACGGTCGCCGCGATGACGACCTCCGCACTGAGCGTGGCCATCGAGGCGCAGAACGCCGCCCCGAAGCCGTCGGTGCGCTCCTCGCGCTCCTCCTGCTTCGGCGACTCCCGCTTCGGCGGCTCCGCAGGGGACACCACGGATACGTCGTCCGCGCTCTTCGCGTCCTCTGCTGTCGTCGCCTCGTCCGGTATCGCGTCTGGTTTCGCGTCCGGCTCAGCCTTCTGTGTCATATCGGCCCCTCTCCCCCAGAAAGATTCCCCCAACGGGCGAGAGGTTGCGTGGGGAAGGGTTTCGAGACCCCGCTCACTCCAGTGAATCCGCCGACCGGGAAGCCGGGCACACGACCGCCCTGCCGCCGACCGCCCGTAATGCCCCTTCTTTCCGGAAGCTTCGTATTACCCCGCTTACCCCGCAGCAGGGCCTCGTCCTGGCCGTCCAGCGCTCAGAAGGCGAGCACGCAGCGGGCGGCCAGGCCGTGCCGTACGTCCTCCACCGCCCGCGCGAAGTCGTCGACGGGGCGGACCGTGGTGACCAGCTCGTCGAGGAGGAGCCGCCCCTCGCGGTACAGCCGTGCGTAGAGCGCGACGTCGTGCTGCGGGCGGGCGGAACCGTAGCGGCAGCCCAGGATCGCCTTGTCCAGGTAGAGGGAGGAGACCGGAAAGGACGCCTCCGCGCCGGCGGGCAGCACACCGAGCAGCACCGCCTGGCCGTGCCGGTCGAGGAGACCAACGGCCTGCCGGACGAGCCGGGTGTCGCCGACGCACTCGAAGGCGTGGTCCACACCGGTGGGAACGATCTCCCGCACCACGGCGGCGAGATCGCGGGCGGCGGCGTCGATGAAGTGGGTCGCGCCGAACCTCCGGGCCGGCTGTTCCTTGCCTGGGTCGGTGTCGGCGGCGATCACGGGCGACGCCCCGGCGATCCGGGCGCCCTGGAGCACGTTGAGGCCGATACCGCCCGCGCCGATGACGAGCACGGATTCGCCGAGGCCCGTCCGGGCGCGGTTGAGGACCGCGCCGACGCCGGTCAGTACGCCGCAGCCGATGACGGCCGCCGAGGTCAGCGGCACCTCGTCGGGGATCCGGACCGCTTGTACGGCTTTGACGACCGTGCGCTCGGCGAGGACCGAGGTGGACGCGAACTGGAAAAGTGCCTCGCCCCGGCGCGAGAACGGCCGCGCGGGACGGCCGATGCTCGCGCGGCACATGGTCGGACGACCGCGGTCGCAGTCGGCGCAGGCGCCGCAGCCGGCGAGCGTGGAGAGGACGACGTGGTCGCCGGGCCCGACATGAGTGACGCCCGCCCCCACCTCCTCGACCACCCCTGCCCCTTCGTGACCGAGTACGACCGGAACCGGATGGCGGATGGTGCCGTCGATCACCGACAGGTCGCTGTGGCAGAGCCCCGCGGCGGCGACGGAGACCAGGACCTCGCCGGGCCCGGGAGCCCGTAGGTCCAGGTCGCCGACGACCGTCGGCCGCTCACCGTCGAAGATGACGCCTCTCATGGCGGTGCCCTTCGGGTCAGAACTGCCGGACGATTCAGGACTGCGGATGGCTCAAGGTCGCAGATGGCTCAAGGTCGCAGATGGCTCAGGACTGCGGATGGCTCAGGACTGCCAGACGATCGACTGAAGTTCGCTGTAGGCGTGCAGCCCGAAGGAGCCGCCGTCGCGGCCGACGCCGCTCTCCTTGCACCCGCCGAACGGTGTCTCCGGGTGCCGTTGGAGAGTGTTGATGCCGACGTTCCCGCTGTGCAGCCGGGCCGCCAGGGCCCAGGCCCGCGCGCTGTCGGCGCAGAAGACGTAGTCGTAGAGGCCGTAGGAGGTGCTGTTGGCGATGCGGACCGCCTCGTCCTCGTCGTCGAAGGGCATGGCCACGACCACGGGCCCGAAGATCTCCTCGCGGGCGGCCCTCATGCCGGGCGTGGCGTCGGCAATGAGGGTGGGTGCCACGTAGAACCCGGGCTCGAGGCCGGGGCGTTGACCGCCGGTGACGATCCGGGCTCCTTCGGCCCGGGCCCCGGCGATGTAGGCCTCGACGCGTTCGCGCTGGTCAGCGGAGATCAACGGGCCCACGACGGTGGAGTTTTCCACAGGGCTTCCCAATGTCAGTGACTCAGCGTAGTCTTTGAGAGCGGTAACGACCCGCTCGTACAACGGGCGTTGAACGAGCACGCGGGTCGGCGCCGTGCAGATCTGCCCGCTGTGGAAGGACCAGACCGAACCGACCGCCCTGACCGCCGACATGATCACTTCATCGCCGGCGTCCCCCAGGACGATGGCTGCACCCTTACCGCCCAGCTCCATAAGGGTGCGCTTCATCGCCCTCCCCGCGCTCTCGGCGATCTTCTTTCCCACAGCGGTGGAACCCGTGAAACTGACCATGTCGACGCCGGGTCGGGCCACGAGCTGTTCACCCGTGGCCGGGCCCGAGCCGGTGACGACATTGAACACGCCGTCCGGGCAGCCGGCTTCCCGGAAGAGCGGCCCCAGTTCGAGGCAGCAGAGCGGGTCCTGGGGCGCCGGTTTGGCGACCACGGTATTGCCCATGGCCAGGGCGGGACCGACCTTGCCCGCGAGATTGACGACAGGGAAGTTGTAGGAGGTGATGCAGGCGACGACACCCACAGGGCGCCGGACGGCAGCGGCGCCGACCAGACCGCCGGGGGCGAGCGCGCTGCCCCGCACGGGCCGGGGCGCGAGCGGGATGACGTCCGGCTCCAGCGCGCCACGCGCATAGCGCCGAAACCGCTCGGCGGCAGAGGGAAGTTGCATGGCCGAGGCGACGCGCATCGTCGCGCCCGTCTCGGCCTGGATCAGGGGGACCAGCTCCCCCGCACGTTCGATGAGCAGATCCGCCACCCGATTCAGCACGGCAGCGCGCTCGTGCGGATCGGTGCGGGACCAGCCGCCCTGCGCGGCCCGCGCGGCGGCCACCGCGTCGGCGACTTCGGCGGGAGTCGCCTCCGGGGCCTCCCCGACGACCTGCTCGGTCGCCGGATTGACAACTGCATAGTGCCCCTTCTCCGGCGTGCGCCACGACCCGTCGATCCAGTGCCCGTACGTTCCGTACGCCGTCATGGCCGGGGCTCCTTCGGCAGGCCGAGGACGCGCTCGGCGATGATGTTGCGCTGGATCTCGTCCGATCCGCCGTAGATCGTCTCGGCGCGGGCGAAGAGGAACCGGCTTTGCAGGGCGTCGAGTTCGTAGGGCCGGTCGGCAGTCCAGTCGTCCGGCCCGACGGCCGCGGACGTTCCTCGCACCGTCATCGCCAGCTCGCAGAACCGCTGGTGCCAGCCGCCCCACAGCAGCTTGGCGACGCTGGGCGCCCCTGCGTCGTGGTCCGTGCCGAGCATGCGCAGGGCGTTCCAGCGCATGGTCTGCACCTCGGCCCAGTGCCGTACGAGCCGGTCGCGCACCACCGGCTCCTCTGCGGCACCCGTTTTGACCGCGAGGCGGATCGTGTCGGCCAGTTCGGCGGCGAATCCGATCTGCTGGGCGAGGGTGGACACGCCTCGTTCCCGGGCGAGGAGGTCCATGGCGACCCGCCAGCCGTTGCCCTCGCCGCCGACGACGTGGTCGGTGCGGGCCCGGGCGCCGTCGAAGAACACCTCGTTGAACTCGGCGCCTCCGTGCAGCTGCCGGATCGGCCGGACCTCGATCCGGCCCGGCTGGTCCATTGGCACGAGCAACAGGGAGAGCCCATGGTGCCGTTGGGACCCCTTGGTGGTGCGCGCGAGGACGAAGCACCAGTCGGCCTCATGGGCGTGCGAGGTCCAGATCTTGTGTCCGTCGACCCGGTAGGTGCGGCCGTCGTCGTCCGGCGAGGCGGCGGTCCGGACGGAGGCGAGGTCGGATCCCGCACCGGGCTCGCTGTAGCCCTGGCACCAGATCTCCTCACCGCGGGCGATGCCGGGCAGGAAGCGCGCGCACTGCGCGTCGTCGCCGTGGGCGAGGAGGGTGGGGGCCAGGAGCCGTTCGCCGAGGTGTCCGATGCGGGCGGGCGCCTGGGCACGGGCGTACTCCTCGGCCCAGACGACCTGTTGGGCCGGTGTGGCGGGCCGGTTGCCGTAGGTGCCGCGCGTGCGGTCCCAGCCGAGGCCGAGCCAGCCGCCCGCGCCCAGTTCGCGCTCCCAGGCGCGTCCGGGGGCCCGTTCCGGCCCGTCGGCGAGGCGCTCGGCCAGCCAGGCGCGCGCCTCCTGCCGGAACGCCTCGTCCTCGGGTCCGAATGCGAAGTCCATGCCCTCTCCCTTCACGGACCTTCATGGCCTCTCAAGGCCCTTCCGCCCTCCCCCAGCCCTTACATCGCCCCCTCCTCCGCGGCGTGCCGTCATGTGTTGGGGCGTGCCTTGGCAGCGGCTGCCGCGGCCATCGCGTCGAGCTTGTCGAGCATCGGCATGGGGTCGGTGCCGACGGTCCCCGGGAGGACGTCGGCGATCCGCCGGGGGGTCCAGGCCCCGTCCGCGTAGGCGGCGCGCAGTTCGCGCGGCTGGGCCCAGACGGCGATCTTGGGTCCGGCCACTGTGTAGACCTGCCCGGTGATCCGCTCCTCGCGGGCCCGCTCGCTGAGCAGGTAGACGACCAGTGCGGCCACGTCCTCCGGTGTGCCGATCTCCGTGAGGGCGAGCGGCACTTCGGCGGACATCCGGGTACGGGCCACGGGGGCCACGCAGTTGGCGGTGACGCCGTACTTGTGCAGGCCCAGGGCGGCACTGCGGACCAGCGAGATGATGCCGCCCTTCGCCGCCGAGTAGTTGGCCTGGGCCACGCTGCCCTGGTGGTTGCCGCTGGTGAATCCGATGAGGGTGCCGGACCGTTGGCGGCGCATGACGGCGGAGGCGGCGCGGAAGACCGTGAACGTGCCCTTGAGGTGGGTGGCGATGACCGGGTCCCACTCATGCTCGGCCATGTTGAAGAGCATGCGCTCGCGCAGGATGCCTGCCACGCACACGGCTCCGTCGATCCGGCCGTACCGCCGCAGGGCGGTGTCGACGATCCGTTGGCCCCCGGCCATCGTCGACACATCGTCCGTGACGGCGGCCGCCTCGCCGCCGGCGCTCTCGATCTCCTCGACCACGGCTTCCGCGACGTCGCCGGTCGGTTCGTCGCCGGAGACGGAGACGCCGTAGTCGTTGACGACGACCTTCGCGCCCTCGGCCGCGGAGGCCAGGGCGACGGCCCTGCCGATCCCCCGACCTGCCCCGGTGACGGCAACCACCTTGCCTGCCAGGAAGTTCCCCACTGCGGCACCCCTTCCCGCGATTCCTGACGGTCCGTTAGATTTTTCGGCAGAGCGGGCCCGAGCACAAGCCCGCGGGAGCAGGAACGGAAGGGGAAGGCGCCCATGTCGCTGCCGGCCGAGTTCCACGAGATCGCCAAACGCGTCAACAACTGGGGCCGTTGGGGCAGCTCCGACGAGATCGGCACGCTGAACCTCATCACCGACGCCGTCGTCCACGCCGCCGCCGCGGCCGTCTCGCGCGGCCGCAGGGTCGCCCTGGCCCTGCCCCTGCAGCAGGACGGCGTGCAGACCGGGCTGATCCCGGGGAGGGTCAACCCCCTGCACACCATGACGGCGGTCAACGCGGAGCTGTTCGGCCCCGGCACCGTGGCCACGAGCGACGACGTGGTGACCATGGGCCTCCAGGCGGCCACCCACTGGGACGGGCTGGGCCATGTCTCGCACGGCGGGCGGATCTACAACGGCCGCCTGGCGGGCTCCATCACGGCACAGGGCCGGGCCGCGCACAGCGGCGTGGAGAAGGCCGGGCCCGTCGTCTCGCGCGGCGTGCTGCTCGACGTCGCGCGCGCCCGGGGCGTGGACCGGCTCGACGGCGGGCACGCGGTGACCCCCGAGGACCTCGACGCGGCGGAGGACCTGGCCGGGGTGACCGTGGGAGCCGGCGACATCGTGCTCGTCCGGACGGGCCAGATCCAGCACTACCTCGCCGGGGACAAGCACGCGTACGCGCACCCGTCGCCCGGCCTGTCGGTCCGCACGCCCGAGTGGTTCCACGCGCGGGACGTCGCCGCCGTCGCCAACGACACCCTCACCTTCGAGATCTTCCCGCCGGAGATCGAGAACCTGTGGCTGGCCGTCCACGCCCTCGATCTGGTCGAGATGGGGATGATGCAGGGCCAGAACTGGAATCTGGAGGAGCTGTCGACGGTGTGCGCGGAGGAGCGGCAGTACGCCTTCCTGCTGACGGCCGCTCCGGAACCGTTCGTCGGGGGCGTGGGGGCGCCGGTCGCGCCGGTCGCCATCCTCTGATCACCGGCCACGGCAAGGGACTTGACCACTGGTCACCGCAGGAGTCAGGCCATCGGGCGGGACTGTCCGGCGTGTACCGCCGGAAGGACGGGCGGGCGGCGGCGCCGATGCGCACCCCGAGCACGGCACCAGGCACCGCCGCCCAGCTCCGGCGCTTCAGCCCTGTTCCGGCGCCGGTTCGCGACCCGCACTCGCCGAGGCTGCCCGGACCATGCGGGCCTCTCGACGTCCCCTCGCAACGAATCGCTTCATCCAAGGGTGATCACGTGACCACTTCACGTCAACACCAGGTCTGGACTTTGTCACCTATGCCCCGTTTGTGACGGCCTGGTGTGGCTCAAAAGCAACGGTCCACCGCGTCAGGACCGACGGTCCTCGGTCGATCTCGCACCAGATGTGCTTGCCCGCCCCCTCGCGCTGCCAGCCCCAGCGGTCGGCGAGCCCCTCGACCAGTTCCAGCCCGCGGCCACCGGTGTCATCGCCCCGGGCGCAGCGCTGCCGTGGCGGGCGGGCACTGTTGTCGGCGACCTCGACCCGGACGGTGCCCGCACGCGGACCCGACGCCGCACCGGAGACGGCGCCCACGCCGGAGGCAGTGCCCGTGCCAGCGGCGGCGCCCGTGCCAGGGAAGAACATCCGCAGCACGGCCGGACAGCCCGTGTGCACCACGGCGTTGGTGACCAGTTCGGAGATCAGCAGGATCAGCGTCTCGGCCAATGGCTCGTCGACCCCTATCCCGTATCCCGCCAGCCGCGACCGCGCCCACCTGCGGGCTCGGCCGACCTCCGAGGGGTCGGCCCGGACCTCCATCTGCACCTGAAGCACCTGCACCGCTCACACCATCCGAACCGGCGGACACAACGCCTCGCGCCTGGGGGGCATCACGGAGTGTGACTCCCCTTCATCACAGCATGGTTGACACACAGTTACCCCGACAAACGCTCCGGGCATATTCCGGCGCAAAGAAGCGGGCGATCCGCATACGGTGCGACGCGCGCCGTGGGGCCTCGAACACGGCGCATTCACGGCCGCCGCACTGATGCGGGCAAAAGACGATTCCGAATGCAGTGCCGCCACATGAGCAACACCCGCTTCGCCGCGCCTCCGAACCATTCGCATTCAAGGGAGGGTACCCGAGCGCGAAGGCAACTCCGGTCCGCGACGAGTTACACGAAGAGCACAACTCGATATCAACGCAGCGTGATCTTTTTCCGTGGCATCACTGACATTTCGATCCAGTTGATTACGTTCCGCATTCTCGTCGCTCACGATTTCGCCCGAGCGAATTTCCGGGGGCTTCATCGGCACGGCCGGGAGCGCCGGTTCGGAGTCCTTCGGCGAGTTCCTCCTCGGCCTCGGCCGTCGTCCCCCACTGCCCGGCCCTCAGCCACGCCCGCTTGAGGTGGAGGTGGACGTCCGACTCCCAGGTGAAACCGAGCCCGCCATGCAGTTGCAAACAGTCACGGGCATTGCGGACGGCCGCCTCGCCGGCAAGGAGCACGGCTCCCGCCACTTCTCCCGCCGTAACCGTGAGTGAGGCCGCATAAACGCTGGTTCGTGCGAGTTCCGTGCGTACGAGCATGTCGGCACAGAGGTGTTGGACGGCTTGGAAGGCGCCGACCGGGCGGCCGAACTGCTCGCGGCTCCCGACATGGGCGACCGCCATGTCCACTGTCCGGGCCGCACTGCCGACCTGTTGTGCGGCAGTCAGCAGGGCGGCCTCCCGGCGCAGCAGAGCGGCATCACCGGCGTCGTGCGTACCCGGGCAGTCCCGGGGCAGGGTCCGCAGCAGGTGCAGCGGGGTTGCGGGGTCCACCGACCGCAGGGGGTGTGCCGACAGAGCCTTTGGTCCCTCTCCCACGTCCGTTCGCCACAGTTGCGCGCGGTCACCGTCGAGCAGCAGCACGGCGTCGGCGGAGGCGAGGTGCTCGACGGGGCCGGGCCGGGCCACGGCCGTGACCACCGCGGTGCCCTCGGCCGCGCCCTCCGTCAGCCCGGCCGCGAGATGGGTGGCGGTCAACGGCCCGGGCAGCAGGGCCCGCCCCGCCTCCTCGAAGAGGAGCACCGCCTCCGGCAGCCCGAGCCCGACGCCGCCGTCCCGTTCGGGCAGCCGCAGGGAGAACAGACCAGCTTTTCCCAACTCGCGCCACAGCTCCCGGTCAACCGCGGCTCCGTCAACCGCGTCGCCGTCGACCGCGTCCCGGAGACGCTCGCGCGGGAACCTCGCCGCCAGGAGTTTCCGCATGGCCGCCTTGAGGTCCCTCTGGTCGTCGGTCAGCCGGAAGTCCATGGTCATCACCGCCTTCCGCCGGGCAGGCCGAGGATGCGCCCGGCAATGATGTTCCGCTGGATCTGGGACGTACCGGCGGCGATCGTGTAGGCGAGCGAAGAAAGTCGGCCGCTGGTCCATTCGTGGTCGGCGTCCAGTGCGTCGGGGCCGAGGGCGTCCGCAGCGGCGTCGTAGAGCTCCTGGCGCGCGTGCGAGTAGCGCAGCTTGAAGACGGAGCCGCCGACGCCCGGAACGGCGCTCCCGACGCCGTCCCGCGATGCCTGCGCGGCCGCCCGCGAGGCCGCGGCCTCGCTGACGTTGGCCTGCACCAGTCGCCACAGCGCGGTGAACTCGGCGTTGAGCCGCCCCAGCCGGCGGCGCAGGACGGCGTCGTCCCACCGTCCGTTCGCCTGCGCGGTGCGGGCCAGCAGGGCCAGCGTCCGGCGGCAGGCGACGACTTCGCCGGCGAAGGCCGTGCCGCGCTCGAAGGAGAGGGTCACCATCGAGACGCGCCAGCCGTCGTTCTCGGCGCCGACGCGGTACGAGACCGGCACCCGCACCTCGTCGAGGAACACCTCGGCGAACTCGGTGGTCCCCGCGAGCGTGCGCAGCGGGCGCACGGTCACTCCGGGTGCGTCCATGGGCATCGCGAGCCAGCTGAGCCCCCGGTGCCGGGGCGCCGACGGGTCGGTGCGGACGAGGAGTTCGCACCAGTCGGCGATCTCGGCGTGGGAGGTCCACACCTTGCTGCCGGTGACGACGTACGTGTCGCCGTCGCGCACCGCGCGGGTGCGCAGGGCGGCGAGGTCGGAGCCCGCGTCCGGTTCCGAGAAGCCCTGGCACCACACCTCCTCGCCCCTCAGGACCGGCGGCAGCCAGCGGGCGCGCTGAGCGGCGGTGCCCTCGGCGGCGATGGTCGGTCCGGCGTGCAGCAGGCCGACGAAGCCGGCTCCCACATAGGGTGCTCCCGCCCGTTCCGCCTCCTCCAGGAGGATCAAGTGCCGTACGGGCCCGGCGTCCTGGCCGCCCGCGTCGCGCGGCCAGTGCAGTCCCGCGTATCCGGCGTCGTACAGCGCCCGTTGCCACGCGCAGTCGTACGCGCGCCGGGCGGGCCAGTCGTCGGGGGCGGGCGCGGGGGGCAGTGCGGGCAGTGTCGTGCGAAGCCAGGCGCGCAGCCGGTGCCGGAAGTCCGCGTCCTCGGGGGTGTCGTCGAGGTCCATGAGGTCACCCCGTGGCAGGCCGGTCGCCCGTGGCGGGCCGGTCGAGGTCCAGGCCGAGCATGCGGATCGCGTTGCCCCGCATCAGTTTGTGGACGGTCGCGTCGTCCAGTCCCCGCACATGCTCGAGGGCCACTTCCCTGGTGTGCGGGAAGGTGGAGTCCACATGGGGGTAGTCGGTCTCGAAGGTGGCGTTGTCGGGGCCGATGACGTCGAGCGAGGCGATCCCGTGCTTGTCGCGGAAGAAGCAGCAGAAGATCTGCCGGCGGTAGTAGCTGGAGGGCGGTTCGGGGATCAGGTCGCGCACCCCGCCCCAGGCCCGGTGCTCGTTCCAGACGTCGTCGGCGCGCTCCAGGGCGTACGGGATCCAGCCCATCTGCCCCTCGCTGTAAGCGAGTTTGAGGTGCGGGAAGCGCACGAGCACTCCGCTGAAGAGGAAGTCGGTCATCGACGCCATGGCGTTGTTGAACGACAGCGTGGCCTGCACGGCCGGCGGCGCGTCGGGGGACGCGGCGGGCATCTGCGAGGAGGAGCCGATGTGCATGTTGACGACGGTCCCCGTCTCCTCGCAGACGGCGAAGAAGGGATCCCAGTAGCCGGAGTGGATGCTGGGCAGCCCGAGGTGGGTGGGGATCTCGCTGAAGGTCACGGCCCGTACGCCGCGGGCCGCGTTGCGCCGGATCTCCGCGACCGCGAGGTCCACGTCCCACAGCGGGATCAGGCACAGCGGGATCAGCCGGCCGCCGCTGTCGCCGCACCACTCCTCGACCATCCAGTCGTTGTAGGCCCGTACGCACGCCAGGGCGACCTCCTTGTCCCGTGCCTCCGCGAAGGTCTGCCCGCAGAAGCGCGGGAAGGTGGGGAAGCACAGGGACGCCTCGACGTGGTTGAGGTCCATGTCCTTGAGCCGCTCCGCCGGGTCCCAGCAGCCGGGCCGCATCTCCTCGCGGGTGATCCCCTCGAGGGTCATCTCGTCGCGGTCGAAGCCGGCGGCGGCGATGTTGCGCTTGTAGGGGAAGGCGAGGTCCTCGTAGATCCACCAGTCGGCCGGGGGGCCGTCCGGATCCATGGTGAAGCGGTATGTGCCGCCGGTGTACTCGAGACCGCCGATGCCGGTGGTGAGGGGCCGTGGGCCACGGTCCCTGACGGCGGCGGGCAGCCAGCTCTCGAAGAGATGGGCGGGTTCGATCACATGGTCGTCGACGCTGACGATGCGCGGCAGATCCACGGAGGGCCTCCCCGGATACCGGTACCGGTTTTCCGACGTACTTTTCTGACGTACCGTCAGTTCGGAAGCTAGCCCGCACCCCGTGGACCCGCAAGCCGTGGACGCAAGCCGTGAACCCGCAAGCCGATGCGAACGGGAGGGCCGCATGCCCGCCACCGTCTGGGAACTCCTCGTCCGCCGCGCCGCATCGACCCCCGGCGCGCCCGCCCTCGTCCAGGCCGAGGACGGCCGGACGCTCACCTTCGCCGCCCTGCGCGACCGGGCCGAGCACACGGCGGCCCGGCTGTACGGGCTCGGCGTCCGCCCCGCGAGCCGCGTCGTGTGGCAACTGCCCACCCGCATCGAGACCGTCGTCCTGTCCCTCGCCCTCGCCCGTCTCGGCGCTGTCCAGAGCCCCCTCGTCCCGCAGTGCCGCGACCGCGAGACGGGGCACGCTCTGCGCACCGTGCGGGCCGGGTTCCTCGTCGTCCCCGGCGTGTGGCGGGGGTACGACCACCTGGCCATGGGCCACCGCCTCGCCCACGAACTACCCGCACCACCCGAGGTGTTGACCCCGCCGGACATCGACCGCCGCTCCCCCGTCGCCGCGCTCCCGCAGCCGCCCGCCGACGGAGACGCCGTGCGCTGGGTGCACTGGACGTCCGGCACCACCGACGCCCCCAAGGGCGTCCTGCACAGCGACCGCTCCCTCATCGCCTCCGGCACCGCCCTCGCCGACGCCCTGGAGCCGACCCCCGCCGACGTCGGCTCCATCGCCTTCCCCTACGCGCACGTGGGCGGCATCGCCTACACCGTGATGCTGCTCCTGCGCGGCGTCCCCGCCCTGCTCGTCGAGCACTTCGCCCTGCCCCGCTCGCTCGGCGCCTACCGCCGCCACAAGGTGACCATCGCGGGCGGCTCCACCGCGTTCTACTCGCTGTTCCTCGCCGAACAGCGCAAGGACCCCGCCCGCAGGCTCATCCCCACCCTCCGCCTGCTGGCAGGCGGAGGCGCGCCCCGGCCGCCCGCCCTGTACGCCGACGTCGTGCGCGAGCTGCGCTGTGGCCTCCTCCACGGCTACGGCATGACGGAGGCCCCGGTGATCACCATGGGTTCCCCCGCCGACCCGCCGGAACGGCTCGCCGCCACGGAGGGGCGCCCGCCCGCCGGCATGGACATCCGCGTCGTCGACACGACCGGAACGCCCGTACCGCCGGGCACGGACGGGCACATACGGCTGCGCGGCACCGCCGTGTGCCGGGGCTACCTCGACCCGGCACTGTCGGCGGAGGCGTTCGACACGGACGGCTTCCTCCGCACCGGCGACCTCGGCCACCTCACGGGCGACGGGTTCCTCGTGCTCACCGGGCGCGTCAAGGACATCATCATCCGCAAGGGCGAGAACATCTCCGCCGCGGAGGTCGAGCGGCTGCTCCACGACCACCCGGCCGTCGAGGAGGTCACCGTCATCGGACTGCCGGACGCCGCACGCGGGGAGCGGGTGTGCGCGGTCGTCCAGCAACGGACCGGCGCGGCACCACCTTTGACACTCGAGGCGGTCGCGGAGCACCTGCGCCGCGCGGGGCTGGCCGTGCACAAGATTCCCGAGCAGCTCGAGCTGGTGGACGCGCTGCCGCGCAGCGGCTCGCTCCGGAAGGTGGACAAGGAGGAGCTGCGAACGCGCTTCCGCCGGGATCAGGACGGACGGTAGGTGATGGTGGCCTGGTCGAAGAAGGAGTCCACGGAGCGCTGCCCGTCCATCGGCCCGATCACCTGGAGCACGTGATAGCGGCCATCCAGGATCATCACCGCGTTGCGGACGTAGACCTGATGGCCGCTGCTGTCACTCCAGTTGTACGTGCCCTGTGCCCCGGCCGTTCTGCCGATGTCGACCCGGCGCAGCCCGGTGGCGCCCGACCAGGAGGAGGCGCGGAAGGGGTCCAGCTCCGGCTCCTTCTCCTGCTGGTACGCCAGCGGATCGCTGCCGAACTCGGAGACCGCGTCCCGGCCGGGCACGACGATCAGCTGGAAGTCGCCGCCCGCGTAGACGACTTGGCCGTGCCCGGCGTCGTCGCGGCGCTGCCAGTCCTTGGCGACCGCCACGGAGAACCCCTTGGGGTCGTGGCGCAGGGCGAAGCCCTGGGCGACCTCGCCCGCCTCGGACGACTGCTGCGACCGGGCGCCCGCGGTCGTCGTCTTCCCCTCCGGGCCCGGCCCGTTGGGCGCCGCGCTCAGCGCCCCGGTGGTGCCGGTGCGATCCGGGAGGCTCTGCTCCGCGCTCTCGGCCGCGCGGGGCATGAACAGCAGCGCGTACAGCACGGCCCCGACCAGCACGATCAGTATCAACCCCAGCAGCAGCCGCCCCAGCCTGTGCGGGCTGCGCGGGCTCTGCACCCGCTGCTGCTGAAGATGCCCGGTGGCCACGGCCTGGCCCGCCTTCTTGTGCCGCCCGTGCGCGGCAGACGTACCGGCAGACGCACCAGCCGACGCTCCGGACGACGCACCAGCCGACACACCGGACGACGTACCGGACGCGCGCCCGCGCCAGCGGCGCACCAGCTCACCGCGCCGCCGGATGATCGGCAGGCGGCCCGGGTCGGCGGGCGTGCCCGGCCCGATCGACGGCACGGTGACCGTACGGCTGCCGACGTCCGGCTCGGGGGCGGAACGGATCAACGACCGCAGCCAGCCGCGCAGTTCCTCGAAATCGGGGCGCTCCTCCGGGTCCTTGCGCATGAGCGACTCGACCACGGGGCGCAGCGCGCCGCACTCCTCGGCGTAGGCGGGCGGTTCGTTGCAGACGACCTGCACCAGGTCGGCCGCGCTGTCCTCCGGGTACGGGGCGTGCCCCTGCACGACGCGGAAGAGCAGCGCGCCCAGGGCCCACAGGTCGGCGGCGGGCCCGACGGGCGGGGCGAGCTGCCAGTTCTCCTGGACGGGCCAGGCCTGTTCGGGGGCCCAGCGCTCGGTGACGGCGCCGATGACCAGCATCCGCGCCTGCCGGGCCCGTTCGGCGGCGAGCGCACCGCCGGCGGCACCGGCGCCCCAGCTGCCGGGTGCCTTCTCGAGCGCGGGCTCCGCCGTGCGCCCCGACGAGGCGCCATGGACGAGCGCGTCGGCACTCCACGGCGCGGGCGAACCGGCCGCGGGCGCGGTGCCGCTGGCGGCCGTGCCGCCGCCCCACGGCGAACTGCCGGTCGACGGGCGTGCGTTGCCGCCCTCGGCCGCCGTGCGCGCGGCGGCGCGGGCGGCTCCCGCGCGGTACGCGGCGATCGCCCCGGGCCGTGTCCGCCCGGCCGCGGTGGCGCTGTCCTCCTTGCCCGCCTGCCGCGGCACGGCGGGCCGCACACCCTCACGGCCATCGCGAACGGCCCCGCCCTCGCGACCGTCCCGGCCATCACGACCGTCCCGGCCCTCCCGGCCCTCCCGGCCCCCCCGGCCCTCCGGGACGGGGTCGTAGCCGCACAGCGCCTCCTCGGCCGCGCCGACGGCCAGGCCGGTGAGGATCGCGCGGCCGTCCTCGCAGATGAGGACCGTGCGGGTGGTGATGTTGCGATGCGTCCAGCCCTGGGCGTGCAGGGCCCGCAGGGCGGTGAGGATGTCGGCCGCCACCTCGGCGGCACGGTGCGGCGTGAGCGTGCGCTCGGCCAGCACAGCCGCGAGCGGCCGGGCGGTGACGAGTTCGCTGACGATCCAGAGGCTGCCCGCCTCCGCGAAGACATGGAAGACCTGGTCCAGCCGCGGGTGATCGGGGATCCCCGCGGCGGCCGTCGCCGCCGCCAGTGCCCGGCGCACCGCCGGATCGCCGGCCCCCACGACCGTACGTCCGCCGCGCCCGGCGGTCACCGCCCCGGGGCGCCCGCCCGGGCCGCCGTCGCGCGCGCCCGCCTCACCCGCGCTCTCGACGAGCTCGGCGTCCACGACCTCCGGCAGCGGAATCTGACGGACCAGGACCTCCTGCCCGCTGTAGGTGTCGAAGGCACGCGCCTCGACCAGTTCAAACGCTTCGGAGGGAGGCAACGGCAGGCGATAGCGGTCGGCGAGCACCCGGCCCGCGTAGTCGTCCACGACGCCTCCCCACACGCACGACACCGACGACGCCCGCGCAGCCATCACATCCGGCTGTTCCGCCGCTCATTGCGGCTGCGCACTGTTCACCCACACTCACGATACGTGCCGGACCGGCCCTCCCGGGGCTGTACGGCTCAGCTCGTCGGATCGGCCGGGTCCGTGCCCGTGCCCGTGCGTACGACGGAGACCACCGCCGCCGCGTGACCGTGCGACTTGCCGCTCTTGCCGTCCTTCTTGCCGTCGTCGCCGTTGTTGCTCAGCACGAGGGCGAGCACCGTGCCGAGCACGGCCAGAGCGACGACGACCACCACGAGGATCAGCACGCGCCGCTGCGCCGGGACGCGCATCCGCACCAGGGTCGTGGTGTACGTGCCCGCCATCGGCTCCTGCTCGGTCCTCGAGGCGGCCGTCGAAGCGGCCGAGCCCGACGGGGTCGCGTCGCGCAGGGGTCTGAAGGCGCTCCCGTTGGACGCGGACGGCGTGTGCTTCTCGCGCGCACCGGGCCGGGCCTTCGGGTTCGCCACAGGCTTCGTGGGGGAGGCCGCGGGCCGCTTCGCCGGAGCCGGCTTCTTCGCGTCCGGCTTGCGGGGGGATGCCTCCGGCATCGCGATCGCCTGGGTGACGTCGGTGTCCGGGGTCCTCGGCGCCGGCTTCGGCCGTGGCGTGTCCGGGGAGTTGATGGCGTCCGTCAGCAGAGCCCGCGCGCCCGCCTCGTCGAGCCGCTTCTGCGGGTCCTTGGCTAGCAGCCCGTACATGACACCCTCGAGCGGGCCCGCGTTCTTCGGCGGACCCAGGGGCTCGGTCATCACGGCGGTCAGGGTCGCGATGGCGGACCCCTTGTCGTACGGCGGCGCACCCTCGACGGCCGCGTACAGCAGACCGCCCAGCGACCACAGGTCGGCGGGCGGACCGGGCTTCTGGCCCCGCGCGCGCTCGGGCGATATGTACGAGGGGGCTCCGACCAGCATGCCGGTCGAGGTGACCGACGGGTCGCCCTCGACCTGGGCGATGCCGAAGTCGGTGAGGACCACCCGGCCGTCGTCGGCGATCAGCACGTTGGACGGCTTCACGTCGCGGTGCAGGATGCCCTGGAGGTGCGCCGCGCGCAGCACGTCGAGCACGGCGAGGCCGACCTCGCCCGCCCGGCGCCACTTCAGCGGGCCGTCCTCGCGGATGACGTCGGCGAGGGACCGGCCCTCGATGAGCTCCATGACGATCCACGGGCGGTCGTCCTCGTGCACGACGTCGAAGACGGTGACGGCGCCGGCGCTGCGGATGCGGGCGATCGCCTTGGCCTCGCGCAGCGTGCGCGTGATCAGGCGGCGCTTCTCGTCCTCGTCGATGTTCGCCGGGAAGCGCAGTTCCTTCACGGCGACCGCACGGCCCAGCGTCTCGTCCGTCGCCCGGTGGACCGTGCCCATGCCGCCCCGGCCGAGGACTTCCCCGAGGCGGTATCGCCCGGCGAGGAGGCGCCCGGTCGTGCCCTGCGTCTGCTCCGCGTCCGACATGCGTCCCCTCTGGCATCCAGCTCTGCGACCAACCGACCCCGGCAGAGCGACCATTGTCTCTCATCCGCGGACCAGTGGAAGGCCAGGGTCCGAGTGACCATGGATGATGAGCGCATGCCGACGCGCACCGCCCTCTCGCGCCTCGCGGCGGCCATGACCGCGCTGTGCTGCATCATTGCGGCCTTCGCGACGGCGGCGTGCGAGGGCGAGCCTGCCCGCTCACCTCTACAGGACCTTGTTTCACCGGGGTCGGTTCCCGGTGCGGCCGAGCTGTCACAAGACGCTCATGGTGCACCCCGGTTCACTGCTGTCGGCGTGGCCGACGTGCGTACCGGCAGGCGCATCCTTCCCGCGGATCGCTTCCGTGCCGGGAGTATCACGAAGACGGTCATCGCGACCGTGGTGCTCCAGCTGGTGGCCGAGCACCGGGTGGGGCTCGACGAGCCTGTCGCCTCCCGACTGCCGCCGGCTGTCTCCGCGCCCCTGCGCCACAGCGGTATCACGGTGCGCCAACTCCTCGACCACACCAGTGGACTGTTCTCCTACACGGACGACCGCGCGTTCTTCGACGAGTTCCTCGGGGAGGGCTTCGCCGCGCACCGCTTCGCGTCCCATCCGGCCGAGGCATTGGTACGGACCGCGCTCGCGCACCCGCCGTACGGTCCGCCGGGTGCCGGCTACCGCTACTCCAACACCGACTATCTCCTGCTCGGTATGGTCATCCGTCAGGTCACGGGCCGCTCCTACGCCGCGGAGGCCCAGCGGCGGATCCTCGGTCCATTGCGCCTCACGGGCACCAGCTTTCCCGGTACGCGCGTCACGTTGCCCTTGCCGCACGGTCGGGCCTACTCCGCGTCAGGTGCGGGTGGTCCGATGGACGTCACCGATCTCAACCCGTCCGCCGCCGGGGCCGCGGGCGAGCTGGTGTCGACCCTGCCCGACCTCAACCGGTTCTTCCGCGCGCTGCTGAGCGGTGCGCTGCTGCCCGCGCCGGAGCTGCGCGCCATACGGGACACGGCGGCCTCGCGGGGGCGGTACGGGATGGGGCTGTTCCCGGTGCGGTTGCCCTGCCGGGCGACAGTGTGGGGACATAACGGGGACATCAACGGGTCCTATGTGGAGGCGTTCGGCACGGTGGGCGGACGGCGGGTCGTCAGTTTCCGGGTCAACAGCGACAGGCGGGTCGCAGCAGGGGCCGAAGAGCGGCTGCTGGCGGCGGAGTTCTGCTGACGGCTACAGCGGCTGTACCTCCGGGGCACCCAGGCGGGCCGCGTCCGCCGTCAGGTCGTCGGGCTGGCGCTGGGACTCGCGCTCCGCTTCCACGCGCTTCTCGTAGTGCTGCACCTCCTTCTCGACCTGGGCCGCGTCCCAGCCGAGGACCGGGGCCATCAGCCCGGCGGCCTCGCGGGCGCTGCGCGTGCCGCGGTCGAAGGTCTCGATCGAGATACGGGTGCGGCGCGTGAGGACGTCGTCCAGGTGGCGCGCCCCCTCGTGGGAGGCGGCGTAGACGGCCTCCGCGCGCAGGTAGTCCTCGGCACCGGAGAGCGGTTCGCCGAGGGAGGGGTCGGCGGCGATGAGCTCCAGCAGCTCGTCCACCAACGAGCCGTAGCGGTTGAGCAGATGCTCGACCCGCGCCACGTGCAGCCCCGTGCGCTGTGCGAGCTGCGCGCGTCCGTTCCACAGCGCCCGGTAGCCCTCGGCGCCCACCAGCGGTACGTCCTCGGTCACGCACTCGGCGATGCGCCGGTCCAGCCCGTGGACCGCCTCGTCCACCGCGTCCTTCGCCATCACCCGGTACGTCGTGTACTTGCCGCCCGCCACGACCACCAGACCCGGCACCGGGTGCGCCACCGTGTGCTCGCGAGAGAGCTTGCTCGTCGCGTCGGACTCGCCGGCCAGCAGCGGGCGCAGCCCGGCGTACACGCCCTGCACGTCGTCGCGGGTCAGGGGTACGGCCAGTACCGAGTTGACGTGCTCGAGCAGGTAGTCGATGTCGGCGCTGGACGCGGCGGGGTGCGCCTTGTCCAGGTCCCAGTCCGTGTCGGTCGTGCCGATGATCCAGTGCCTGCCCCAGGGGATGACGAACAGCACGCTCTTCTCGGTGCGCAGGATCAGCCCGGTCGTGGAGTGGATCCGGTCCTTGGGCACGACGAGGTGGATGCCCTTGGAGGCGCGGACGTGGAACTGGCCGCGTTCGGCGATGAGCTTCTGGGTGTCGTCCGTCCACACCCCGGTGGCGTTGACGATCTGTCGGGCGCGGACCTCGAACTCGCCGCCCTGCTCCAGGTCCCGTACGCGGGCGCCGACCACCCGTTCGCCCTCGCGCAGGAAGCCCACGACCCGGGCCCGGTTGGCGACGTCCGCGCCGTAGCCGGCGGCGGTGCGCACGAGGGTGGTGACGTAGCGCGCGTCGTCCATCTGGGCGTCGTAGTACTGCAGCGCGCCGACCAGGGCGTCCTTGCGCAGGCACGGCGCCACGCGCAGGGCGCGGGTGCGGCTGAGGTGGCGGTGGACGGGCAGGCCGCGGCCGTGGCCGGAGGAGACGGACATCGCGTCGTAGAGGGCCACGCCCGATCCGGCGTAGAACCGCTCCCAGCCGCGGTGCTGGAGGGGATAGAGGAAGGGCACCGGCTTGACCAGGTGCGGGGCCAGTCGCTGGAGCAGCAGCCCGCGTTCCTTGAGCGCCTCGCGGACCAGGGCGAAGTCGAGCATCTCGAGATAGCGCAGCCCGCCGTGGATGAGCTTGCTGGACCGGCTGGACGTACCGGCGGCCCAGTCCCGTGCCTCGACGAGCCCGGTCGCCAGCCCGCGGGTGACCGCGTCCAGCGCGGTGCCCGCGCCGACCACACCGGCGCCGACCACCAGGATGTCCAGTTCCCGTTCCGCCATCCGGGTGAGTGCCGCGCTCCGCTCGGCCGGACCGAGTGCCGCTGTCTTCACCAGTGCCTCCCGCTGCCGACGCCGCCACACACGGACGCGTGGCCGTCCTTCCTCCGATGCTGCCCCAGATCCGCCGCCGCGGCCGGGTCCGGGAACCCGCCGACGAGAGCCCGGCACAGAAATACCGGATATCTGTCATATATCCGCTTAACCTGATCCTCGTCCGTGCACCGGGCCGGGCTCCGCCCGCCGGGCCAACGGACCCCTCTCCGGGAAGGACCGCATCTCGCCATGCCCGCAGACCTCGCCGTCATCGGACTCGGCCACCTCGGCCTCCCCCTCGCACAGGCCGCCACCGCCGCGTCCCTCGTCACCGTGGGCTACGACCCCGACCCGCACACCGTCGCCGAGCTGCGGGCCGGCCGGCTGCCCCCGGAGGGCGGCTGCACCACCCTGACCGCTGCCGAACTGCGCCGCATGCTCGCCGCCGGTTTCCGCCCCACGACCGAGGAGACCGAACTCGGCGGGGTCCGTACGGCCGTCATCTGCGCGCCCTCCCGGCTGGGCGAGGACCGGGCCCTGGACCTGAGCGCCGTCGGCGAGGCCGCGCGCGTCCTGGCCGCCCGGCTGCGTCCGCACACCACCGTGCTCCTGGAGTCCTTCGTCTACCCCGGCGCGACCGAGAAGTTCCTGCGCCCCCTGCTCGAATCGGGCTCCGGGCTGCGCGCGGGCCGCGACTTCCACCTCGCCTACGCCCCCAGCCGCACCGACCCCGGCAACCGGCGGCACGGCCTCGCCAACACCCCCCGGGTCATCGGCGGCCTCACCCCCGCCTGCACGGAGGCCGCCGCCGCCTTCTACGGGCGCTTCTGCGAGAAGGTCGTCCGCGCCCGCGGCCCCCGCGAGGCCGAGACGGTCACCGCCTGGGAGACCAACTACCGGCACGTCAACATCGCGCTCGCCAACGAGATGGCCGTCTTCTGCCACGACATCGGCGTGGACCTGTGGGACGTCCTGCGCTGCGCGGAGACCAAGCCCTTCGGCTTCCAGGCCTTCCGCCCGGGCCCCGGGGTCGGCGGCCACGGCGTGCCCATCGACCCCAACTACCTCTCCTACAAAGGCCGTAGCCTCGGCTACCCGCTGCGCATGGTCGAGCTGGCCCAGGAGGTCAACGGACGCATGCCGCGCTACGTCACCCAGCGCTGCGCCACGCTCCTGAACGAGCACGGCAAATCGGTGCGCGGCGCGCGCGTGCTGCTGCTCGGCGTCAGCTACAAGGCCGACATCGGCGACCAGGAGGGCTCCCCCGCCCGCGAGATCGCCTCCCGGCTGATCGAACTGGGCGCCCAGCTCAGCTACCACGACCCGTACGCCCAGCTGTGGCGCGTCCTCGGCCAGCCGGTGCCGCGGGCCGACAGCCTCTACGAGGCCGCGGCCGCCGCCGACCTGACGGTCCTTCTCCAGCACCACCGCACGTACGACCTGCAAGGGCTCGCGGTCAAGGCCCAGCTGCTGCTGGACACCCGGGGCGCGAGCCCCGCCGGCGCGGCGCACCGGCTTTGACCGCTGTGACTACAGCCGCCCGCTCATCGGCAGCCGGGGCTGGGCGTCCAGCAGGGTCTTGAGCGAGGCGAAGTCCTCGACGCAGCGGCCGGTGCCGACCGCCACGCAGTCCAGGGGATCGTCGGCGACCAGCACCGGGATGTCGAGCTCCCGGCTCAGCCGCACGTCCAGCCCCCGCAGCAGCGCCCCGCCGCCGGTGAGCACGATGCCGCGGTCCATGATGTCGCCCGACAGCTCCGGCGGGGTCTCGTCCAGGGTCTGGCGTACGGCCATCACAATCGCGTCCACCGGCTCCGCCAGCGCGTGCCGGATCTCGTCGGCCGTCAGCTCCAGCGTCTTGGGCAGCCCGCTGACCTGGTCGCGGCCCCGGATGGTGATCCGGTCGGCCGGCAGCAGCCCCTGCGTCTCCTCGGAGCCCGCGCTCGCCGACCAGGCCGCCACCGGAGCCGCCGAGCCGATGCTCAACTTGATGTCCTCCGCGGTGCGTTCGCCGATCGCGAGGGCGTAGTTCTTCTTCACGTAGGAGATGATCGCCGTGTCCATCGCATCGCCCGCGGTGCGCACCGAGCGGGCGGTGACGATGCCGCCCAGCGAGGTCACCGCGACCTCGGTGGTGCCGCCGCCGATGTCGACGACCATGCAGCCGGTCGGCTCGCTGACCGGCAGGCCCGCGCCGATCGCCGCCGCCATCGGCTCCTCGACCAGGTGCACCGCCCGGGCCCCGGCCTGGGACGCCGCCTCGATGACCGCGCGGCGCTCGACGCCCGTGATGCCCGACGGCACGCACACCACCACGCGCGGCCGGGAGAAGACACGGTTGCCCGTGACCTTCTTGATGAAGTGCCGCATCATCCGCTCGGCTATCTCGAAGTCGGCGATGACGCCGTCGCGCAGCGGCCGGACGGCCACGATGTTCGAGGGCGTACGGCCGATCGTCTCCTTGGCCTCGGAACCGACCGAGAGGACACTGCCGTCATCAGCGTTGACGGCCACGACCGAGGGCTCGTTGAGCACCACTCCCTTCCCGCGCACATACACCAGCGTGTTCGCGGTGCCGAGGTCGATGCCCATGTCCCTGCCGCTGAACGACTTACTTTGCGCCATAAGTCGCCAGTATTCCCTATCGCCGAACGTTTATACGGAGTTGACGAACGGGGACATGCGAAGGGCCCGGCCGTTTCACGGCCGAGCCCTTTCACCGACGCTGTGTCAGCGCTTGTCGTGCGAGGACGGCGCGACCGTCACCTCGACGCGCTGGAACTCCTTCAGGTCGCTGTAGCCCGTGGTGGCCATCGCCCGGCGCAGCGCGCCGAAGAAGTTCATCGACCCGTCCGGCGTGTGCGAGGGACCGAGCAGGACCTCCTCGGTCGAGCCGACCACACCGAGGTTCATGCGCTTGCCGCGCGGCACGTCCTCGTGGACGGCCTCCATGCCCCAGTGGTGGCCCCGGCCCGGCGCGTCCGTGGCACGGGCGAGCGGGGAGCCCATCATCACGGCGTCCGCACCGCAGGCGATGGCCTTGGGCAGGTCGCCGGACCAGCCCACGCCGCCGTCGGCGATCACGTGGACGTACCGGCCGCCGGACTCGTCCATGTAGTCCCGGCGGGCCGCCGCCACATCGGCGACCGCGGTCGCCATCGGCACCTGGATGCCGAGCACATTGCGGGTGGTGTGGGCCGCACCGCCGCCGAAGCCGACGAGCACACCGGCCGCACCCGTGCGCATCAGGTGCAGGGCGGCGGTGTACGTGGCGCAGCCGCCGACGATGACCGGCACGTCGAGCTCGTAGATGAACTGCTTGAGGTTCAGCGGCTCGGCGGCGCTCGAGACGTGCTCGGCGGAGACGGTCGTGCCGCGGATGACGAAGATGTCCACGCCCGCGTCGACGACGGCCTTCGAGAACTGCGCGGTGCGCTGCGGCGAGAGCGCGGCGGCGGTCACGACACCGGAGTCGCGGACCTCCTTGATGCGCTGCCCGATCAGCTCTTCCTTGATCGGCGCGGAGTAGATCTCCTGCAGGCGCTTGGTCGCGGTGCGCTCGTCCAGCTCGGCGATCTCCGCGAGCAGGGGCTCCGGGTCCTCGTACCGGGTCCACAGGCCCTCGAGGTTCAGCACACCCAGACCGCCCAGCTCACCGATGCGGATGGCCGTCTCGGGCGAGACGACCGAGTCCATCGGCGCGGCCAGGAAAGGCAGCTCGAAGCGGTAGGCATCGATCTGCCAGGCGATCGAGACCTCCTTGGGGTCGCGGGTACGGCGGCTCGGGACGACGGCGATGTCGTCGAACGCGTACGCCCGGCGGCCGCGCTTGCCCCGCCCGATCTCGATCTCAGTCACGTTGTGGCCCTTCTTTTCACGTCTGCCGTTCCAGTATCACCGACGCGGCGAAGCCCGCGGCCTGACGGTCGCGGGCTTCCTGGAACGCGTACTGCTTACCGCCGGTTGTAGTTCGGCGCTTCCACCGTCATCTGGATGTCGTGCGGGTGGCTCTCCTTCAGGCCCGCGGTGGTGATCCGTACAAAGCGGCCCTTGTCCTTGAGCTCCTGCACATTGGCGGATCCCACATAGCCCATGGAGGCCCGCAGACCGCCGATGAGCTGGTGCGCGACCGAGGCCAGCGGGCCGCGGTAGGGCACCTGGCCCTCGATGCCCTCGGGCACGAGCTTGTCCTCGGAGAGGACGTTGTCCTGGAAGTAGCGGTCCTTCGAGAAGGACTTCGCCTGGCCGCGCGACTGCATCGCACCCAGCGAGCCCATGCCGCGGTACGACTTGAACTGCTTGCCGTTGATGAAGACCATCTCGCCCGGCGACTCCTCGCAGCCCGCGAGCAGCGAGCCGAGCATCACCGTGTCCGCACCGGCCGCGATCGCCTTGGCGATGTCGCCGGAGTACTGCAGACCGCCGTCGCCGATCAGCGGCACGCCCGCCGCGTGGCAGGCCTGGGCGGCCTCGTAGATCGCGGTGACCTGCGGCACGCCGATGCCCGCGACGACGCGGGTGGTGCAGATCGAGCCGGGGCCGACACCGACCTTGACGCCGTCCACGCCCGCGTCGATCAGCGCCTGGGCGCCGTCACGGGTGGCGACGTTGCCGCCGACGACATCGACGTTGATGTTGGACTTGATCTTGGCGATCATGTCGAGGATGCCCCGGCTGTGGCCGTGGGCGCTGTCGACGACGAGGAAGTCCGCACCGGCCTCGACCATCGCCTGGGCGCGGTCGAACGCCTCGGCGCCGACGCCCACCGCCGCACCGACGATCAGCCGGCCCTCGGAGTCCTTCGCGGCGTTCGGGTACTGCTCGGCCTTGACGAAGTCCTTGACCGTGATCAGGCCCTTGAGCACGCCCGCGTCGTCGACCAGCGGCAGCTTCTCGATCTTGTGGCGGCGCAGCAGCTCCATGGCGGCCTCGCCGGAGATCCCGACCTTGCCGGTGACCAGCGGCATCGGGGTCATGATCTCGCGCACCGCACGGCTGCGGTCGAGCTCGAAGGCCATGTCGCGGTTGGTGACGATGCCGAGCAGCTTGCCCGCGGCGTCGGTCACCGGCACACCGCTGATGCGGAACTTCGCGCACAGCGCGTCCGCCTCGGCCAGGGTGGCGTCGGGGCGGACCGTGATCGGGTCGGAGACCATGCCGGACTCGGAGCGCTTGACGAGGTCGACCTGGTTGGCCTGGTCCTCGATGGAGAGGTTGCGGTGGAGCACACCGGCGCCGCCCTGGCGGGCCATGGCGATCGCCATGCGCGCCTCGGTGACCTTGTCCATGGCGGCGGACAGCAGGGGAATGTTCACCCTGACGTTGCGCGAGACCCGGGAGGAGGTGTCGACGGCGTTCGGCAGCACCTCGGAAGCACCGGGCAGCAGCAGGACGTCGTCGTATGTCAGACCGAGCATCGCGAACTTCTCGGGCATTCCGTCGATGTTGCCAGTCATGACACCTTCCCAAATGCGGTATTCCACCCGGAGCGACACCCCGGGGAGCCCCTTGCCTCAGCGAGGACTCCCATGCTAACGGGCCTCAGCAGGTGGCCCATTCCACGAGCGCTGAGTCCCGCATCACTTGGAGCTTCCTACGGAAAGCCCCCTTCCTCACTGCTCGGCGAGCGCCCGGAGCCTGCTGAGCGCCCGGTGCTGGGCGACGCGCACCGCGCCGGGCGACATGCCCAGCATCTGCCCGGTCTCCTCGGCCGTGAGCCCCACGGCGACCCGCAGCAGGACCAACTCGCGCTGGTTCTCGGGGAGGTTGGCGAGGAGCTTCTTGGCCCACTCCGCGTCGCTGCTCAGCAGCGCCCGCTCCTCCGGGCCGAGGGAGTCGTCGGGCTGCTCCGGCATCTCGTCGGAGGGCACGGCCGTGCTGCCGGGGTGGCGCATGGCGGCGCGCTGGAGATCGGCGACCTTGTGCGCGGCGATGGCCACGACGAAGGCCTCGAAGGGCCGCCCGGTGTCGCGGTAGCGCGGCAGGGCGCACAGCACCGCGAGGCAGACCTCCTGGGCGAGGTCGTCCACGAAGTGACGGGCGTCGCCCGGCAGTCGCGACAGCCGGGTGCGGCAGTAGCGCAGCGCGAGAGGGTGCACCAGGGCGAGAAGGTCGTGCGTGGCCTGCCGGTCGCCCTCGACGGCACGTACGACGAGGGTGCCGATCTCCCCGGCCGCGGGCACGGCGGACCTCGCCTCGTCGTTGTTGCGCATCGGTCCATGGTGCCTTGGCTCCGGACCGTTCGCGGCATCGTGTCCGCGGTTGTGCACTGTCACGTCTTGAGCGGGTGCGCCGACCGTCATCTCCCGCGCCCTCCCATCACGCCCGAGCGAGCCGTCCCCGAGGAAGTCCATAGCTCAAGGATGCGGCAGCGCGCGGGAAACGTGCAGCGGGCCGGGGAACCACAGACGTCCGCCCCGCCCGCCCCAGGGCAGGCGGGGTGCGTCACTCCCCCACGGCGCCGCACGTCACGGCGCCTAGCGGACCAGGCCCCAGCGGAATCCGAGCGCGACCGCATGCGCCCGGTCCGAAGCACCCAGCTTCTTGAACAGCCGCCGCGCGTGCGTCTTGACGGTGTCCTCGGAGAGGAAGAGCTCCCGGCCGATCTCGGCGTTGGACCGCCCGTGGCTCATGCCCTCGAGAACCTGGATCTCCCGCGCGGTGAGCGTGGGCGCCGCCCCCATCTCGGCGGACCGCAGCCGCCGCGGGGCTAGCCGCCAGGTCGGGTCGGCGAGCGCCTGGGTCACGGTGGCCCGCAGCTCGGCCCGCGAGGCGTCCTTGTGGAGGTAGCCCCGCGCCCCGGCGGCGACCGCGAGCGCGACCCCGTCCAGGTCCTCGGCCACCGTGAGCATGATGATGCGGGCGCCGGGGTCGGCGGAGAGCAGCCGGCGGACGGTCTCCACACCGCCCAGGCCTGGCATGCGCACGTCCATCAGGATGAGGTCCGAGCGGTCGGCGCCCCAGCGGCGGAGGACTTCCTCGCCGTTGGCCGCCGTCGTCACGCGCTCGACGCCGGGCACGGTCGCCACCGCGCGACGGAGCGCCTCTCGGGCAAGCGGGGAGTCGTCACAGACGAGGACGGATGTCATGGCCGTCCTCCGCAGCTGATGTGCGTCACCTTGAGCCTCCAGGCTGGTACTGATCGTCACCTGTGCGATTGGCGAAACAACCACAAGAGCGGACTGACTCGGACACCTGCCCGACCACCGAATTCGCCAACCGCCTCTGCCCTCTCAACGACGGTCACCCGAAAGAGTTACGGGCTCGGTCGGCCATGTTCGGCACTCTACGTGAGGGGGCCGACACCGAGCAGGGCGCACGGGGGGCGCTCGCGTCATCGTTCGAACCGTGCACCATTTGCCCGCTTGGGCCCCTTCTTCTTCCCATTTATGAGCGAGTGTGGCTAGATTCGACAAAGAGTCATATTTTCATCTGCTCACATAGGGGTTTGCATCGAAGGGGACAAGCAATGGCAGATTTCTCCCGCCTCCCCGGTCCCAACGCCGACCTGTGGGACTGGCAGCTGCTCGCGGCGTGCCGCGGAGTCGACAGCTCCCTCTTCTTCCACCCCGAGGGCGAGCGCGGCGCGGCCCGGAGCGCTCGTGAGGCCTCGGCGAAAGAGGTGTGCATGCGCTGCCCCGTACGCGCCGAGTGCGCGGCGCACGCGCTCGCTGTGCGCGAGCCGTACGGCGTGTGGGGCGGGCTCACCGAGGACGAGCGCGAGGAGCTGATGGGACGGGCACGGCACCGGTCCATCACCACGACGAGCCCCCTCAGCGCCTAGAACCCCCCGGGACGCCCGCTACAGAAACGTTTCACCGGTCGCCGGAGACGGCCGCTCAGCGGCGCGCGGTCGGCACCAGCCGGTCCAGCATCGCCCCGACCGCCGGCACCCGTGCCAGGTCCGGCAGGGTCAGGGCCACGATCTCGCGCTGCACGACGGGCTCCACCGGCACGATCCGCACGCCCTCGGTGCGTACGGACTCCAGCGCCAGCTCGGGCATCACGGCGACCCCGAGACCGGCGCCCACCAGCCCGAACACCGCCGGGTAGTCGTCCGTCGCGAAGTCGATGCGCGGGGTGAAGCCCGCGCTCTCGCACACCTCCACCAGATGCCGCCGGCAGCGGGGGCAGCCCGCGATCCACGGCTCGCGCGCCAGCTCGTCGATGCCGATCCGCTCCGCGCCGGCCAGCCGGTGGCTCTCCGGGACCACGCCGATGAGCCGGTCGGTCAGCAGCGGGCGGACGACCAGGTCCTCCCACTCGGCGTCGGCGGCCGGGTCGGCGCCGCGCACCTCGGGGTAGCGGAAGGCCAGGGTGATC
Organism: Streptomyces sp. SX-6; assembly: GCF_059089585.1. Taxonomy (NCBI): domain Bacteria; kingdom Bacillati; phylum Actinomycetota; class Actinomycetes; order Kitasatosporales; family Streptomycetaceae; genus Streptomyces; species Streptomyces sp. SX-6. The sequence goes on along the minus strand of NZ_JBTHHU010000003.1, from coordinate 191,224 downwards.
TCGCAGTCGCCGGAGCGCAGCATCTCCACCGAGCGCGGCGGCTCCGCCTCGACCAGGGAGACCCGGGTGCCGGGGTGGGCAGCCCGCATCTCCGCGAGGGCGGTGGGCACGAGGGTCGAGCTGCCGCTGGGGAAGGACACGAGCCGCACCCGGCCCGCGCGCAGCCCGGCGATCGCGGCGATCTCCTCCTCGGCGGCGGTGAGCCCGGCGAGGATGCCCGCGGCGTGCCGTACGAGGGCGTCGCCGGCCTCGGTCAGCCGCATCTCGCGGCCGGTGCGGATGAGCAGCGGCGTGCCCGTCGACTGCTCCAGGGCCTTCATCTGCTGGCTGACCGCGGGCTGGGTGCAGCCCAGCTCACGGGCCGCAGCGGAGAACGAGCCGGTGGCGGCCACCGCGCGCAGCACCCTCAGATGACGTGCCTCGATCATGTCTCGAGCATAAGCCTGTCTTGGAGGGGCCGGGAAATTGTCGCTCGACGCTTTCAGCTCGACGCCTCGGGCGCGGCTGTCTACCCTGCTGTCATGCACGTGCTATCCGTGAACGCAGGCCGGGGAGAGACAGCGGGCGACCGCCCGGGCGGGTTCGCGGGCGGTCTCGTCACCGGCATCGACAAGCGCCCCGTCGACGGTCCGGTCGCGGTGGCCGCGCCCGGGCCCAAGGGCACGGCGGGCAGCGGCGTGGCCGGTGACACGGTGGTCTCGTGGAAGCACCACGGCGGGAACGACCAGGCGGTGTACGCGTTCGCGCGCGAGGACCTCGACTTCTGGGAGCGCGAGCTCGGGCGTGCGCTGCCGTGCGGGGTCTTCGGCGAGAACCTCACCACCAGCGGTGTGGACGTGAGCGGCGCACGGATCGGCGAGCGCTGGCGGATCGGCGAGGAACTGCTGCTCGAGGTCACGTCGGCCCGCATCCCGTGCCGGACGTTCGCCGACTGGCTCGGCGAGAAGGGCTGGATCAAGCGGTTCACCCAAGTCGCCGCCCCCGGCGCGTACTTGCGTGTCCTCGTACCCGGAGAAGTCCGTGCGGGTGATCCCGTCACAGTCGTGCACCGGCCCGCGCACGAGGTGTCCGTCTCCTTCGCCTTCCGCGCCGAGACGACCGAACGGGCGCTGCTGCCACGCGTTCTGGCGGCGGGGGACGCGCAGCACCCCGCGCTCCGGGACAAGGCGCTGGCGTATTCGGCCCGTCAGCATGCCGCGGGCGGCGGCGACGGGACGTCCTCGGGGCACTAACGTTCCCGCATGACGACTTCACTGATCACGGGGGCGACGGCCGGCATCGGTGCGGCCTTCGCACGGCGGCTGGCGGCCGAAGGGCACAATCTCGTCCTCGTGGCCCGCGACGAGAAGCGGTTGCACGAGCAGGCGACCGAACTCCACGACCGTCACCGGGTGGAGGCGGAGGTCCTGCGCGCCGACCTCTCGACGGAGGAGGGCATCGAGGCGGTCGAGGCCCGGCTCTCGGACCGGAAGCACCCGGTGGATCTGCTGGTCAACAACGCGGGGTTCGGCAACAAGGGCCGCTTCCTGGAGGTTTCCGTCCAGGACGAGCTGACCATGCTCAAGGTGCACTGCGAGGCCGTGCTGCGGCTGACCACGGCGGCCACCCGCGGGATGCGCGAGCGGCGGCGCGGCGGGGTGGTCAACGTCGCGTCCGTGGCCGCGTTCGTGCCGCGCGGCACCTACGGGGCGAGCAAGGCGTGGGTCGTGCAGTTCACCCAGGGCGTGGCGCGGGACATGGCGGGCAGCGGGGTGCGGCTGATGGCGCTGTGCCCCGGTTTCGTCCGTACGGAGTTCCACCAGCGGGCCGGCATGGGGACGGACAACATCCCGGGCTGGCTGTGGCTGGACGCGGACCGGCTGGTGGACGCGGCGCTGAAGGACCTGGCGCGGGGCAAGTCGCTGTCCGTTCCGGACCCGCGCTACAAGGCGCTGACGGGTCTGTCGAAGCTCGTGCCGCGCAGTGCGCTGTCCCGGGTGTCGTCCACGACGGGCCGCAAGTACGGCCCCAACTGACGCCCGTACGGCCCCGACCGACGCCGGAGGCCCGGCACCCTCGTGGGTGCCGGGCCTCCTTCACGCGTCAGCGCATCAGCGCATCAGTGCGTCACGCTCAGTGGGCGTGGCCGTGACCGTGGCCGGCGGCCTCGGCCTTCTCCTCTTCCTTCTTCTCGACGACCAGGGTCTCGGTCGTGAGCAGCAGGGAGGCGATGGAGGCGGCGTTCTCCAGGGCGGAGCGGGTGACCTTGACCGGGTCGATGACGCCGGCCTTCACCAGGTCGCCGTACTCGCCGGTGGCGGCGTTGAAGCCGTTGCCCTTCTCCAGCTCGGCGACCTTCGCGGTGATGACGTAGCCCTCGAGGCCCGCGTTCTCCGCGATCCAGCGCAGCGGCTCGACGGCGGCGCGGCGGACGACGGCGACACCGGTGGCCTCGTCGCCGTCCTTGCCCAGGCCGTCCTCGAGGACCTTGACGGCGTGGACCAGGGCGGAGCCACCACCGGAGACGATGCCCTCCTCGACCGCGGCGCGGGTCGCGGAGATGGCGTCCTCCAGACGGTGCTTCTTCTCCTTGAGCTCGACCTCGGTGGCCGCGCCGACGCGGATGACGCACACGCCGCCGGCCAGCTTGGCGAGGCGCTCCTGGAGCTTCTCGCGGTCCCAGTCGGAGTCCGTGGACTCGATCTCGGCCTTGATCTGGGCGACGCGGCCCTGGACGTCCGCGGAGTTGCCGCCACCGTCGACGACGGTGGTGTCGTCCTTGGTGATCGTCACGCGGCGGGCGGTGCCCAGCACGTCCAGACCGGCCTGGTCGAGCTTGAGGCCGACCTCCTCGGCGATGACGGTGGCACCGGTGAGGGTGGCCATGTCGCCCAGCATCGCCTTGCGGCGGTCGCCGAAGCCCGGGGCCTTGACGGCCACGGCGTTGAAGGTGCCGCGGATCTTGTTGACGACGAGGGTGGACAGGGCCTCGCCCTCGACGTCCTCGGCGATGATCAGCAGCGGCTTGGAGGCACCGGCCTGGATGATCTTCTCCAGCAGCGGGAGAAGGTCCTGGATGGCGGAGATCTTGCCCTGGTGGATCAGGATGTACGGGTCGTCGAGGACGGCCTCCATACGCTCCTGGTCGGTGACCATGTACGGCGAGAGGTAGCCCTTGTCGAAGGCCATGCCCTCGGTGAAGTCCAGCTCCAGACCGAAGGTGTTGGACTCCTCGACGGTGATGACGCCGTCCTTGCCGACCTTGTCCATCGCCTCGGCGATCAGCTCGCCGACCTGCTTGTCCTGGGCGGACAGCGCGGCCACGGCGGCGATGTCGGCCTTGTCGGCGATCGGGCGGGAGGTGGCGAGCAGCTCGTCGGAGACGGCCTTGACGGCGGCGTCGATGCCCTTCTTCAGGGCGGCCGGGGAGGCACCGGCGGCGACGTTGCGCAGACCCTCGCGGACCAGGGCCTGGGCCAGCACGGTGGCGGTGGTGGTGCCGTCACCCGCGATGTCGTTGGTCTTGGTCGCCACCTCCTTGACGAGCTGGGCGCCCAGGTTCTCGTACGCGTCCTCGAGCTCGACCTCACGGGCGATGGTCACGCCGTCGTTGGTGATCGTGGGGGCGCCGAACTTCTTGTCGATGACGACGTTGCGGCCCTTGGGGCCGATCGTCACCTTCACGGTGTCGGCGAGCTTGTTGACGCCGCGCTCGAGGGCGCGACGGGCGTCCTCGTCGAACTTCAGGGTCTTGGCCATGGGTTTATGTGTCCTTCGCCGTAATCTCTACAAACGAACTGCGCCCCGGGCGCCCGGTCGTTGAACGCGGGAACCAGGGGCGCAGCGCAAAGCTTCGAAGTCTCGAAAGCTCGGGTGAACTACTTCTCGATGATCGCGAGGACGTCGCGAGCCGAGAGGACGAGGTACTCGTCGCCGTTGTACTTCACCTCGGTGCCGCCGTACTTGCTGTAGAGCACGACGTCGCCGACCTTGACGTCGAGCGGCAGGCGCTCGCCGTTCTCGAAGCGGCCCGGGCCCACGGCGAGAACAGCACCCTCCTGGGGCTTCTCCTTCGCGGTGTCCGGGATGACCAGGCCAGAGGCCGTGGTCTGCTCGGCGTCGAGCGGCTGGACCACAATGCGGTCCTCGAGCGGCTTGATGGCAACCTTGGAGCTGGTGGTCGTCACGATCCGACCTCCCCCTTCGGAGATCTCACGGGGTTAACTGTCTGAGGTGGCGACCAGGTGGATCCGTCGTCGCGGGTGCCGGACCTGCCCGTCGCTGTGTTTGGCACTCAGTGGTGGAGAGTGCCAACGCAGCCGAGACTATGACGCGCTTAGCACTCGGTCAAGCGGAGTGCCAATTCATGCCGTGCGCGCCGGGCCATCCGCCGATCAGACGTAGTCCTCGAGGCGGGCCACCGTGAAGCCCTGCCGCTGGATGCTGCGCAGCATGTTGGTGACCATCCCGGTCATCGACTCCCCCTTGAGCTGCTGCGGTCCCCGGAAGTGCGCGAGCACGATGTCGCCGGGCCGCAGCCCGTCGCTCTCGGCGTAGCGCATGTCCTTGATCTGCATCGTCGCCCCCCACAGCACGACCGCCTTCACCCCGCAGCCGCCCGCCGCGGCCAGCGTCGCGTCGTTGTAGTTGCCGTACGGCGGGCGGAACAGCTCCGGCCGCTTGCCGAGCCGCTTCGCCAGCTGCTCCTGCTGCCCGCAGATCTCGCGGTTCTGCGCCTCCGGCGAGAGCGTGCGCAGGTTGGGGTGGGTGAGGGTGTGGTTCTCGATGCCGTTGCCGAGGGCGCGCAACTGCTCGAAGTAGCCGTAGCCCCGGCCGGCGCGGGCGATGCTGTCCGTCAGGAACATCGTGAAGGGCAGCTTCAGGTCCTTGGCCATCTTCACGAACTCGGGGTCCTTCTCGGCCCCGTCGTCGAAGGTCACGAAGACGATCTTGTCCTTGGTCGGTACCCGCGTCACGATCTGCGGCGTGCCCCCCTTGGCCTTCTTCTGCGTCAGCCGCGTCGCGGGCGGCTTGGGCGGTGCGGCTAGCGGCTTGTCCAGCCCCCACCGGCGGTACGCGTCGGCGTCTACGGGGGTGGCACTGGCGCTGCTGCTGCCGCCCGTCGTGGCCGGGGCGGCGCTCTTCTCCGGCTTCTCCGGCTTCGACGAGTCCGAGCACCCGGCGAGCAGGCCGGCGAGGAGGAGCGCTGCGGCGCAGACGGGGGCCGCTTTGGCTATACGGGGCAGAGTCACCCGACCGATTCTCTCCACGTTTCACTGGGTGCCATGACGCGGGTGCGTCCCAAACCGGGAGCAGCACCGGAAGCAGCCACTTGGCCGCTTCTCGGCGAGAATGAGCCGGTGTCCGCACCGAACGACCTCACCGCCTTCACCGCCCTCCTCACCGACGAGGGCCGCAGCCTCCTCGACAAGCTCCGCGACCACGACCCCGCGCAGGAGCTCGCCACCGCGACCCGGCTGCGCCGGGAGCACCCCGCGGAGCTGGTGTCCGCCGCGCTCGGGCAGGCGCGGCTGCGGCAGCGCGCGGTGGCGAAGTTCGGCGCGCAGGACGCGTACCGGATGTTCTTCACCCCCCACGGCGTGGAGCAGGCCACCCGCGCCTCCGTCGCCGCCCACCGCGCCCGCCGCTTCGCGGCGCTCGGCGTGCGGCGGCTCGCGGACCTGTGCTGCGGCATCGGCGGCGACGCGATCGCCCTCGCGCGGGCCGGCGTCGAGGTCCTGGCCGTCGACCGCGACCCGCTGACCTGCGAGGTCGTACGGGCCAACGCCGCCGCGCTGGGCCTGGCCGACCTGATCGAGGTGCGGTGCGCGGATGTGACGGAGGTCGACACCGCGGGGTACGACGCGGTGTTCGTCGACCCGGCACGGCGCGGCGGACGCGGCCGGATCTTCGACCCCGAGGCGTACTCCCCTCCCCTGTCCTGGGCGATCGAGGCGGCCCGTACGGCCCCGCACGCCGCCCTCAAGATCGCACCCGGCGTGCCGCACGAGGCGATCCCCAAGGACGCCGAGGCGGAGTGGATCTCGGACGGCGGCGACGTGAAGGAGGCCGTCCTCTGGTTCGGCACCGACCCGGGCACCCACCGCGCCACCCTCCTCCCCGACGGCGCCGCCCTCACCGCCCGCGGCCTGCCGGACCCGGACGTACGTCCCGTGGGCCGCTACCTCTACGAGCCCGACGGCGCGGTCATCCGCGCCCACCTGGTCGCGGAGGTCGCCGACGAGCTCGACGGCGGGCTGATCGACGAGACGATCGCGTACATCACGAGCGACGAGCTGCGCCCCACGCCGTACGCGGCGGCGTACGAGATCACGGACGTGCTGCCGTTCAACCTCAAGAAGCTCAGGGCGATCGTCCGCGAACGCGGGATCGGCGTGGCCGTCATCAAGAAGCGCGGCTCGGCGGTGGAGCCGGAGGAGCTGCGGAAGAAGCTCAAACTCGAAGGGGTGAACTCTTGTGTGATCGTCCTTACGCGGGTGGCAGGGGCGCCGACGATGCTGCTGGGGCACCCGGCCCGGGCGTAGCCTGGCAACAGCGACAAGGGAGGACAGCGATGGCCGCCGATCCCATCACCGCTCCGGTGAGCGAGCTGCAGGACCCCATCGATCTGCTGATCGCGTTCGAAGAGGCATCCGAGGTGCCGATTCGACCCGAGTACGTCGAGGGGACGGTCATCGTGCCGCCACAGCCGAACGACAACCACAATCACGGTGCCTACGACCTGTCCGTACAACTGCGCATGGCGGGATTCCAGCGGGTCGGCATCGGCAACGGGTTTCGCAGGGGCGTCATGGCGAAGGGCGTCGATGAGACGCGCGACCTGGTTGTCCCCGACTTCTACGTCCTCCGTCGCAAGCCCACCGATCTGGACGAGGCATATCGCAGGGCCCACAGGGGCTGGTACTCCATGGAGCTCCTCGCACTGGTGGGAGAGGTCACGTCCACCAACCACGAGACGGACACGGGCCCCAAGTGCCGCACGTACGCTGCCGCCGGTGTTCCCGTTTACATCCTGGTGCACCGTCGGGAGGGCAAGGTCTACGCCTTCTCCGATCCCGTTCCGACCAAGGCCCGCTACACCACCAAGGCCGAGGTGGAACTCGGCCACAAGCTGCCGCTTCCCGCGCCCTACCCGCCGCTCGACACCTCACCCCTGCTCCCCTGACCCAACCCTCACGACAGCCAACTCACCGCCGACGCCTGCCGGATGTGGATGAGCACGTCGAACGCATCCGCGAGGGAGCCGACGGTCATGTGCTCCGCGGCGTCGTGGGCCGGGTCGTAGACGCCGCTGATGACGCGGGCCTTGGCCGGGCCGTCCCAGTGGCGGCGTACGGGGTCGTGGCGCAGGTCCAGCCAGTGGGCGGGCAGGTCCGTCTCGCCGAGCTTCGCGTCGATCAGGTCGGCGGCCGGTTCCGGGACGACGGTGACGCCGAGGTCTCCGTGGTGGAAGCCGATCGCGACGGATACGTACTCCGTCCCGTGGCGTTCGCGCAGGACGCTGCCGACGCTGGGCTGCGGTCCGCGCTCGGGTGCCATGCCCAGGGTGGCCGGGGCCGCCGACGTGTGGGCGATGCCGTCCCAGTAGACGACGCGCAGCCCGGTCCGGCGCTGGTGGTCACTGATGGCGCCGGCCCACATCGCGGCCTCGCCCGCGTAGTTGTTCCGTCCGGCGACGCTGTGTTCGTGGAAGTCCGCGATCAGGCGCATCCGCGCCAGGATGCTCTCGTCCGTGCCGGGCAGGGAGCGGAGCAGGGCGAGCGCGTCGCGGGCGTGGTCGGCGAACGGGCGTCCCGGGTGCGTCCCTTGGGCGCGCTGTACGTGCTCGTCGACGCGGTGGGCGGTGCGGATCGGGTCCAGGTGGGAGGCGAGGTCCGCCGACCGCTCCGGGGCCGTCGTACGGACGTGGTCAAGTACGGCGTCGTAGTCCTCGGGCCGTGCCTGTGCGGGCTTCACGCCGAAGATACGGACCGGGTCGCCCGGGTGGTCCCGGTTGAACTCCCGGATCCACTCCAGCGTCGCCGCCATCTCGGCGGTGCGCCACGGGCGCCAGGCGCCGGCGAGGGCGGACTCGGCCGATCCCTCGCCGGTGTGCACGTAACGGTCGAGTTCCGCCGCGGCGTTGGCGCTGTCCTGTACGGCCAGCGCCCGGAAGCCGTGGTGCCGGACCAGGCGGCGGAAGAGCTGGTCCTGTACGTCGAAGGTCTCGCGGGCGAAGCGCGTGGACTCCCCGATGCCGACGATCGTCGCCCCGGCGGCGGTTTTCTCGGCGATCTCGTCAAGAGGAAGGGGCGGAAGGGACAGGAGGGCGTTTGTCATGGCCTCAGGCTCACACCTGAAGTTTGGTTGAGGTCAAGACGCGATCTCGTCCAGCACGGCCGCCAGTTCGCGCGGGCGCGAGAACATCGGCCAGTGTCCGGTGGGCAGGTGGCGCAGATCCATCGCGGCCATCGGCGCGAAGGCAGGGTTGCCGCTCCCGGCGAGCGCCCGTACCTGCTCCGGGGTGAACGTCGACGCGATCACGGAGCAGGGCGTGTCCGGCAGCGGGTCCGGGCGGTCCAGCGAAGTGGTCGCGGTCGCGAACGGCTGGGGCGAGCCGAACTCGCGCATGCGCGCGATGTGTTCGGGCGTCAGCTCCGCGATGTCCCCGGCCTCCACGTCGATCCCCGCGAGCACCGGCAGCCGCCAGCCCTCGCCCTCGTCCGCGACCCTCCGGCGCCATTCCTGCTGCGTCTGCGGCGCGTTGAAGTCGATCACGGCCATGCCGCTGGGCAGCGGGCCCGCGTCCACGTACACGATCCGCGCGATCCGCTCCGGGATCCGGTCCGCGGCGCCGGAGACCGGCAGGACGCCGCCGCTGTGCCCGACGAGCACCACGTCCCGCAGGCCATTGTCCTCGATGACGCGGACGATGTCGTCGATGTGCGTCTGCGCATCCGTCTCCGGCGTCCCCTCGGCGGCCCGGTCGGCCAGCCCGGTCAGCGTCACGGGATGCACGTCATGTCCCGCCGCCCGCAGCTCCCGCGTCACGTCCTCCCACGCCCACGCGCCGAGCCAGAATCCGGGAACCAGAACAATTGCGGCCATGGGGCTGCCCTCACTACTCCTCGTGCCTGTCTTGTGACGACGTCTCCGAGGCTAGGCGTGATGCGGGACACCACGCGTCCTAATTACCGCCCCATCCGGTGGCACGTGGCACGGATCCTGTCGGGCCACTCGCGGGGCCGGGAACGGCTGAGCGCACAGAGGCGCGTCACGACCCGGTCCACGTCGAGGTCCCAGAGCCTGAAGAGCCCCTGGGCGTAGACAGCTGCCAAGGTGTGGGTGTCGTGGCCGAACCCCAGGGCCATCACCGGCTGCTGGGGCCATGGAGGCCTGGCGGGGCTGACCAGTTCGAGGACCGTGCGGTGAGTGCGGATGTCCCACAGCAGCATGGTGCCGTCGCCCCGGGTGACGGCGAGCAGCCACCCGTCCGGCGAAAAGCCCAGCTTCGTGTGCAGATCCGCAGACGCCCCGTAGAGGACATCGGCAGTCCGGTCCGAGACCGTGTCCCAAAGCCGGACGAAACGCGCGTTGAGAACGGCGATGGCCAGTGTGCGGCCGTCAGGGGAGAACGCCATGCGCACCGGCAGCGGGGACTTGTCGTCCCCGCGCAGCGTGGAAAGGATCCGGCGCCCGTCGGCAGTCCAGATCCTGAACCTGTGCTGCTTGTCGGAGACGGCGAGGGCACGACCGTCGGGGGAGAACACTGCGGAATAGCCGGGGACGGCCGCAATCTCGTTTCCCGAGGCCACGTCCCACAGGCGGACGGTCACACCGTCTCCCGTCAACAAAGTGCGGCCGTCGACAGAAAAGGACAACGGGTGGGCCGCCTCTCCACGGTGCCCCAGTTCCCTGAAGACGCGCTTCGTTGCCGCATCGCAAAGCTCGATGACGCGCCGCCCCTTGTCGACGACAGCCAAAAAGCGGCCGTCGTCCGAAACAGTCCCTCCTCTCCTGACGACATCCACCAGCGCTCGGTCCCGACCGACAACGACCGGAATGTGCCCTCCGGCACTGAAGTCCACCCCATTCACGGCGCCAGCAACATCCGAATCGGTTTGATACCCGCCGTAGGCGTTGAGCAGAACGCTGCGGGCCTCCATCGTGGGATATTGGTCGTAGCTGCTCAGCGCAAGCGCCATCGCGTCCTTGGGATTCTCGTCCAGCAACACCGTAGCCCGCGCGGCGAGTTCGCGAGAGGCGACGATGCTGCGTTGCTCGCGGGCGTTCCGGAATTGCTGGTACGCGACACCGCCCGCGACCAGTGCAAGCACCAGCAGAAACGCGAGTCCGCCGACCATCTGGCGCAGCCGCCTGGTCCGGCGCCGTTCCCGCTCCTGCTCGGCGGCCTCATGGTCCGCGCCTGCGTCGAGGAAGGCCTGGGCCACCGGCCCGAGCGAGGCGCGGTGCGCGGGTTCGGCGGCCCACTCGCGGGCGATAGCCAGGCGCGTACCCCGGTGGAGCAGGCTCGCGTCGCGGTCCTCGCGCTCCCACGCCTCGGCGGCCTCCAGCAGCGACTGCCGGGTACGCAGGCCCGCGCGGTCCTCGTCGATCCACTCGCGCAGCCTCGACCAGGCACGCAGCAGCGCTTCGTGGGCGAGTTCCACATGATCGGCGTCCAGCGTCAGCAGCCGGGCCCGGACGAACACGTCGAGCACCGCGACGGCGGTTTCCGGGTCGGGGGCCCGCCCCAACAGCCTGCCGCGTTCCATGCGGTGGCCGGTCTCCCCGACGTCGTTGACGTGCACGAGCTGGAGCAGCAGCTGACGTGCCACGGTCCGCCGTTCGGGCGGCAACGTGGTGTACGCGCGCTCCGCGGTGGCGCCCACCGCTCCGGAGATCCCGCCGGTCAACTGGTAACCGGCGACGGTCAGGACGTTGCCCTCGCGGTGCTGCCACGTGGCCAGCAACGCGTGGGAGAGGAGCGGCAGAACCCCGGGCGAGGCGTCGCGCAGCAGCAGCTCCACCAGCCCCGGCTCCACCTCCAGGCCCGCTTCCTTGGCGGGGCCGGTGATGGCCTCGCGCAGTTCCGGCTCGCTCATCGGCCCCAGCAGCACATGCCCGTGCTCCAGAGCGGCCAGCAGCTCGGGGTGGGTGAGGCACTGGCCGTAGAAGTCGGCGCGCAGCCCCAGGACGACCAGCTTCGCCGGACGTTCCGCCAGGGCGGTCAACGCCTCGATGAAGCAACGGCGTTCGCGATCGTCCTGGCAGAGCGTGAAGGTTTCCTCGAACTGGTCGACGATCACGACCACCTCCGGCACGGCGTCGGAATCGGAATCGGCCAGGCTTTCCACGGAGAGCTCCGTACGCCCCGTCGCCTCGGCCACTGCGGCCAGCAGCTGTTCCACCGGATGCTCGCCCGGCGTCATCAGCACCACCGGCCACCGGCCGGTCCCCTCGGCGGGGAGTACACCACGGGCAAGGGCCGGTATCAGACCCGCCCGCAGCAGGGACGACTTCCCCGCCCCCGAACGGGCCACCACCAGCAGCGGACCGACCCCCTCCACATGTTCCGCCGCCTTCGACAGCAGGGCAGCGGTCGCCTGGGACCGGCCGAAGAACCACCGGGCGTCGTCCGGCCCGTACGCCGCCAGACCCCGGTACGGGCAGACATCCCCCGCCGTCGGCCCCGTGAGCGTCTTCTCCAACAGACCGTCGGTGTCCAGAACTTCGTCACACGCACGCGCCAGAGCGGCCGTGAGTGGCTTGTCACCGTTCTCGACCTTGCTCAGATGCCCCTTGCTGTAGAACACCTCACGCGCCAGAGCCGTCAGCGACATGCCCCGCTCCTGCCGCAACCGGCGCAACTCCGCGGCAGCCTGCGCGCTGTTGTCGTCCTCGTGCATGGCTCGCACTGTCGCATCGAGAACCGGCCGGACCAAGAGCACTACCGGCCACACCGGACGCGTACCGCATCACCCCTGGTCGCCGCCGGTTTCCCTGTTTCCGTGCGTCGTCGACAACGGGAAACCCCTCGACCAACGGCGCCGTACCACCGCAGAGTTACTGCAGTCGGCACGCCTCTGCAACACCCGGGCCTCGTACGACCCATCACGGGGGTGTGGGTACACAACAGCCCGGGGCAGGGCGTGCCGCTCACGGCAAGGAGTCGAACTCCCTCGCAAGCCCCTCGATGGAAGCCAGCAGCGCCCTGAGTTGTTGCTGCTGCTCCTGCGGAATGCTGTCGCGCAGCCGGCGCTCGAGCTCCAGCACCCGCTCGTCCGCCTGACCGAGCAGCGCCTGACCGGCAGCCGTGATCCGGGTTTCGCGTACGTGCCGGTGGGTCGGATGCGGGGTGCGCTCGATCCAGCCGGCCTTCTCCAGCTTGGCGACGCTCTCGTTCATCGCCTGAGGGCTGACGAAACATCGACGGGCCAGTTCGGCACTGGTGATACCGGGCGTCTCGGCCAGCAGGACCATCACGTTGTACTGCGTCATCGTCATGCCCGCCGCACGCACCGCGGCCTCCTTGGCCGACTGCGTGGCGTGCTCGGCGTTCTTGATCGCGGTCAACAGCCGCTGTTTCGGCGCGAAGTCGAAGTCAGGGTCCATGGGGGAACTATAGAGCCTTGACGACTATCAGGGCTCTTGATAGATATCTAGGCACCTGCCAACACGCCTGCCGATCGATCAGGAAGGTCTCCTCATGACCCCCGCCGCACCGATCACCACCCCCGCCACCGATGTGGCCCTGTCCTACCTGGAGGCCTTCGGCCGAGGGGACGTCGAAGCCGCGCTGGACATGCTGACCGACGACGTGATCTGGCACGTCGACGGCGCCCCCTGCGTCCCGACCACCGGCCTGCGGCAGGGCCGGGACCGGATCCGGCAGTGGATGGCAGGCTTCCCCGCCGCCTTCGAACCGCTCGACGGGGAGACCCTGACCGCGCACGGCCTCGGCGACGAGGCCCTCGTATGCGGGCGCTTCCGCTTCCTGGCACGCCCCACCGGCCGGGTCGTCGAGGGCGACTACGCCATCCGTTTCACCCTTCGCGACGGAAAGATCGCCCGCTACCAGATCTTCGAGGACTCCCTCGCCCTGGAGGCCGCGTTCCGGCCCGACGCCGCCCCGCATGCCGGCCACACCGTGCGCGTGAACGACACCGTCTACGGCTACGACGACACCGGAAGCGGACCGGTGGCGGTGTTCCTGCACGGCCTGTTCGCCGATCGCTCGATGTTCGCCGCCCAGGTCCGCGCCCTGAGCCGTACGCACCGCTGCATCGTCCTGGACATGCCCGGCCACGGCGCGAGCACCTGGCCCGCCGACGGCTGGACCCTGGACGGCATCACCGACGACCTCGCCCTGCTCATCCGCGAGAAGCGCTGGGGCCCGGTGACGGTCGTCGGCCAGTCCCAGGGCGGCATGGTCGCCATGCGCCTCGCCGCCCAACACCCCGAGCTGGTACGGCGCCTGGCCCTGCTGGGCACCTCCGCCCGCCCCGAGCCCCGGGAGCGACTGGACCTGTGGCGGCGGCGCCGTGCCCTCCTCGGCTCCCCTTCGGCTTCGGCCGAGGAACACCACGCGCTGTTCGCCGGCCTCCAGCAGGACGCCACCGACCCGCGCTGGCGCGCGGCCGACCCCGCCGCGGCCGAGGCCGAACTCCGGGTGATGACCGGCCACGACCCGGCCGCCATGCAACTCGCCCTGGACGCGGCGGTATTGCACCGCCCCGACATCCGCCACCTGCTGCCCGCCATCGAGGCCCCCACCCTGATCCTGGCCGGCGAGACGGACCGGGCCATGCCGGTCGAACTGTCCGTCGAGATGGCGGAGTTGATCCCGGGCGCCGGTCTGGAAATCCTGCCCGGAGTCGCCCACCACGCCCCCCTGGAGGCCCCGGAGCAGGTCACCGGCCTCCTCGCCGGGTTCCTCGGACGCTGAAGTCGACGCAGCGCCAACGTCAAGTGAACGCGATTACCGGGCGGTTGTGCGGCCCGTCAGCCGGGCAGGTTGTGGACGCTCCGTTCGTGCACGTCCTGCGCGTTCCGCGCCACCGTCGCGAAGTCGTTGTCGTCGTGCAGCACTGTCAGACCGTGATGCGCCGCGACGGACGCAACCAGCAGGTCGACAACGGACAGACCGCGATGCTCGCCTGCCTGCGTAAGCCGGTACTGGGCAGCCTCCACCCACTGCCAGGCACTCTTGGGCACAGGCACATCCGCGTAGAGCTCTGCGAACATCTCGGTCATCGCGTCATACTCACCGCGGTCACGCGCCGAGCTCTTGAACTCGGTCCGCTGCGGTTGGCAGGAACCCACTGCCCCATTGCCGATCACTTCGGTCCAGGCCGTACGCAGTTGCTTGTCACGCTGAAGGCGCCAGAGCGCGGACGAGTCGATGACATACCGAATGATCACCGGTCGCCGCCGCTCTTCTCTGCCGAGTGACGGCGCTCCCAGGACTCGTAGTCCCACGTCTCCGCGAGCCCTGCGTACCGCTCCAGAGCCGCGATGCGGCGGTGGCGTTCGGTGAACTCCCTCAGGGCGGTGTTCACCGCTTCCTTCTTGGTCCTTATCCCGGACACGCGCATCGCTTCGGCCAGCGCCTCGTCGTCAAGATCGATCGTGGTCAGGCTCATCGCTACCTCCATGTTGAAAGTAAACGCTCTGCGTAAACAGAGTACATATCCGGAGCGGACACCGCCTGGGGTCAACTGCCGGCCGCCCCCCTCCCCGGGTCCAGGCGGGCGACGACCTCGGCCAGGGCCGTGCAGGTCTCCCGGAGCTTGCGTTGCGTGTCGTCCCGTTCGGTGAACAGCGTGGCCAGCAACAGGGCTGTCAGCGCGACTGTTCCGTTGAAGGCCTGGATCGTGAACATCGTGGCGAACAGGCCGCCACGGCCGGCGAACGGCGTGGCGCCCTCGGCGACGGCGAGCGTGGCGATCAGGGAGACCAGCAGGGCGCAGGGTGCCGCTCCTGCGAGCCGGAACCGCAGCGCGGCCCAGATCAGCGGGGGGAAGACGAGGAACAGCAGGTGGAGCTCGGTTCTGGTGACCGCCGCCGTCGTGGCGACGGTGGCGACCACGGGCATGATCGCCTCCACGCTGCGGCGCAGCGGAGGGACCTCCCAGGGCAGCCGGACCCGGCAGAGGAGCAGCAGTACCGGCGTGACCACGAGTACGCCCATCACATCCCCCGTCCACCAGACCGCCCAGGCGGTCCCGATCTCGCTCGTGGGCAGTGCCCCGGAAGCCGTCAGCGAACCGATCGCCACCACCCCGCCCATCAGCGTCCCGGCGAGCGCGCCGAGGAAGACCAGCGCCAGCGCGTCCTTCAGCCGGTCCAGCTCGGGCCGGAACCCCACGCGCCGCAGCATCAGATAGGCGCCGACCGGGGCGAGGGTGTTGCCCGCGAAGACCCCGATGTCGGCGAGCTGAAACGGCGCGTTCGACAGGGTGATGCACACGGAACCCAGCGTGATCCCCGGCCAGATCTCCGGCCCCACGACGAACATCGCGGCCAGCACGATGCCGAGCGGCGGCCACATGGGCCCGACCGGCTCGCCCGCCACCGACGTCACCGTCGCCAGCTGGGAGAGCTTGCCGGTGCCGAAGTAGACGGCGGCCGTCACCAGGATCCACGCGCCCGCGATCGCGAGACGCCGGGGTTCGTCAATGCGTTTAATGCGTTTAATGCGCACCACGGCAGCATCAGACAGCCTTCCCGAGCCGGGACCGGCGGTGACACGCGGCGGCAGGACCGTCTGTCTCACTCAGCCACGTCGGCGGGCACCTCATGGCGCAGGACGAGGACCGCGGCGTCGTCCGTGTGACCGGTGAGGTCGGCCACCTCGATCACCCTGGCGGCCAGTTCGTCGGGCTCGCTGCGGACACCGTCGCGCACCAGCCGCGCCACCTCCTCGAGCCCGGCCTCCATCGGGTACGACGGCCCCTCGACCACCCCGTCGGTCAGCAGCACCAGGACCCCGGGATCGCCGGTCAGCCGCCGCCTGCTCACCGGATACTCCTCGTCCGGCGCCACCCCGAGCGGCATGCCGCAGGTCTCGTCGCAGACACCCCATCGGCCGTCGGCCGTCGCCCAGATCACCGGTACGTGACCGGCACGGGCGTCGGACAGCTCCCGGGTGACCGGGTCGAACCGGAGGAGGGTGCAGGTGGCGAAGAGCTCTCGTTCCATGGAGAGCACCAGGTCGTTCGCGCGGCTCAGTACCTCTCCGGGGTCGTCGGCAATGGTGGCTACGGCACGTATGGCGATACGGACCTGGCCCATGAAGGCCGCCGCCTCCACGTCGTGCCCCTGGACATCGCCGATGGCGAAGCCCAGCGCCCCGCCGGCCATCCGGAATCCGTCGTACCAGTCGCCACCGATGTCGAGCCCGGCGCGAGCGGGCGCGTACCGGGCCGCGGCCCGCAGCCCCGGCGCCTCCGGCAGCACGGACGGCAGCATGTCCCGCTGCAGAGCCATGGCGAGATCCACCCTCGACCGATGCTGCTCGCTCTTCTCCAGCGCCTGATCGGCCAGTTGACCGAGCGCGGTCAGCAACTCGTGGGTGTCGGATTCGGATGACGCTCTGCGACGACTTCGGCCCATGAACCCTCCTCAACCAGGGTATCCACCGGCTTCAGCCTCCGCTTTTCGAGCGGGTCACATCACCGTCACCCCACGCGCCGCCCGACCCGTTCGCACTCGCGGTTGATCGCCCGCAATACGTCGACCCGGGCACGGACCTCGGCCGCCGGGAGGGCGTACGGTTCGCGCGGCGGCGCCCCCTCGCGGCACGTACGGCAGATCCCGCCCGGGAGCGCGTCTGCCCGGCCGGGCGTACGGCATACCGTGCACTCCATGATCCGGAGTGGCGGCTCCGGCAGGACCTCCGCCTCCGGTGGCATCCGCTCGGTGAGGCGACGGCGCGCGAAGCCACGCGGGTGGTTGACCTCGGGCGGCAGGCCCGCAGTCAACGCCCGTACGACGTCCGCTGGTTCCGCACCCCGCGCGAGCCATTCGGCGGCGAGCGCCTCGAGTTCCTTGCAGTCGGCCGCCGACAGCGCCATGCGGGGGTCGGTACGGCCGACTGCCGCGAGCGTGCGGTACGCGTGACCGCGCGGATGGGGGCGTGTGGGCGGGGTCTGCGGGGCGCCGCCTGCGAGCAGGGCGCCCCACCAATCGTCGTCCCGTGCGGTGCGGGAGAAGTACGAGCGCGTCACCCAATGCCAGGCGCCGTCCTCGCTCTTGAGGTGCTCGGTGACGCGGCGCAGGTGACCGGCCTCCGAGAGCCGGTTGAGGGCCGTACGGCACGCCGCCTGGCCGTATTCGGGGAGCTGGGCCGCCAGCGACTTGGCGTCCATCGCTGCGCCCTCGGGGAGGCGGTCGATGAACGCGGCGATCAGCGCCTCGCGGGACTTGAGGTGCGCGAAGTGGCCCGCGCGACGCGGGTCCTGGTCGGGCGCGCTGCGCTTGCCGTAGCCGGGCTTGGCCATGGGGTGGGTGGGAGCGGTATCGTGCTGAACAGCCATGAGATCGGCCTTTCGATCTTGGTGGTCAGACCCCGGTTTTTGGTGTTGCGAGCACCGACCGGGGTCGCTTGCTTTTGGTGGGCACGCTAGAGGGCGACGACGTGCCGTTGCAAGCTGATCACGCGAAGTGAACTCGTGTGGTATGCGCGGGGATTGGGTGGGTGGGTGGGTTTATCAACCCACCATTCCTTAGAGGGAGGGCTCGGAGCCCGGAGCTCAGACTTCGGCGGCGGAGGAGATGAACGCCGCCCAGGCGGCGGCAGGGAAGGCGAGTTGGGGGCCGGGTATGCGCTTCGAGTCCCGGACCCGTACGCCCCGGCGCCCGGAGCTCACTTCAACACACTCGCCGCCTTCGGTGTTGCTGTAGGTGGACTTGCGCCAGGCCAGTTGCGTACTCACAGTTCCTCCGCCAGCTTTCTGATGAAACGCACGGACTCGTCTGCGCTGAACGACCGTTGAGCGACCATGACATAGCGATGGGCCACGAGCCGAACCTTGTCCGTCTCGCCGTAGAGCACGCCCGACTGCTGCCCTTCCTCGTAGGCCAGGGAGTCGTGTTCGGGCATCTCCAGAAGGACGAACGACCCGTTCAGTCCGGGGTGCACACCGCTCTTAGCGGGCATGACCTGAATGGTCACGTTTCGCCGCTCGCTCGCCGAGACCATGTGCATCAACTGCCGCTTGTGCGCCTCAAGGCTTCCCAGCGGGTTCCGCAACACGGCCTCTGCGATCACGAAGTTGAACACCTTGGTCGGCTTGTCCAGCATGACTTGACGGGCAAGCCTGGCAGCAACGCGAGTTTCGATCACCTCATCATCCAGTGGCGGCCAGTGACCGGAGAACAGCAGCCGCATCGTCTCCTCGGTCTGCAACAGGCCAGGAAACAACTGCGGTTGGTAATTACTGATTGCAACAGCCTCCTCCTCATGTTGCATGAAATCCTGGGAGTACGAAACGAACCGCTCCGGCTTCAGATGCTCGTGCCCCGCAACGAGCACCCCAGCGGCCCCGCACATCTGATCCGCGACGCGCAGCAACCGCAACGTAGGGCGCCGCCGCCCCAACTCCATGGACTTCACGTACTCATAGTCGTACGCGGCTTCCTTCGCGAGCTCCGCGCGCGACACCCCCGCCCGCTCCCGCCACAGCTTGATCTGCTGACCGCAGTACCGCCACGCGACCGGTGGCTCCGCCTCTGCCATCGCGTCCCCTTCTCCCAGGTACCGGCCCCGCCCGTACCCAAACCGCTACTACCGAGCGTAACCACTCACCGCAACGCTGGTCACCGTGAACAGCGAACTTCCACCCCGCGGGTCATTCGTGATCGACACGCGCACCAACCGAATCGGCCAAGTCATGGACTGCATGGACTCATTGGTGCAGCTGCGCCCGCCCGGCGGCGGCCTCGAGTGGGACTGCCCGTGCAGCGCGATCCGGCCCGCGACGCACCGAGCCGTCCTCTGCGACCCGGCCGCGGAGGCCCGGCTCCGCCGGCAGCTCGGCCAGTAGCGCGTGCTCGCGCCTCCCGGTCGCCGGGGGCCGGTTTCCTGGCTGCTCGTTTGAGTGAGTGGTGCATGTCCGGCCATCGGCTTGGGCAGTCGGGGGAGGACTCGAATCGATCACCGAGTCGGGCCAACTCCCCATCGCTGAAAGGCATATCGCCATGCGTCGCATCACCGCCGCGCTCCTGGGAGCCGCCGCGCTCCTCGGCGTCCTCACCACTCCTGCCATCGCCGCTCCCGACGACGGCACCGCTTCGACCGCCGTCTCCTCTGCTGTTGCCACGGCCCAGAACGCCGTCGCGGGCGTCGTGGTGACCGTCACCAACGTGACGGACACTCTGTAGCCGACCCGTGCGGACAGCGTCGCCCGCCCTCTCCCGGCCCGTGTCACGGCCGCGGGGGCGGGCGATGCCTTTTGCCGGGGCTACTCCGAACGAGGCAGGGATAAACGTTTCGTCATCCTGGACCGGGTGAGGCGACGCTTACCCGGGGTTCACGCTGGGCAGTGCGGGGACGACTGAGCAACTCCCTTCCACGTGAGGACGACCTGATGCGCCTGCGTGCCATCGTCTCGGCCGCCGCCTGTTCCCTGATGCTGCTCCTGACCTGCCCCGGCTCCGCCGAGGCCGCCACGGGTGACTTCCTCTACACCTACGTCGGCTCGGACGGCAAGGAACACCGGGGGAAGATCCACAATCCTGCGACCCACGACTGCTACGACATCGATGAAGCGACAGAGGACCATCCCGTGCACTCGCCGCACAACAGCACGGATAAGAAAGCCAACGTCTATGAGCAGTCCAGCTGCGCAGGCAAGAAGTTCGTCATCGCGGCAAAGACGGGTGATGCCGGCCCGAGCGTGAAGTTCCGCTCCGTGGCCTTCAGGTAGATCTGGCCGCGATGCCCTGGTGCGGGCCGGACCAAGGCCTGCACCAGGACAGCACCTCAGGCGGACTCCGGCTGCTCACGAACAGGCGCCGCCTCTCGGCACATACGATCACGGCACATCCAGACAGCACCAGCCCACGCGGCTTCCCGCCCAGCACAGTTACGAGACATGCACATGGCGGTGTGCGCTCAACCAAGCACACACCGACCACCGTTGATCACCCTTACCCGAGAAGACGCCGCACGTCGAACGACCAGATGCCCCGCCCATGCGTGGCCGCATACAGCCGCCGGTCCGGGCCGAGTCTCAGTTCCAGCACCGCAGTACTCGGCAGATCACGCCCGACCACCTTCCACTGCGTGGACCCGGCAGCCCGGTGGAAGACGGCAAGGTCGGTGCCCAGCACCAACCCACCGCCACCCGGCAGCAGCGTGACCGAGTTGGCCGGAACGTCCGGCAGGTTCGCCGAGATGTCGGTCCACTCCGCACCGCCGTTCCGCGACTCGAAGACATGGCCAACGCCCGCGCCCGGGCCCTCGGTCCACTTCCGCGAGAAGCCGTTGACGGCCACGAACACATGCTGCGCGTCGGCCGGGTCGACGTCGAAGCCGGAGATGTAGCGGTTGGGGAGGGCCCCCTCCACCGGCAGGTTGAGCTGGTGCCAGCCCGTACCGTCCGCGTTGCCGACCGCGATGCCGCGGGTGAAGCCCTGGCTGTCGCACGGGCCGCACCAGCCGGCGTAGACCGTGCCGCCCGATGCCGCCACCGCGGTGGCCACATGCCCCTCGCCCAGGTCGTACGCGCTCTTCCACTCCGCACCGCTGCGGATCGCGAAGCCCTTGTTCTGCACCCACACATGGCGCCCGCCGGCGATCCAGGTGTTGGTGTTCTTCGCGTCGGAGGCCAGCGGGGCGATGAAGCGCGCACCGGCACCGCCGAGGTCCTTGTCGGGCGGCGCGACCTCGTACTCGGTCGCCTTGGCCGGGTCGGCGGACCAGGCGCCGTTGTTCACGCCGCAGTCCTGGGTCACCCACATGTCCAAATAGACGTATTCCTGCGCGATGTTGCAGCCATTGGCCGGGTCAGTGATCGTGTCGGCGCCGTCGCCGCCGAAGTTGGAGCCCATGACCCGGTCACGGCCGCGCAGCATCGACTGGCCGTTGTCCTGCAGCCCGCCGGTGACGGCGACCCCGCCGTACGTACGGTCCCGGCCGACGCCGACCGAGTAGTACTGCAGCGTGTCGATCGTCCCGTCGGCCAGCGACTGCCAGTCCTTGGCGTGCCCGCCGGAGTCGACCGCGCCGGTCAGCGGGCGCCGGTAGACGCCGCCGTCGTTGCCCACGTACACCCACGGCTTGCCGTGCATGCTGCCGATCGCGACCGCGTGCTGGTCGGAGTGGGTGGTCGGGAAGCAGTCACCGGTGCGCTTCGCCGGGTCGACGCTCCAGCACGGGAACGGGAAGTTCCAGTACGGGCCGGGGGTGAGCCAGCTCGTACCGCCGTTCTTGGTCTCGAAGACCTCCTCCAGCCCCAGGTAGACATGGTCGGGGTCGGCCGGGTCGACCTGGAGGAACTGGTTGTACCAGGCCTGGATGCCCGGCATATAGCCCCCGGTCTGCAGGGCCGAGCCGGATGCCTTGAGCTTGTTGTAGTCGGCGATCTGCGTCCACGGCCCGGACGGCGAGCCGGACTTGGAGACGTAGACGCCCTTCAGCCCGCTGTCCGGATTGCTCGCCATCTGTGCCGGGGACTGGTCGACGGCGTAGAGGCGGGAACCGTCGGCCGCGGCCGCGAAGGTCACGTTGCCGACGTTCGCGGCGTCGGTCGGCAGATCGCCGAGCCCCGAGGCGCGCTGCCAGCTCCCGTCGCGCTTCTCGTACAGGCCGTTGTAGCCGTCGCCGTTCCGCCAGCCGACCGCGAGCAGGACCTTGCCGGGGTCCTTCGGGTCGACCGCGATGTCGTTGGCGATGTTCTTGTACGGGGCGCTGCGGTCCGAGGCGGACAAACCGCCCGGCAGGTAGGCCGGGTTGGGCGCGAACTCCAGCTTCCACGGCCCGGACAGGTCGGTCGTGGAGTGCGTCCACACGCCGCGGCTGGTGGCCGCCCAGACCGTGTCGCCGGCGAACCGCAGCGCATGGATCACCGTGCTCTCCAGCTCCGGCCCGCCGACCCGGTCCGCAGGCCGGAACGTACCGTGCCGGGGATCCTTCAGCACGTAGACACCGGTCCCCACGAAGGCCGTTGCCCCCGTGTTGGACTCGCCGGTGGCGTACCAGAGCCGGTTGCCGCGGTCGAGGGCGAGGGTGCCCGTGGACAGCGACGGCAGCTTGTCGGCGATCGGCTGCCAGTGCCCGCCGCCCGTACGCGACCGGAACACGCCTCCGTTGGCACCGCCCGCGTAGACGTAGCCCTGGTCATCGGCGGCGAGGCCGGTGATACGGCCGGTGACGTAGCCGGCGCCGCCGCTGGAGTTGGAGTTGATGTCCCGGTAGCGGGGGTCGTCGGAGTCGTACGGCCGCTTGGTGACGTGGTCCCAGGCGCCGCCCGTACGCGGCATGGACTGCAGCTGCCGCCACGCGGCCCCGTAGGCGCCGGGCGCGATCACGCCGGGGGCGGTGCGGGCCTCGGTGAACTGGGCGGTGGCCTCGGCCGAGTTCTCGGCCTCGTCGGTGTCACCGCCGCTCTTGCCCGGCGCGAGCGTGTTCCGCCCGTGGCCGGAGTGGATCAGCCTGCTGTGCTGGCGGCCGATGTCGGCCTGGTGCCGTGCGTGCCAGGGCCTGGGCTTGGGTGCCACAGGCCCCGACGCCGCGTACGACTGCGTACCGGCCAGCCCGAACGCAACGGCTATGGCGGCGCAGGCCATCAACCGCCGTCTGCGTCTGTGCCGATGGGGCATCATGCGCGCTCCTCCCTACGAGGGGCGGGCCTGGACGCGGCCCGCTCACGGGAGGACAGCTTGGCGTGATCACGTCACCTTGGGAAGGCGTCTCACCCCACCTCGAGCACCGCCTTGCCGTGCAGGCGCCGCCCCAGCAGCAGCTCCACCGCCTCCCCCACGCGCTCCCATCCACCCCGCCACGAGACCTGCACGTCCAGCTCACCGGATGCGACCCGGGATGCCAGCCAGGTCAGGTCCGGCGCCACATCACCTACCGCCAACAGCATGAACGTGACGACGGAGCGGTCGTGCCGCTCGGGGTCCGCGAACAGGGCACCGTACGGGAAGCTCTCACCCTCGCCCGAAGAGTGGCCCACAGCGACCAGGGTGCCGGATGGCGCCAAGAGGCCGTGCGCCTCGACTAGTTGGGGCCCTCCCACCATGTCCAGCACCCCGTGCACCGGCTCGCCGACCTCGCCCGGCGCGGCGACCACCTCATGCGCCCCCAGCGCACGCAGGCTGTCCCCGTGCGCGGCGGGATCGCCCGTCGACGCGATGACGTGCGCCCCGCCCATCCGGGCGAGTTGAACAGCGTACCGGCCGACACCGCCCGTCGCACCGGTGACGAGGATGCGGCGCCCGAGGAGAGGCCCGACCCGGTGCAGGGCCCGCAGTGCGGTCGCGCCCGCGACCGGCACCGTACTGATCGCGCCGAGGTCCGCGCCCTCCGGCGCGATGCCGATCAAGTTCGTGTCCACAGCGCGCAGTTCGGCCCAGGCGCCGCCCGCGCCGAGGGTGACCACGGGCGTACCGGCCGCCGGACCCGAGCCGTTGGCGGCGGCGCGCTCGACGTACCCGGCGGCGTCCCAGCCGAGGACCGCGCCTTCTGCCGCGCCGGGGATGCCGAAGCGCACCTCGCCGTAGTTGAGCGATATCGCGGTGACCCGGACCAGCGCCTGGTG
This sequence comes from Streptomyces sp. SX-6, assembly GCF_059089585.1. Classification (NCBI taxonomy): domain Bacteria; kingdom Bacillati; phylum Actinomycetota; class Actinomycetes; order Kitasatosporales; family Streptomycetaceae; genus Streptomyces; species Streptomyces sp. SX-6. The sequence continues at coordinate 167,474 of NZ_JBTHHU010000003.1, read as the reverse complement.
CGGGGCCGGTATGGGATCGGGGGCCTGGCCGAGGCGGAGCCCGGCGGGCTGGGCGGGGTCGACGAGCAGGGCGCGCATATCGGTACGCCTTTCGGTGGGTCGAGAGCCTGAGTCGAGAGCCTGAGTCGAGGGCCTGGGTCGAGGGCCTGGGTCGAGGGCCGACCGCACAGTTATGCCACTGAGTGGCGCAAGCCTGCAAGTGGCATTCGCGCCCTGGTACGCTCCCGGCATGAGCACCGCGCTGCCCCCGCACGACCCCGACACCCGGCTCCCGCTGCGCGAACGCAAGAAGCAGCGCACCCGGCAGGCGCTGATCGACTCGGCGCTGCGGCTGTTCACCGAGCGCGGCTTCGACAAGGTGACGCTGGACGAGCTCTGCGAGACGGTGGAGGTCTCCAAGCGGACCTTCTTCCGCACGTTCAGCAGCAAGGAGGACGTGGCGAGCGCGCCCCTCCAGGACCTGTGGCTGGCCTTCACCGACGACCTCCGAACCCGCGACCCGGAGGACGACCCGCTGCTGGAGCTGCTCCAGCGGTCACTGTTCGCCGCCCTGGAGCAGATGACCGCCGAGGGGTGGCCGCAGCGGGCTCGCCTCAACTACCAACTCACCGAGCGGACACCCTCGATGAAGGCACACGGCCTGCACTTCTGCGAGGAGGTCACGCGCGAGGCGCTCGGTGTCCTGCACCACCGCCTGGCTCTCGGCGAGGACGAGGACGGCGACCTGCGGCCCCGGCTGGCCGTGGACCTCCTGGTCGCGGGCTTCCACTGCGCACTCGCCGCATGGACGGCGACACCGGGCGCACCGGACCGCGAGGAGCTCGCCTCCCGGATGCGGGAGGCATTCGCGGCGGTGCCGGGGGCGTTGACGCTGCGGGCGACGCTGCGGGAGTGACCCCGCTCACACCGGCATCGGCCTGTCACATTCTCCGGTCGCGTTCCGTCATAGCTGTGAACGACGAGAACGAACGAAGGAGAACGACGCCATGCAGGCACGTATGCAGAACCCCGCCCAGCTCCTCCCCGAAGCCCTGCCGGCCATCTACACCCTGATGAACACCGCCAGGAAGGGCGGCGTCCCGGAGTCGACGCTCGAGCTGGTCCACCTGCGGGCGAGCCAGATCAACGGGTGCAGCTTCTGCGCGGTCGGCGGTGCGCTGCACGCCAAGAAGGCGGGCGAGACCGACGAGCGACTGCACGCGGTGGCGACGTGGCGCGACGCCCCGTACTTCACCGACGCCGAGCGCGCCGCCCTCGCCCTCGCCGAGTGCGCCACGCGGCTGGCCGACCGTACCGACCCGGTGCCGGACGACGTCTGGAACGAGGTCGCCAAGCACTACAACGAGCAGCAACTCGCCGCGCTGGTGCTGTGGATCGGGATCACCAACCTCTTCAACCGCTTCAACGTCACGACCCGGCAGGTCGCGGGCTCGGTGGAGTGGTAGCGGTCGGGGCGAAGCCCCGCGTCAGCTCGCGATGTCCTTCAACTCGTCAGTGTCCAGGGCGAATCCGACCGGCTCGGGAAGCGTGACCGTCTCGCCGAACGGCCGGGACACCGAGCTCAGGTACTCGCCGTTCCTGGGCTCGGAGTAGACGGTGACCATGTGGCGGTCACGGCCGACCAGGAGGTAGACCGGGATGCCGACCGCGGCGTAACCGGCGGGCTTCTCGACGCGGTCGCGCCGGTTCGTGTCGGCGTCGTGCGACGTCACCTCGACCGCCATCAGCACGCCGTCGGCTTCGGCCCACTCGCCCTTGCCGGCGCAGTACCGCTCGGGAGCGAGGGAGCCATCAGGACGCGCCCTCCCTTTGCGATACTGCTCGACCTTCAGCCCTTGCTCCGGATACAGCCACGCATCGGGAACGTGCTGCATGCACTGCTTCTGGAGCCACCTGACGATCTCCCCGTGATCCCCGTCCGGCGTCGGCTTCACCTCGATCTTTCCGTTGATGAATTCCAGGCGCACGTTCTCGGGCGCCGAGCCCGCCAGCTCCTCGAACTCCTCGACGAGGATCAGGGAACGGTCGGTGGTGTCACGGGTCATGCGATTCCTTTCATGTCCGCGGCAGACCTTCGGACGGCCCCGCTCAGCAGGACCGCCAGGTCGGGACGTTAGGGGGCGACAACGATCCATCGCAAACGTGCCGTAAAGCGTGGACACATCTGCTAGACAAGCGAATTGGTCAACATCGCGCCCCGCAGCACCCGCTCGGAGTCGTCAATCGGGTACCGGTTTCCTCGCGGCCGACGGCCGTTTTTGTGAGGAAACCGGTACCCGGTTCGCTTTTCAACAGGCCTCCTGGGATCGGGGGCCGGGCCCGCCATCGCCGCCACGCATCTCCTCAGTGATCGCACGCGCACCATCCGCAACCCCCATTGACCCCGGCCACCCGCAAGGCGTTCACTGGCAATAAGCCCGCCCATAAGGCGATTTGTGAGGTGAAGCCCCGTGAATGCCCTGCCGAATTCGCACCGCCTGCGTGCTGCGGCAATCGCAGCTGCATGTGCCACCGCGCTGCTGGCCGGTGGCGCCGGTACGGCGGTGGCCGCGGCGGCGTCCTCGGACGCCAACGGGATTGTCGCCGCGGCGTACAAGAAGCCCGCTCCCAAGAAGGAGTCGATCACCGTCTCCGCGAGCGCGAAGACCGTCAAGCACAAGGGAACGGTCACGCTCAGCGGCAAGGTCATGAACATCAAGGACGGCAGCAAGCTCACGGTCCAGCACAAGAAGGGCAACAAGTGGACCGGGCTGCACGCCAGTACCACCGTCAAGCACGGCAAGTACAGCACCAAGGTCAAGCTCAACAACAAGGGAACCGAGCAGCTGAGAGTGGCTCACGGCAAGACCTACTCGTCGGTCGTCACCGTCAAGGTGACCTGATCACGGTGTACGTCTCCCCTGCGATAGGTTGTCATGTCCAATTTCCATCGCAGAGGAGAAGTACGTGCGTAAAGCAGCACAGTTCACGGGGGCGGCGCTGGTCGCCGCTGTGCTGATGACCGGTTGCGGCAAGAGCGGCGACGACGGCGGGAAGAAGGCGGACGGCGCGACGGCAGCGAGCGACGCTCCCGCCGCGGACAAGGGTGGCTCCGGGATCAAGTCCGGGGATCTCAACGGCGGTTGGGCGGCCGGCAAGCTGACGGACCAGAGTCTGGTCGTCCTTGCCGTGCACGACGACCGGGCGTCCGTGTCCGCGAAGACCGCGTGCTCGGGGACCGTGGACTACAGCGCCCAGCCGGTGACACTGTCACTCAAGTGCCTTGACAGTGCCGACACGGAGCACACCAAGGGCGCCATCAAGAAGTTCGACGGGAAGTCCGTGACGGTTGCCTGGGCCTCGGGCAAGGAGGACACCCTCGCCAAGAGCCTGGAGGGCGGCAAGCCGACCGGCATGCCGAAGCTTCCCTGATGGAACGGGGACGGGCGGGCCCACCGGCCTGCCCGTCCCCGTTCGTCACGAGTACAGGTTGTCCTTGCTCAGCTCGTGGAAGTGGTCGTGGGAGTGGTCATGGGAGTGGCCGTGGCCGTGGTCCTCGCCCGGCACGTGCGTGTGCGTGACCGGGAGCGACGAGTCCGCCGACAGGTCCCACGACGACGCCGACCGTCCGCGGGCGACCATCTCCGCACCGAGCGCCGCGACCATCGCGCCGTTGTCCGTGCAGAGCTTCGGGCGCGGGACGCGCAGGGTTATGCCCGCGTCCTCGCAGCGGCGCTGGGCCATCGCGCGCAGGCGGGTGTTGGCGGCGACGCCGCCGCCGATCATCAGGTGGTCGACGCCGTGATCCTTGCAGGCGCGGACGGCCTTGCGGGTGAGGACGTCCACGACCGCCTCCTGGAAGGAGGCGGCGACATCGGCGACCGGTACGTCCTCGCCCGCCGCGCGCTTGGCCTCGATCCAGCGGGCGACGGCGGTCTTGAGGCCGGAGAAGGAGAAGTCGTAGCGGGGGTCACGGGGACCGGTGAGGCCACGGGGGAAGCGGATGGCGTCGGGGTCGCCCTCGCGTGCGTAGCGGTCGATGACCGGGCCGCCCGGGAAGCCGAGGTTGAGGACACGGGCGATCTTGTCGAACGCCTCGCCCGCCGCGTCGTCGATGGTCGAGCCCAGCGGGCGGACGTCGGAGGTGATGTCGGGGGCCAGGAGGAGGGAGGAGTGGCCGCCGGAGACCAGGAGGGCCATGGTCGGCTCGGGCAGGGCGCCGTGCTCGAGCTGGTCGACGCAGATGTGCGAGGCGAGGTGGTTCACGCCGTACAGCGGCTTGCCCAGGGCGTACGCGTAGGCCTTCGCCGCCGAGACGCCGACGAGCAGGGCGCCCGCGAGGCCGGGGCCGGCGGTGACGGCGATGCCGTCGAGGTCGGAGGCGGCGACGCCGGCGTCCTTCAGGGCGCGCTGGATGGTCGGGACCATGGCCTCGAGGTGGGCGCGGGAGGCGACCTCGGGGACGACGCCGCCGAAGCGGGCGTGCTCGTCGACGCTGGAGGCGACCGCGTCGGCGAGCAGCGTGTGTCCGCGGACGATGCCGACGCCGGTCTCGTCGCACGACGTCTCGATGCCGAGGACGAGAGGTTCGTCAGCCTTGCGAGCCATGGGGCATTCCTTGCGTTGCGGAAGAAGTCGGGTCGGTCAGGCGCATGACGAGCGCGTCCACATTGCCGGGCTGGTAGTAGCCGCGGCGGATGCCGACGGGCTCGAAGCCGAAGCGCTCGTACAGGCGTTGGGCGCGGGTGTTGTCGACGCGCACCTCGAGCAGCACCTCGCGGCACTCGAAGGCGGTCGCCGCGGACAGCAGCTCGCCCAGGAGCCGGGAGCCGAGGCCCGTGCTCCAGTGCTCGAAGGCGACGGCGATGGTCTGGACGTCGCCGGTGCCGTCGATGGCGGCGAGCCCGGCGTAGCCGACGACGCGGTCGGTGTCGTCCACGGCCACCACGTAGCGCCGGTTGGCGTTCGGGCCGCGGGCGTGGGCGAGCTCGGACCAGAAGAGGCCCTTGGACCAGGCATCGTCCGGGAAAAGCGCGCGCTCCAGCTCCAGCACGGGCGGGATGTCCCACCAGCGCATCTCGCGGATGCGGACCTTTTCCGCGCTTTCCGCGCTCACTTCGGGGTGACCACCTTGTAGTTGGCCGGCACCTGGGCGTCCGGGCGGCGCAGGTACAGCGGCCGGTCGGGGAGGAACTCGCCGCCCGTGCGCAGCTTCTCGGCGGCGAGGGAGGCCAGGGCGCCCGCCGACTGGTGCTGGGGCATGTCGGCCCGTACGTCCGAGAAGGCGTCGGCGTAGAGGACCGCGCCGGCGCCGACGGCCGTCAGTCCGGCCAGCGGCTCGGTGAGGTCGGCGGGACGGTCGACGGCGGGCTCGGTGACGCGGGTTCGCGGATCCGCGTACCGGGCCCAGTAGACCTCCTTGCGGCGGGCGTCCGTGGCGACCACGAACTCGCCGGTGAGCCCGGCCTGGCCGGCGGCGTAGGCGAGGCCGTCGAGCGAGCACAGGCCGTGCACGGGGACGTCCAGCGCGGCGGCGAACGTCGCGGCCGTCACGATGCCGACGCGCAGGCCGGTGTACGGGCCGGGGCCGACGCCCACGACGATGCCGGTCACCTCGGCGAGCTTGTGCCCCGTTTCGGCGAGGACCCGGTCGACGGCGGGCAGCAGCAGCTCGCCGTGCCGCCGTGCGTCCACCTGGTGCGACTCGGCGACGACGGATTCCCCGTCGTGCAGGGCGACGGTGACGGCAGGGGTTGCGGTATCAAGAGCGAGCAGCAGCACAGTGACAAGCCTACGGCGCGGCATGGGGCGCCCGGTGCGCGCGTTCGCCGCCTGCGGGGGCATCTCGGGGAGCGCGGCAGGAGCGCGTCCGGGTGCTACGGTCAGCCGCACAGCCGTACGCCGCTTGGCCGTACCGGCACGTACCGGCACTTACGCAGGACGAAAGGGTGCGCAGCGTGGCACGCAGCAGCTCCGGGATCATTGTGGCCGGGCTCACCGCGGGAGCCCTGGCCGCAGTCGGTTTCCTCGCCTACCAGGCATCTGCCGCACCCGACAAGCCCGTCGCCAAGCCGAAGGCCGCTGCCTCCGCGCCCGCCTCGGGGCAGGACAAGGACAAGGACAAGGCCCAGGAAGCGGCCAAGGCGAAGACCGCGCTGCCGCAGGGCTCGGGGAGCGGGAAGCGGGTCGTCTACTCGCTGAGCGGGAAGCGGGTGTGGCTGGTCGGCGCGGACGGCAAGGCCACGCGGTTCTTCGGGGTCACGCCGAGCTCGGTGAACCCGGCGACCGGCACGTACTCGGTGACCACGCGCAGCGCGACCGGTACTGGTTCGGACGGGGTGCCGATCGAGCACGTGGTGCGGTTCGGCCGGGACGCGGCCGGGGTGGTCTTCGGCTTCAGCGCGGCGGTGGACGGGTCGATGCCGGACCCGGCGTCCACGAAGAAGACGGGTGCGGTCCGCGAGACCCCCGCGGACGGGCAGGCGATGTGGGTCTTCGCGGTGAGCGGCACGAAGGTGATCGTCGTCCCGTAGTAGGACGTCAGTACGCGGTCACTCGGATGGGCTAATTCGGAGTGCCTGTCTCAGCCGCTGCTCAGGCCGCGCGGCGCTCGTCTTCCGGCTCGGGAGAACGGTCGTCCTCCGCCTCGCGCGGAGCGGGCGGCGGCGTGGAGATCGCGTCGGCGGCGGCGCAGGCCGCGAGGAGGTCGCGCATCGAGGGGGTCCGCTCCTCGGAGCGGTGGTCCACGGCGGCAGCGGGTTCTGGTGCCGACATGAGTGCCTCCTGGGGCAGGTGGGCAAGGTTAGGTAGACCTAACCGTGTCTCTGTCCTCCATGTGACCACGCCCGGACGTACGCGCGCAACATCTTCCCGACATCCTGTCGGTTAACCGAGAGGCGACAGGTCCACGCCCGCCCAGCGCGGGCCCATGCCGGTCACGGTCACGACGCGGACGTCGTCCGCGGACGCGTCCTCGGCGGCCGTAACCGCAGCGTCCGCGCCCACCGCGCGCTCGATGACGACCCGGAGCCGCTCCTCCGACAGCTCCTCGACCTTGCCGTCGCCCCACTCCACGACGGTCACCGACTCCGGCAGCGAGACGTCGAGGTCCAGGTCCTCCATCTCGTCCAGCCCGCCCGACAGCCGGTAGGCGTCGACGTGGACCAGCGCGGGGCCGGAGCCGAGGGACGGGTGCACGCGCGCTATCACGAACGTCGGCGAGGTCACCGCGCCCCGGACCCCGAGCCCCTCCCCCAGGCCGCGCGTCAGCGTCGTCTTGCCCGCGCCGAGCTCGCCGGACAGGAGCACGAGGTCACCGGCGCACAGCAGCGGCGCCAGTCTGCGGCCCAGTTCCCGCATGTCCTCGGACGTCTTGACAGTCAGCTCGGCGGAAGCGGAGGCAGAGTCGGACGCGGAGGCGGAGGCGGAGGAAGGGGCGTTCATACCGCCCGATGGTACGGGGCGGTACGGGCCTCAGCCGCCGCCCTGCGCCCCGGCGGCCCGGTCCTGGAGCGCCCCGCCCGCACCGGCGGCGGACAGCAGGGTGAACAGCCGGTCCTCGACCGTGGCGGGCCGTTCGAGCAGCACCAGGTGGCCCGCGCCGGGGACGATCAGCAGCTCGGCGTCCGGCAGGGCCGCGCCGATGGCCTCGCTGTGGGAGGCCGGTGTGATCAGGTCCTTCTCGGCGCCGAGGACGAGCACGGGCATCTCCCGGAAGGCACTGAGCGCCTCGGTCTTGTCGTGCTCGAAGAAGGCCGGGCCGAACTCGGCGACGACGTCGACCGGCGTCGCGTCCAGCAGCCGCTCGGCGAACCGCGCCACCCCCGGGTCCACGTCCTTGGAGCCGAACGAATAGCGCCGGTAGATCCCGGCGAGGAGGTCGGCGGTGACCCGCCGCCCCTTCTCGATCAGCTCGGTCCGGTCGGTCATCAGCCGGAACGCACCCGGCAGCACCGCCCGCCGCACCACGTTCATCCCCGCCGCCGGCAGGCCGAAGGTGGCCTCGGTCATCCGGCCGGACGAGGTGGCGATGAAGGCCGCGGCGACGACGCGCTCCGCGATCAGCCAGGGGTACTGCGCCGCCAGCGCCATCTGGGTCATGCCGCCCATCGAGTGCCCCACCAGCACCAGCGGGCCCTCGGGCGCGGCGGCGTCGATGACCGCCTTGAGGTCGCGGCCCAGCTGGTCGATGGAGACGGGGCCGCTCCTGGCGTGCTCGGAACGGCCGTGGCTGCGCTGGTCCCAGAAGACGGTGCGCACGACGCCGCGCAGGGCGTCGCGCTGGAAGTGGAAGGCGTCCTGGTTCAGACAGTAGCCATGGCTGAAAACAACCGTCACAGGTGGTGCGGAACGCCGCCCGAAGCGCCTTGTGCGCTGGCTTGAATCGGCCTCTTCGATCTCGTAGTACAGCTCGGTCCCGTCCTCCGCGACCGCCGTCCCCGGGGTGCCGCGCAAGGTGCCGTACGGGCCCGCGGTGTCCAGTGCCAGCCGTGCCTTGCGGCGTATGCCGCGCCCCACCGTCAGCCGTTCGACGGCGACGCCCGCCGCCGCACCGGTGATGAGGGCGCCCACCGCGGCGCTCGCGAGGCCCGCGCCCCGCACCCATCCGACGGTGCCCGTGACCCTGCCGGAGCTGTCACCCTCGGTCATGTCATTCCCCCGTGTCCTCGCCCTCTTCGTGGTCTTCACCAACGTAGACGCGAGGTACCCGCGCGGTGATGCGTGTCACCACTTCGTAGGCGATGGTTCCGGTCGCTCTTGCCCAGTCCTCGGCGGTCGGTTCGCCGTTGTCGCCGGGGCCGAAAAGCACCGCCTCGTCGCCGGCCTCGGCCGTGTCGCCGCCCAGGTCCACGACGAACTGGTCCATCGCGACCCGGCCCGCGACCGTCCGCCACTTGCCGCCGATCAGCACCGGCCCGGTGCCGGAGGCGGCGCGCGGGATGCCGTCCGCGTAGCCGACGGGGACGAGCGCGAGCGTCGTCTCGCCGGGCGTGTGGTAGCGGTGCCCGTACGAGACGCCGTGCCCGCCCGGCACCCGCTTCACCGAGGCCAGCGAGGCGGACAGCGTCATCACGGGCCGCAGCCCGAGCTCGGCGGGGGTGCCGAGCTCCGGGCTCGGGGATATGCCGTAGACGGCCACGCCGGTGCGCACCAGGTCGAAGTGGCTCTCGGGCAGCGTCAGGGTCGCCGGGGAGTTGGCGATGTGCCGGACCTCGGGCCGGATGCCGTACCGCTCCGCCTGCGCCAGCGCCTCGCGGAACGCGGTCAGCTGGGCCTGGATCGAGGGGTGTCCCGGCTCGTCCGCGCACGCGAAGTGCGACCAGATGCCGGTGACGCGCACGGTGCCGTTCTCCTCCGCCTCCCGGGCGGCGGCGAGCAGCTGCTCCCAGTCGGCGGGCTGGCAGCCGCTGCGGCCCAGCCCGGTGTCGATCTTCAGCTGGACGCGGGCGGTGCGCCCGGCGGCCCTGGCCGCTTCCGTCACTTCCTCCAGCGCCCACAGCGCGCTGGCCGAGACGTCGATGTCCGCCTCGACGGCCTCCCGCCACGGCCCGCCCGGCGTCCACAGCCAGCACATCACCCGGCCCGTGTCCCCCGCGGCGCGCAGCGCGAGCGCCTCCTGCGGGGTGGCCGTGCCGATCCACTCCGCACCGGCCTGCCGGGCGGCCCGGGCGCAGCGCAGCGCGCCGTGCCCGTACCCGTCGGCCTTCACCACGGCCATGAGCCGCGCCCTGGGGGCGCGGGCCCGCAGGGCACGTACGTTGGCCCGCAGGGCGGCCAGGTCGACCAGGGCACGGGCGCGCATCGGTGTCTCACTCATCCCAGCCAGTGTCTCAGGCCACTGAGGACAGGGGTGCGGGCAGGACTGGCCCGTGGGGAGACTGGCCCTATGAGAACCGGCTACAGCGTCGAGACCGTACGGGCCGCGGAGCGTGCGCTCATGGCCGAACTCCCCGAGGGCGCGCTGATGCAGCGCGCCGCGGCCGGCCTCGCCGCCGCCTGCGCGGACCTGCTCGGCCGCGTGTACGGCGCGCGGGTCGCCCTGCTCGTCGGCAGCGGCGACAACGGCGGCGACGCGCTCTATGCCGGTGTCCGGCTCGCCCGCCGCGGTGCGGGCGTGACCGCCGTCCTGCTCCACCCCGAGCGCGCGCACGGCGCCGGGCTGCGCGCCCTGCGCGCCGCCGGGGGCCGGGTGACCGACGCGGCCGGGGGCGTACGGGCCGTCGAACGCGCCGACCTCGTCCTGGACGGCATCGTCGGCATCGGCGGCAAGGGCGGCCTGCGGGCGGAGGCGCTGCCCGCGGTACGGGCCGCCGAGGGCGCCCTGGTCGTCGCCGTCGACCTGCCGAGCGGCGTCGACGCCGACACGGGCGAGGTCCCCGGCGACGCGGTGCGCGCCACCGCGACGGTGACGTTCGGCGCGTACAAGCCCGGCCTGCTCATCGACCCCGCCCGCGAACACGCGGGCGCCCTGCGCCTGGTGGACATCGGGCTCCGGCTGCCCGGCGAGCCGGACGTGGAGGCCCTCCAGCACGCCGACGTCGCCGCCCTCCTCCCCCGCCCGTCGGCGGAGAGCGACAAGTACCGGCGCGGTGTCGTCGGCATCGCGGCCGGTTCGGCCCGCTACCCGGGCGCGGCCGTGATGGCCGTGGCGGGCGCCCTGCGCGGCGGCGCGGGCGCGGTCCGCTACGCGGGCCCGGCGGCCGACGCCGTGATCGCCCGCTTCCCGGAGGCCCTGGTCACCGCGGACTCCCCGGAGAAGGCCGGGCGCGTCCAGGCCTGGGTCGTCGGCCCCGGCCTGGGCGACGGCCCCGAGGCCCGCCGGGCCCTCGACGACGTCCTCGCCTCGGACGTCCCGGTCCTCGTCGACGCGGACGGACTGCGCCTGCTCACCCCCGAGGCCGTACGCGCCCGCACCGCCGAGACCGTCCTCACCCCCCACGCCGGCGAGGCCGCCGCCCTGCTGGGCCTCGCCCGGGACGAGGTCGAGGCCGCCCGCCTCGCCTCCGTCCGCTCCCTCGCCGAGCGCTACGGCGTCACGGCCCTCCTCAAGGGCTCCACCACCCTGATCGCCTCCGGCCACCGCCGCACCGTCCGCGTCAACCCCACGGGCACGAGCTGGCTCGCCACCGCCGGCAGCGGCGACGTCCTCAGCGGCCTCGCGGGCGCACTGCTCGCTTCAGGCCTCCCGGCCCGCGACGCCGCCTCGGCCGGCGCGTACCTGCACGGCCTCGCGGCCCGGCACCTCGGCACGGGGCCGATCACGGCGATGGGGGTGGCGGAGGAGCTGGGGGCGGTGTGGCGGGATGTGGTGGCGGGGTGAAGGTGCGGGTGTACGGAACTGCCTGGTGGTCAGGAAGCGACCCCGCCGAAGCGCGAACGGCCAGGCCTGCCCTTCCCGAGGAGTTGAGAGACCCGCTGCGGGCTCACTTTGAGTACAGCGGCGATCTCGCGCCCTGACAGCCCCAACGCATCCAGGCTCTGCGCCACTCTCCGCCGCTGCGCGGCCGCACGCTCCTGCGCGGCCTGCGCTTTCTGATCGGCGTCGCGGAGCTCGACGAGTTCGCCGTCCACCCCGGCCCCGATCTCCGGCGTCACGGTGACACCGAAAGAGTCGGCTGGAATATCGAGCAGCAGGGCAACGTAGTCACGCACCATCGCCTCAGCGTCGAGCAGCGTCCCGGACTGAGTGACACCGACGCCTTCGATATGAAGCTCCCAGCCGCGCTTCCAACGCTTGGCGACGGCCTCGTATGTCGTGCGGGTCATTTCGTCCACCCTTCCGGCAAGCACTCGAGCTTCGCTATTGCATCATCGATGACTCCCGGCGAGACATGGGCATGTCCAGGGATCGGAACCATGTGCTTCTCGCACGGGCGGACCCATTTGCTGTGCGGGCCTTTGTCGGGAGTCTTCTTGGCGCAGCCAGCGGCCCGGAGTTTGCGCTCCAGGACCCGGCGCTTCATCGAAGGCGTCACACTCCAGCAATCTAGCCCCCTAGATGTTCAAATCAAGGCGGGCTAGATTCACAGCCCCGGCTGGTAGTGGACGAGTTCCGTACCCGCCGGAAGGCGTTCGGCGCCCAGGACCGGGCCGGAGTGCTCGATCTCGACCATGAGCAGGCGGCCCATCGCCCGCAGCGGCGCCAGGTCCAGCGGCTCGGAGGACGGGGACGGGGAGTGGATCGAGAGCAGTTCGAGGTGCGGGTAGACCTCCGGCAGATAGGTCAGCCCGGCGAGGCGGGTCGGGCGGCGCAGGATCAAGTGGGAGACCCGGGGCAGGGGCTCCGCGAGTTCCAGGAGGCGCAGGTCCTCGCGCGTCACCTCAAGGGTGGTGAGCCGCGGCAGCGTGGCCAGGGGCAGCTCGTTGCGCTGGGCCTTCCAGGCGTCGAAGGTCAGCGTCCGGAGCGCGGGGTGGCCGTGGAGTACCGGCATCTTCAGCACGGACGGCCCCCCGCCCAGCACCAGCTCCTCCAACCTCGGTGGCAGCACCGGCAGTTCGGCCAGGTCCGTCCATGACCACTTCAGGCTCAGGTAGCGCAGCCGCCACATGAGGGCCAGCGCGGCCAGACCGTGCGGCTCCCTGGCCAGCTCCAGCCGGAGCTTCTCCAGGGCCTCGCCGTTGAGCGATTCCAAGTGCGCCACGCTGTCGCTGTTCCTGAGCCGGAGCGTGCGCAGCGGCGGGCAGGCCGCGAAGACGCGCAGGTCGACGACGCCGCCGTGGTCCTGGATGGACAGGTCCCTCAGGGCCGGCGTGGCGACCTGCGCCAGCTCCTCGCCGGTCAGGTGCCCCCGGCACCACACCTCGGGCCGCCCGCCCAGCCGCTTGAGCTCCGCCAGATGCGCGCCGGACTTCGCGAGGAACGCGAGCCCGTCGTCGTACGTGAGCCGGCCGATCACCGCGTCCGCGTACTCTTCTGTATCGAACCTGTCCCAGGACCACGCCAGTTGAGCCCGTACGAGCCGCGACGGGTGCTCCGCGTACTGGGCGAGCAGTGGGATCGCCCGGTCGTCGGCGACTGTCGTCGCCGCGACGACCACCGCGTGCGCCTGCTCGTTCGTGAGCCGCTCCGGCCCCGGCAGCAGGTCGAGGACGACCGGCCCCACCTCCGCCAGCGCCTTCGCGGACTCCGTGTCGCCGGGCGGTACGAGCGCGAACGCCGCCTCCTCGACACGGACCCGCACCGCCGGATCCAGCTCGGTCGCGTGCTCCAGGCAGGCCGCCGCCAGCAGGTGCAGCCGCCACCGGTGGCGCTTCTCGCGGTCACCCCGCTCCAGCAGCTTGCCCAGCAACTCCGCCCGGGCCCGCGGCGGGGCGTGGCCGACGGCCATGCGCAGTACGTCCTCCCACTGATCGTCGTGGGCGTGGTTGACCAGCAGGTCGAGGTCCCAGTCGTCGACGGCGGCCTGTGCGCCGAGATAGTCCTGGAAGGTGCGGTGGATGAAGTCCAGCGTGTCGTCGGTCGGCTTGCGCAGCAGCCCACTGCGCAGCACCAGGGACTCCAGGATCGCCTCCGTGCTCCCGCGCGCGGCGACGGCCGGCATGGCCGGGAGTGCCCGCTCGAGGATCTCCACCGCCTTGTGCCAGTCGATCTCCGAACGGCCGTTGCGGATCAGCCAGTAGGCGATCTTCTGCAGCAGGGCTGTCTGCTGTGTCTTCTCCAGCAGGACCGGGACCTCGCGCTCGCGGTCCCGGCGTACGAGCATCAGCTCGAGCGCGGAGTTGTACAGCTCCATGCGCCCGTTGGGGAGGTATCCGTTCCGGTCACGGTTGAGGGCGCAGATCAAGGCGCACATCAGGGGGTTGGTGGCCAGCCGGCCGAGGTCCGGTTTGGCGACGACCGCGCGGGTCAACGCGTCGCACAGCTCATCAGCCGCCCCAGCGGCCTCGTGCCACCGGGCGATGAACGCCCCCACATCGCTCCGGCTCATCGGCAGCAACTCCAGCTCGGCGAAGCCGAGATCCGCCAGCCAGCCCTCGCGCACGGCGGACGGCCGGGTCGTGACCACGTACCGCGCCTCCGGGAAGGCGGCCAGCAGCTCCTTGAGCCAGGCCAGGGTGCGCCGCCGGTCGGCCTCGGGAACCTCGTCGACGCCGTCGACGAGCAGCAGCACCCTCCCTTCGTCGAGCCGATCGGTGACCCATCCGTCGGGCGCCTTCTCGAGGGGACGGGCGGCCGCGCGCAGGAACTCCTCCGGGCCGGGGAGACGGCCGTCGCGGACAAGCGTCCGCAGAGAGAGGGTCAGCGGTACGCAGCCCCGCAAGTGGCCGAGTTCCGGCGGCAGTACGTCCCGGGCGGTGAGGGTGGCGAGCCACTGAAGCAGCGTGGTCTTGCCCGAACCCGCGACACCGCGCAGCAGGACGCGTCTCCGCCCCGACAGCGCCTCCTCCGCACGCTGCGGCTCGGGCGGCACCGGTCCGCCGTCACCGGTCAGCTCGAGGCTCAGGTACGCCGTGTCGAGCGGCCACCGCTCCGCCCCGGCATCGGCGAGGGTGAGGCCGACGATCGTCAGCGCATCGGCCTTCTTGACGAGGAAGTCGCGCAGCTTCCGCTCGAACCGTTCGGCCTCGCTCTCCTCCGGCGGTACCAGCGTGCGGGTCCTGCGCCAGTAACTCACCAGCCCGAACGCGTCCTTGGCCCCGGGCGCCGAGAGCAGCACCACCGTCGGCACGACGGTCAGCCGTGCGTGCCCCCAGCCGAACGGATCGGCGCACACCACCCCGACGAGCGCGTCGTCCACGAAGACGGCGGCACCGGACATCCCGGCCCAGGGCGATCCGCCGTCCGCGAGCGCCGCCGGGGCGCCGTGCTCGACGTCCAGCGCGCTGCGCCCGGTGAGCAGCCCGCTGCCGGGCTTGAAGGTGCCCACCACGTGCTCGCTGTCGAGTTCGCCGTCGTCCGCCCGCTGCACCTGCGGGAAGCCGATGGCCTGGGCCCCGGGCCAGGCCCGTAGCTCGGTGGCGAACCCCCAGACGACCGGCTCCGATTCGAGGTCCACCCCCTCCGGGATCAGGCTCCGCTCGGCGGCCAGCAGCGCCGCGTCGCAGCCCGCGCCCTCCCGCGCCCACACCACCCGGCAGCTCACCCGGCCGACCCCGCCGGGCACGACGACGTCACAGAACTCCCTGTCGACCGCCAGATGCCCGGCGGTCAGCACCAGGTTCCGCGTCAGCAGATAGCCGCTTCCCTGCCCGCGGCCGAACACCGCTGCGACACGCTCCTTGACCGGGTGCACGGGCCCTCCCCCGAAATCTGCAATCACCGGACCGCACACACCCGCCGTCCGTACGATGCGTCTCCTCCATACCGAACGCCCGCCTTGGAGAAGCACATTGACCGATGGGCCGGCCTTTCGCGGCAATACGTTCAACGCACCGGTGCAGGCCGGCGGCGGCACTCAGAACATCAGCTATCCCACCCATGTCGTCAAGACCGCGGCAACGCCTGTGGAGGACGCGGCCGAGTGGCTGGCGGACGAAGTCCGGCGGCAGTGGGAGGCCGAGGCGGAGATCCGCAGCCTCTACGACCCCCAGCCGCTGCCCGTCTCCTGGGTCACGGCGGACACCCGGCTCACCGAGGAATGGGCCTATCTGGAACGTGACGCCGCCGACCGCCCGGGCGGCCCCGTGGCGCCCAGATCGGCGTGGGCGTCCGGGCCCGCCGAACTCGCGGGCTCCGGAGGGCAGATCACCGAGGTACTGACCGAGCGCGTACCCACCGGCCGCCTGGTCGTCCTCGGCAGGCCGGGGACGGGCAAGAGCATGCTGCTCGTCCGTCTCGTCCTCGACCTCGTCGCCCGCCACGTCCCCGGCCGGCCGGTCCCCGTCCTGGTCTCCGTCTCCTCCTGGGACCCCCGGGCCCAGGACCTGCGCAGCTGGCTGCTCACCCGCATCGTCCTCGACCTCCGCCGGGACGGCGGCCCCACGGACGACCAACGCACCGAGCGCGTCCGCGTGCTGCTCGACCGGCACAGGATCCTCCCGGTGCTCGACGGGCTCGACGAGATACCCCGGCCCGCCCGGAAGCACGCCCTCAAGGGGATCAACGACGCGTTGCGTGCGGACGAGCAACTCGTGCTCTCCTGCCGCACCGAGGAGTACCGCGAGGCCGTCAACCAGGCACCGGGGCACACGGTGAAACTGCGCGGCGCCGCGGGCATCGTGCTGTGCCCGCTGAGGACCCAGGACGTACGGGACTACCTGCGGCGCGGCGCCGGCGGCGAGGCCGGTGCCGCCCGCTGGGCACCGGTCTTCGGCGCCCTGGAGAGGAAGTCCCCCGTGAACCGCGCCCTGCGGACCCCGCTGGCCGTCAGCCTCGCCCACACCATCTACAACGGCCGGGGAACACCTCCCGACCCGGCCGAGTTGTGCGGCCTCACCGCTCCCGACATCACCCGGCAACTCTTCAAAGCCTTCCTCCCCGCCGTCTATCGCGGCCAGGAGAGGAACCGGGTCCGGGCGGAGAAGGCCCTCGTCTATCTCGCGCAGAACCAGGAGACCCACTTCGGCGGCAGCTCCGACATCGTCTGGTGGCAACTCACCATGCCGGAAAGGCCGCTTCGCGCCCTGCTCGGCACGGCGCAGGGAGCCGTTTCCGGAGCCGTGATGGGTGTCAACTCGGTATTCGTGGCCTTGGTCTTCCACTTTCCGCTGTGGCTCGGCTTTCTCGCCGGCTTCGCTCTGGGAGCGCTGATCGGCGGCAGTATCGGGGCCATGATGGCCGGAGACGACCTGCGCAGCCGGCTGGCCCCCATCGCCGGGATCCGTGTGACCCGGGAGGGCCTTGGAAAAGCACTGCCCCGGGCCCTGGCCGCAGGGGTCGGGGCAGAAGCCGTCCGAGGCCTCCGGATAGGGATCGCCTTCGGCCTGATAGCGGGGTGTTCATCCCTCGCCTGGTCCGGGATCATCAGCCGGAAGGCCGATGTGGAGGCGGAGACCAAGGCGGGGACTCTGCTCGAACGGCAGCGCGGCGTCGGCCTGAAGACCCTTGCGGTGGTCGTACTCGTCACCGGGCTCGTCGTCGGGGCGGTGACCGTGCTGGGCGCGGGACCGCTGGGCGAGAAGATGACGCTCGCGAAAATCATCTCCAGGGCACTCACCAGCGCGCTGACGACGGGGATCGGCCTGGGCGCCCTCATCTGGTGCTACGAGTCCACCTGGCTGCCGTTCCTGATCACCCGCGGCTATCTGCGCGTACGCCGCGGCGTGCCGTTCGGGATCATCGCCTTCCTCGCCGACGCGCACGAGAAGCGGGGAGTGCTACGACGGGTCGGGGCCGTCTACCAGTTCCGGCACGCGGAGATGCAGCGGTACTTGGCGACACGAGACTGAGGAATCGAGGAATCATGGACGCGGAACTCACGACGCTCGCCGCGACGGCGGCCACCACGCTGGTGTCCGTACTGGTCACCGACGGCTGGAAGCGGATCAGCAAGAAGGTCGCCGGGGCATTCGGCAAGCGGGCGGAAGAGGTCGCCGGCGAGCTGGAGGAATCCCGGGCCGAACTCCTCGCCCCGGACGGCGACTTCGCGGCCGACGTGGAAGCGGAGTGGCGTTCGCGCTTCCGTCGGCTGCTGGCGGCACATCCCGAGGCGGCGGAAGCCCTCCGGGACATCCTCGGGGAGAACGGAGCCGGTGACCACGTCACCTTCCGGAACAACACGTTCAACGGCCCCGTGCAGGGCAAGGGCGTTCAGCACATCACGTACCGCACAGAGCCCTAGACCAGCGCGAACGCCTCGACCTCCAGCAGCAGTTCGGGCCGGAAGAGGGCCGACACCTGAACCGCCGAGCTCGCGGGCGGGCGCTCCGTGTCGACATGCTCGTCGCGCGCCGCGCGGATCGCGGGCAGGTGGGCGACGTCCGTCACGAAGTAGGTCAGCTTGATGACGTCGCCGAAGCCCGCACCGGCCGCCGCGAGGCAGCGCCGCAGGTTCTCGAAGACCTGGCGGGCCTGCGCCGCCGGGTCGCCCTCGCCGACGACGTTGCCGTGCTCGTCGAGCGCGACCTGGCCGGATATCGCCACCATGCGGCCCGTGCCGGAGACCACGTGGGCGTAGCCGTTGCCGGGGGCGACGCCCTCAGGGGCAGAGATGTGCGTGTGCTGTGTTGTCATGAGGGCATCTTCACGCACGGGCCGCATGCCGGTCGATCAAGTTCCCGATGCCGTCCAGCAGCGGGCTCAGGCCGAACTCGAAGAGCTCGTCGAGGCGCATGTCGTAGCCGCCGACCACGTCCACGGCTGCCATGACCTTCGCGAACGCCGGATACCGCTTCGAGACCGTCATCGCCTCGAAGGCCGCCGCCTGCTTGTCCATCCACTGGTCCTCCGTCAGGCCGGTGGATGCCTCGGCCTGGGTCTCGCGCTCCAGGTGGACCGCTATGCCCTGGACGTGACAGTAGAGCAGCGCGTGCAGGGTGAGCGCGGTGATGGGGTCGAGGCCCGCCTCGTCGAAGGCGTCCAGCAGCCACTCGGCGTGGTCCATCAGGTTCGGCAGCATCAACGGCCGGGTGAGCGAGCCGACATGGGCCAGCCACGGGTGCCTGCGGTAGAGAGACCAAAGGGTGCGCAGGCACAGTTCGACGCGGGGGCGCCAGCCGGCCGGGGGGTTCGCCGTGGGGTACGACACCTCGCCGTACACCGTGTCGGCCATGAGCAGGACGAGCTCGTCCTTGCCGTTCACATGGCGGTACGGGGACATCGTGGCGACCCCGAGCCTGGTCGCCACACCGCGCATGGACAGGGCCGCGAGGCCTTCCGCGTCGGCGATCTCGATCGCGGCCCGTACGACGCGCTCCCGGGTCAGCTCCCGTTCGGGCGCCGCGGCGACGGGCGTCCGGCGCCGGGGCGGCTCCGGCTCGGCGACCACGTTGCCCACCCGCGGCCGGGCCCGGACGAGCCCCTCCTGTTGCAGCGCGGTCAGGGCCTTCGCGGCCGTGGCGAGGGCGACGCGCCACTCCCGGGCGAGCTGCCGTGTCGAGGGAACCCGTTCGCCGACGGCGAGTTCACCGGCCGCGATGCGCCGCCGCAGGTCCGCGGCGATCCGGAGGTAGGGCGGATCGGTGAGAGGGGTCACAGTCGTCTCCTCGCGCTGGCTGTACTAGGACATTAGCCAGCAGGGCGAACGCTGTCCAGGGGTCGTCTGACCTAGTACAGGAACAAAGAAAGGGCAGTTGGCGGGGTGTTCCGTACGCCGTACATTCAGTGCTCGAACAGCGCGTACACCGTACAGACAAGGAGCCCCCCATGGACCCCATGGCGCGGAAGACCGTTCTCGTCTCCGGCGCCGGCATCGCCGGCCCCGCCCTGGCCCGCCTGTTGCACGAGCGCGGCTTCGCGCCCACCGTGGTCGAGCGCTCCCGCGCCCTGCGCCCCGGCGGGCACGCGGTCGACATCCGTGGCGTCGCGCTCGAAGTCATGGCGCGGATGGGGCTGTTGGAGGAGGTACGCGCACGGCGCACCCGGATGCGGGGCATGTCGATGCTCGACCGCGACGGCAAGGAGATCAGCCGCAGCACCGAGTACGCGCTCAGCAGCGGCCGGCTCGACAGCGAGGACGTGGAGATCCTGCGCGAGGACCTCGTACACCTGCTGTACACGCACACCCGCGACGACGTCGAGTACCTCTTCGGCGACAGCATCACCGGGATCGAGCAGGACGAGCACGGCGCACACGTCCGCTTCACACACGCCGCGCCCCGCACCTTCGACCTGGTCGTGGGCGCCGACGGCCTGCACTCGGCCGTGCGCGGGCTGGCGTTCGGGCCGGAGGAACGGTTCGTCCACCACATGGGCATCCAGCTGGCGGTCTTCACCGCGGACAACTTCCTCGGGCTGGACGAGTGGCAGGTGTGGATCCACGAGGCAGACGCGGGCTACGGCATCTACACGGCACGTGACAACACCGAGTTGAGGGTCTCGTTCGGCTTCGCGTCGGGCCCGCTCGCGTACGACCACCGCGACACCGAGCAGCACAGGCAGCTCATCGCCGAGCGCATCGAGGCCTTCGGCTGGCAGGCCGGGCCGCTCGTCAAGGCCCTGCGGGAGGCACCCGACTTCCACTTCGACGTCATGGCCCAGACCCGCATGGAGCGTTGGTCGCACGGCAGGGTCACCCTGCTCGGGGACGCGGGCTACTGCGGCTCGCCGCTGTCGGGGCAGGGCACGAGCATGGCGCTCGTGGGTGCGTACGTCCTCGCGGACGCCCTCGGCCGGGCCGGAGGCGACCACGAGGCGGCGCTCGCCGCGTACGAAGCGCGGCTGCGCCCGTTCGCCGAACTCAACCAGGCGCTCGCCACCGAGAACCCCGGCGGCCCCGCGTCCGAGGAATCGGTCGAGCGCGCCAAGCACGCGATATCCCTCGACGCTTGATAGGCGTCACGCCTCGGCGACCACCACCGCCGAGGCCACACCGGCGTCATGGCTCAGCGAGACGTGCCACGACCGTACGCCCAGCGCCTCGGCCCGGGCGGCGACCGTGCCCGTCACCGTGAGCTGGGGCTGGCCACTGTCCAGCGTGCTCACCTCGGCGTCCGTCCACAGCAGGCCCGGCGGGGCGCCCAGCGCCTTGGCCAGGGCCTCCTTCGCCGCGAAGCGGGCCGCGAGCGAGGCGATGCCCCGGCGCTCACCGCTCGGCAGGTACAACTCCCGCTCCAGGAAGAGCCGTTCGGCCATCCCCGGGGTGCGCTTGAGCGCCGCCTCGAAGCGGTCGATCTCGGCGACGTCGATGCCCACGCCCACGATCATTCGACCGTCACCGACTTCGCCAGGTTGCGCGGCTGGTCGACCTCGTTGCCCCGGGCCGTCGCCAGCTCACAGGCGAAGACCTGGAGCGGGACGGTCGCGACCAGCGGCTGCAGCAGCACCGGGGTCACGGGGATCTCGACCAGGTGGTCGGCGTACGGGCGCACCGCCTCGTCACCGCGCTCCGCGATCACGATCGTGCGCGCACCGCGGGCCCTGATCTCCTGGATATTGGAGACGATCTTGTCGTGGAGCACCGACCGCCCGCGCGGCGACGGGACGACCACGACGACCGGCAGGTCCTTGTCGATCAACGCGATCGGGCCGTGCTTGAGCTCGCCGGCGGCGAAGCCCTCGGCGTGCATATAGGCGAGCTCCTTGAGCTTGAGCGCGCCCTCCAGGGCGACGGGATAGCCGACGTGGCGGCCGAGGAAGAGGACCGTGTTCTTGTCCGCCAGGGAACGGGCGAGCTCGCGCACCGGCTCCATGGTCTCGAGGACCTCGTCGACCTGCGTGGCGATCTCGGACAGTTCGCGGATCACGGACCGGATCTCGTCGCCCCACTTGGTGCCGCGCACCTGGCCCAGGTAGAGGGCCACCAGGTAGCAGGCCACCAGCTGGGTCAGGAACGCCTTCGTCGAGGCGACCGCGACCTCGGGCCCGGCGTGGGTGTAGAGCACGGCGTCCGACTCCCGCGGGATGGTCGAGCCGTTGGTGTTGCAGATGGCCAGCACCTTCGCACCCTGCTCGCGCGCGTGCCGCAGCGCCATCAGCGTGTCCATGGTCTCGCCGGACTGCGAGATGGCGATCACCAGCGTGCGCGGATCCAGGATCGGATCGCGGTAACGGAACTCGCTCGCGAGCTCCGTCTCGCACGGGATGCGGGTCCAGTGCTCGATCGCCAGCTTGGCGATCATCCCGGCGTGGTACGCCGTCCCGCACGCCACGATCACCACCTTGTCGACCTCCCGCAGCACGGACGCGGGGATGCGGACCTCGTCCAGCGACAGGTCGCCCGCGCCGTCGATGCGGCCCAGCAGGGTGTCGGCCACGGCCCTCGGCTGCTCGGCGATCTCCTTGAGCATGAAGTAGTCGTAGCCGCCCTTCTCGGCGGCGGAGGCGTCCCAGTCCACGTGGTACGCCCGTACCTCCGCGGGGGCGCCGTCGAAGTCCGTGACGGTCACGCCGTCCCGGCGCAGCTCGACGACCTGGTCCTGGCCGAGCTCGACGGCCTCGCGGGTGTGGTCGATGAAGGCGGCGACGTCGGAGGCGAGGAAGGACTCGCCCACGCCGACGCCCACCACGAGCGGGGAGTTGCGGCGGGCGCCGACGACCACGTCCGGGTCGTCCGCGTGCACCGCGACCAGGGTGAAGGCGCCCTCGAGACGGCGGCAGACCTGGCGCATGGCCTCGGCCAGGTCGCCGCAGGAGGAGAAGGTCTCGGCGAGGAGGTGCGAGACGACCTCGGTGTCGGTCTCGGAGCCGAGGTCGTGGCCGCGCTCGGCGAGCTCGGCCCGCAGCGCGGCGAAGTTCTCGATGATCCCGTTGTGGACGACGGCCACGCGCCCCGCGTTGTCCAGGTGCGGATGGGCGTTGACGTCGGTGGGGCCGCCGTGGGTGGCCCAGCGGGTGTGGCCGATACCGGTCTGGCCGGACGGCAGCGGCCGGCTCGCGAGCTCCTTCTCGAGGTTGGCGAGCTTGCCCGCCTTCTTGGCGGCCGCCAGCCCGCCGTCGGCCAGCACCGCTACGCCGGCCGAGTCATAGCCGCGGTACTCCAGCCGCCGCAGCCCCGCCAACACGACTTCGAGGGCGGACTGCCCTCCCACGTACCCAACGATTCCGCACATGCAGTGCAGCGTACGGGTGGATCATCAGTGCCCGCGCTCGATCCGGTCGATCGCGTCCTGGACGAGCTCGAGGTACTCGACCTCCTCGCAGCGCGGCTTGCTGCCCAGGTGGTACTGGTCGAGGCAGTCGCCGAGATCCTGCCCCAGGTCCTCGTCCGGCAGCTCGTCGCCGAGCTCGACGCGCACCCGGTCGGCGAACGCCTCGTCCGCGACGGGCACCGCGCGCGCACCGCGGCGGCGGAAGAGGCGCCGGACGGACTTCCGGGCGAGCCGGAGGACGAGAAGGAGTACGAACACGGGGTCCCTCGCATGGTGCGGGCCGGGCCGGGGCTCGGACCGTATTCCTGACCCGCGAGTAGGTACAGGCTCCGCGCGAGAACTTCACCCCGGCATTCCCCCGTACGTGCCCCCGCCCGCCACCCCCTGAAACCCCGGGTAACACCCGAACCCCACACCCCACAGTGACCTCCATGCGTCACCCACGCACAATGGGGCGCGTGCCGACGACCAGAGAGCAGCCGCAGCAGCCGCAGCAGCGACGCCGCCCGGGCGACTCGTCCCCCTTCGTGGACCTCACCCGCACGGAGTGGAGCGCCCTGCGCGAGAACACCCCGCTGCCGCTGACCGCCGAGGAGGTCGAGAGGCTGCGCGGGCTCGGCGACGTCATCGACCTGGACGAGGTCCGGGACGTCTATCTGCCGCTCTCCCGGCTGCTGAACCTCTACGTCGGCGCCACCGGGCAGCTGCGGGGCGCGCTCAACACCTTCCTCGGCGAGAAGGGGACGCAGCGCGGCACGCCCTTCGTCATAGGCGTCGCGGGCAGCGTCGCGGTCGGCAAGTCGACCACGGCCCGGCTGCTGCGGGCGCTGCTGGCCCGCTGGCCCGAGCACCCTCGCGTGGAGCTCGTCACGACGGACGGCTTCCTGCTGCCCAACGCCGAGCTGCACCGGCGCGGCCTGATGTCCCGGAAGGGGTTCCCCGAGTCCTACGACCGGCGGGCCCTGACGCGCTTCGTCGCCGACGTGAAGGCGGGCAAGGAGGAGGTGTCCGCGCCCGTCTACTCCCACTTGATCTACGACATCGTGCCGGGCGAACGGCTCACCGTGCACCGCCCGGACATCCTGATCATCGAGGGCCTCAACGTCCTCCAGCCGGCGCTGCCGGGCGAGGACGGCCGTACGCGGGTGGGGCTCGCGGACTTCTTCGACTTCAGCATCTACGTGGATGCGCGGGCCGATGACATCGAGCGCTGGTACTACGAGCGCTTCAAGAAGCTGCGTGCGACGGCCTTCAAGGACCCGGACTCCTTCTTCCGCCGCTACACGGACGTGTCCGAAGAAGAAGCGCTGGCGTTCGCACGCCGAAACTGGCGCACGATCAACAAGCCGAACCTGCTCGAAAATGTGGCCCCCACGCGGGGCCGCTCCAACCTGATCCTCCGCAAGGGCCCGGACCACAAGGTCCAGCGGTTGTCGCTGCGGAAGCTGTAGGTGCCCCGGTCCCGCCCTCTCCCCGTCTCCTGGGGCTCCGCCCCAGACCCCCTTGTCGCGGCTCCGCCGCTCGTCCTCAATCGCCGGACGGGCTGAATTTCAGCCCGTCCGGCGATTGAGGACAACCGCGCGAAGCGCGGTTTCGGGGGCCCGGGGGCTTGCCC